>CAMBXR010000119.1 GCA_945871955.1 uncultured Clostridium sp. | reverse complement strand
TTCAATTTTATTCTCCATCTTTTACCTCCCAATAAAATGATATTTTTATTTAATTATTTATATCTTTATATAGATAATTATTAGTTACTTTGGTTGCTCCACAATCACTGCATACAAACACTATTTCTACTTCTCTATCTTTAATCTGAGTAACACTGAAAATTTGAATTAATTCTTCACATTTATCACATATTAATTCGGTTTTATTTTCCATACTATACCTCCAATAAAAGAATTATTTTATTGTTCATCTTCCAAACTTAATAAATACTCTTGCATTTCTATATATTCTTTTCTCTTTCTTTCACCTATTTCTTCCAAGTCAAAATCATATCCTATTTTATTATTTTTAGTTAATTCTACTACATACCACATATCTCCATCTTTTTCATTTATAACAGATAAAATAAAAAAGAGACGTTACGTGTTGAAGATGTAAAACGTCTCTTTTTTATTTTAATTAATTGGGTTGTCATTTCTTATATAGTTTTTAATAATAAGGAAAACATACATCCTATAAATATAATGATACATTTTTTATAATGATACATTTTATTAGGGAAATATAATATTATTAGGGAAATATAATAAAAATTATTTTCCAATTTCTAAGGGATATATGTTATTATATCACAGATATTTTTTTATTATAAATTTATTTTTTTATTATAGTATTCTTCCAAAGAATCTTTTCTAAATACCCATGTATTTCCGAATTTTTTAACATCTACCCCTATTTTAAAAGTTCCTTGTGCAATGTGAGTTTTTAAAGTTGATGGTTTTTTATCATACATTTTACAAGCATCTTGCAACGATACCATATAATCAAATATATTCATTTTTTACCTCCTGTAATTTTTATTTATTAATCAAAGAGAACGGTCGGCACCGTTCTCTGTTTAGTCTTTTGCGACTGTTTATATTTATATTATAATATACCTTTTAACATTTATTCAAGTTCTTCTTTTATAAATCTATCCACTGTATAATTTTCAATATATATTTCTTCTTCTCTAATAAGTATTTGTAAATATTGTAACTCACAAATAAGTTGTCGAAGATATTCAGAATTTAAATCATAAGATCTTATCTTTTGCAGCTTTTCATGTAGGCTCCATCTTAGATCCCTTAACTTAGCATCTATTTCCTTTACACATTTCATAAAATATATTTCATCATGTAAATTACTTCTATAATTAGCATATATACTATTATTGTTTCTTCTATAAGTTGGATCTTGCAGTTGGATCAAGTCTTTATGTAGATATAAAGTGTATCTACTACTTTCTCCATAAAGCCTATTTTCACTTTTCACTATGTAATTTTCTTTTACATTATAGTTAACTTTTAATTTTCTAGTGATTTCATCTTTTAAAACTGGTACTTTTCTACTTTGAAATTGCCCTCCAATTTCAGATACTATTTCGCCAGTGTTATCATATACTACTATTTTATTAAGTTTATATAGATTGCCTTTTACATCTACACTTAAACTACTACTATACTTTTCACCTTTTATTAATTGCATAATATAACCCCTTTCTTCTAGTCGTTAATGACTATTTATACTTAAAGTATAGCATACTTTTCATATTTGTGTACTTATTTTTAATAATATCTTCAATGAAATCCCTCTTTATTCTTCTATTTCCTCATAATCATTTAAAAGTACTTCATATTCTGTACCACATATAGTACACTTAATAACTTTATACTCTAATAAACAAGCATCAATATATTCACTATAATAATCAATATCTTCCCATTTAGATTCAGAATGATATTCACCACATTTACTACAATAATAAAAATCTTTCAATTTAATCCCTCCATATATTCATTTAAAATTTTTAGAATAAGTTTAGAAACAGTTAAACCTTCTTTCTGTGCCAACATCATAAGATTACACTTAAATTCTGTACTACATCTAAATTCAATTCTATCTCTTTTTTTATCCATTTTTATTCACCTCTTAACTATATAATACATTGTACGGACGTTTTTTTCAATATGTACGGACATTTTTTATTTTGGGTATGAAACTATAACTAGAACTATGGTATAATTTAGGTAAATATATTAAAGGAGGTTACTATATGAGAGATATTAAATTTAGAAGTTGGAATAAAGTTAGTAAAACAATGTATGGTAATTCAATTTATAATTGTAAAGATAGCTTTGATATGCAATTAAAACACCCACAAATATATGAAGTTATGCAATATACAGGACTAGAAGATAAAAACAATAAAGAAATATATGAAGGAGATATAGTTAAAACTAAAGAACATATAGGACAAATAATATATTCTAAAGGTATGTTTTTTATTGATGTGAAAGGGGATTTTTATTTGCCTATATATAATGTCTCAGAATTTATGGAAGTTATAGGAAATATATATGAAAATCCAGAATTGTTAGAAAGATAATAGGCATGAATATACTAAATTTACCAGAGTTTGAAGTTATAGACATCATACAAAATGGGGTATGAAACTTCAAAAGGCCAAATCTCAAAAGGCCAAAAGGCCAAACTTCAAAAGGCCAAAAGGCCAAAAGGCCAAAAGGCCAAAAGGCCGCAGCTAACTAATAAGCATATCCCATCTATTTATATATAGTAGTATTTATCATAATTCATATTCCACATAAGCATAT
>CAMBXR010000118.1 GCA_945871955.1 uncultured Clostridium sp. | reverse complement strand
TTTTCTCCACCATTTAATTTAAAATTATTTATACAATCACTTAGAATCATAGTTTTTTGCAAATCATCTGCTATATTAAAATCTTCATTTAACATAACTATCTCAGGCTTTTCCTTTATAATCTTTACAGCCAAAGAATGTATAGTCATTACTTCGTAGGAATTTCTCTCATCTATATTCTTTTCTTCTAAAATTTTCTTTATCCTTACTTTGAAGTTATTAACTGCACTATTCATATAAGTTAAAATAAGGATTTTACCTTTACCTTGTCTTTTTTCTTCTAAGAGTTTTGCCACCAAATTAGTAACTATGAAAGTTTTCCCAGCCCCAGGAACTGCAGGAACTGCCATTTTCCCACCTTCATATTTAATAATAGGAAGCTGATCCTCTCTATAATTTATCTTACCCATTTATTTTATCTCCTTTGTCCAAAAGCTTTAATAAAAGGCCGTACATCATACTTTCCTGCATAAATCCATTTACACTATATTCACTTTTAAATGCATATATTTCTTCACTATTTAACAATAAATTGTAAACTAAATTATATAAATAATATCTTTTATAATTTTCTTCTATTTCATCAGTATAGATTTCTTTTTCTTTAAAAGATTTTCTCAGAACTAATGGATTTGCTATATCCTTCTCAATCTTCATATTCCAAACATTGCTACCTATATCCAACCACAATTGTATTTTTCTATTTATATTTGCATTTATATATGTATACGGAGTTGTAATAATAATCTTATCCTCATTTTTCATATCTTCTATATCTGCAGACATATAGTATTCATTTATATTATCCTTTAAACATTTTATAAAAATTTCATGTTTTTCTTTTTCATCTATATTTAAATCTTCTAAGATTTCACTGAAAATATCTCCTTGTTTTATAATATCTTTACAAGAATGTACATTTTCCTTACCATCTTTGAGATTGAGCATTTTTTCTATATAAAATTGAAGTAAAAACTCACTTATTCTTAATTTCTTTTCTTGCTTATTTTTAATAAATTCAACTAAGTTTTTATAATCTTCATTTTCATGTCTAGTGTTAAATATTTTTATAGCTCTTATCTTATTTATTTGTAATAAGATTTCAATAAAATTTATATATTCTTCTTCCTTTATAAGGTGTTGTAAATCATAAAAAATACAAGTAGCAACTACTAAAGCATTTGCATATGGATGGTCTATAATTTTATTATCTATCTTAGTGTTAGTCACTTTTATATTATTTTGTTTTAATTTATTACAGATTTTATAATCTAATATGGAGTTATTTATAGGTGAAATTATAGCTATATCTCTTAATTTTTTTCCTTCTTTTATTAAATCTAAAATTTTATCTGATACTTTTTCAATCATTTCATCATATAAATGGGCACTTTCATCTAACTCTATTTTTGATTTCTCTTTATATAGAGATTTAATATTTATTTCTTCTAAATTTTTAAATTCATCTTTGAAAAATATATTTAGTATATTTTCTTCTATATATTTTATATCCACATTTTTAAATGAAGAATAATCTTTGCTTTTGTCATAGAAAATATAGCAATCTTTCATATTATCTAAAAGTTCCATAATCAAATTTCCTTCAGAAGCACTGGCATTTTCCAAACTATCTACTATTAAATATTTATATTCTTTTTTTAGTCTTGCTTTATACTCTTCATTATTTAATAAATAATTATTGTATAAATATACTGCAATAGAATTATCAATTATACCTTTAGATAACAAAGTCTCCACATAAAAATCCATAACTTCCTGCATTTGAGTAAAAGAGTATCTATTTAAATCATTTCTATTTTTTTTAGAATTATAAATTTTCTCCCCCACACTATATATATCTATATTATTAAAACAAGCTTTACTTAAATTATTCATTATGCTTTTACAAATACTTTTATTTGTTCCAACTATATCTTGAAAATAATTTTCTTCTTCTCTTGTCTTTTTTATATATGACTCAATTATATATTCACTTAAACTTTGAGAAATAAAAGAAGGGCTTATTTTATCTTTTTTTATTCGTTCACAATTTTCTTCAATTATAGGCCAGTATTTTATCAATTCACTTTGAACAAAATGACTGTATGTAGTAATTTTTAAATCCTCACTAAAGGGTAAATTTATGTCTCTCATATAACTTAATTTAGTAATTCCATTTGGTACTAAAAAAAGTATATCTCTTGATCTATAGTTATTATTTTTTATTATATTTTCATATATATTAATAATTTTTTCTTTTTTCTTATTTAAGTCAACTTCATTGAATAAATATTTCATTTAATCACCTTTTCTAAAATTTTCATTTTTCCTTTAGTATTAATTATATAATAATTTTTCATTTTTTACTCAACTTGTCTTATGGATTTTCTATATATTGTATATAAAGCAAAAAGCCCATACTTCAATATTTTATTTAAAGTATAGACTTCTTATATTCAAATTATTTTTAGTTTATCATATTACTTATTTATAATAATTCTTTAAATAATCTAAGAGCATTTTTAAAGAAAATTTTCTCTATATCTTCTTCACTAAATCCACTTTTCTTCATATTACTATAAATTAATTGCATATTCGAAGCATTTTCAAATTCCAGTGGACAGTCTATTCCATCAAAATCACTTCCAATACCTACACAATCTATTCCACCCACATTAGCTATATATTTCATATGATTAATAATATCATCAATTTTACTTATATCACT
>CAMBXR010000117.1 GCA_945871955.1 uncultured Clostridium sp. | reverse complement strand
CCTTAGTTGCTTAATTTTTATTTTTTACACTGTCTACTTGACAGGGTGCAGTTCAAAAATCACTACTTTTCTATATTTTATATTATTTAAATTAATCTAATTTATTAGAATAATCCTGATATTACACCATTTTCATCTACATCTATTATTTCAGCTGCTGGTAGTTTAGGTAGTCCAGGCATTTTCATTATATCACCCGTTAAAGCTACAATAAATCCAGCCCCTGCACTTATATTTATTTTTCTAACTGTAATTCTAAAGTTAGTAGGTCTTCCTAATTTTGAAGGATCATCAGTTAAAGAATATTGTGTTTTTGCCATACAAATTGGAAGGTTAGAGTATCCTAATTTCTCTAAATTAGCTATTTCTTTTTCTGCCTCTTTAGTAAAATCTACTCCATCAGCCCCATATATTTTTGTTGCTATTGCATTTATTTTTTCTTTTATTGTACTTTCCAGTGGGTAAGCATATTCAAAATTATTTTCTTCTTCGCAAAGTCTTACAACTTCTTTTGCAAGCTCAACTCCGCCTTCTCCACCTTTTGCCCAAACTTGTGATAAAACCACATTTACACCTAAGTCATTACATTTTTCTTTTATTAAATTTATTTCTTCCTCTGTATCCGTAGGGAATTCATTTATAGCAACAACTGCAGGTAATTTAAACACACCTGTTATATTTTCCACATGTTTTAATAAGTTTGGAAGACCTGCTTCTAAGGCTTCTAAATTAGTTTCATTTAAGTTAGCTTTATCTACTCCACCATTATATTTTAATGCTCTAACAGTAACTACTATTATTACTGCATCTGGTTTTATATCAGCTATTCTACATTTTATATCTAAGAATTTTTCCGCTCCTAAATCTGCTCCAAATCCACCTTCTGTAACAAGATAATCTGCAAAGTTCATACCTATTTTAGTAGCTATTACAGAATTACAACCATGAGCTATATTAGCAAAAGGACCACCGTGAACTATGGCCGGAGTACCTTCTAATGTTTGTACTAAATTAGGTTTTAAGGCATCCTTTAATAAAGCTGCCATTGCTCCATTTGCATTAAGCTCTTTAGCTCTTACAGGTGTATTCTCATAAGTATAACCTATGATTATATTACCTAGTTTTTCTTTTAAGTCAGCTATATTATTTGCTAAACAAAATGCTGCCATAACTTCTGATGCTACAGTTATGTCGAATCCATCTTCTCTAACGATACCATCAACTTTTCTACCCATTCCACAGACTATATTTCTTAATTGTCTATCATTCATATCAACACATCTTCTCCAAGTTATAGTTCTTGGATCAATATTTAATTTATTACCTTGATGTATATGATTATCTATCATAGCTGCCAATAAATTATTTGCGGCTCCTATGGCATGAAAATCTCCTGTAAAATGTAGATTTATATCTTCCATTGGTATAACTTGAGCATATCCTCCGCCAGCTGCTCCACCTTTTATTCCAAACACTGGTCCTAAAGATGGTTCTCTAAGAGTAACTATAGTATTTTTTCCTATTTTTTGTAACCCATCAGCTACACCAATTGTTGTTGTAGTTTTTCCTTCTCCTGCTGGAGTTGGATTTATTGCTGTAGTTAAAATTAACTTAGCTTTTTTATCTCTTTTATGGGTTTTTAATAAATTATAATCAATTTTTGCTTTATATTTTCCATAAAGCTCTAAATCATCTTCACTTAATCCTAATTTTTTACCGATCTCTCTAATATGTAGGGGTCTTGATTCCTGCGCTATTTCTATATCTGATTTAAATGTCATATTCCATGCCCTCCAATATATTACAATTAATTTAATTTTATTATAAAATAATTTATTGAAATAGTACATATATAAATATATTTTTATGAATTTTATTTATAAAACGTAATTTTTGATACGAAACATAACGAACTTTATATAATAATTACAGTTGTATAGTAACTAATTTTATTATATTTTTATGTAAAACAAAATAAATACCCTACACAGAGGGTATTTATTTTTACTAATTTTAATTTTGCTTTGATAGAATATCTAACAGATCTTCTAATTCATCATAAGGCATTTTATTTAATGACATTAAATTATATAGTAAAGTTCCAATACCTTGAACTTTTATTTGTGAAGGATTTATTTGTACTACATCTAATACTAATTTCCCACTACCATTTAGTATAGATTTTTGTATCATATCTAAAGTATCTTGTAAGATACCTAATAGTTTATAATCCCCTATACCTGTTTTTGTATAATCTTCTCTTTTTAATATTGGTACTTGAATAGTTTGAGATATTACATACATATTAATCAATTTAATTTGACAGTATGATAGATTCCTAGATATTCTAATTAATCTATTACACTCATCCTTATCTAAATTCTCTTTAAACATCATATTTCCTAGCAAATATCCATAATACTTTAATTTATTTTCTTCGTGTTCATTTCTTGCACATATTACTATTCCCTCCATCAATTCCTTTGATAAAGCTTCTTCTTCATTATATTTAGTAAAAAACTTATCTTCTCTAATATGTACTTTTTTATCAATGTTTTCATCTATTATTTTCAATGAATAATAGAGAGTAGTTAATATCCTTTTTCTTTCCTTCAAAGTATATATATCTTCATATAAATCATTTATAAAGTTTTCATATAGATTCTCTATTTCTTTACCATATTCTTTATGTTGTAATTTTTTTAGTAATTCTCCTATTCCCTTTACTAGACCATCTTGTGATTCAAATAAATTTTTAACTCCTAAGCTTCCCATAATATTTATCCCCTTTAATAATTATTCGTTCTGTTAACTTATTTATATTTGAATCTCGACCCCGATAGGGTTTACAATA
>CAMBXR010000116.1 GCA_945871955.1 uncultured Clostridium sp. | reverse complement strand
GTATTTTTTCTGTCAAAGAATAACCTAAAAACCATCTATATGCAACATTAACTTCTATATCTTTTATGGTTTGTCTCATTGATGGTATTCCAAATAGGTATTGAATTAAAACAATTTTTATTAAAACAACAGGATCTATGCTAGGAGCACCCAATGGTGAGTATAAATCTTTTACTTCGTCATAGATAAACTCAAAGTCAATTGCATTTTCAATCTTTCTAACCAAATGATTTTGGGGAACTAGACTATCTATTGTAATATTTTCTTCTTCATTTCTAAAATTATTTTCTCTTATTGTTAACATTTTTATCACCTCATAAAGAGTATAGACAAAAATAAAAGAGTGTAGACTTTGTCTACACTCTGAGAGGTACCATATGGTACCTCCTTTTTTACTTATTAGTGCATTGTAATAGAAAAATAGTTATTTATACAAGAGTTTCGACGTCTAATCAAAAAGATGATTTAAAAAATCAAGTTGAATTTCTTACATAATATGCTAAGGCTAAAGGGATAATAGTACATGAAGTATTGATAATAAAAGTCTTTCATTATCAATACTTCATGTTTTTAGCTGCCACATATATTGATTAAGGAAATACAAGAAAAAGATTGGAGAGGATGAAGAGGTTGAAAAGAGCATACAAAATAGAGATTAATCCGACTCAAAATCAAAAATCTAAAATACATCAAACTATTGGTGTATCAAGATTTATCTATAACTTCTATATAGCTCATAATATAGAAATTTATGAGAAAGAAGGTAGATTTGTTAGTGGTATGGATTTTTCAAAATGGTTAAATAACGAATATATTCCAAATAATCAAGATATGAAATAGATTAAAGATGTATCTTCTAAAGCTACTAAACAAGCTATTATGAATGGTGATAAAGCTTTTAGAGACTTTTTTAAGAAAACCAAAGGATTTCCTAAGTTTAAGAAAAAGAAAAAACAAGATGTAAAAGCTTATTTCCCCAAGAATAATAAGACTGATTGGGCATTAGAAAGACATAGAGTTAAAATACCAACTCTTGGGTGGGTAAGGTTAAAAGAGTTTGGTTATATTCCTACAAACTCAATAGTTAAAAGTGGTACAGTTAGTCAAAAAGCTAATAAATATTATGTATCTATATTAGTTGAAGAAAATGATATAAAGCCATCAAAGTCTACTAATGAAGGTATAGGTATAGATGTAGGACTAAAAGAATTTGCTATATGTAGTGATGGAAGTAAGTTTAAAAATATAAATAAAACTTCAGTAGTTAAAAAAGTTGAAAAGAAGTTAAAAAGAGAGCAGAAAAAACTTTCAAGGAAATGTGAAAGTTTAAAAATAAGAAATAAAATAGAAGAAGGGAGAGCTACTCGTCAAAATATTCAAAAACAAGTACTCAAAGTACAAAAACTTCATCAAAGACTAAATAATATAAGGACTGATTATATTAATAAAACTGTATCTTCGATTGTAAAGCAAAAACCAAGCTATATAACTATTGAAGATTTAGCAGTTTCAAACTTGATGAAAAATAAGCATTTATCAAAAGCTATTGCAAGTCAAAAGTTCTTTGAATTTAGGACAAAATTAACATCTAAATGCAAAGAGAATAATATAGAACTTAGAATAGTTGATAGATTTTATCCATCATCAAAGATTTGTAGTCAATGTGGAGAGATTAAAACAAATTTAAAACTATCTGATAGAGTTTACAAATGTGAATGCGGTTTATCTATTGATAGAGATTTAAATGCAAGTATTAATCTTAAGAATGCTAAAAAATATAAGATAGCTTAAAAAACAAAAGCACTTATATATGTACGGAGGGCTAACTTCGGAATTTAAGCCTTTGGAGAACTATACCAAATCGTAGTAGCTTAGGCAAGGCGAGGTTCTATGAAGAAGGAAATTTCTCAATATGGATATATTTGACCATATTTTGAGTATCAGAGAACTTAAAATGGGAAAAACTATTTTAAAATTAGATAATGTGGGCTACAGATATGAAGATGCAGCTCCAAATGAATATGTTTTAAAAAATATGGACTATGAATTTGAATGTGGAAAAATTTATGCAATAAAAGGCAGAAGTGGTAGCGGTAAGACAACTTTACTTTCATTGTTAAGTGGGTTAGAAAAGTGTACAAAAGGCAATATATATTTTGAGGATAAAGATTTAAGTAAAATGGATCTTGATACTTTTAGAAATAGCCATATAGGGATTGTATTTCAAAGTTATAACTTATTACCTCATTTAACAGCTAGTGAGAATATCATTCTATCAATGGATATAAGTAAAGTTAAAGTTGAAAATAAAAAACAAAAAGCTATTGAATTATTAAAAAGTGTTGGACTTACTGAAAATCATGCAGATAGAAGGATATTAAAATTATCTGGAGGTGAACAGCAACGTGTGGCTATTGCTAGAAGCTTATCTTATAATTCTAAAATGATAGTCGCAGATGAGCCTACAGGAAATCTGGATAAGGAAACTGAAAATGAGATACTAAAAATATTTCAAAAGTTAGCTAAAGAAGAAAATAAATGTATTATAATTGTGACTCACTCACAAAATGTTTGTGATGTTGCAGATGTAGTTTATGAACTTCAACCTAATAAAAAGCAAGCTGTATAAATTAAATTTAACTATTAAAGCCATAAAATACGTATATATTTTATGGCTTTTTATTACGATAATTAATTAAAAATTTAAGTTTATAAGAGTGATAAAAAAACTTATAAAAAATTTTAAAAAAAGTGTTGACGATTATTTTTTATGATGGTATATTAATACATGTCCTCACAAAAAGGACAAACACCTAAGAAAGTTTTCAAAAAAGAAAATCTTAAAAAGGTGTTGACAGAAAAAAATAGCTTTGATAGAATAAAGAAGCTGAAACAAGCAAAGAACTTTGAAAATTAAACAGTAGGTTAACAATAAATTAATTCTTTAAGAATTA
>CAMBXR010000115.1 GCA_945871955.1 uncultured Clostridium sp. | reverse complement strand
ATAAAACAAGGGATATATCCAAATGATATATCCCTACTTCATTAAGCTTTCTACTCATTTATGGATTTCAAAATAGAAAGACCACTACCTGTAAGGCATAGAGTGAAAAATCTATTATCATCATTTCTTTTTATTTTAGTAATATAATTAAGTGCTTCCAATTTCTTTATATTTCTAGTCAATATGGCACCATACATATTTAACAATATAGCCATATCCTTAAATAGTTGACAATATCAAGTACATAATTCATAGATAATAAAAATATGATATAATTCTAATAATTTATAAAAAATCATAAGAAGGAGAAAGTAAAAATGAGTTGTATTTTTTGTGAAATAAAAGATTATGTATTAGAAAATGAATTATCATATGCCATTTTTGACAAATTTCCAGCAACAAAAGGTCATATGCTAATAATACCAAAACGCCACGAAGCAAACTTTTTCGACATAACAAAAGAAGAAAGAGAAGCAATCTTTGATTTAGTAGACAAATGTAAAGAATTATTAGACGAGAAATACAATCCAGATGGATATAATGTAGGGATAAATATAAATGAAGCAGGTGGACAAACTGTTTTCCATATGCATGTGCATTTGATGCCAAGATTTAAGGGAGATGTTGTAGATCCTACAGGCGGAGTAAGAGGAGCAATTCCTAAGTACATGAAATACGCTAAAAAATAAAAATAATAATTAAAAAGACGGTATCTAATGGTACCATCTTTTTTTTAGTTAATATAAGTTACAAAATAGAAAAAATTTTTAGAAAAAAATTAGTATGATGGATATAAGGGTATATATATTGAAAATACTAGCTTTGATAAAGTATTGTATGATATTAAAATCCTTTGATTTGTTACTTGTTTTTAATAATTTTACCAGAAATGATTTGACAAGTTACAATATTGTAATAATATATAAGTATAAACATTAAATTTAGAAAGATGTAGAGACAGAATATTTTCAGACTTAAGCAATATTTTAGAAATAATATATTGGGGGGAAATATATGTTTAAAAATACCGTACAAGTAGCTTCTTTTTTATCAATGCTAACAATTTCACTTGGAATGTCACTTCCAGTTGAATCTGAAGGTGAAGTAGTAAATCAGGATATAAATACTAAAGGAGATTCATCAACTAAAGATAAAGTAACAGAATCTAAGAAAAAAGCAAAAGAGGAAACAACTAGCAAAGCTAGTGGAATAGTAAAAGCAAATTTAAATTTTAGAAAAGGTCCATCAACTAATGATGAAATAATAGGTGTTCATGAAAAGGAAGAAGAACTAAGAATATTATCTAAATCTGATGGATGGTATAAAGTTCAAAATTCAGAAGGTAAAACTGGTTGGTCACATGGGAAATACATAGAAGAATCAGACAAAGAGGCAACTTGGTTAAGTGATACCAATGGAAGCTTAAAAAGTAATGCCAACGTTAGAAAAGAACCATCAACTGGTACAAAAGTAATAAATATTCTTAAAAAAGGACAAGAAATAAGAGTCCTATCATCATCAAATGGATGGTACAAAGTTCAATGTTCAGATGGAACAATAGGCTGGACACATGGATCTCATATAGAATCATCAGTACCATTAGAATCATCAAGTTCAAGTAGCTCATCAAGTAATTCAAAAACATCAAGTGAAGAAATTTCAACAAGCTCAAATAATTCATCAAAATCACAAATGGTAGTAAAAGCTACAGCTTATAGTGGCGACACAATAACAGCAACAGGAACAACTCCTAAATGGGGAACAATAGCAGTTGATCCAAGTATAATCCCATATGGAACTAAAGTTTATATACCTCGATTTGGAAAGGTATTTACAGCAGAAGATTGCGGTGGAGGAATAAAAGGAAATAGAATAGATATATTTATGAATTCTGAATCAGATTGTTATAACTGGGGAGTTAGAAGTATAACAATAGAGATATTAGATTAAAAACAAAAAACATACTGTGTACTATATACTATTGTGCTATTATTAACTTAAATATTGTAGATTATAGGGGGAAAATAATAGTGGAATTAGAATTAAAAGATATAAATATAAATAACAAAATAAACAATAATATATTACAAAAATACGGGGAAAAAGCAGCTAATATGGCTTCAACTCCTATTTCTATGTCTGATTCATATATGCTTATGGATATAGAAGAAGAGATGTGTTTAGAAATATTAAATACTTGGGAAATTTTTAAGTATAATACGGATGCAGAGTATATTTTAAAAGGAAGTATATTATCTAATAGAGATAAATTTATATATAAAACTCTTCTTGGCAAGATACTAAGATTAATACCAGCAGGAGTGACTATAATGTCTGTAGGTATAAATTCATCTCTTGCTAGAAGATTTACAATGGCCTTAGGATATGCTATATCTGAGTTAAGTGCTATATATATAGATATGATAATTGATGATAAACAAGTGGATCCACTTGATATATTTACAAAAGAAGCTATAGAAGATTTAATGGAAAATTTCTTGATAGAATACAATAAGACTGTATCAAATTAGTCATATAAAAGGGGATATAATCATTTTTGATATATCCTCTTTTTTTACATTATCATCTATTAATTTATATTTATTCTCATATAACTTCTAAAAACACTAAAGTGAATAATCTAAGTATAATTGGTCAATTATTAAATTAAAAAAATATAAAAAGTTTATAATAAATAAAATTATTTTAAAATGTTTTAATATGAATATACAATATGTATTTATAAAATAATGAAGTTATGATAAAATATTTAGATTAGGTTAATAATTCGTTTCGAAAGAAATATAGGAGGATATAAATGAAAAATAATGTGACTATAAAAGATGTTGCCAAACTGGCTGGTGTGTCAATATCAACAGTTTCAAGAGTCATAAATGATTCAAAACCAGTAACTGATGAAGTTAAGCAAAGAGTTTTAGACGTAATCAAAGAAACAGGTTATGTTCCAAATCCTCTTG
>CAMBXR010000114.1 GCA_945871955.1 uncultured Clostridium sp. | reverse complement strand
CTCCTGATTGACTTACTATTATTATTAAAGTATTTTCATCTACAAATGGATCTGAATATCTAAATTCTGATGCTATATCAGCTATTACTGGTATTTTAGCGAATTTTTCTATTGCATATTTACCAACAAGCCCTGCATGATAAGCAGTTCCACAAGCTACTATATAAACTTTATTTATTTTATCTAAATCTTCTTTAGTTATTTTTATATCGTCTAATTTGATTCTTCCGTTTTCATCTAATCTTCTTAGTAATGTATCTTCAACACCTTTTGGTTGTTCATATATTTCCTTAGCCATAAAGCTATCGAATCCACCTTTAGATGCAGCTTCCACATCCCAAGTTATTTCACTAACTTCTTTTTCTACTACTTCTTTATTTTCATTTAAAACAGTAACTTTATCTCCTAATATATGAACAAACTCACCATTTTCTAAGAAATAAACATTTCTTGTATATTTTAATATTGCAGGTATATCAGATGCTATCATATTTTCATCTTCACCTAAACCTACAACTAATGGACTATCTTTTCTTACTGCAACTAATTCATTTGCATTGTCAGCACATACTACACCTAAGGCATAAGCTCCTCTAAATCTTGCAGTTGCTTTATAAACAGCATCTAAAAGATTTCCTTCATAGTATTTGCTTACCATATGAGCAGCTATTTCTGTATCTGTTTGAGACAAGAATTTAACTCCTTCAGCCTCTAATTCTGCTCTTAATTCAAGGTAGTTTTCTATTATACCATTGTGAACAACAGCTATAGTTCTATCCATATTGAAATGAGGATGTGAGTTTACATCTGATGGTTCTCCATGAGTAGCCCATCTTGTATGTCCTATACCTAAATGTCCATCAATAGGAGATTTTTGTAAATCCTCAGCAAGTATTGCTAGTCTCCCTTTGAATTTTCTTATTGCTAATTCATTTCCAGTGTTTACCGCAACACCTGCAGAGTCATATCCTCTGTATTCTAATTTTGACAGACCATCAATAAGAACTTCTGTTGCCTGTCTTTTTCCTAAATATCCAACTATTCCACACATATACTGTGTCCTCCTAAAAATATTATTTTATATATTTTTAGAGTTAGGTCATGAAAAAGCTTACTTAAGTTTTCCTTTGTCCACAGAATCACTTCTATGATTTGAGAAAACTTTTACGATGGTAAACGCACCGCAGAGCATCCGCCGAAAAATCGATTAACTCTGTCCTCGTCAACTTAACCCCCAATACTACTATAAAACTATGTCTTTCGTTAAGTTCTGGCGCTTAAAAGTAAATACTAAGGCTACTATTTCTTAGTATTTACTTGAAGTTTACGATAATTTTTCTTTAATAAGATTAGCTAATTTATTTGCTAATTCATTTATTTGACCTTCCTCTTTACCCTCTAGCATTACTCTAACTAATGGTTGTGTTCCAGATGGTCTAATTAAAACCCTTCCGCATCCTTCCATAAGTTCTTCTATTCTTGCTATTTCATTTTTTATTTCTTCAACTTCCATGAATTTATTTTTCACTTCGTTTTTAACTTCAACATTTACTAATACTTGTGGATAAACATTCATAATTGAAGCTAATTCTGATAGAGATTTTTTCTCTTCCATTATTATTTTAGATACCATTAATGAACTTAATACTCCATCACCTGTAGTATTATAGTCTGAGAATATCATATGTCCTGATTGTTCTCCACCTAAATTAAAGTTACCTTTTTTCATAGCTTCTATTACGTATCTATCTCCAACATCTGTTGTTTCAAGATTTATTCCATGTTCCCTTGCTGCAACGTTTAGACCTATATTAGTCATTACAGTAACTACTAATGTATTATTTGCCAGCTCATTTTTTTTCTTTAAATAAACTGCGCTTAATATCATTATATGATCTCCGTCTACAATGTTTCCATTTTCATCAACAGCAATTAATCTATCTGCATCTCCATCATAAGCTAGTCCTAAATCTGCTTTATTTTCTACAACAGATTTTTGTAGCATTTCTGGATGAGTAGATCCACATTTATCATTAATATTCTTTCCATTTGGTGAAGTATTTATATCTATAACATTAGCACCTAATTCTTTAAATACCATTGGTGCAACTTTATAAGAAGCTCCATTAGCACAGTCTAAAACAACTTTCATTCCACTTAGATCCACATTTATTATAGATTTTAAGTAATCTACATAATCTCTTGTAGCATTATGTTCATGTATTATTGTTCCAACATTTTCACCTACTGGATTACAATTAACTTTTTCAATATTTTCTATATATTTTTCTATTTCTAGTTCTATTGCATCATCTAATTTAAATCCATCTTTATTGAAGAATTTTATACCATTGTCTTCCATAGGGTTGTGAGATGCTGATATTACAACTCCACAGTCTGCATTATATTTTCTAGTTAAATAAGCAACTGCTGGTGTTGGTATAACTCCTACAGGAATTATATCACATCCAACTGACATTAATCCAGCAATTAATGCTGACTCTAACATGTCGCCTGACATTCTTGTATCTTTTCCTACTACAACTTTTACCCTATGGTCTCCTTGAGCTAAAACATATCCTCCAGCTCTACCTAATCTATATGCTAAGTCACAAGTAAGTTCTGTATTAGCAACTCCTCTAACTCCGTCTGTTCCAAAATATTTTCTCATTGAAAAACTCCTTCCATAACGAGAATGTCTATATCTATAAAATTATTTTATTCAGTTTATGTATTAAATATTAACTTTTAATTATAACCATAGGATTATTTTAATACTTAAATAAAAAAAAGACAATAGAATTATTTCCATTGTCTTTTTTACATTTATAAAATTTTATTTTTATTTAAATTCTAAGCCTCTGCTGTTGCTACTGCATCCATTCCTTTTTGTAAAGCTTCTCTATTTATTGGTATAAATTTAGATTTTCTTTCTCCAAAAACTTTTAAGAATGCTTGAAGAACTGATTCTATATCAACAGCTTCTGTAACTTTTAAACAAGCACCTAACATTATCATATTAGCAACTTTAGGCATACCTATTTCTGCTGCTAATTCATT
>CAMBXR010000113.1 GCA_945871955.1 uncultured Clostridium sp. | reverse complement strand
TTTTTTATGATGCAAAAATATATATTTATTTTTTATTTATAATAATTAGATTTTGTGACTAAAATATGTATATAATATATATAAATAGTAGTCAAAGAAAGTCAAAGAAAATTTATTTAAGTGGTGATGTATATGGCTTCAATTAGTGATATAATAGAAAAATTTATTAAAGATTTAATGGAAGACAGTAATACAGTGCAAATTCAAAGAAATGAACTTGCTAGTTTGTTTAATTGTGCTCCATCTCAAATAAATTATGTTTTGACAACTAGATTTTCAAGGGAAAAGGGATATGAAGTTCAAAGTAAAAAGGGTGGAGGAGGATATGTAAAAATAAATAAAATTTCTGACTTGAATAAAGAGCAGATTATGCATATCTTACATAAAAAAATAGACAAAGAAATAACATATATACAAAGCAAAATTATTATTAAATGGTTAATGGATATAAATATAATTAGTAAACGAGAAGCAAGAATAATACTATGCGCTATAGATGACAAATCTTTAAATACACCTATACGAGGACTAAGTGATATAGTTAGGGCAAAAGCTTTAAAAAATGTAATAGAAGAATTATTTAATATAGAGGAGTGATACTATGTTATGTCAAAAATGTCATAAGAAGACAGCTTCAGTTTTTATTAGCTCCATAATAAATGGTCAGGAGACAAGAATGTATTTATGTAGTGATTGTGCTAGAAATTATCCATTATTTAATTTTAACTTTCAAGAGCCTTTTTCAATGAAAGATGTAATGGATAAATTTAATATAAACGAAGATAATTTAAACACAGAAGAAACTAATAATTTAATAGCATCTACTGGTGATTATATAGATATTATTTGTCCCAATTGTCATAGTACATATGAAGAATATAGAGAAACAGGAAAACTTGGTTGTAGTAAATGCTATGAAGCTTTTGAAAAACAACTTGAACCCATTCTTAAGAATACAGATGGATATATAGGTAAAATTCCTAGAAATATTGATGGTGATTTACATATAACAAATGAAATAAGAATTCTAAAAGAAGATTTAAATAGAGCTGTTGAACATGAAGAATATGAAAAAGCAGCTGATATTAGAGATAAAATAAAAGAATTAGAAGAATGTAATGAATAGGAGGAGAGACTTATGGAAGACAGTATAATTGTAGGAAGTCAGATATCCTTATCTAGAAATATTACTAATTATCCATTTCCACACAAATTAAGTCAATCAGAATCTCAGACTATATCAGATAAAATTAAAAATATAATATTAGAATCAGAGGATTTATATCAAGATGATTTTATTTCATATAATATAAAAGACATTAGTATAATAGAAAAAAATACTCTAATAGAGAGAAATATCATAAGTAATAAATTTGCCAATAGTGAGATTGGTTCAATAATTGTTAACAAAGACAAAACAAAAAGCATACTGATTAATGATGAGGATCATATAAAGATTAAGATATATAAAAATGATTTTGATATAGATGAAATTTTTAGTATTGCTAATAAGATAGATGATATTTTAGATGATAAATTAGACTATGCTTTTAATGATAAACTAGGATATTTAACTTGCTGTCCAGTTAATGCAGGAACGGGACTGAAAGCATCAGTAATACTTCATCTACCCATATTATCTTTACAAAAGAAAATAGGTACTTATTCAAATATTGCTCGTAAATTAAGATTAAATATAAAAGGTATTTGTAATGAAAAGTCAAATACATTAGGTAATATGTTTGAAATAAGTAATCAATCAGCTATAGGAAGATCAGAAAAAGATGTAATTGAAAGCTTAAAAAGTTTAACAAAAGATATTAAAAAAAGGGAACAAGACTCTAGATTTATTGTAAATATGGAGGCTTCTATAGAACTTCAAGATGATATATATAGATCATTAGGTATATTGCAAAATGCAAGAATTATATCTGCTAGTGAATCTATGAAACATTTATCTAATATTAAACTAGGTATTGAGATGGGGTATATTAAAGATATTAATCTAGAAAAGGTAATAAGTTTAATGATTGGTATGAAGCCAGTAATGAAATTAATGTCGCCAACAACTATTGATAGTGATATAAAAAGGGCTAATTTTTTAAGAAATGAATTTACTATAGCTAATAGAAATAGGAAATAGGAGGGATGAAAATGTACTTCAATAGATTTACCCAAAGAGCTAAGACCGCAATTGATTTAGGTGTTGAGTCTGCAAAGAGTTTTGGACATAAAATTGTAGGAACAGAGCATTTACTTCTAGGTCTTTTAAAAGAAAATGATGGTATAGCTGCAAAAGTATTAAATAGATTGGGTGTTACAGAAGATATACTAGAAAATAAAATTATAGAAATAGAAGGTAAAAATGATATAAATACATCTGATGTAACATTAAGTCCTAGATCAAAGCAGATTTTAGAGTTATCTGGTGCATTTGCTAATAAACTTAAAACAAACTATATAGGAACGGAACATATTTTATTAGCTCTTGTTCAAGAAGGTGAAGGTTTAGGAATGAGAATTCTAGCATCTCTAAATATTGATGCTAGAGATGTAGCTGAAAATATTATAGATATGATGGGAATAGATAATTATTCAATAGAACCTAAAAAAGTTAGTAAAGAACAGACTACTTCTGAGAGTACTTCATCAAAACTACTTGATAAGTACGGAAGAAACCTTACTGAAAGTGCTAAACAAGATAAAATTGATCCTGTAATAGGAAGAAAAAAGGAAATAGAAAGAATTATTCAAATACTAAGTAGAAGAACTAAAAATAATCCTGTGTTAATAGGTGATCCTGGAGTAGGAAAAACAGCTATAGCAGAAGGATTAGCCATTGATATAGCAGAGGGTAGAGTTCCAGATACTTTAAAAGATAAGATTCTTTATACATTAGATATGGGCTCACTTTTAGCAGGTGCAAAATATAGAGGTGAGTTTGAAGAAAGAGTAAAACAAGTTATAGATGAAGTTATAAAAAAGGGAAATATACTTTTATTCATAGATGAAATGCACACTATTATAGGGGCAGGGGCTACAGGAGAAGGCTCAATAGATGCCTCAAATATTTTAAAACCATGTTTAGCAAGGGGAGAAATACAAATAATAGGTGCTACTACAATAGATGAATATAGAAAACATGTAGAAAAGGATTCAGGATTAGAGAGAAGATTTCAATCTGTATTAATAGAAGAGCCTACTAAAGAAGATACAATAGAAATACTAAAAGGTCTTAGAGATAAATATGAAGCTCATCATAAAGTAAAAATAACAGATGA
>CAMBXR010000112.1 GCA_945871955.1 uncultured Clostridium sp. | reverse complement strand
GTAATATTTCCCTTAAACAAATCATCCACCAACAAGACCTTGCTATTTTTATAAGTATTCATCAACTTATCGTACTCATCACTATCCATTATCTTTTGCTTCAATTTTATAATAGCATCTCTGTATCCCATATATATAACTGCCACACCGTTTTTTATAAGTTCATTGGCAACAGCGAAGGAAAGATGGGACTTGCCACCACCCACACTTCCCATAAATATAAGACTGTTATTTCTGTTATCTTTAATATCAGCAAAATTTTTCACATACTCCCTGGCTATGGTGTAGGCATTTAGTATTTGTACATCTCTGCTATAATCGAAGTTTTTAAAAGTCTTCTTGGCAAATTCCTTACTTATACCACTTTTTGCAAGCATTCTCTCTGCATCTCTGATTGCCTTGCAACTACAAGGATATGCCTTATCCCCCACCAATATATATGTAACATCCTTGCACTTTTCACATTTATACTTGCTTGTATAACTCTCTTGCTCTTCTAAGCTGTTCTTCACTTGGTCTTTCATAAATTACTTCCCCCTCGTCTTTAATTTTGATAGATTCTCCTTTTTCTCTGTTTATTACATCTATATATAGTTTTTTAATTCCTTCATTTTTAATATGATCAAGTATTATTTCCAACAAAGAAACATCCTCCACTCTGCTTAGCTCTGAAGAAATACAGTCCATCATAGGCTTTCCTCCTGCTTTGTTGAGATTGTATTTTGCCCAGTGAACTATGGCTATTTCATGGGTAAGCTTGTTGTACTTTATAAGCTTATACTCCTTTTCAAATAACTCCAGCATTATACATACTTCTTCCTCCTCAAATCCTGTCATAAAGGCAATTTCTTTTGGTAGGATTTTATAAACTCCTATTTGGGTAGTGTTGGGATTAGTTAATAAAAACAGAAATAACAACTTTTCCTCCACACTAAACAGTTCCATAACCTTGTCATCTTTCCAAAACTTTAGATAAACATGTCTATAAAGGGCCATATCCACCACTTCCTACTTTATTTTAAATATTCTGCTACTTATTATTTTGCTGTACTTTTCATAAATCTGTGGTTCCTCCTCCTTCAAACGTTTAGAATCTATACTCACCCTTACACTTTTCTTCCAAGTTATCTTGCGATCTTTCACATAAGCTATTTCATTTTCCTTCATAAGAGCCATTATAGTCTGCTCGATTACTTCCTTTTCCGCCTTAAGTTTGGAGATAGAATCCATAATCTTGTCCCTTCTAGTTATACTGTCATATAATTCATCGGACAAAATCACAATCTCATCTATAGTGTCGCTATATTTTTCCTTTAGCATATTGGCATAGTCATCACTGCCAACTGGAGCTTCCACCACTTCCATATTATCCTCCAAATTATTATCAACAACTGATCTACTACTAAAAATACCCATAATCACATTTCTCCTTCATAAATTATTTTTAATAAAGTTTCTTGAACTTATATTTAAATTATAATTTCTGAAAAATTTATACTTGGTAAAAGTCCACAATTTCTAAAAATTTTTTACATAAAAAAATCCATGGAATATTCCACAGATTTCGCCTTTTATTCTATTAAACTTACAAAGCCACTTATAATTAAAGACTTTATAGCGTATTTTATTTCAATTTCATTTAAATTTTCTCTTTTTGACCTTAAATTTTGGTAAATGTTTTTTACTTTCCCCTGCACACATCTATCTTCCACATCCACCATATAAGTAAAAACTTCTCTTTGCAAATCATCTTCTATCATATCTTCAAATTCTCTAATAGAACTTTCAAAATCATAGTGATCTCTTCCTAAAATCTGCAAAGCGTATTTCGTCTTGCTACATATAGTTCTGTATTTACTTAGGCTTTCTGGAAGGATAAAATTTTTTATTTTAGATTTGTACTTTTCTCTATTAACCATAAAATATCTCATCCCATTTACCAAAAGCTCATTACAGTCTTCATAACAAATACTAAAATCCACCCTTCTTATAGCTTTCTCATTTTCATCAAAGTTTTGCTGTCTATCTATATAAGCATTTATAACAGCTAAAGCATCGTAGTTCTCAGCTTTTCTTATTTCAAAATCCATAAACTCATAGTTCTCCAGAAAAAAATTAAAATTCATCATCTCCTCCAAACTATCTCTCTTATCTAAACAGAGATACTCTCTCATGGAAAAAATCATCTTCAAAAACTTATTGTCATCTTTCTTGCTTATGTTTATATTAGTCCTTTTAATTTCAATATTTGCATAAGAGTTTTCTTGTAACTCATTTAAATTATGGTAAATGGATATAACGTTAGATATAATCTCATCTATGTCTATTATCGGAATAATCGGTTGGCACTTTGTCAGCTTAACTTTTCTAAGCTCAAGAATGTAACGTGATATACTGATATTTTCTATAAGATAGTATTTGCTAAAAATCTTGCTAGCTGCTTGTAGAGTATTAAATTTTTCTAGAAGTTTACTAATAGTATAGTCCTTACCTTTAATGCAGTTGTCATTTATTATTTCAATTATTATTTTTAATTTTTCCAAAGAATTTTTAACATCTTTCGGTAATTTATCATACTGCTCCTTAGTGTACATATTCTCTTCCATCCGCTTGTCACCCCATCGCTTTTTTATTTTAATACTTTTTTATTTTCATTTTTATTTTGTTCACGAAAAGTGGACGACTCGTAAAAATGTAAAATTTTTAATTGTTTTTTTAATAAGTCGTAAATACTTATATTGTCATTTTCACTACTATTAATTAAAAGAAAAACAATCCTATTTTTCATATATCATCACCTACTTATAGAACAAACTTTCGCACTTTTCTTCTAAAGATTTATCATTATCCTTTGACATATAATCTATATAAAGCTTAGGTGGTATTTTTATTTTTTCTTGTAAATCAAAATCTCCTCCTTTTATATATTGAGATGGTGTCATACTAAACTCCCTCTTAAAAGCCTTTGAAAATGTACTATCATCTGCCCAAGGAGAAAGGTCACTTCCCTTAATAGCTCCTGCTTTATTCTTTATTTCCAAAGCTATCAAAGTCAGCTGTCTGCGCTTTCTATACATCTGAGGAGTCATATTCCATATTTCTTTGAAACGTCTGTTAAAGTACTGATAACTATAACCTGTTATATTTTTTATATCCTCTTCAGTAAAATCACTATGGTAATTTTCATCAACATAGTTTATATATTTTTTAACTACATTTATCATAATACTCCCCCTTTTTTATACTTATATATAAAGATTATGATATTTTTATATTCTTTTCAATGGCATATTTTGAACATATGTTCATAATTTCTTTTATTTAATTGTCTTTTTTGAACAATTAAATATAAGAAAAAAGATACTACCTATTTTTAGGCAGTATCTTTTCGATTTATCTTTCTACATAATCAGATTTAGTTTTTAAGAACTCTATAAAATCATCTCTAAGCTCTGGTCTTTTTAATGCAAAGTC
>CAMBXR010000111.1 GCA_945871955.1 uncultured Clostridium sp. | reverse complement strand
TTTACTCTTGACAAACTTCGACTATCCTTATAGAATATACTTCGGACAAAAAATAAAATATTCCTTATCAAGAGAGGTGGAGGGACTGGCCCTATGAAACCCAGCAACCGGTCATTATGACAAAGGTGCTAATTCCTACAGATGTATTCTGGAAGATAAGATTACGTATATAATCTCTTTTCAGATGGAAGGAGATTTTTTTATGTATAAATATAATTTAGAATTAAACATAAATATGATTTGATAGGATATATTATGGATAGTAATTATAAGGAATAAATTCAAAATTTAAAGAAAGGCGATAGAAATGATAAAAATAGATACAAAAACAATAGTAACAATAGGTGTTGCAGCAGCTCTTTATGGTGCCTTAGGATTTGTGGGAATTCCAGTTGGTCCTAATACACAATTAAAACCTGCTATTGCACTACTTACTATTTTCTCTGCTCTATTTGGACCATTAGTTGGATTTTCCATGGGATTTATAGGTCATATGTTAACAGATATGATTGCTGGATGGGGAATCTGGTGGGGCTGGGTAGCTAGCTCAGGTATTATGGGTCTATTTATGGGACTTGTTTTTAAATGCAAAAAGTTCAGTATAAAAAATGGATTATGCTCTAAATTCCATGTATTCTACTTAATAGTTACAGGTATGATTGGTATAATTTTAGCATTTATCTTTGCTGCTGGATTTGATGTACTTCTTATGGGTGAACCTTTAGATAAAATGATAGTACAAGCTGTCCTTGCCATATTTACAAATGGTGTAGTATTTTTAGGTATTGGTGTACCAACAATACTTGGATTTATAAGAGCTAACAAAAAAAATAGTAATTTAAGAATTGAAGAGTAATTAAGGAGAAAAGACATGATAAGTTTTAAAAACTTTAGTTTTAAATACAATAATGTGGTTGATAAAACTTTAAAAAATATAGATTTAACTATTAATAAGGGTGAAAAAGTCTTAATAGTAGGACCTAGTGGTTCTGGTAAATCTACTCTTTCTCACTGTATAAATGGGCTTATTCCTTTTTCATACGATGGAGAATTTGAAGGTGAATTAAAAATAGATAATATAATCCCTTACAAAGAAAGTTTATCAGATGTGAGTAAAAAAGTTGGTACTATACTTCAAGATCAAGACTCTCAGTTCATAGGACTTTCTGTAGGAGAAGATGTGGCATTTAATTTTGAAAATAATGCTGTTCCTGTGAAAGAAATGAAAATAAAAGTTATAGATGCTCTTGAACTTGTTAATATGGTGGAATTTTTAAATCATAGTCCTTATGAATTATCTGGAGGACAAAAACAAAGAGTTTCTCTGGCAGGAGTTCTTGGAAGTGATGCTGAAATTCTTTTATTTGATGAACCTTTAGCAAACTTAGATCCAGCCTCTGGAAGAGAAATCATGCAGTTAATAAATGATATTCACGAAAAAACTAATAAAACTATTATAATAGTTGAACATAGAATTGAAGATGTATTAGAACAAGCTTTTGATAAAGTTGTAGTAATAAATAAAGGTGAAATCCAAGGAGTTGGTACTCCTCATGAAATTTTAAAATCAGATTTATTAGTAAAATGTGGTCTTAGAGAACCTTTATATGTGGAAGCTATGAAGTTAGCTGGATGTGATATATCTGCTGAAGAAAATCTAAGAGATATAAATACTATATGTGATAATAATAAAGAAATACTAAAAAATTGGTTTAAAGATAAACCTATAAATAAACATATTAATAAGGAAGAAAAAATTCTAGAAGTTAAGAATTTATCCTTCTCTCATGATGGTAAGAAAAATACTCTTAATGATATTTCCTTCCATCTAAATAAAGGAGAAATCTTAGCAGTACTTGGTAATAACGGTGCTGGAAAATCTACTTTATGTAGAGCCATAACAGGAATTCTAAAATACAAAGAAGGCAATATATTCTTAAATGATGAATGCATAGATTCTTGGTCTATTAAGAAAAAAGGATCTTCTATAGGATATGTAATGCAAAATCCAAATCAAATGATATCTCAACATATGATTAAAGATGAAATTGCATTAGGTTTAAAATGTAGAGGATTCTCTAAAGAATATATAGCTGAAAAAACTGAAGAAGTTTTAAAAATCTGTGGTTTATATCCGTACAGAAACTGGCCAGTTTCAGCTCTTAGCTACGGACAAAAGAAAAGAGTTACTATAGCTTCTATCTTAGCCATAAATCCAGATGTTATAATTCTAGATGAGCCAACGGCAGGACAGGATTACAAACATTATACTGAGTTTATGGAATTTATAAAAGAATTATCAAATAAAGGTATTTCCATAATTATGGTTACTCATGATATGCAATTAACTTTAGAATACTGTGATAGAGCCATTGTTCTATCTAAAGGAGAAAAAATAGCAGATGACAAACCATCTTCTATTTTGACTGACGAAAAAATTATAAAACAAGCAAACTTAAAAGAAACGTCATTATCTACTTTAGCTAAATCAATTGATATAGCTAACACAAGTGATTTTGTACAATTCTTTATAGACTTAGAAAGATAGGTGAAAAAATGAGTAGAGCCCAAACTCTTTATATTGAGGGTGACTCTATTTTCCATAAATTAAGTGGTGTAAGTAAAATATTACTTTTTGTCCTTTGGACAATGATAACAGTAATGTTTCTTGATATAAGAGTATTTATAGCCATGGGTATTATAGGTGCCATAATGCTATACTTCTCTCAAATACCATGGAAAACAATAAAACCACTTTTATGGATAATGGTTGTATTCAATATAATCAATGTTATTTTTATATTACTTATAACTCCACAATACGGAACGGAGCTAGTAGGTACAAATACTGAATTAATCAATATAGGATATGCTTATATAAATAAAGAAACTCTATTTTATGTGCTTACAATTTCACTAAAATATGCAGTGCTTATGCCTATAACTGTTATATTTATTTTCACAACTCATCCAAGTGAATTTGCCAGCAGTTTAAATAAAATAGGAGTTCCATATAAAATTGCTTATGCTGTAAATATAGCTTTTAGATATATTCCAGACGTACAACGTGAGTACAAAGATATACTAAATGCACAACAAGCAAGAGGCTTAGCCTTCCATAAAGGTGAAGGTAAAGCTTTAGAAATATTAAAAAACTACACAACTATATTTGTTCCTTTAGTTTCTTCTTCTATTAAGAGAATCGAAACTGTTTCAAATGCCATGGAGCTTAGATCTTTTGGTAAGAAAAGAAAAAGAACTTGGTATAGTTATAAAAAACTAAGCGGACTAGATTTTACCTTTATAATAGGTTGTATTATAGCATTTGCTGTGGCTGTTTATTTAAAAAATAATATAATAACAGGATTTTATTATCCTCTATAATGTAAAAGAGGCTGATTTTTAAATCAGTCTCTTCTTTTTATTATTCGGGTATATAAAATAAAATGTGTATTCTTACGATAAATGGTAATAATTTAGATA
>CAMBXR010000110.1 GCA_945871955.1 uncultured Clostridium sp. | reverse complement strand
TTTGATTTTCCAACTCAAAGAAAGGCTCCTCTTTAAATCCAAAAACTGAAGCAATAATACAAGAAGGAACTTTTTGAATACTTGTATTTAAAGCTCTAACATTGCCGTTATAATATCTTCTTGATTTTTCTATTTCTGATTCAATAGTTTGTAATTGCTCTTGTAGTTTTAAAAATTGGCTATCTGCCTTTAAATCAGGATAACTTTCTGACAACATAAATAATCGACTTAAAGCATTTGACAATTCCCCTTCATATTTTCCTTTCTCTTCAATTGGAGCAGAAACCGCTCTATTTCTAGCTTCAACCACTTGATTTAAAGTAGTCTTTTCATGAGTGGCATATCCTTTTACAGTTTCAACTAAATTCGGTATTAAGTCGTATCTTTTTTTCAAAAATACATCTATAGTAGAAAAACTTTCTTTTACCTTCATTCTTAAATTTATCAACTTATTATAAGTAGCTACTGCCCAAATTAAGATTATAACTACTATTGCAATAATTATATACTTAGTCATATATCCATCTCCTTTTTATATTTTTTCACAATTATTTTTACGAAAGTAAGGATTACCAACTAGAACCTCCCCCACCTCCGCCTCCTCCACCAGAAAATCCGCCTCCTCCAAATCCATCTGAAGAAGATGGGCTATAAGCTGATTGACTTACGGTAGAAGTAACGTTACTTAAACTGCTATTTAACATATTTATGGCATAAATATCTCTCATTGGATAATAAGTATCATAATAATCTGGTTGTTTCATTGATATGCCATCAAATTTATCTATCCATTTTTTAGTTACACCTAATACTTGTGCATAAGGAAGTGTATTGTAAAAATAATAAGGATCATCTTCAAGTAAAGCTTCCAATCTTTCTTTTTCTGCAACTTCCATAAAATTTCTAAATCCCTCTATTTGTGCTAAAATATCCTTTCCATATGAAGTTCTTTTTATCACTAAGCCACTTAAAACTACACCTATTATTGATACTAAAAAAGTTATAATAATACTACTTGCAGTTAATTCACTAGAGGTCAAGACTACAAGATTAATAAGTGTATATATTAATAATAAAAAGATTTTCCATATAATTGATAAACCTTTCTTTTTACTGATATATCTATTTTTACTATTATTATTAGAACTAGCTATAAACAACGTACTGCAAATCAATAATAGTAGTATTAAAACACCTGAAATTACTAATGAAAATATTAAATTATGAGATAATATTCCGTCATATATAAAAGTTAAAAGTATTGAAATTACTGGCAATAATCCTATTAATCTAGCTTTTTTCACTGAGCTTCTATCAACTAATTCTCTTTCATTTTTAAAATATCTTTTTATATGGCCTTTTGAATTATTAATACTTTCTATAGTAGCATCTTCTAAGTCTTTATCAGTAACACTTTCACCATCTCCTGCCCTAAATATATCTCTAAATAGTGTTTTTTCATATTCTTTATGTTTATCATCTAGCTCATTAGTTTTTTCCAATTCAAAGCTATCATCTTTATTTATAGTTATTTTTATATGATTATCACTAGCCCAATAATATAACAAGGACACTATATCTCTATTAGTAACTACTTGATTATAAGCATAGGCAACATCTGCACTATTTAAATCTTTAGGTGGATAAAATTCAACTGCACTTATAAAAGGTTCTTTATCTCTGTTTTTTATATATAAAAATATCAATAGTACTAAAATTATTAAAGATACAATTATAGATATATAATAGATAAATGGCACAGGTCTACTAAATAAATCATTATTTATTTTTATACTAAGTCTAATATTTTCTCCCACATTTATATTATTTAAGTTGCTAAAATTTAAAGTTTTATTATTTATATCTGCACTATATCTTTTTGTACCTAAATTTACACCTTTTTCTTTAAAATCCACATCATAGCCATTCATATTATATGGCGATGTAATATTTACTTTAAGTTTTTCAGTTTTACCTTCATTTTTAGGGTTGTTTAAATAAAAATTTACATCACCTGATAAAATTGGCTCTACTTCATAAGTTACTTTAAATTTATAAGTACCTTTTTCTTTAGGTAGAATTAAAGTATTATCTGAAGAATTAAAATTTATCTTGTCATTATCTATACTTACATTTTTAATGTAATCCCTATATTCATTTTGCCAAAGAAAGATTCTAATTAAATTATTTTCTTCTCTTTCTTCATTTGTTTCTATAATATATTCTCTATTTATGAGGTATTTTTTCTCCTCTGTTATTTCAGCATTCATAATATCGCTTTTTACAGTATAAGGATATGTTCTTATTGGAGCATTTTTAAAAGCACCTTGATTTAATTTTGCATTTACTGTTACACCACAGTATGAAGGAATTATTGACTTAGATCTTATATTAATTTGATTTTTATTAGTAGTGTAATTTACATAAGTAGAAGTCTTACTACCATATTCACCGTCTGTAATTGTTATTTTTTGAAGAGTTGAATTTTCAGGATAAGTAATTGTAGATGTAAAATTTCCTATATAAGTGTCCCACTGAGTACCTAAAACATTTAGATATATGTAGTCACCATCTACTTGTTCATCATCATAATATTTTAATGTATAATTGATTACATAAGTTTTATCACCTTCTATAGTTTCGTCTTCATCACCGATTTTAAGTTCCAAATTTTCTCCATTATTTTCTTCAAATGGATCACCATCTACACTTACGTCAGTAATCTTGTAATCCTCTAAAGAACCTTCTATGGGAATTTTTCTTATTATTCCATGTCTTTCTTCTTTAAAATACACATTCAAAATTTCTCTTATTTTAAATTCCCTTTTGTCACTAGCCTCCACTTGCACATCCATCTTCTTTATATAATATCCATTATCGTCTGCATGTGCTGTATAAGGCATAAAGTTAAAAATACACATTATTGTCACTAATATAAGTAAGATTTGTTTAATTTTTTTCATTAACTCCCTCCTTCCTATCATTAAAAAATTACTTTTTATATTCCCCCTATAAATTCCTACTTATCTATATTATAGTAAAAATTAATCTAAATTAGTTTGATAATAAACTTTTTATTCTTAACTTATTTTGTCCTCAAATTAACTCATTAATATATGAGAAATCTAAGTAGTATTACCTCAATCAGCTGCTCAAGGAGTAGATACTACTGTTGAAAAATTCTTACTTGCAGCAACAGAAATGTGATATGGAGCTTATTATATGACAGGACCTACACCTGCTAATCCATATCGTAAACCTCTTGAATACGTGGTAGCATTTATTGACTAATAATATATATTTCAAATTAAAAAAGTAGGAACATCGCTCCTACCCTTTTACTTCACAATATATTAAAATTGATTTTTAGACTTTAATTTTTTATATAAATAAACTCATCCACATATAATTACTATACCTAAAGCTATATAAACAAAAGTTGTAGATATGCCAAATGCATAATTAGTACTATTTGCTAATTCCATATTATATCCCCCTCGTATAATAATGTATATAAATTAGGCTTCACATCTAGCCTTTAAATGT
>CAMBXR010000109.1 GCA_945871955.1 uncultured Clostridium sp. | reverse complement strand
AAAGGTGCAAAAGCAATAGCTTTATGTACAACAGATGATAAAACAATGGCTATAGCAGTTGAAAAAGCAAATGCAGCTAATATACCGGTTGTATTATTTAATACATTAAGTGAAGTTGAAGGAGTAAATGTATATTCATATGTAGGATATGATCAAAGAAAAGCTGGAGCAAGTGTTGCTGAATATTTAGGAACTGAATATAAAGATACTAAGTTTAAAGTTGGTATACTAGAAGGTCTTCCAGGAGTATTTACTGAAAATAGAGAAGGTGGATTCTTAGATGAAGTAAATAAATACTCAAATATAGAAGTTGTTGCAAAGCAAGCTGCTAACTGGGAACGTGAAAAAGGAATGAATGTTGCTACTAACATGTATCAAGCTAATAACAAAATAAATATGTTTTATGGATTAAGTGATGAAATGGCTTTAGGTGCTGCTCAAGCTTGTAGTTCATTAGGCTTAAAAGATGTAATAACTATAGGTATAGATGGTAATCCAAATACTTTAAGTGATATAAAATCTGGTGTTTGTACTGCTAGTGTTTATACTAACCCTTATGAAATAGGTGCTCAAACAATAGTTGATTGTGATAAAGCAATTAAAGGTGAATCTATAGAAAATAAATTACATGAAATACCAACTGTAATAGTTGATAAAAATAATGTTGATGAATATATAAAATAGTTAGGATAGAATACAATCATAGGATGGATAATTATATTTGACTATCCATCCTAGTTGGAAATTTAGTTTATAAAGTAGGGATAAAGATATATAAGTGGGGGTGAGTATGTTGGCAGAAACCATATTGCAAATGAAAAATATAGAAAAAGGATTTTCTGGAGTAAGTGTATTAAAAAAGGCAGGAATTGAAGTTGCAAAGGGAGAAGTTCAGATTTTGCTAGGAGAAAATGGTGCAGGTAAATCTACATTAATGAAGATTCTTGCTGGTGCATATACAAAAGATGCAGGTGAAATTATTTATAAGGGAAAACCTGTTGAAATAAACTCACCAAAGGATGCAGAGAAACTAGGGATATCAATAATTTATCAGGAATTTAATTTAGTTCCATATTTATCTGTAGCTGAAAATATGTTTTTAGGAAAAGAGCCTATGTCTAAGATACCTGGTAAAATTGATTTTGAAAAAATGTATACTAAATCAAAGGAAATGCTAGATAGATTGGATGTTGAAATTGATCCAAAAACAATTGTTGCTGATTTAGGTATAGCACAACAACAGATGGTTGAGATAGCAAAAGCATTATCAGTAAATGCTGATGTAATAATAATGGATGAGCCTACAGCAGCTCTAACAGAGAAGGAAATTAGCAGTTTATTTGAAATAATTCATAAAATTAAATCAGAGGGCGTTTCAATTATATATATCTCGCATAGATTAGAAGAATTTAGTATTATAGGTGACAGAGTAACGGTTATGCGTGATGGTGAAACTGTCGGAATGGTAAATATGAAAGAAACAACAATTGACTATTTAATAAAACTAATGGTTGGACGTGAAATAGGGAATAAATTCCCTAAAGTAGAAGCTAAAAAAGAAGAAGTATTATTAGAAGTTAAAAATTTAAATAGAAAAGGTGTTTTTAAAGATATAAACTTCAGCTTAAGAAAAGGCGAAATACTGGGCATATCAGGATTAATGGGTGCTGGTAGAACAGAAGTAATGAGAGGGATATTTGGGATAGATCCAATTGATTCAGGTGAGATTTTTATAAATGATAAAAAGGTAACTATAAAAACTGAAAAAGATGCTATAAATCATGGTATAGGATTTGTAACTGAGAATCGTAGAGATGAAGGTTTAGTTTTATCGATGGATGTTAAAGAGAACATTACTTTGGGAACATTAAATAAATTTTTAGATAGTCCTGTTAAGCTAAACTTAAAATCAGAAGTAGATACAACAAATTCTTATATTGAGAAGCTTAAGATAAAAACTGCTGGATATCAACAAAAAACAGGAACACTTAGTGGTGGTAATCAACAAAAGATAGTAATAGCAAAATGGCTATTAGCAGATTCTAAAATATTAATCGTTGATGAACCAACAAGAGGTATAGATGTAGGTGCAAAATTAGAAATATATAATATTATGAATGAATTAGTAAAGAGTGGTGTAGGTATAATAATGATTTCTTCTGAGTTACCAGAAGTATTAGGTATGAGTGATAGAATACTAGTTATGTGCAGGGGAGAAATAACAGGAGAACTATCTAGAGAAGAAGCGGATCAAGAAAAAATTATGTACTATGCTACAGGAGGGGGAAAATACGATGCAAATAGCGAAAAAGCAAACTAAACAAATAAAATTAAATATGAATGATTTTTTTGATAAAATAGGTGTTTTAATAGCATTAGTAATATTAGTCGTTGTATTATCAATATTCGCACCAAATTTTGCAACATCAAGTAATATATTTAGTGTACTTCAACAAATAGCTGTAAATGGAATTATAGCAGTTGGTATGACTTATGTAATCCTTCTAGGTGGAATAGACTTATCAGTAGGTTCTATAGTTGCATTTACTGGACTTGTAGTAGCTCTTGCAATGAAAAATGGAATACCAGTAATAGTTGCTTTATTAATAGGTATATTAGTAGGTGGTGCTATAGGTTTTCTTAATGGTGTATTAATTTCAAAAGTTAAATTGCAACCATTCGTAGCAACTCTTGGTACAATGACAATGTTTAGAGGTCTTGCTTATACAATAACTAATGGACAACCAGTATATCAATTGCCAGAATTCTTTACAGGATTAGCAGGATTTATAGGTCCAGTACCAAAACCTGTTATAATAATGATATTAGCTTTTGCAATAGGTGGATATAGTTTAAAATATACTAAGTTTGGTAGACATATGTATGCAATAGGTGGAAATAGAGTGGCTTCTCAACTTTCAGGAATAAATGTTAAAAAACAAGAAATGTGGGTTTATACTCTATCTGGAATATGTTGCTCAGTGGCTGCTATATTATTAACATCAAGAATGGGATCTGCAGTTGCTACAGCAGCAGATGGATATGAGTTAGATGCAATAGCAGCAGTTGCCATAGGTGGAACAAGTATGGCAGGAGGAAAAGGTAGTGTATCTGGTACACTAATAGGAGCTTTAATAATAGGTGTTATAGCTAACGGGTTAAATTTATTAAATGTTCAACAAGGTCCACAAAGATTTGTTAAAGGTTTAATAATAATTTTAGCAGTTGTAATAGAAGCTGTAAGAGAAAGAAAAGCTAAAAACTAATAATAAAAGATAAGAATCACGCCATTAATAGTTAATTGATGCGTGATTTTTTATTTTTAACTTAGTTTAGGGTAGAAAAATTAAATAAAAAGTAAAAAAATACTTATATACAAAATAAGTACATTACTGTTGATAATATATTAAGAATAAGAGTATATCTAGTATTCGAGGTGTTTATAATGTGGATAAAATGTATATGGTTTGTTGATAAGTAACTGAGTTATATTGATTTATTTTTAAATATAAAAAAAGTTTAAAAAAGTATTGACGATATAAAATTAAGATGGTATAGTATTACTTGTCCTTGAGACGAGGACAA
>CAMBXR010000108.1 GCA_945871955.1 uncultured Clostridium sp. | reverse complement strand
TTTTCCTATAATTATTCCCAAAATAAGTATATCATATAAATTATAACTATCTAAAATCTAATTTATAATTATATGGGAACTACACCCTAGTAGTTAATCTTAATTTAGAGTATAATTAAAAATATATTGATAAATTTGAGGAGGAAAATAAATGAAAATTGGAGTAATGAGTGATACTCATGGAAGTTTACCTTATTTAGAAAAAGCGTTAGATGTATTATCAGACTGTGATGTATTACTTCATATTGGAGATGTATTATATCATGGACCTAGAAATGATCTTCCAGAAGGATATAATCCAAAGGCAGTAATAGAAATAATAAATAATTTAGATAATATCACAATAGCAAGGGGTAACTGTGATGCTGATGTTGATCAAATGGTTATAAAACACCCAATTGAATCTCCTTTTGTACATAAGCAAATAGATAATATTAGTGTACTTATGGATCATGGGTATACAAAATCTAGAGAAGAATTATTAAAACAAGCAAGAGATTTATCTGTTGACATACTTATTTTAGGACATACTCATGTTAAAGAGTTATCTGTAGAAAACGATATAATAGTTTTAAATCCAGGAAGTACTGCTATACCAAAGGATGGAACTCATTCTGTGGCAACAATAGAAGTTATAAATGAAAATGGCCTAGAAGATGAGTTTGAATTAGAAATAAATTTAATTGATATAAATACAAAAGAAATAATCGAATTTGATGACTGTGACTGCAATGACTATGATCATCATGAAGATGGGTGCAATTGTAATTCTCACTAACTATAAAAAGTGGTTAACATAAGTTAACCACTTTTTATAGTATATCTACTTTTTTTAGTATATCGTGCATAACTAGCAATCCTAAGAAGAAAATTATTCCAAGTATCCCTGCCACCTGTATTCCTACAAATATGGCTATAATTGTAGGCAATGGACTTATTCCAACATTTGCTGATACTAATTTAGGCTCAAGTATTTGTCTAAGTATAGATAAAGCTATAAATACTATAGATATTCCTATGGAAACAAAATAATTTTCCACAATAAAGTAGTAAATTATAACTGGAACAAATATTACTACTATTCCTAAAAATGGTATCAAATCTAATAATGCACCTATTATGCCTAAAGGTAATCCATAAGGGATCTTAAATAAAGCAAAACTTATCCATATAACTATAAATGTTATACTCATAAGAATTGCATAAGCCTTTATATATCCCTTTATTGAATAAATTATTTCACACTTTACTCTTCTTACTTTTATTTTTGTATCATCTGTAAAAATACTTAAAAATCCATTTTCTATTTTATCAAAATCCTTAGCTATAAAATATGTAGACATAAATAGTGTTATTACTATAAGTATTAAAGTTGGTAAAGATGTAGCTAAATCAATTGTTTTTGATAGCATAGCTTTAGCTATGTTTGTAATACTTTGACTATATTTAGCTACTAAATCCTGTACATTAATATTATTATTGGATAGTCCTTGTATATAATTAACATATTCACTCAGATTATTTATCCAATCATTTATCATACTTCCCATATATGAATAACTATTACTATCTATATTATTTAAAAAATCAACTAATTGCCCACTTCCCTTTACAATTAGAAATGAAGCTAAAAATATTACTAAAGCGACACCTAGTAAACTCAAAAACAATGTGGATATTCCCTTATTTATATGTAATTTTTTTTCAAGTCTTTGTGATATAGGATTTATTATAAAGGCAAGTAGTCCACCTATAAAAAATGGTGCTATATATGCAAAAGTTGTAACTATTAATAAAAATAATAAGGAATATATTATAAAAAATATTATATTATTTTTTAATTTATGTAAAAACGACTTATTAAGTACAGACATATAAGTTTCCCCTCCCTATATCTTTGATTATATGCTTAATTTAATTTTAATATACAATTCAAGATATAAATAAAACACTGTTAAAAAACAGTGCTTTATTTTGTGCTATACCAGTATTCTGATTTGCTTTATTCTATTTTTATCTACTGACTCTATATTAAACTTTATTCCATCAACTTCTATTACTTCATTTTCTTCTGGAATATGTTTTATATATCCTATAATATATCCTCCTATAGAGTCAAATTCTTCTGATTCTAATTCTATGCCTAGAACTTCATTAACATCGTTAATTTTAGTACTTCCATCTACAAGGAATTCATTGGAGCTGATAACTTGAATTTCTTCTTCATCTTCATCATATTCATCATCTATATCTCCAACTATTACTTCTACTAAATCTTCTATTGTTATTAAACCAGCTGTACCACCATATTCATCAACAACAATGGCCATTTGGCTTTTATCTTTTTTCATTTCCTCTAGAAGTTGTGTTATTTTCTTAAATTCATATGTGAAGAATGGATCTCTTAAATATTTTTTAATATCAAAGTTAGCTATTTCTTCGTCACTTAAGAAAATTACATCTTTTATATTTAATATACCTATAATATCATCTATTGTTTCTTCATATACAGGCATTCTACTTAATTTTTCTGTTTTAAATAATTCTATTATTTCATCATAACTATTTTCTGTATCTATAGCTACAATATCTAATCTTTGAACCATTGCTTCTTTTGCTTGCATATCCCCAAATTCGAAGACATTGTTTATTATTTCTCTTTCTTCCATCTCTAGTAAGCCTTCTTCATGACTTACGTTAACCATAGTTTTTAACTCTTCTTCTGTTATAAATGGTTTTACACCATCTCCATCTACTCCAAATATTTTAAATATTATGCTAGTGACAATATTAAATATAAAAACTATAGGTTTTAGTATTATCACGAAAAAATTAATAGGTTTTGATACTACTACAGATACTTTTTCAGGATTGTTAGCTGATATAGTTTTTGGTGTTATTTCCCCAAAAATTAAAACTAACACTGTCATTAAAGCTGTAGCCGCTGCCACACCTTGCTGACCCCATAAGCTAATAAATAAAGATGTAGATATAGAAGTTGCTGCTATATTTACAATATTATTTCCTATTAATATAGATGTTAATAATCTATTTGAATCTTCTATTAAAACACCTACTAATTTGGCACCTCTAACTCCGTCTTCTTCCATATGTCTTATTTTTATTCTGCTAAGAGACATTAGAGCTGTCTCAGATGCAGAGAAAAATCCTGACCCTATTAATAAAATTACTAGTACAACTATTTGAATAAAATTGCTGGTCGAACTATCCAACCTTTACCACTCTCCTACATATATATTTTCATATTATTTAGTATTATAGCATAATTTTACTTCATTTCAAATTAATTAATTTTATTATAGAGCCATCAAAAATATTATATCCAGTTTTTAATCTATTAATTTAAACTTATAACAAATATATTTTATTTTAATTGGCTAATTCTTCATCAGAAAAGAAAATAATAAAAAATATTTTTTTATCATTTTGTGTCATTTTTTGTTTTTTTACATATATTATAATTAAGAAAGGCTGATAAAAAAGTCTTTCTTAATACAATAATATTTTGTTGTTACTCCTTTGTTGATATTTATTTCTGAGCTTCGGAAAAAGTGTATAAAATTCTAAATTACGGAAAGAATTATATATGAGAGCGGAAATTATATATCTCTCCCCCTAATAAGTATATATTTTTTAAGGCATCTACTATTCCCCCAGTAGGTGCCTCTTTTTTTATAT
>CAMBXR010000107.1 GCA_945871955.1 uncultured Clostridium sp. | reverse complement strand
CTATGCTCCTTTTTTATTAATCTTCTAAAGTAGAAAGTATTTTTACTTTTTTCATAAGCTTATCAAATTGATCTGGTGTTATAGATTGTTGACCATCTGATAAAGCTTTTTGTGGATTATTATGGACTTCTATCATAATACCATCGCATCCAGCAACTATAGCTGCTTTTGCCATAGATTCCACATATTCACTGCTGCCTGTTCCATGACTTGGGTCCACTATTATAGGTAAATGTGAATGTTTCTTTACAACAGGAACTGCACTTAAATCTAATGTATTTCTTGTATAAGTTTCAAATGTTCTTATTCCTCTTTCACATAATATTACATTTTCATTTCCGCCTGCCATTATATGTTCTGCACTAAGAAGCCATTCTTCTATAGTTGAAGATAAACCTCTTTTTAAAATAACAGGCTTGTCTGTTTTTCCTACTTGTTTTAGCAAGTCATAGTTTTGCATATTTCTTGCACCAATTTGTATTACATCAACAGTTCTCATAAATTCATCTAAGTAACTAATTGACATAAGCTCAGATACTATTGGAAGTCCTGTCTCTTGTTTAGCTATTTCCATTAACCTTAATCCATCAAGCTCTAATCCTTGGAAACTATAGGGTGAAGTTCTTGGTTTAAATGCTCCACCTCTTAAGAAATTTGCTCCACTTGATTTTACCCTTTTAGCTATTTCTACAATTTGCTCTTCACTTTCCACAGCACAAGGCCCAGCTATTATTCCTAAATTTTTTCCACCAATTTTATTTCCATTAACATCAACTACAGTATCTTCTGGGTGGAATAATCTATTTGCTTTTTTATATGGCTCTTGAACTTTTAAAACTTTTGATACACATTCAAAAGCATCTATTTCTTCTAAGTTTGCTTTTACACTATCACCTAATATTCCTACTACACAATGATCTTTTCCTTTTGAAATATTAGCTTTTAAATTTTTACTTTCTATATAATTTACTACTTGATTGATTTCCTTAGTGGTGTAATTTTCCTTCATGACTACAATCATAGTTTGCCTCCCTCTAATTAGCGGTGATTTTCCTCATTTTGTATTAGCTTACTTAAATTCATTAAATTTCTAAAGAAACCTTCTAATACAAATCTATAGTCTTTATTTTTTAAATAAGATAAGTTTTTTTGAATAACTTCTTCTTCTCTCTTGGCATTTAGTATTCCTATTTCTTGTTCTCTTTTACATCTTGCTATTTCTTTAGATATATCCATACGTCTTTCAAAAAGCTCTGTTATTTGCTTATCTATTTCATCAATTTCATTTCTATATTTGTTTAACTCGTCCATTACTATCTTCCTTCCTTCATTTTAAACTTAAAAAAGAGAGCATGTGAGCTCTCTAATAATATCTAATTTATATAGATATTTCAATAGCCTCTTATTTATTTAATTGCTATAAGAAGTCTATAAGTAGAAGTGAACTCATAAAAATGATTTTACTTTTACTTATTATTTTACCAAGTTATTTTAGTTATTACATATTTATAAAAATTAAATAAAACTAAAAACTTATCTTTCAATAAAAACATTTATCAAACTATGCGCAAATATACATAAATAAGTATCTTTATATTTTATTTTAACTATTCCAAGAATAAAAGCAATTATTAAACCTAAAAATACTTTTGTCATAATTATATCTATAGTAAAATATGAACTTCCAATTACACTTAAGTTCTGACTTACTATATCCCAATAACCTATTTTAAATAAAGCTGACAATATACTTATTATTATTAAAATTTTCTTTTCATCTTTTTCAAAACTTTCAATATAATTCCATACATATTCTCTTAGAATTACTTCTTCAAATATGGGCTGAACTATTAAAGATAAAGAAAAAATTATTAAATTAGATAATAAATATCCATCATTAAAATATACTGCTGCACATATGGCAATTAAAGAAGTTATTCCACTTATTAATCTTATATTCTTGTTATTATATCTATTATTTAGTTTCATTAATCTTTTACCAGCACAATTAAACAAATCACTACCATTTAATATAAATGCCGTACTTATACCTACTATCATAAAAGATATAATATTAATAATATTTACATTCTCCAATGTAAAATTAAGTTGACTTAAAAGTACATATTTTATAATTACCCTGGCTATTTGTACTACAACCAATAAAATAATACAATCTAAAACATACTCTTTATTTCTTAGACTGGCTCTATTCTCTTTTACATCCAAATATATCACCTACAATATTAGTCTATTATAATATCCATTATAACACAGTACTAGTAATATATTGAATTGTAAAATAATAATATTTTATAGAGTTAATTAATCATACATTCCATTTAAAACTCTACAAACTGTAGCCTTACTCCATGAAGTTTCTTTAGAAATTTCTCTATAACTAAGCCCATTATTTCTTAGCTCTTTTATATGTTCTATATCAGAATCTTTAATTTGTTTTTCCTTTGGCTTCAAATTATTTTTTAGTGATTTTAATAGCTCAATTTCTTTTTTTAAATCGTCTATTTCCATTTGCTTTTTTTGTAATTTATCTTCGTATGAATCCCTCATTTCATTGAATTCTCTAATATAATTGATTTTCCACTCATCTTGTGATTTTGATTTAAATAATCCCATTTAGTTACACCTCTATTCTTTATTTTTTCTAAATACAAAATTTTTTGCAATTAATATAACTCTAATTTAATATATATAAATTAATTTCTTTATTCTGACTAAAATTCCTTGTAATTCACAAGTATTTCTATTCTAAAAATTAATTCAAAATTCATTTTTTTTTATTAATTTTCAAAATATTATTTAGTTTTTCTATGAATTAAGAGTATCTTCTTAGTCAAATAATAAAGTAATAATAATTAATTTATATCTATGTAGGATTTATCTTTGTTATATGATGTGATATTATAATTAAATACAAAAATATAAAATATTTTATATATGAGAGGTCATAAATATGAATTTTAAAGAATTAGGCATAAGCACAGGCTTAGTAAGTGAACTAAATAAAATGGGAATAAACTCTCCCACACCTATACAGCAAGAAGCTATTCCTTTAATAATAAATAAAAAAGATATTATTGCTCAATCTCAAACAGGAACTGGAAAGACTTTTGCATTTTTACTTCCTATATTTGAAAATATAAATCCAAAAGACAATAACATCCAAGCATTAATTATTACACCAACAAGAGAATTGGCAATTCAAATAAGTGAAGCTGCTGAAAAATTAAATAAAGCAAAGGAAATAAATATATTAGCTGCTTATGGTGGTAAAGATATAAAATCTCAATTAAATAAATTAAAAAGAAATATTCATTTAGTAATAGCTACTCCTGGTAGACTTTTAGATCATTTAGATAGAGAATCTATAAACTTAAGTAAATTAAAAACTTTAGTAATTGATGAAGCTGATCAAATGCTTTTAATGGGATTCAAAAATGAAATGGAAGCTATTATAAAAGAAACAAATAAAAAACGCCAAACTCTTTGTTTCTCTGCAACTATGGACTCTGATGTAAAAAAACTAGCTTATAGACATACTAAAGATGCTGCTGAAATTACTATAAAAAGTAAAGAAATAACTTTAGACACTATCAGACAAGAAGTTGTTGAAACTACTGATAGACATAAAAAAGATGCTCTATGCAAAGTTTTAAATGAAGATAATCCTTTTATGGCAATTATATTCTGTAGAACAAAAAGAAGGGTTGATGCATTAGAAGAAGCTCTTTCTATTGATGGTTATAACTGTGAAAAGTTGCATAGCGATATATCTCAATCAAAACGTGAAAGAATAATGAAATCTTTTAGAAAAGCAGATATACAGTATTTAATAGCTACTGATGTGGCATCTAGAGGTCTTGATATTACTGGAATTACTCATATTTATAATTATGATATTCCAGAAACAAGCGAAGACTATATTCATCGTATAGGTAGAACTGGTAGAGCTGGTAAAGATGGTTATACTTGTATGTTCGTTGATCCTAAAAATGCTAGAACTTTAGAACAAATTGAAAGTGATATTAAATACTCAATTCCTAGAAGAAATTTAGAAGAATAATAGTAAA
>CAMBXR010000106.1 GCA_945871955.1 uncultured Clostridium sp. | reverse complement strand
AAGAAATACGTTCATAACATCTTTGTGTACCATATATAGTAAAGTTTCTAACTCCCGTTTTATTTTTAGAATACCTTGTCCAATTATCAATTTTTTTCATAATTGAACTTATAGCATATGAGTCTGTAAGTTTCATAGATGCTATATCATAACAAAAACATTCTGCCCAGATTTCCATATTGCAAACTACATCTCTTTTTACAGTACCTATATTAGTTGAGCTATCTCCTTTTAAGAAGTTTCTTCGCTCATATAAGTCCATTTCCTCCCAGTTTTCTGGAACTAATGTATCTAAGTATTTGCGAATTAGCCCTTCCCTTTCATCTGTTTCCATGGCATCTGTTTGTTCTTTAGTTGCAAGGTCTTTTTCTTCACCTTCAAGATAAAGATTTTCACCTTGATTATATAGATATAGTGCTTCTGCCCAGATTTGATCCACATCTTCTTTTGTAAGATCCCATGCTTTTTTAGGACAATTTCCACTTACTTTTACTGGCCAAAAACGTCTATTTCCTGTTATATCACGAAGAAATCCACTTTCTGCATTAGTTGAGCCTACTATTATACATTGTCGAGGGTGGTTTTCTACTGACACTCCATAGCTTGCACGGTATTTATCATCAGTTCTTGATATGAAGGATTTTATAGTCTCCACGTCCATTTTTTTCATACCAGCTAGCTCCCCAAGTTCTAATATCCAATATCCCTGCAGCTTTTCTGCTCCAGATTTGTCCTTCATATCAGTTATGGTTAAACTATCTGAAAACCAAGCTCCACTAATTTTTTCAAAGAATGTGGATTTGCCTATTCCCTGTGGTCCATTTAGTATTAACACAGAGTCAAACTTAGTTCCAGGTGTATAAATTCTAGATACAGCAGCTATTAGAGTTTTCCTAGTTACTGCTCTTGTATATAAGTTATCTTCTGCACCTAAGTAATCTATAAGCAAAGTTTCAACTCTTTTTGTATTGTCCCAATGTGGAAGGTTGTCCAAATATTCTTTTATAGGATGATAAGAACGTCTAGTTGCAACAGATAAAAGTGCATCTTTAGTTTTTGCTGGAGAGTATATATTGTAATTTCGACTAAGATAGACTTTAAGAGAAGCTGTATCAGAATCACTCCAGCCAGGTTTTACTTGTTCCCATGGTAAGTTATCTCTCACATCTATACCATCACGGTGGCAGTTAAAAGCTATACCTTGCAAATTTTCATCACATTCAAATATTACTACTAAATTATCTAAACTTTGTATTATGTTTCCGTGTTTATCAAGTTGTAAATTAACTTGCCAGTTTAAATCCTTTAAGTCACCTGAATCACTTAAAACAGAAAAATCTTCTTTAACACTACTTCTTCTATCCTTTGTAAGTTGTAGTTTTACTTTTTCATCTTTTAATATGAAGCTTACCATATCATTGTAAGAAGTCTTTTTATTGTCGCCGAATTTATGTATTTTTACTAAATCAAAAGCATTTAAACGCTTACCATATGCCATGTCAGTACTGTGATGAGAATAAGCAAATTTATCATCATATAGAACAAGTCCAGCAGAGGACTTTGCTGGAATGTAGTCGTATCTATCTTTTATAGTTGACAAGGTATAAACATCACTTAGAAATTTATCAATAGCTTCACTTATACTATAAGCTCTACAAAAAGAGCCTACTATATTTTGTTTTTCCAAAGGGTCTTCTTGATTATTATTTGCAAAATCATCTAAAGAGTCAGTATCTAGTGTATCTTCGTATTTTGATAAATAATAATTGGCATCTAATAATTTTCCATCTATTTTTTTATAAACAAATTCGCCATCTAAAGAAGTGGAAGGCCAATACATAAGTCTACTTGCTTCATATGTACTTTTATCAAATAGTTCCATGCCGATTTCTTTGGCAACTATTTTTGATAAAATTTCATATTCTTTTTCACTTACTTCACGATTAAGTGGTATAATCAAACGATATCTGGGATTTTCTTTTCTATGTTTATGAGTGGAATATATACAGCAAGCAAAATCAAAAAACATCTCCAACTCTTCCAATATGTTTTCTCTGCCATAATCCATATCAAGAGTTATAAGGCTTCGGCATTCTACATATCCCTTTTTTCTTCTGCCCTCTTTCAGACTGCCTCCCACAAATCCTCCTACATCTTTTATATCATCTTGTCTTTCCTTTGGTAAAGAATCATACTCCAATATGGTTTCATTTGTTCTTTTAGTCTGACTTACCATATGACAAAACTCTTCCCAAGATATTTCCTTATTTTCGCACACTTTTTCTTTTCTACTATTAAAGACTGCAATTTTCATAAGTTTCCTCCTTCGTGCATTTCCTTTTATATTACTTTCTATAAAATTCACATTTATAACCTTCTGCTTTTAAAGCTAAATCTTTAGCCCAAGGTGGAGAGGTAGTCATCAAATTACAAATTTCTTCTACAGATGATTTATTTTTTTCCACTTCTATAACAACCTCATCATGAACATGAAGAACAATTCTGAAATTTTTATTATGTAGATTTTTTATAGCTTCACATAGCAAGTCTCTAGCAATGGCTTGAACTATATTTTCCACAAACTTGGCACCATAACTTTCTATTTCTGCCCATTTTTTATTGCTATTTACACCTTCATAAACAATGGAGCTTTTGTTAAATCTATTTGTAGCAATTTTAGGATTTCTATAACAAAGCTTTCTTTTGCTAGGTAAAACAATAAAAAGCATATTGTTTTCATAAATAAATTCTAAATTATATAATTTCATGGGAGTTTTGGTGTAAATTACTTTTTTAATGATTTTATCAACTTCATACCATAAATAAGTAATGTGGGGATTGGCATCTCTCCAAGCATTTACTAAACTTTGCAATTCTTCTTCTTTTAAACCAATAGATAAAGCACCCATGGATTTTAATGCTCCTACAGAACCTCCATATCCTAGAGCCAGCTCAGCAATTTTACCTTTCTCTCGAAGATGACTATTTTCACCGTTTTTCTCTACTTTTACTTTAAACATTTTGCTGGCAGACTCGCAGTATATATCACCGCCTCTTTCAAAAACTTCCATACGCCATTTTTCTCCAGCCAACCAAGATAATACCCTGGCTTCAATGGCAGAAAAATCTGCTACTATAAATTCACATCCACTCTTAGGTATAAAAGCTGTTCTAATTAACTGAGAAAGCACATTTTCCACACTGTCATATAAAAAATATAAATCCTCACCATGACCGCATTTTACTAAATCCCTTGCCACAGACAAATCACTTAAATAATTTTTAGGTAAATTTTGAACTTGTATAAGTCTTCCTGCATATCTGCCTGTTTTTGTACCATAAAACTGAATAAGCCCTCTAACACGATTATCATCTCCCATGACATTTTCCATGGCAACATACTTTTTCACACTAGATTTACATAGTTCTTGTCTTAGCTTTAAAACTTCTCTAACTTCTTCGTTTAAATTAGGTAAATCAAAAACTTCCTTTATGTATTTTTTATCAAGGGATAAAAGAGATAGATTTTGTTTTTCTAGATAATTTTTCATTTCAACAATTGAATTGGGATTTTTTATTTGTGTTAAATTTTTTAACTGTTCTTTTACATTTCTCTTATATTTTTCATCACAAATTAAAGCAGCTCTCACAAAGTCTTTGTCAATCATAATACCTGCATCATTAATAAGTTGGTCTAGATAATAATTTTCCCACTCACTATCAGGTAAGTTGTATTTTTTAAGTCTTTTTTGAATTTCCATTTCAACTAAAACATCTCGCTCGTTGTATTCCTTAAAACTTTCCCATTTTAACTTATCATCAGTAGGTAAATTTCTTTTATTGTATTTATTAGGACAGCAAAAGAAATTTATTAGACTTTTACCTTCTTTTAGTTTTTGATAAGGAAGATTTAGCACACGTCCTACAGCTTCTAGTGATAATGGTAAACCAAGAGATGCAGATAAAACCATACTACATCGCCACCCCATAGGACTTAAATCTTCCTTTAAATATTTTGACAAGCAAACTCTCTCAAAGTTAGCATTAAATGCCCACTTTTTCACCCGAGGATTTTTTAGTGATAATTTTATATCTTCAGGAATTTCCTCACCATTTGCCAAATCAATTACTTTTATTTCACCATGGTCGATAGAGTAAGCAAATAGCAGTATTTGAAAATCCTTACTTTCAGCATATTTATAAACTCCTCCTTTACTAAGATTTACACTAGAATAGGTTTCTATATCTAAGCTAATATTTTTCACAAATATTCCTCCATTTTAAAGAAGTCATA
>CAMBXR010000105.1 GCA_945871955.1 uncultured Clostridium sp. | reverse complement strand
AGGATATACCTACACTTTTTTCTCTTTCTCATATTTTAGTTTTGTAGCCATGCCACCTCTAATATGTCTCTCAGATTTATTCTTTTCTAAAACCCTCTTCACCTCTAAAGCAAGAGAAGGATTAATTTCTTCTAAACGTTCTGTAACATCTTTATGAATAGTACTTTTGCTTACTCCAAATGTTTTAGCTGTCTGCCTTACTGTAGTATTTTTTTCTAGTATATATTTTGCTACAATAACTGCTCTTTCTTCTATATAAGATCTCACTCCTTTCCCCCCTAACATTCTATCCTTATTGATATATATGAAAAATAGGGAAAAAATATAACAGGCTCAATCATATTTGATTGAGCCTGTTAAGCTTTATTCTAATAAACTCATTGGATTAATAGCTTCATTATTTCTATATGCTGATAAGTGAACATGAACTCCGCTTAAGCATTCTACATCACTTGTATTTCCTGCATATCCTATACATTGACCATCTATAACTCTATCACCTTTTTTTACTTTAACATTAGTAGTTAAACTAGAATATACAAACACAGTATCATTGTCTGATTTAACTTTTATAGACATTCCATACTTATCATCATCATATACATCTAGTACTGTACCATTAGTTAGTGATTTAACTTCTTGATTTTGATTTGCTTCAACATCTATCGCTTTATGAATTTCCCAGACTTCTAGAGTTTCTGAATAACTTGGTTCTTTTTCTGAATAACTTCTTATTACTTGATTTCCTAAATAGCTTATCTTATTATGCTCAGTCTCTCTTGCTTTAGCTAAATTTTCTTCAGAATCTGTAGTAGTTGGAACAATATCTTTTTTCTTTTCTTCAATTAAATGTATTTCCTCTTCACTATTTGTTGGAGTATTTTTTGATAATAGATTATCTACATTTTTATTAGTAAAATAAATTCCTCCTATGGCGATAACACATATACATATAAATAAAGATAAATAAAAAGCATCCTTTTCTAATAATTTCTTTTTCATGTTGTACCTCCAAATATATTAATACATATTCAGATTATTAACCAAAAATTGATAATTATACAACATTTTAACATTTTAGCATGCTAATACATATCTTTTATATCACTACCTTTAAAATAGTGAAATAATATGTCGTAATACTTATATCCTTTTTGTGCCATTCCCTCTGCTCCCCATTGACTCATTCCTACACCATGGCCATAACCTTTTACCGTAAATTTTACTTCGTTATTATTGCAATTAATAGTAAAATTAGCCGAATTCAAATTAAATATTTTCCTCATACTAATACCACTCATTTTAATATTTCCAACTTTTATAGTCTTAACACATCCACCTTCCGTTCTACTTTCTATCTCTATTTCATCATCTAATTTATCTAAAGATATATTTGATTTTGGATATGTATTTTTTATATATTTTATAAATTTACTCTTTTCTACAGAGTAGGTAGTTAAATATTTTGGAGAGTTTTCTTCATAAGGGCTATCTACTGATACTAAATATGGATATTGAGTTGAAAAAACATCTACACTATTTTCTGTTTTTCCAGAAGATGTTGAAAAATATAAGGGTAGTATTGCTTTACTATCATATGTTAAAATTTGACCCTTAGTACTGTCTACTACTTTTTTTATTTTTGAATAGTCTGATTTAATCCAATCTTCTCCTTTAGTTTTTTTTAGATTTTCATATGAAGTATATGCCTGACAGTGATATGAATTAGTACATACTACTGCATTTTTATGACCTGATTTAATATTATTTTCTATTTTATATATTACATAAGTTCTAGCTGCAATTGCTTGAGCTTTTAATGCTTCTTCATTAAATGTAGATGGCATCTCACTTGATAAAACTCCATATAAATATTCTTCTATGTTCATTTTTATTGTCTTATTTTCATCTGCATTATAAATATCAATAACAGGTGCATTCTTATCTATTTTTTCATAAGTTACTTTTTTTAATACATTTGGTATCTTATTTTTTATCGTTTCATCATCTGAGATATTGTATAATAATAAACTACTAATTATAGGAATTATAATTACTACCAAAGATAATCCTAAAATAAAAATAAAAGGCCTTTTCATATATTTTCCTCCTAAGTTTCAAGCTTATTAAATATATGAAAAAACCTATTTCTTTATTACTAATTATTATTCAACTATTTCTATATTACCGCCTAATGCAGTTATTTTTTTATCAATATCTACATATCCTCTTTGAATATGATAGATTTCACCTATTTCAGTTTCACCTTCTGCTATAAGACCGCATAGTATTAAGGCTGCTCCTGCTCTTAAGTCAGTAGCATTTACTTTAGCTCCGTTTAATTCTTCTACACCTTCTACAACAGCTGTTCTACCTTCTATTTTTATGTTAGCACCCATTCTATTGAATTCTGCCACATGCATAAATCTATTTTCAAATACTGTTTCTATTACTACACCAGTTCCTTTAGATACTGTAAGCATAGCCATAAATTGAGCTTGAACATCTGTAGGGAATCCTGGATGTGGTAAAGTTTTTATATCTACTGCTTTTAATTTTTCAGGTCCTATTACTCTTATAGAGTTATCCATTTCTATAACTTCACAACCAGCTTCTCTTAATTTAGCAGTTACAGGTTTTAAATGCTCTAATATTACATTTTCAACAGTTATATCACCTTTTGTCATAGCAGCAGCTACCATGAAAGTTGCAGCTTCTATTCTATCTGGTATTACATCATGTTCTGTAGCTGTTAATTCTTTAACACCTTTTATTCTTATTGTATTAGTACCAGCACCTTTAACATCAGCACCCATTTCATTTAAGAAGTTTGCTAAATCAACTATTTCTGGCTCTTCAGCTGCATTTTCTATTATAGTCGTACCTTCTGCTAAAACAGCTGCCATCATTATATTTTCAGTTGCTCCAACTGATGGAAAGTCTAAGTATAACTTGCTACCAACTAGTTTATCAGTTTTTGCTTCAACAAATCCATGATCCATAACAACATCAGCACCTAATGCTTTAAATCCTTTTAGATGTAAGTCTATTGGTCTAGTACCTATAGCACATCCTCCTGGCATAGATATTTTTGTTTGGTTGAATCTTGCAAGTAATGGTCCCATTACTAAGAAAGAAGCTCTCATCTTTCTAACTAATTCATATGGAGCATCATATGTTGTTAAATTAGTTGCATCTACTGTTAAAGTAGTTCCTTCGTATTCAACTTCAGCACCTAAGTGTCTTAATAAATCAGATATAACATGTACATCTTTTAAGTTTGGTACTTCTCTAAGTACTGATTTTCCTTTCGCTAATAAAGTTGCTGCTATTATTGGTAAAACAGCATTTTTTGCACCATCTATTCTAACACTACCTTTAAGTGGATTACTCTTTTTTACTATTATTTTAGCCATTTTTGTCTCTCCTCACTAAATTTAATAATCTAACTTTATTATCGGTGTAGCCATATAGAGTAAAGTTTTTTCTCCATTTTCACTATACCTAATTCCTATATTCAAATTAATCTTATTGTCTAAATATTCTAAATTATTTTCTACTAATAAATTGCTGTACGCACTAATGGAAATATAATTATAGTCTTCCATTCTATCTATTTTCTTTGCATTCATATTATACAATATATTTTCTAAAATATCATTACATTTATTTAATTGTAAATTTTTTGTATATTCTCCCACTATACAAGTTGATATTTCTACATCGTATGAATACTTGTTTATTAAATTATATAAATTTTTATAAATATCTACTATATTTTTATATAACTTATTGTTTAATATGTCAATAATTATATAGTATTCTTTATTATTTTTTTTGATTGCTGCAAAAGATATACTGTAAGAATTATCCTTAATATTCGTATAAATTTTCATCGTATTTTCTTCTTTTTTTATATTCCACTTTATTTTACTTTCATCTATATGAAAGCATTTCACAACATCTATAAGCATATTCTTAATGTCCTCTTCAGACTTTTCATTAGATGCTATGCTATTTATTTTTATATTATAAAATTTAAAGTCTGCATCAGTTTGTTCAAATGCTTCTATAAAATTACCCGTCCAACTATTATATTTTACATTTCCATAACATGCAAATATTCCTAAAATAAATAATAGTAAAAAAGTTGTAACAAATTTTATTACTTTCATAGTAAATCCCCCTTAAATAAATGAATAATGTTTATTTAGATTATTGACATTCTTAAGATGGATATACGATTTATACTATAAATATTTCACGATGAAAAAATTACTTTTGATAAAATCAATAGATAAAAAA
>CAMBXR010000104.1 GCA_945871955.1 uncultured Clostridium sp. | reverse complement strand
CCACTACCATAATGACCTATAAAAAGCCTTATTCTTTTATCGTCTTTTATCATAAAATTTCACCTATTTTCAGTATATATTAATAAGCTAGAGCTTCATTTTCATAATCTAAAGCTTCTTCTTCTCCTCTTAGTACTCTTAAACCACCTTGAGCAAGGGCAATCATTTCATCTTCTCCTGGATATGACTTGACAGGTGCTATAAATTTAACCCTATCTTCTATTTTTTCTCTTATTTTTTGAGAATAAGCAATTCCTCCAGTTAAGATTATTGCATCTACTTCTCCTTTAAGAACCGTAGCATAAGCCCCTATCTCCTTACATATTTGGTAAACCATAGCTTCATAAATTAAGCTGGCTTTTTCATCACCTTTACTAATCATATCTTCCACATCTCTTATATCATTAGTTCCTAAATAAGCAACTACTCCACCATTTCCTTTTATTCTCTTTCCTATTTCAACTTTACTTAATTGGTCTCCATAACATAATCTCATTAATCCTCCAACAGGAAGACCACCACTTCTTTCAGGAGAAAATGGACCTTCTCCATCAAGACCGTTAGTATTATCAATAACTTTACCTTTTCTATGAGCTCCAACTGTAACTCCTCCACCCATATGTACAATTAGGAAATTACAATCTTCATATTTTTTATTCATATCTTGTGCTGCTCTTCTTCCTATTGCTTTTTGATTTAATGCATGGAATATACTTATTCTTGGTATTTCTGGTATGCCAGATATTCTAGCCACATCTTCCATTTCATCAACAACAACTGGGTCAACTATAAAAGATGGTATAGAAACTTCATCTGCCATTTCTTTTGCTATTATTCCACCTAAATTAGATGCATGTTGTCCTAGTACTCCAACTTTTAAATCCTCTACCATTACTTCACTTACTTTATAAGTTCCACCTTGTATTGGTTTTAAAAGTCCCCCCCTACCTACTATGGTATCTAAATCTTCTACTTTTATGTCTGCTTCTTTTAAGGCTTCTTCAATTACACTTTTACGGAACTCAAATTGATCTGCTATTTTTTCATATTTACCTATTTCTTCTGAGGAATGTCTTAATGTTTTTTCATATAATAATTCTTCATTCTCAAACACAGCTATCTTAGTTGATGTTGATCCTGGATTTATTGTTAAAATTTTATACTTATCCACTATAATAACCTTCCTTTATCTTTATATTATTTTTTTGTGCTTGCTAGAACCCCAAGTGCTATTGAATTTAACTTAGTCTTATCACTATCCGCCCTAGAAGTTAATATTATTGGTGCTTTTGCACCTACTACCAATCCTGCATTTTCACATTTTGAAAAATATGTTATTGATTTATATAATACATTTCCTGCCTCTATATCTGGAACTACTAATATATCTGCTTTTCCTGCTACAGGATGATTAATTCCTTTATGTCTAGCTGCCTCTTCACTTATTGCATTATCTAAAGCAAAAGGTCCCCCAACTACACAACCTTTTATTTCTCCACGTAGATACATTTCTTCTAATTCTTTTGCCTCTACAGTATCTTTCATCTTTGGGTTAACCTTTTCCTTAGCACATATTAATGCTACTTTTGGTTCATCTATATCTAAGGATTTAGCAACTGAACATGCATTTTCAATGATTTGTTTTTTACCATTTACATCAGGAGCTAAATTCATAGCTGCATCTGTTATAAAAAATAATCTATCATATCCTTCTATATCAAATACTGCCACATGGCTTAATACATTACCTGTTCTTAAACCAACTTCTTTATTAAGAACTGCTTTTAGTATTATTGAAGTATCCACTAATCCTTTCATAACCATATGGGCTTTTCCGCTAGAAACTAACTCTACTGCTTTTAAACAAGCTTCTGATAAATCTTTTATATCTACTAATTCGTAATTATCTAAATTTATTCCTAGTCCATTTGATATGTCTCTAGTTTTTTCAATATCTCCAACTAGAATTGCATTAATAATACCTTCTTTTCTAGCATTTTCAACAGCTATTAATACTTCTTCATCTTGACAACAGGCTACTGAAACTATTTTAGGTCCTCTTTCTTTGGCAAATTTAATAATATCATCTATATTTCTCATTTTTACCCCCTAAACCTTGTGTATTTAATTATTTTAAGTTTTGATTGAATTATTTTACTTTGATTTAGTTAGTTTAATTTATGACTACTTGAATTGTGATAATATTTTTAAGATTAGTATTTTATTATATAAGATTGGATTAGATTTTATTTTCTAAATATATAAACTTTAATTTTTAAACTTCTAATTTTTCTCTATCTAACTATATTTTAGCATATTATTATTTATCATAGTATAAATATTAAAATGAAATTTTAAGTAAATTTTTTAATTTGGGTTGTTTTTATTAATATATATTCAATTTTTATGAATAAATAATTAATTTTTTTAACATAAATATTTTTTTATAACTGATTTTTTTTTGACAAAAAATAATTTTTACAGAAAATTCTAACTATATTTTCAAAATCTATTTCTTACATATAGTATATTTTTTTAATCTATTTTTAATAAACTCATAATAATTTAAAAAGTGTAATCTACAGATTTATTTTTAAAATCTCAATTAGATTACACTTTATTTTACTATAAATATTTTATTTTCTAAAAGTACTTGGTATGATTTTTATATTTTTAAATGCTATATCCGACTCATAGTTAATAGTATATTCTTTTGTTTCATCATAACTATTTTCTAAATCAATATATAAACTTATATCTGACTTAGATAGCTCTGCATTTGCATCATTTAGTTGTACTTCTACATTAATACTATCTGGTATACCTAAATCAGATACTTTGATTTTTTGGAAATTATTTTTTAATTCTACTTCACTCTGACTATAAATTAATCGTTGGACTAAACTTTGTTTTTCCTTAGGCTTAATCATAACACTTGTTTCATTAGATGTCACGTTATTTGGAATAATCAAATCTACTTTTTTAGATACTCCTATTGTAGCTGAGTCCACCTTATTAGTATTAATGTAGTTTATCTTATTTAGTACTTCTTTTTTACCTTTTATTATAACTGTCTGAGGATTAACTTCATACCCATTTGCATCATCCAAATCATCTTTTAATTGAATATTTATAGGCACTTCTTTTTCTTCTAAAAACGTTACTTCCGAATTAATACTTGTAATGTCTAAATTTACTCCCTTAACTTCTCTACCATTTTTATCTACAGCTACTAATTTTACTCTCTGAGTTAATTTTTCCCTATCTTTTATGTCTACTGGAACTGTAGCTTTTATATGATCAACTTGTTCTATTAAAACTCTTGGTGCAGATATATTTACTGAGCTTTGCTGCAGTGTTACAGTATCTACATCATTTTTATATTCTCCAATTATATCAGGATTAATATCTTTTTCTTGGTGCATAAGCTTTTCTAATTTTACTATGATGAAGTCTGATTTAAATTCATATGATACTTGTTTAGTAGTATTTACTTTTAAGTACAAATAGTTTTTTCCTTCAACAGGATTTTTTATAGTCCCATATATATGTATATCATCTTCACTTATTTTTTGTAAATCTGATAACTTTCCTGTTATATAAATATCAGCGACTAAATCTGATGCTGGATATACTACTAAATCCTCATCCTCTAATTCCTCTGCATTTGTAACAGTAACAGGTATATTTTCAAAAATCTTTGTATCTTCTGGATCTACTATAGCCATAACATACATCCATAGTACTATTGCACTTAAAAAAGATATTAACTTTATTTTAGTGTTTCTTTTCAAATTATTTTTCATTTAAATATCCCACCTTTAAAGAAACTTTTATCTTCTGATGTCGTCTTATTTAAATTTTTCTTTAATATGTTTGCCATTCTTTCTTTTGCTATATCTCTGTATAATTTACCCGATTTAGCTATAGATACTTCGCCAGTTTCTTCAGATACTATTAGTGTAATACAATCTGAAACCTCACTTATACCAACGCCAGCTCTATGTCTTGTTCCTAAATCTTTAGTTAAATCCTTGCTTTGACTAAGAGGTAAAAAACATGCTGCTGCTTTTACCTTATTATCTCTTATTACTACTGCACCATCATGTAGTGGAGTATTTGGTATAAATATATTTATTAATAATTGTCTAGAAACATCCCCATCAATTATAGTACCTGTCCCTATTATATCTGATATTTTTGTATCTCTTTCTAATATAATAAGCGCTCCTATTCTTTGTCTTGATAAAGAATATAAAGTTTCAATAATCTCATCAATTGTTTTTTCTAATTTTTTACTTTCTACATTTTCACCATTTTTACCAAGCAAATTAAAATTAGCTCTTCCTAAATGCTCAAATCCTGCTCTAAGCTCTGGTTGGAATATTATACATACTGCTATAACTCCCACATTTAGAGCATTTACTAATATCCAGTAAAGTGTATGTAGCTTAAATACAGAGCTAAGTTGTGTTGCCAGTAACAAAACTACAATCCCTTTAAAAACCTGCTCGGCTCTTGTATCTTTTATAAACATAAAAATTTTATAAAATATGTATGCTACTATTAATATATCTACAGCATCATATATGCTCATTCTCAATATTATATCAATAAAACCATTTAAAAAAGAATTTATATCGGACATACTTTATCCTCCTATTCAATAGTTTCTTAAACTTTTACACTATGTATTATACTATAATAATACAACTATATACAAACTATCTTATTCTTTAATTTTATCTATACTTTATTTTATATATTATAATAGTAATTTCGAGTATAATCTTGATTTTTAATTTTTCATAAAAAAAAAGTTCCACAAATGTGAAACTTTGATTGGTGAGCGCACAGGGATTCGAACCCCGGACACACGCCTTAGAAGGGCGTTGCTC
>CAMBXR010000103.1 GCA_945871955.1 uncultured Clostridium sp. | reverse complement strand
CCGCACGATATAAATATTTTTTATTTTAATAAAAAATATTATCATAGGGGCCTCAGATCAGCAGCTCCAAGATGGATCAGGAGTGGATCTGCTGCTGTAACTGTTGGCATTACTGGATCAGGAGTGGATCATAAAAAAAAAGCTGCAATAAATGCAGCTTTTTTCCTGGTTAATTTAGTATATATAACTCAACTCATCAATTTTATTATGTATTTTATCTTTAATTATATCATAAGAGTAACAATCACAAATACATTCCCAGGCCTCCGCCTCTACTCTGTGAAAATCTTCTTCATCATAATCATAATAGTTACTCCAATTTAAATGGTCCTCAATGTATTCTTCCATTTCTTCCTCACTTGCATTCTCATTCTCGGATTTAAACTTATTTATTAGATATTCTTTGAATTTTTCAAGTTTATCATGTTCAAGTTCTTCTATATCTCCCATGCACTCCGTTGGAACCTCAGCATTATCTGATAATGTAGCAACTACAACAGCATCACCTTCATATATATCAGATCGTGTCGTATTAAATGATGCATACATATAATCAACATTACCATTTAAATCTAGTATTATCTGCCATCCCCAGCCGTTACCCATGTGAGATCCTTCAATGTATCTTTCCTTATCTAATTTACAATATAAATCTACTATTTGATCTTGAACTTCATCAGTTAATAATAAATCTAATAATTGTTTATTCATAGTGACAACTCCTTTTTTATATTTATTTTTTTATAGTCGTTTATGACTATATTGTTATTATAACACACTTTTTTTATTTGTATACTTAAAATAAAAAAAAAAAAAAGCTGCAATAAATGCAGCTTTTTTCCTGGTTAGTTTAGTATATATAATAATACTTTTTTTAGTTCAACGTATTTATATGTAGTATATTCAATTTGTTTATATGGATCAGATATTAAATAATATTTACCTGTATCAAGATTATATTTAATATCATAAGTTTTTCTAGTTTTCAGATCTAAAAAACTTATACCAGTAAAAGCATCACTTTTTCGATATTTTTTACTACTGTCTATAAATATATTTGTTATTTTAGCATTATATGATTCTAATAATTTTTTTAATCTTTTAAATTGCATCAGCAGCAACCTCCTTTTAAAAATTAAATACCAGGATCAATTACTGATCCTAGTATTATGTTTATTTCTTATATAGTTTTTTAAATACTTGAAAAGAGTTAAAATTTAATTTTTTTAATCTTTTTATTAAATCATACCAAGTATAATTATTATCTGATAATTTGAACTCGTGGAAATCATCAGGAAAGAATTTATTTTTATCTCCTGCATATACATACACGTCAACGGTGTTATTATCATTCCTTAAAGAATAATAAATCCTTGTATTATCAGATTCATAAACCATACAATTTATTTTATTCATCAGCAGCACCCCCCTTTTATAGTCCTAAGTGTTCAAGATAGTAAATAAAATTACTAACACTGTCCACAACTTCAATAGTGGTAAATCCTAGAAGATCCCAAGCGATAAAATCAAATAAAGTAAGAAATAAAGTTACAACATAACTAATCATAAATAACACTCCCTTTTTTATATTTATTTTTCAATGTTCTTTTAGTCGTTATTGACTATTTATGATTTAATAATAGTCGGTTACGACTAAAAATGCAACACTTTTTTATAAATTTTTAAAATTTTTTTCCTGGTCCTGGATTAGCACATAAAAAAACGGTGATCCATAATGGATCACCGCAGTTGTTATAATAAATATTCTAGTTGTTCATTTGTAAAATCATATTCTAATAATTTATGGTAGTATCTGCTGTCCTTATTAATTACATTATCAATATAATTATTTATTTTCTCTAATAATTCAATGTCTTTTATTCCTTTTTCTTTTTTCTCTATGTATTCTTTTTTCCAGTCTATTAATTTTAATAAATTAGTTCTTGTAACTCTTTTCATTTTAACAACACCCCTTTTTTTATTTGATTAATTATATATTAGTCGTTATCGACTATTAATGCAATAACTTTTTTAAAAATTTTTACTGTATCAGTTTGTGATCCAGTAGCAGCAGGAGAAAAAAAAGAGGTCCTACTAAAAAGTAGGACCTTTAAATTATGCTGTGATGCATTTTTTCTTATCTTGTGTTTTGTTTACTGTTTTACATCCGTATTTATTTTTTATTTCTTCATAAGATATATTTTTTTTATAGTGTACTTTTACATAATCAGCAGGTTTATAATACCACATTTTCTTTTTAGAAGCCCATAAAAATCCGACTTCTTTTAAGTATGTTTTATGTTTATATGTATTCCCTCTTAACCATATCCATTCACCAACTAAATCAATTTCTATGTCGTCTAAATTTATTATTTTATTGATTATTTCCATAAAGTTTTTTAGATCCTCTTTATCAGCTGTATTCTTTTTAGTGTCTGCATAAGGTAATATCTCGCATAGGTGTTCATACTCCGCATTTATTTGTTGCATTATTTCAGTGCTTCCGTTTGGTCTATCAGGATGATATTTAAAACACAATTTTTTATATTGTTGTTTTAACTCTTCAATAGTAGTAATGTTTTTAAAATACTTAGTATTCATAGTAATAACACTCCCTTTTTTTATTTATTTTTTAATGTGCTTTTAGTCGGTTACGACTATTTATATTTACATAGTAGTCGATAGTGACTATTAATGCAATAACTTTTTTAAAAATTTTTTATTTTTTTTTTTCAGGATCAGTTTGCGATCCAGTAAAAAAGGACCTACTTTTTTTCCGTAGGTCCTCATGATTATTCTTTTATTACTAATATATCAACGTCATTATATAAATTCCCATTATCTTTTATTATTTCTATGGTCCATTCATTTTTTCCCCAATATGTCCAGTCACTAACATTTTTATGACTTTTAATTTTTATAAATTGATCCTCATTAAATTTTATCTTTTTACTAAGATGATCTGTTAACTCAATATAATTCATATCTTTTATTAATTTTTTCATGTGTAGCACCCCTTTTTTTTTTTTACTGGATCAGTTTGCGATCCTTTTTTTTATTTATTAATAATATAGTCTTTAACGACTAAAAATGCAACACTTTTTTATAAAAAGTTATCCACAAGTCAATAACGACTATAACATTTTTAATCGTTTGCGACTGGTAGTTTAGCGACTATGGTGTCTCACGTCTAAGAGTTTTGAGACGGGGGGTTAGGGGTGTCTATCCATTGGTATTACTGGGCTTACAGATATTACAGATTATTACAGATTTTTTTTTAAATCTGTAATAATGGAGGCATTGCAGCAACTAGAATAATGTGACCTTACAACAGATTTACAGATTTTTTAAACTTCTTAGAATTTTTTTTTTTTTTTAAATTTCAAAATTTTTTTTTTTATTAAAGAAATATATATATAAATCTGTAAATGTGTTATAAAAGGGGATATGAATTTGTAAATAGTAAGTGATCCATTATTACAGATCTTGTGTAAAATCTGTAAGAAAACTGTTGTAAGGGGTGATAAATATTGCAATATGAATAATTACACATTTTTTATATTGTAATGTTATATTTTAGGAAATAATATAAATAGGGGTGAATTATAATGTTAAAAGATATACAGAAACAAGCGGCCTTGTTAATGGTACAAGGGTATAAAAATAGTGACATTATAAAAGAACTGGGGATTAGTCAAGGTACCTTTTATAACTGGAATAGAGATAAGGAGTTTCTTACCGAACTGGAGAGGCTGGAGGCCATAAATAAAAGAGAGATTATAAGTAAATTAAATAAAAATGGTGGTAAATATATTGAAGAATTAGAAAAAATTGCATTTACTGGAAGGTCGGAAAAGAATAGGCTAGATGCTTTAACTTATTTAGTAGATCACACACTAGGCAAGGCAACTAATAAAATACAAGATATTACTATCAATGATAATAAAGAGAATAAAGAAAATAAAACTACATGGAATGATTTAAAAGAAATTAAATTAAAAAAAGTAACTTAATATATAGGTTACTTTTTTATTATATTATTTTATTGTCTCATAAGTGCACACTATGGAGACAACATAGGCGGCCCAGTAATATCAATATATAAACTTGTATCATAAGTATGTATCATAAATACATATAAAAAAGCACTGGATCTGTACTGGATCTGTACTGGATCCGCAGCCGCAGCTCTTTATTATTTATATATGTATATAATAATATAATAATGTATTAATATTAATATATTATTAGTGTATTAATGTATTATTATGTTATTATCACATAAAAAAATGAATGTTAAATTTGTTGAATTGTGTAAAAAAATGTAGGATCTTGTCGAAACTACCCCCTATTTTCTAAAAAAGAATCATTTTTTCGACACCCCTGCTACCTCTACAAATTTTTTAAATATTTTTCCAAACTTTTTGTACCAAAACCTACCCACTTATGATACACTATAAGTGAGGTGATGATATATGAAATATGGGTACATAAGGGTAAGTACAGCAAAACAAGCTAATGATGGAAATAGTTTAGAAGCACAGGAAAATCAATTACTGGAAAATGGAATACCAAAAGAAAATATATTTAAAGATGTGTATACAGGGGTAAAAGCAGACAGACCAAACTTTACAAAATTACTAAAAATCCTAAAAGATGGTGATACTTTAGTAGTAACAAAGCTAGATAGATTTGCTAGAAGTATGATAGAAGGATCTAAAATAGTTAATGAGCTTATAGAAAAGGGAGTTAAAGTCCATGTTTTAAACATTGGAATGATGGATAACACTCCCAACTCAAGACTTATTAGAAATATCTTTTTTAGTTTTGCTGAATTTGAAAGGGATATGATAGTTGAAAGAACTCAAGCTGGAAAAGAGATAGCAAAACAAGATCCTGACTTTAGGGATGGTAGACCAAAGAAATACACGAAAAAACAGCTGGAATATGCTAAACAGTTAAAACTAGAAGAAAAGAAAACATATAAACAAATACAAC
>CAMBXR010000102.1 GCA_945871955.1 uncultured Clostridium sp. | reverse complement strand
AAAGAATTAATTTATTGTTAACCTACTGTTTAATTTTCAAAGTTCTTATTTGCTTATCTCAACTTCTTTATTTTATCAAAGCTGTTTTTCTTTGTCAACACTTTTTTTAAAAAGTTTTTGTTGCTGATTGTTTCCTCAGATAATTAATACTTTATCATCTCAGGATTAATCTGTCAACAACTTTTTTCAAAAAGTTTTGTTGCTTTCTGTCCTTATCTCAAGGACAAGTATAACTATACCAGGTTTATATTTCATCGTCAATACTTTTTCTGAATATTTTTTTATTATTTTTCACTACAATTTTAACGTATATTTTTATCCACATATCAACATTTTTAATTATACTAATATTTCAACGTTATAAATAAGCATTATATATTTTATCCACATATATCACAGATTTATTCACATGTCACTTAAATTAATTTTTATTTATTTTTTCAAAGAAATAATTAAGGAAGATAATAAATATTATTATCTTCCTTTAATTTATCTTACTAAATCAAGATCTTTTATCATATATTCATCTTTTAATATAATACAATTACTTTCTAAGCTGGATTTTACGTCTATAATTCTTTGATTAGATGATCCTCTAAACTTTAACCCCATTCCCTTTTTGCTATAAATAAATTTTCCATCAACTAAAACATCTATATATTTTAGTAACTTTATATTTTCAACATACATTGGATTAGATTTACTTATTAATTCTTCAAATAAAAAACCACTGTAACACCATATATCTAAATTATTTTCTTTTGCTGATTTCGCTATTAATGATAATGCCCTAGGTTGTAAAAATGGTTCTCCACCTGACAAAGTTATTCCCCTATGTAATTTAAGTTTTTCTATTTCTCCTATAATATAATCTGTACTTACTATAATCCCACCGTCTAGTTTATGCGTTTGAGGATTATGACATTTATAACAATGATGTATACATCCTTGTGTCCAAATTACCATTCTAAGACCTGGACCATCAACTATGCTATCATAAGTTAATCCTGAAGCAAGTCTCAAATTCATATAACCACTACCTTTTTATTTATGTTTCACCCTATCTTTTACTTCTGCTTTCTTTGCATTATTAAATCTATCTACTGTTCCTACTAAATATCCCGTTATTCTTCTTATTCTTTCAAATTTAATATTACTCTCATTTTCATTTCTACCACATTTAGGACATATATTTCCTTCTATCACTCCTGAGTATCCACATACAGGGTCTCTATCAACAGGATGATTTATACTTCCATATCCTATACCAAAGTCTTTCATAGCCCTTATAATTGTTTCAAATGCCTCTAAATTATTTGATGTATCACCGTCTAACTCTACATATGTAATATGTCCTCCATTTGTTAAAGCATGGTATGGTGCCTCTTTCTTTATTTTGTCATAAGCAGTTATATTATAATAAACTGGTATATGGAATGAATTAGTATAATATTCTCTATCTGTTATTCCTTTAATTTCCCCATATATCTTTTTATCTAATTCCGTAAATCGTCCAGATAATCCCTCTGCTGGTGTTGCTATTAATGAAAAGTTTAATTTATATTTTTCACAAGCCTCATCTACTCTTCTTCTCATATGGGATACTATCTTTAATCCTAATTCTTGTGCCTCATCGCTTTCTCCATGATGTTTACCTATTAGTGCCACTAAACACTCTGCTAACCCAATAAACCCTACTGTCAATGTTCCTTGTTTAATTACCTCTTCTAGCTTATCATCATAATATAATTTATCAGAACCTCTCCATATACCTTGTCCCATTAAGAAAGGAAAATTTTTAACCTTTTTATTTCCCTGTATCTGCATTCTTTCAAGTAATTGATCCACTACTAGTGAAATCTTTTCGTCTAAATCTTTAAAGAAACCTTCTAAATCTATTTCATCATTTTTTATAATTCCATATTTTATCCCCAGTCTAGGTAAATTTATAGTTGTAAAAGACAAATTACCTCTACCACTTACTTCTTCTTTTCCGCATATATTACTCATCACTCTTGTTCTACATCCCATATATGTGGCTTCTGTTTCCGGATTATCAGGTTTATAATATTTTAAATTAAATGGTGCATCTAAGAAACTGAAATTAGGAAATAGCCTTTTCGCTGATACTCTACATGATAATTTAAATAGATCATAGTTAGGGTCTTCTTTATTTAAATTAATTCCTTCTTTCACCTTAAAAATAAGTATAGGGAATATAGCTGTTTCACCATTACCTAAACCTTTTTCCATTGATAGTAATAAGTTTTTACTTACCATTCTACCTTCTAAAGATGTATCTGTTCCAAAGTTAATACTAGAAAAAGGAACTTGAGCTCCTGCCCTTGAATGCATTGTATTTAAATTATGTATAAAACCTTCCATGGATTGATATGTTTGTCTATCCGTTTCTTTATAGGATTCCTTATATGCAAATGTTTGTATTTTTTCAGTCAATTTCTCATCTATATTAAATAAATCCATTAATTTTTTCTTTTCTAATTCTATGTATTCACAATTTTGCTTTAATCCAACTTTAAACCCAGTTTCATTTTCTGTAGAGTATACAATTTCCTTAACTTTGTCATTATCAGTCTTATCTAATAATAACTCTAACCCTTTTGATAAATTATCTATATAACACTTTCTAAATGTCTTATATACACCCTTAGACATATCATAATCAAAAAAAGGTATACTTTGTCCTCCATGTTGGTCATTTTGATTACTTTGTATGGCTATAGCGGCTAAAGCTCCATAACTCATAATACTATTTGGTTCCCTTAAAAAACCATGACCTGTGGAAAATCCATCTTCAAATAGTGTGTCTAGTTTAATTTGACAACATGTCAATGTTCCCATATTGAGAAAGTCCATGTCATGTATATGTATATCACCATTATCATGAGCTTTGACATGCTCTGGTTTTAATATAAAAGTCTTGCAAAATTCTTTAGATACTGCACTTCCATAATGCAACATTGTACCCATAGCTGTATTTCCATCAATATTAGCATTTTCCCTTTTTATATTGGCATCACTTGCATCTTCAAAGGTTATATCGCTTATAGACTTCATAAGTCTTGTACGAGAATTTCTTATTCTACTTCTTTCATTTCTATATGTAATATATTTTTCACTAGTTCTTGCATGGCCACCTTCTATCAGAACTTTTACTACTACATCTTGTATGTCTTCTACTCCTGGAATTGTATCCCTAAATTTAGAATTTAATATTTTTATTACATTTTGGGTTAATTCTTCCGACATTTCATAACTAGGTGATACTCCTTCATCTTTTGCTACTTCACTGGCTGCTAGAAATATAGCTCTCGTTATTCTATCGTCATTAAATTTAACAACTCTTCCATCTCTTTTTTTAATATATTCTAACAAGTAAAAAACCTCCTAACCACTATATGTAGTATGCCCACGAAATCGATATACTATATATAGTATTTATATTCAAAAAAAATACCATTTACATCTGTAAAGGGTACTATTTAAATTTTATTCTTAACATACTTTACTAGTTCTACAATATACTATTGAATACCTTCTATAATACATATTTTTATAATATTTGTCATAATTTTAAGTTTAGTCTCTATTCTTATAGAAATTAAATTTTCTTTCATATAATATAAATAGTATATATATTTAAAGGGAGGAAAAATATGTTATCTAATCGACTTAATGTAATTTCACCTTCTTGTACTATAGGAATTAGTTCAAAGGTGAAAAATATGAGAGAATCAGGAATTGATGTTATCAATTTAAGTATAGGGGAACCAGATTTTAATGTTCCAAAAAAAGCAATTGAATGCGGAATAAAATCTTTAAATGAAAATTGTACTAAATATGATTTAGTTCCAGGATTAACTATATTAAGAGAAGAAATATGCAAAAAATTATCAGAAGAAAATAATTGTAACTATTCACCAGATGAAATTGTAGTTTCAAGTGGTGCAAAAAATGCTATAACTAATACATTATTAGCAGTAACTGATCCAGGAGATGAAGTTTTAATTCCAAAACCATATTGGGTTAGTTACTCAGAAATGACTAAACTTGTTAATGCTATTCCAATTGCAATAGAAACAAGTAAAGAAAATGACTTCAAATTAACTGCTGATTTATTAAGAAAATATATTACTAATAAAACTAAATTACTTCTATTGAATAACCCTTCTAATCCTACAGGCAGTGTATATACAAAAGAAGAGTTGATAGAGATAGTTAATGTCTGCTTAGAAAAAAATATTTACATATTAGCCGATGAGATTTATGAAAGAATTTGTTATAATAATGAATTTGTATCTATCGCGTCTTTAGGAGATGATGTAAAAGATATAACTATTACAGTAAATGGATTTGCAAAATCTGCCGCTATGACAGGACTTAGACTTGGATATACGGCTTCAAATAAAAAAATCGCAAAAGGTATGAGTGCAATTCAAGGTCATTTAGTTTCTCATCCTTCTTTGACAGCACAATATATTGGGTATGGTGCATTAAAATACTGTAAAAAAGATATAGATAATATGGTTGATACATATAAAAATAGAAGAAACTTAATAACTTCAAAATTAGATAAGATGAAATATGTTAATTATATTTATCCTAATGGAGCATTTTATGTTTTTATAGATTTATCACAAGTTGCTAAAAAATACAAATACAATGAAAGTTTCTCAATAGAATTTTGTGATGAATTCTTATCTAAATATAAAGTTGCTATAGTACCTGGTAAAGCTTTCGGCATAGATGAATATGTGCGTATATCTTATGCCTGTTCAGAAGAAGAATTCATGGATGGATTAAATAGATTAGAGTTATTTATATTAGAAATAATGAATAAATAAATACGAAAAAACCATGTAAATTTTTTAATCTACATGGTTTTTTAGTTGGGTTTTTTACATGGCTTATTTTTTTGTAAAAAAAATTACGTGGCTACGTCCTACTCTCCCAGGCGGTCGCCCACCAAGTACCATCAGCG
>CAMBXR010000101.1 GCA_945871955.1 uncultured Clostridium sp. | reverse complement strand
ATCTATTACTTCATCATAAACATAATCTTCAACAGAAGAAGCAATAGTTTGTTCTTCTTTTGGTAAAGTTATTTTTATTGGTGCAGCAACTTCTTTATCATATTGCTCCTGAGTAATATATCCTAATCTTAACATTTTAGATAGGATAGCTTTTTGTTTTTCTTTTGCAGCTTCTCTTGGAACTGCTTTTCTTACAACTAAAGTTTGGGCTTTTAATTGACTATATACATCTGCTTTGATTAGCCCCCAAGAATATAGCTTATCAATCATTTGTAATTCTACACCTACTGGCTCATCAAAATTATCATCTTTTGTATTAGTGTAGAATAATAATTTATTCTCTAAATCTTCTTTAGTTTCAGAACCATCTAATTTCTCCATTGTGTAAGGCGAGTATCTACTTGGATTATTAGTTGCGGCCATAAGTAAAGCAGCTTCACCTAGAGTTAAATTTTTTGCATCTTTATTAAAATATCCTTTTGCGGCAGCTTTAGCTCCATATAGTCCTTTACCTACATAAAAATTATTTAAGTAAGCTAATAATATATCATCCTTAGATACAGTTTTACTCATTTCATATGCATAATAAATATCTTTTATTTTACGTGTAATACTTTGTTCTTGAGATGTTATTAACATCTTAGAAACCTGCATTGGTATTGTAGAACCACCTTGTGTATTACCCATAATAGTATTTACACCAGAACGTAATAAACCTTTGAAATCTATACCATTATGCTTATAGAAACGTTCATCTTCCGAAGCAACAAGGGCATGTTGTAGATGTATACTTATTTCCTTTAAACTATCAGCAGGCTCTTTTTTATTTGAAGTTTCTGCCTCTGCTAATAGATTACCATCGGCATAAAGAATTTTAGTAGTCTCATAAGTCTTTTTATCTAAGTAAGCCTTATTAATAGTTTCTGTATTTCTAAGTGAAGCAAATACAACACCTGACGCACCTGCAACACCTACAACTAGTGTTATTAGAAGTACTAATGCCACTGTTTTTACACCTTTAAATCGTCCAGACTTATTTTTACTAGAAATATTTCTTTTATTTCTAGGAGTACTGGAATTACTCGAAGTATTCGAGGTTTGAGATGTAGTTTTTCTTTCTGAAGAGCTTACTTTTCTTCTCTTAATTTTATTTCTATCATCACGATTATCTCTTCCCATAAGATTAACCTCCTTACTGTAATGAATAATTATAACATACTTATGGATTTTTACAAAATTTTACTTATTAAGTATTTAACAAATAAAAGATGTAATATAATTATACATTTATAATATATAATTAATAAAGTAAAAATATTAATTTGATATAATAATTAATAAAAATATTTTACCTAAATAATAAGATAAACATTTATTTATATTAAATAGTATTGACTTTTTAGTGGAGATTTAAAAAGATATGATAGATATTTTTTATGAGTGAGAATATAATCTTAATATTTAAATTTTAATTATGTAAAGAACTGCTTATGAGCAGTTCCTAAAACTATTTTCCTTGTTCTAACATCCATTTAATATGAACACCATATCCTACATGAGGATTATTTTCTAAAGCATGAGACACTGCACCAACTATTTTATCACCCTGAACTATAGGTGTTCCACTCATTCCTTGAACAATACCACCAGTTTCTTTAAGTAACTTAGAATCTGTTATTTTAAATTTAATCCCCTTAGAATCTGGTTGTCTTTGATTTTCAATATTTATTATTTCTATATCATACTTTTTACAAATATTATTTTTATCTTGTAAAATAATTTGTGCTTTTCCTAGCTTTACTTCATTAATAGAGGCAACTTTATACTTTTTATAATCGTTTAAATTTATATTATTTACTTCGCCCTTAATACCAAAAGTAGTGTTATTATAAAATTCACCGATTACCTTATCTTTAGTGGCATTTATACAACCTACATTTCCTTTGTGGGATTTTTTTATATTTAAATTATTTGTACAAAAGATACAACCTCTTTTTATAGGTATTTTTTTATTACTTCCTATATTAATAGAATGAGCAACAGCACCAAATTCTTTTGTACTAGGGTCGATATAAGTTAAAGTTGCAAAACCTGATATTAAATTATTAAAATTAATTTTTTCTAAGGTATTTTTATCACATTTTAAACAAAATACTGAATTATCTCTTCTTATTAATACTGAAATATCTTTGTCTTTACTTAAAGAAGAAATTACGAAGTTAAAATCCTCGAAAGTATTGATTTCTTGATTTTCAATTTTTAAAATTGAATCTCCAACTTTTAAAGGACAATTATCAACTTCATTTCTAACAATTATGTTTTTCAATTCTGCATCAATTTGCAATACATTTCCCATAGGTATTAAATATTCACAATCATTTTTTTCTAAAGATTGTGAATAAATAAAATTATTTAAGAAAAAATATAGAAAAACATAAAAAAATATTAAAATTAAACTAGTAAATTTATTTTTTCTCTTTGACAAAACAATTTCATCTTTATGAATTTTATTTAAAATATAAAACACCTTCTTTCTATCATGAGTTGATGTTGGTGCTTTGATATTATGTTGCTCAGTATTAAAGTTTTAATCCTTGGAAATGAGTTTTAACATGACCTTAGATTTCAAAAAAAAACAAAGTATAATTTAAAATGGCTAAATTAAAAGAACAAAAAATAAAAAGAAATAAAAACATGTAAATTTTTTATAAAATATGTTTTTATTTCTTTTTTTTTATATTTTTACTTATATTTTGTGAAGAGGTAGCAGCAACATCAGGGATAGGAGGAACGAAAATTGAAGTCTCATTACCTCCAGTGTTACATGCATCAACAGCAGCTATTAAAGCTAGCTCATCAGATAAGACTGCAAAAAATGATGCTAAGATATTTATATCATCACTAGATAATTCTTCACCTAAAGCAATAGCTAATGTGGATGCTAATACTATGTAATCAACAGAGCTAAATGAACAAAGTTTAGAAGTTTTATTTGTATTATTAGATTTATTATTTGAATCATTACAAGAAGAACTTTTTTCATTATTAGATTTATTATTAGTATTTTTTTTACAGCTACCTATTTTTTTAGATTTCTTTTTTTTCTTATATTTTTTTTTAGGTTCATTCATATATATAACCTCTTAGTAAAGATTTATAATTACATTTAAAATTAGATATATAAATATATATGTTAGAGAAGAAAAATAAAAAACTGAGAAGATAAATAAGCCTATCAAAAGTAGGAAATAATAAAAATAAAAATCACCAAGTGAAAAGAAAGGAAAGACTATGAAACTTTATAAGATATCTCTCTGTATAATTATGATTTTAGGAATAATATTTATAGGGACATCACAACCCATTAAGAATTTATACAAAAATAGTGCATCTATTATTACAGGTCTAAAAATATATGACAATAAGGAAAACTCTGAGGATAACAAAGAAGTAAATAAAAAGGAAAAAGTAGAAAAATATTTAATTTGTATAGATCCAGGTCATCAAGAAAAAGGAGATTGGAGAACAGAGCCTGTTGGACCTGGTGCACCATATCAAAAAGCTAGAGTTTCTTCAGGTACAGTGGGAATAAGTACAAAAAAACCAGAATATATTTTAAATTTAGAGGCATCTGAAGTTTTAAAACATATATTAATAAGTAAAGGTTTTGAGGTAATTATGACTAGGGAAAGTCATGATGTAAATATAAGTAATATGGAGAGAGCTACATTTGCCAATGATAAAAATGCAAATATGGTTATTAGAATTCATGCTGATGGTTCAGATAATACATCCATAACAGGAGCATCTATTTTAATTCCATCACAAAAAGGAAAGTATACATCATCAATTTTTGAAGCTAGTTATGAGTGTGCTAATTTAATAAAAAGTAAAATGGATAATAGCGGATTTAAAGTCAACGGTATATTTGAAAGAGATGATTTAACAGGATTTAATTGGTCAAAGGTACCAGTAGTATTAGTAGAAATGGGATTTATGAGTAATTATAATGAGGATGAGATGATGAGTAATAAAGACTATCAAAGAAAAATGATGCAAAGTATTGCTGATGGAGTAGAAGAATATTTTCAAGCTAACTAAGTGTGGTGATATAAATGAAAGACCGTTTAGAAGTCATCTGTGGTAAATTGATATCTCAGACATTTAGGATAATAAATCCTATAAAAAAGAAAATTATAAATACAGATTGTGAGGTTCATTTATTTATTCAAAAAAATGCTTTAGATGTATTAAAAAAAGAAGGTTTCGAAAAACAAGCTCAGTTTTTTAATAAATTTGAACCATATATAAATGAAGGATTAGTATGGGCAGATCAAGATTTTAAGTCGTATTTTCATTTTTATAATCCTCAGATAAAAAGAGGAATGTATGGAAATTCAACAAATGCTATGACTTTGGCAAATACTTATTATAAAAATGCACTATACTTTATAAATAAAGGTGATTATAAAAATGGTATGGCCTATTTTGGTGCGCTATGTCACATAATCCAAGATGTTACCATTCCACAACATGCTAAAATAAAGTTACTAGATAATCATAAACGATTTGAAACTTATGTAAAATTAAACTACAAAAAAGTAAAAAGATTTAAAACAAAAGAAGGACCATTAGTATATAAAAATATTAGTGATTATGTGGAATTTAACTCTAGAAGTGCACTTAATTTTGATTATATGTATAAGAATATAAGTGATTATAGAACAAAGTTTTATCTTATAGCTTTTAATGCTTTAAATTTATCTCAAAGAAGTACAGCAGGATGTATGCTAATGTTTTACGATGATTTAGAAAAATTAATGAGATATGAAGAAAATAAAAAATATAGTTAATAATTGGAAGAAGCCAACTTAATTGATTTAAGATGACTTCTTTTTTAGTTTAAAAAGGTAAAAATAATAAATATACATTTTTATTAAAATGAAATATAATAGTATAGATATTATAGACAAAAAATTTATGAAGAGGTGTGAAAATGCTTGTAGTAGAAAATGTCAGTCATGGATTCGG
>CAMBXR010000100.1 GCA_945871955.1 uncultured Clostridium sp. | reverse complement strand
GAGTATAATGAGGCGGTCAAATGCCTTAATGATATTTTAGAAAACTATAGAATAGGTAATTAAATAAATTAATTTAAGATATAAAAATTTTAAGTAGGAGTATTAACAAAGTATGATTTGCAGCTGTTGTGGGAGAAGTAATAAAAGAACAAAATTTTTTAATGAGTACAAAGAAATTCTTTGTGACTCTTGTGTAAAAATGTATAAGTTACACGATAAAAAATATATACCGCCTAAAGGTGAAGTACATTATGATGAGGACGGAAATTTTATTTGTCATATCTGTGGAAGAGGTTTTAAAAAATTAGCTGGACATATAAAGAGTAAGCATAAATTAAACAATGATGAATATAAAAAGATGTTTGAATTAAATAGATCTCAAAGTTTGACTGGTAAAAATTTTATACCTAACATAACGGTTGATATAACAAAAGTGAGTTATGATACAAGGTTTAAGTGTGGACATAGGAAAAGTTCTGTAAAAAGAAGAATGCAAGCAGCAAAAAATAAAAAATTATATAAAGTAAATAAAGAATAAGACTACTAAGTTTAGTAGTCTTATTTTAATACATTAATTACCAATTAATAGAAGAACAAAAAATAAATAAATTTAATAAAAAATAGCTTAAATAATGTCAATATTTTAATTATCAAATATGTTGAAGTTTACTTTGGGATAAAACTACAACAATTTTTGCATTAAAGTAATTTTGCTATGTTTATTATATTATATTTTCTTCAATAAAATGTCAATACTTTTTAAGAGTTTTATTAATAACTTCATATTTTTTTATAAAAAATCATAAAATTTATTAAAAGTTAGATTAAAGGGGGTGAGGGCATGGAAAATTCTCAGGCTGTAGAAAATAAAAAGAAGAAAAAGGAAAACCTCACTGTAACAGTTAGCTTTAAGAATAATATCACTGATAAAATCATGTATGAATGGCTAGAAATGAACTCTGAAATCATAGGAAAAAGTGGATATATTAAGAAGTTAATTAAATCAGACATGGAAAATTCTAGCCATTCAAATTAACAACAAACTTAAAAAACAGTGTGCTGTATTAAATGAAGAACTCCAGCAGCAGTAAACCATAGTATTGATTGCCACATTGAAAACACCTCCGATAAATGAATTTTACATCCCTAGTATTGACATGTTTAAATTAAAATAAACTATATATAAAAAATAAAATTTTACTAAACCTCCGATAAGTTTCTAAATTTAAATTAGATCCAATCTTTATATTAGAATATTAGGAGGGATTTTTTATGGTTTTTTATAGATATTCTAAAACTTATACTGTAAATGAATTTTTAGAATTACAAAGAAGAGAGAATATATATGAAGATATAAAGCTGGTTGAGAAAATAATAGAAAATATAAAAACTAATAAAGCTTTATACTTTAAAGTTGTATTTATAGCAGCTTTGTTGTTGCGTGCCGATCAAATTATTTATGCGAGCAGCTTTGAAGATTCATTAAATAAAGTTGGAAACACTATGGTTGAAATGTTTATAATAGCTGCTAAATGGGGATGTATCGGTATGGGATTTAAAAATATGCTAACAACTTTAGTGAACGGTGGAAATGTAAAAAATGCCATAAACGAAGGAGTGCAATATATTATAGCTTTTATATTCTTTCAGCTGTACCCACAACTTTATACTATTTTAAGAGGTATAAAATTTTAAATTTAAGAGGTGTTATACATGGATTTTTTAGAGTCTTTATATCCTACAACTTGGGCGAAAAATGGAATTGATAAAATTTTAATATCATTATTAGATGGTTTAGTTACTAGTAGTTATTGGATATGTTTAATTGTAGGGCTAATTGGAATGCTTTTATATATCTTCGGATATGAAAAGGGGAGAAATTATCCATTTATATCAATAGGCTTATATTTTATTATAAATATAATTGGAAGTGTTATTTTAAATGCTAAATAACAAAGTTAAAACAATGAAGCTTAGTGAATATATTCAAGTTGTAAAAAATGAATATGTTACAGTTCAAGTAATACCATCTAAATCAAATAGAAACAATAAGACTGACACTGTTGCTTCAATTATAAATAAAATGCATCTAAAGTTAAATCAATTAATTATGATCGAAAATAAAAAATTAATTATTCAATATCAAATGAAAGCAAGTTACTATATACACATAACTAAAGAGGAAGTTAAATTTTATTTTATTATACCTAAATTACACTTCATTAAATTTAAAAGTAAATTAAATGAAGTTTGGAAAAATATTGAGTTAAGAGAGGTTGATAGTTTACCCGTAGACATTAATTCCTGTTCTAAGTATCAATTAAGATATAAAATGAAAGATATATTAAGCTTAGATGTAGATAAGAGAAGCAACGATCTTCTTAGTGCTAATTTAAGCATCTTAAATATAATTAAAGAAGATGAATTTGTAGGAATATTATATAATTTTATTCCTACATCTGAAAAAGAGAGTAACTACTTTAAATTGAGTTCAAGAAAATATCTAAATGAATATAAAAAAGGGGTAAATTTAAAAAGGAATAAGAATATTATTGATCTAGGTGTTATAACTTTAAAATGGCTTATAGATTTTATAGATGATCTTATCAATGGTTTATTTGGAAGTAAAAATAAAGTTACAAATAATATTGAAAATCCGTTATTTACTTCATATAAAGAAATATCTAACTCTACGAAGAGAAAATTAAAAAATGATATATGTAAAAGTCAGATATTAATTTTAAGTAAATCTGAAGATGAAGATAAAGAAAGACAGATACAGCTAGGAATATCTACATGTAATACATTTAAATCAATAAATAATGATAATGAGCTTATATATAAAGAAATTAAAAAAAATGTAAATCCATATAAGCCTACTTTAAATGGTGTTGATACTTTATATACAACAACTGAGGAGGTTTCAAATTTTATTTCTTTACCAGCTAGAGAACTTATTGAAGAATATAAAATAATTAAACATAAACCTATTATAGAAAATCCTGTACCTAAATGCTTACAAAACGGTAATATGTTTATAGGTTTAGTGAGCTATAAGGAGAAAGTTTTTAATGCTTATTTTAGTATGCACAAAGAATTTAAAAACTTAGAAAGAGTTTTAATAGGTTCTAAGGGATCAGGTAAATCTTACAAGATGGTCAAGATGGCTCAAAATGCTATAGATATAGGTAATGGTGTTGTTGTTATAGATATAATAGAAGATTGTAAAGTATCTAAAGCAATAGCCGAAACCACACCAAAAGATAAATTATTAAGAATAAGATGTAATAAACTAGATGAAATCCAAGGTTATGTATACAATGAAATTCCTATAGATAAAACCATGACACCTTATGAAATTTTTTCAAATGCGGTAAAAAGAACTCAGTTATTACAAACTTTATTTGATTCTATAAATGATGATAACTCAAAATTATCTTCAAGAATGATAAAATATTTATTTGCTGCTGGTAGTGTTGTTTACAGTGCTAAACCTAATGCAAGTCTAAATGATGTATTAGAATGCCTAGAATATCCTAATGTTAGACATGAATTTATTGACTCCTTATCAGTAGAATTAAAGAATTTACTTCAAAGGAGAATAAAGAAGCTAAATGAACTTGATGATCTTGATTCAAAAGGTAACATAAAAGGAAACAAAGATAGTAAAATAGATGGAATACTGGATAGGGCAGCTTTATTAGATTCTATGTCCTCACATTTAGAAATAGCTCTTAATAAAGCAGCAGATAATAATATTAATTTTGTAGATGCTTTAAGGGATAACAAAGTTATATTAATAGAAATCCCCGAACAGGAATTTCCTAGTCAAATGCTTAGAAATATTATGGCAACTTTCTTTTTAAGTAAAATTTGGTCAGCTAAACAAATTCTAGCAAGTGAAAAATATCAACCAACTACAGAGTTATTCTTTGATGAGTTCTATAAGTGTTATAATTGCCAGTTATTATTTGAAACTATATTTGCTGAGGCTAGAAAATATAAACTTATAACCACAGTAGCAATTCATAACCTAAGTCAATTAAGCTCAAAATGTAGAATGACTCTAAAAAGTGGTGGAGCTAGTTATTTATTATTAGCTGGTGCTGATCTTGAAGCGTATAAAGATTTACAAGTTAATTTTGAAAAGTTTGGATATGATGAAAAATCATTTTTAGATCTAAAAACATATAGTGCTTTATGTATGATAAAAAATGAAGATGAAAACTATAGTGTTTTTGTTGCTGATTTACCAAAGTAATTAATTATAAAATTTTATAAAAAATCATAATTTATTATAAAAAAATAGATTATAGGAATTACTTATTTACCTATGGTAAAACATTTATAATCCTATAATCTATTTTTTATTTTATTTTTCTTATTTTTATAAAAGCATGTAACATCCCTATATCACTCTAGGCAATTAACTAAACCGTTCATTAACTATCCTTAAACAAGTTTAAGTACGCTACGCTTGTTAATTCACTTGTTAATAGAGTGTATGCATAACACTATTCAAAAAATGCATGTTTTATAATAAAATATAAATTTCATCAAAATGTATTGTATTTTTGTGGAATAAGTATAAAATTACATTTACAAATTAAAAAATTGCATAAAAAAAGATTACAAGTTCTTTTGTTGGTTTGGCGACCTAAAAATACTTTTTTCATATAATTGCCTCCTATAATTTCACCACAAAGTTTACAGTCACTAAGTGGTATATTATCTATATAAGTTACTTACTTTTCACCATGAAATTTGGATACCCAACTTTTTTTAAGCTTTATACAAGTATATAATGCATAATTTAGCTTTATCATCAGTAAAAGTCAATATAAGTTTATAATTTTTAATTGGTTTTACATCTTTTACAAAATACATATTACCTTCACCTTATTTTATTAGTTTGATTTTTAATTCATAATATATTGAAATTATATAAATAAAGATTATTTTTTATTTATATAATTTTCTATCTCTTTTAATTTATACTGTATTTTTTTTATTATAGGCATTGCATCATTTATTATCTCATGTTGATCATTATAGAATATTACTCTATTTGCTTCAATATCGAATAAATTTTCACCAAAGTCATTTGGCTCTTCTTTACTCCATATATATACTGAATATGGCTTTATTTTATCTATATCATAATATGGCAAAATCTCATTTGATATCACTATAAGCTCTTCATATAATTGACTAAATTTATCCATTTGTTCTTCT
>CAMBXR010000099.1 GCA_945871955.1 uncultured Clostridium sp. | reverse complement strand
AAAGCGTGAGCTTTTAAAAGAGTTGCAGGATGCAACATATGGAGTTGTATCACATATTCTATGATGATGATCTAAAAAGTCTGTATTATCATTTACCCTATGAACATGGTTTCCATTACGTAGAAAGATAGCTTCACCTGTAACACCTGCAACACGATGATTATGTCTATCATCGCATTCTTCAGCTAGTTTAACGCTACTTTCATATTCATGAACATGTGTCATCATTTCTTCATCTTCATTACAATTTCTATATTGATTTCCATATTGATCTACATATTGAGTAGAATAATTTTCTTGGTTTCTATTTTCTTGACATCTATTGTTTCGATTTCTATTATTTTGGCAAGCCATCTTACCATCTCCTATATATTTTATTAAGAAGTCCATATAAAGGACTGCTTGCTATTAATATATAAATTTTCTTAGAATATGTACATATTTTGTAGAAATTTGTATATTTTTAATATTAAGTGTATTTAAATAATAATATAAAGTATAATTTATTGTACTAAGATATATACTAAAAACTTTAGTATAACTAGATAAAGAGGTTTATATTTCTATATTTTGGAGACACTCTAACTAATCAGAATTTTTTATGAAGATAGAATTTATGGATATTATTTAAGAATTATTTAAAGAAGGTGAAATATATAATATGATAGATAAATTTATAGATAAAGGATTTAGAACTGAAACAGCCATAAGAATGACATTAATACTAGCTGGAGCTAAATCTTTATTAGAGGCTCAGGATAGATTTCTCATAGAATTTGGTGGTGATTTTACTGTATTGTATAGATGTATAGATATATTGGAAGACTACTATAATGAAAAATCTAATATTAATGAAACAGCATAAAAACTTTATTAGGAGATATAATATGAATGCTAAAGATGAATTATTAAAGTCACTTTGTCCACAAATTATTAATCATTTTGCAGGTTTAAGAGAAATATCTTTAGAGGAGAGCACAGATTTATTTTATAAATCAAAAACTTATGATAAACTTTGTCAAGATAATGATTTTTATTTAAAAGGAATTGATTACATAGTTAATGAACTTGAAAATGAATATTTAACTTTTAACTAATAAATCTAAAATAATCCCATATAATGAACATTAAAAATTATGTTTATTGTATGGGATTTATTTTTTTATGTTAATCAAAATTTTTATTTTTACCGTGGACGAAAATGGTAAAGGGTAATACTATTGAATTACATAAAGAGAAATAAAATTACTTAAGGAGATGGGGGATAATAAGTGAGTATTATAGAAATATCTGATGTTACGAAGGATTATGGAGACAATAGAGGAATATTTAATTTATCTTTAACAGTAAATAAGGGTGAAATATTTGGATACCTAGGGCCAAATGGAGCAGGAAAGTCGACTACCATACGTCACTTAATGGGATTTATACATGCAGATAAGGGAACTTGCAAAATTAAAGGATATGATTGTTATAATGACTCTAAAAAAATACAGAAGTTTGTAGGATATCTTCCCGGTGAAATTGCTTTTATGGATGATATGAAAGGAATGGAGTTTATAAAGTTTATAGCTGATATGAAGGGAATGACAGATTTAACTAGAGCTCATGAATTAATTGAGTTATTTGAGCTTAATGCACAGGGAAAAATAAAGCGTATGTCAAAGGGAATGAAGCAGAAAATAGGTCTTGTATGTGCATTTATGAATAATCCAGAGATTCTTATTTTAGATGAGCCAACAAGTGGGCTAGATCCACTTATGCAAAATAAGTTCGTAGATTTAATTTTAGAAGAAAAGAAAAAGGGAAAAACAGTTTTAATGTCATCTCATATTTTTGAAGAAATAGAGAAAACATGTGATAGAACAGCCATAATAAAAGAAGGTAAGCTAATTGCAGTAGAAAATATGAAAGAATTAAAATCAAATAAGAAAAAGATTTATGAGATAGTTTTTTCTAGTGAAGAAATGACGAAAAACTTCTTAAAAGAAAACTTTGATAGCAAATTAATAAATAATAATACCTTAAATGTAAGTATAAAAAGAGACTTAAATGAATTTATAAAAACCTTAGGAGATTATGATGTACTAAGTTTGAATGTTAAAAATCAAACATTAGAGGATTTATTTTTACATTTTTATGGAGGTGAAAATAATGATAAGTAATACTTTGTTAAAAAAGGAATTTAAATCGAATTACAAAATTTTACTTATATTTATAGCAGTATTGACTATGTATGAAGTGATTATAGTATCCATGTTTAATCCAGAGCTAGGAGAAACTTTGGATGCTTTCGCAAAAGCTATGCCGGAGATTATGAGTGCTTTTGGAATGGCTAATACAGGTTCAACTCTTACAGAGTTTTTGTCTAATTATTTATATGGATTTTTACTTCTTGTATTTCCTATGATTTTGGAGATAATTTTAGCAAATAAATTAGTGGCTAAATATGTGGATACAGGCTCAATGGCTTATTTATTATCAACTCCAAATTCAAGAAAAAAAATAGTTATAACTCAAGGATTGTTTGTAGTTATTAATATTTCTATTTTAATAGTGTATGTTACTATTTTGGGGATTATATGTAGTGAAGTTATGTTTCCAGGAGACTTGAATATAGAAAGGTTTATATTAATAAATATAAGTGTATTATCTATTCATATAGCCATAAGTGGAATTTGTTTCTTTGCCTCATGTATAAGTAATGATATGAAGTTAGCTTATAGTATTGGTGCAGGAGTACCTATAGCATTTTATATAATTCAAATGTTGGTGAATATGGGAGGAAAATTAGAAAAGCTTAAATACTTTACTTTATTCACTTTATTTGAACCAAACAATATAGCAACTGGAAACTATCATATAGGATTTTTAATAGCAGCTTTTATTATAGGAATAGCATTTTATATATTGGGAATACTATTGTTTTCAAAGAGAGATTTGCCGTTATAGAGAAAAATACTGTGGAATGTAATTAACATACCACAGTATTTTTAATTTCTAACTTACTAATTTGAGCAACGGACGAAGTTGTTGGCGATATGAACGAAGTGAATTTTTATTGTATTAAAGCATTTTCTATTTCTTCTAAATCTAGAATTTTAATATGATTTCTAGAATAGTCTATAAGTCCTTCATTTTTCATATTTATTAATTCACGGGAAAGGGAAGGTCTAGTTATTCCTAGAGATTCTGCAATTTTTTCTTTAGTCATCTTAAGCTTAATATTATCACTTTTTTGAAGTTTATATTCTGTAATTAAAAAGTTACAAATTTTTTGCCTAATACTATTAAAAGTTAGATTAGTAATGGATTTATTTAAAACAAAAATTTTGTTTGTAAGATCATTTAAAAATCTCTCTAAGAAATCTTTATGAGAAGTACAATATTTTATAAAATTATCTTTACTTATAAACATAATTTTTGATGAATTAGAAGATATAACTGTTGCTGGATATAAATTAGTATCAGAAAAAGCAATAACCTCTCCAAAAATATGTCCTTTAGTAAAAGATGAAACATGTATTATCTTAGTACCTAATGTTCTTTTTATATCAATACTTCCTTCAAGAATCAATCCTACAGAAGTACAAATATCCCCTTCTAAAGCAATAATATCATTTTTCGAATAATTTTTTATTGTATAATTAGCATCTTTAAAAAGTTCTAAAATATACTCTTCGCTTTTATTTCTAAACATGTTGACTCCTTGAAATGATAAATTTATTAATAATAATTTTATCATAAAAATATAAATTTATGTGAATGTAACATATGTTACAGAAGAAAATTTAATATTAATGTATTATGGGTACAAATAATACAAAAGATAATAAATAAAACAAAGGAGATTTGTTATGAGTTTATTTTTAGGAAAGATACATTACTGGTTATTTAATAAAATATTATGGTTTGAAAAACTAGAAAATGAAATAATAAATTTAGCAAAAGAAGAAGGATTTGAGGTAGAAAAAATAAGTGCAGATATTCAAAGTCAATATGGAGAAATACTACCAGATAAACCTCTTGAAGAATTAATAGATACAAGTAATATACATGGATGGTTACAAGGAAAAATCCATAGTGCTGAAAGAAGGATGGCAGCTTGGACAAAGTTATTAATTGATGCTGATGAAAAGAATTATCAAAAACTAGATGAAGTTTATAAAGCTCAAGGAATAGTAGCAGCTAAAGAAATAAAAGCTGAAGGTCAATTACCATCAACTCCAGAAGAATTATTCAACTGCATGAATGATTATATACTAGATGGAATGCCTTGTGATAGAGTTAATGAAGTGGTAGCGAATGATGAACAACATATAGCATGGGAACAGAGAGTTTGTGTTCACAAAGATATATGGCAAGAAGTTGGTTGCAATGTTGACTACTTCTATAATTTAAGAAATGCTTGGATAAAATCATTTATTAATGAGCTAAATAGTAATTATGACTATATAGTAGAAGATAATGGAATGAGAGTAATAAGAAATATAAAATAATAAAGTTTAAGTTAAGGAGAACTACTAATGAGTGGAATAGATATTTTAATAGAAGAGCATAAATATGTTAGTCGTATGCTTATAGTAATGAGAAAAGCTTGTTTTAACTTAATAGAAAATAAAGAAATAGATTATGATGATTTTGAAAAAATGATTAGCTTTGTAAGAACTTTTGCAGATGGACATCATCATAAAAAAGAAGAGGTTTTTCTTTTTAATAGAATGGTAGAACATTTAGGTGAGGCAGGTAAAAATGCAATTACTCATGGAATGTTAGTAGAACATGACTTAGGAAGAATGTATATAGGAAACCTTGAAGAAGCTTTAAATAAATTAAAATCTGGAGATGAAGAAGCTAAGTTGGATGTAATAGCTAATGCTATATCTTATGCTACTTTACTTCAAAATCATATTCATAAAGAAGATAATGTAATATTCTCTTTTGCAAAGAGAAAATTAAGTGAAGAAGTATTAAATGTTGTAGACAAAGAATGCTTTGAGTATGAAGAAAAAAATTCTTTCACAAGAGAAGAAAATATTGGTATACTAAAAGCATTAGAGGATAAATATATATAATAGTAATAAGAAAAGGAGAAATAATTATGATAACTAAAGATATGACTATAGGTGAAGTAATAAAATTAAACCCAAATGCAGCTCAAATATTAATGAGATTTGGTATGGGATGTTTAGGTTGCCCATCTGCTCAAGTTGAAACAGTAGAGCAAGCTTGTGAAGTTCATGGACTTAATTTAGAAGAAGTTTTAGCTGCATTAAATGAAAAATAAATTATATTAACTTAAACTCCTAGGAGAAATCCTGGGAGTTTTTTACTTATAAGGAAA
>CAMBXR010000098.1 GCA_945871955.1 uncultured Clostridium sp. | reverse complement strand
TACTTAGATAAACTTCAACAAGAAATAGAATCACAAGAAATAATATTAAAAGATATACTACAATAAAATACTTTAAAAGTAGATAAATCATTAATAAAAGTCCCGAATCTTAAACTATATGTAAATTAAGATTCAGGACTTTTATTTTATTATCGCTTTATTGATGACAAATATATTCCATATATATTAAAATATTATTATAGACTGATTAATTTCTATCATCCTGTACAATAAAATAAAAAAGGGGTGCTTTATATGAAGTTTTTTGGTAGAATTGCAAAAAGATTATGTACTTTAATTGGCGGTATAGTAGTTATAGTAATACTATGTGCGGCTTGTTCTAGTAGTAACAGCACAAATAATGTACCAAGCTCAGACCAAGAAAGTTCAACAAAAAAATCAGAGGCACAATATGAATTTACAGAAAAACCAACATTAGTATACGAAGATTATACTAATAAAATTGTAGGTATTATAAAAAATAATAGTGGTAGTGATAAAGGGTATATACAAATAAGTTTTACACTATATGATGCTGATGGTAACAATATAGGTACTGCATTAGCTAATACTAATAATTTAAAGGATGGTGGAACTTGGAAGTTTGAAGCCATAGCATTAGAAAACGATGTTAAATCATTTGAATTAGATGAAGTAAGTGGATTTTAATTGAATTTATAAAGCATTAAAAAAGCTAGTAAGAATTAATTTTTACTAGCTTTTTTGATACTCTAATTTTTTACAGTTATAATTTTTGTATATTTACTACTAGCAGTAACGTAGGAGTTGTTTTTGCATTTATACATTTTAGTAGTGTGGCCCTTGGCAGATAGGGGACCTGACACATAAGTTAGACTGTCACCTGGGTTTAGTGTGGCGATAATATCTCCATTCCAGTTGGGGGAAGATCTTATGTTTAGCTTTTCACCAGATATATTTTTAACCATTTTCACAACTTTAGCACTATCTTTACTGTTATTAGAAAGATAATCCTCAATCAATGGATAAAAATTATTCACAAAAGCAGAGCGAGAGTTGCCAAAATCCATAAAATTAGTACCAGGACAACTTTTAGCCGATTTATTTGCATAATAATCTCCAAGATAGACTCCACCAGATGTAAACCAACAATGTGCCCTTATAGTATCCGTACTAGGTTTTATATTGAACTTTTTACAAAGCAAGGCATAAAGAGCAATAACACTTTGTTTTTGAGCGGTAGTCATAATATCTTTATTCTTATCAAAATCCCCATATATCTCCACACATATAGCATTCTCATTCCAGCCAGTAATACCAATCGGTTTGGAGTTTAGACTTCTCCCTGTGGTTATTTTGCCATTGGGGAAAATATTAAAATGCTGAGCAATATAGTGATTGTGTGAGTCTTTGTAGTTCCATTTATTTTTACCATAGTCATCTAAGGCTTTGGTGCGACCAAGTTCCCTGTTGTCTTTGTAAATCCTTTTGTCAGTATTCTCCCAAGTGGTGTAGTTTGGCAAGGACATATGATGAACTTGAAGCCTACTTATTTTCCTAGTGACCACCTCTTTATTTAGCCAGTTTTCAAATTCATTTATATTATCAAATCTAATAAAATTAAATTGTTTTTTCATATTACCTCCTAATAAAAAGTGTGTAAATTCATAAGAACTCACACACTTATTTACCTTATCCCAATTTTGTGATATTACGAGACAGCTCATTTATACTATCTGTCAAAGCTTGGAGTTTACCCTCTATTCTCACCAACAAATAAAGGGAGATGGCAATGGGAAAGCCCAAGTTTGCCACAATAGTCTGAAAGTTAGCCATTTCATCACCTCATTTTATTAGACAAGAAGATCGTATTCAGTAGTAGTAGAATCTACAACTTTAGCAGAAACGCACTCTGCTATGTCATATCCCTTTGGTTGAAATATATTTTTTGTTTTAATTAAGTTCATAGCGTCGACTATTTCTTGTTCTTCCAAATCTTCTTTAGGGTCCTCCACAGTTATGGAAAAACTGTTGCCTAAAGTATTTTTAAAAACCATGACAAGCTTTTTATCTTCCATAAATTAACCTCCTTATAATTAATTTGAGCAACGGACGAAGTCGTTGGCGACATGAGCGAAGCGAATTTTACTCAGATAGAGAAGAATTATCAACTCTGTTAGTAGCACTTAAAGTATGTTGTTGTAAATTAACAATAGCATTTACAACAGCCATAATATCGTCATTTGATGCAGCGGATTTTATACTAGAGAAAGTTTTAGTTTTTATAACTCTGTCTCCATTTATGTCTAATCCATGATCAAACTTCACTTTCACAGAAGTGGCATTAGGTGTAGAAATAACAGCCATATTATAACCTCCTTTATATTGGTGGTCTATCCACCTTTATTTAAATGTTATCTGAAAAGATGGAAATACAGTTTGAAACTATTTTTCCAAATTATTTTTAAAATTTGTTTCCATTTTTTGTAAACTATGCTAGAATTTTTACTAAAGAGATAGTTATTTTAGTAAAAAATAGAAAGGAGGTTGAGTTTTATAAGACGGAAAGGGAAGCAAGCGGTACAAAGCAAAACCTATGGAACACAGACACAACAATTAAAACATCTTACTAGTAAAGAATATGAGGCTTTAAAGGAACTTTGTTTTCTGGCTAAAAATCTCTATAATGTGGGCTGTTACAATGTTAGACAACATTACTTTATTGAGGGAGAATATCTTAGCTATCAATCAAACTACCATCTGTGCAAAGAAAATTCCAATTACAAACTGCTAAACAGTAATGTGGCACAACAAATTTTAAAAGAAGTGGATAAACCATTTAAAGCTTTTTTTGGATTGCTGAATTTGATTAAAAAAGGTAAATATGATTTTAGAAGTGCAAAACTCCCAACGTATCTTCCTAAAAAAGGATATTTTGACTTAATCATAGGCCAAATCAGAATTAAGACAGACGGCACTTTAGACATCCCATTAAGTCCTACATTTAAACAAGTTCATGGTAAGATAAGTATAAAGGTGCCAAAAAATTTATTAGACAAAAAGATTAAAAGTATTAGGATTATACCGAAAGATAATGCAAGGTTCTTCGTAGTTCATTATACATATGAAATAGAAAAATACGAAGGGAATTTAAATAAAAACAACTCACTGGCAATAGATTTGGGTGTAAATAATGTTTGCGCATGCGTTTCTAATACAGGAGATACTTTTTTAGTAGATGGAAAAAAATTAAAATCCTATAATAAATGGGCCAATGACCAGTTTATAAGGCTGGAAAAAATAAAAGAAAAACAAAATATAAAAACGACTACTAAGCAACAAAAGAAAATTTGGGCTAAGAGAAATAGACAAGTTAATGACTATTATAACAAGACTGTAAAAATAATAATGGATTATTGTGAAACACATGACATTGGAAAGATAGTTGTTGGATGTGGTGGAGTAAGCAATTTACAAGAAAAAGGATATTATGATAAATTCGGAAATTTACCGATGAAAAATTTTAAAACTAAGCTGGAACATAAATGCAAAATTTACGATATAGACTTTATTAAACAAGAGGAAAGTTATACTAGCCAAAGTGATTTTCTGGCTGAAGATATATTACCTAAATATATAAATGCCGATCATATAAAAAGCTATAGCTTTAAAGGAGAAAGAATCAGTAGAGGACAGTACAAATCCTCCACAAATGTAATATTAAATGCTGATATAAATGCAGCACTTAATATCCTAAAAAAAGCTAATATAACAGACATAAATCACCTAATGACATCAGAGATAAAACAACCTAAGCGTATAAAAGTAAGCTGATAGATTAAATCTTACAGTGTAGGGTCTCTTTGGTCAGACCATAAAGAACAATGTTCATAAAAATTTGAATAATTCTTTAAAATATTAGAAGGGTAAACGAGCATTAATTATGTATTAAACACATGTATTAATCACGAATTAAATCATAAGTTTAATCTTGTATTAGACCATGAATTAAATCATGAGTTCGATCTTGTATTTAACTATGCATTTAATCATGAATTAAATCTTGTATTTAATCTATTAACAAACGTTTAAGATAATAAGACCAAAGAAAAAGAATGAGTAAGTTGCAATAATAAAATTTCTTAAGGGGGATGATGTAATTGGATAGAGTGAAAAATGGCAATAATAAAACGGTATGCTATGTAAATGGTTATAAAAAAATAGTGGAAATTATAAAAAAAGGTGAGAGAACTGTTGTTAGTTTTAATGAAGATAATACTTACAATGTGGTAAATAGTAAAGTAAATGATAAATAGATAATAAATTTAGAACCGCTAGACGGGCAAGAATTAGTATTTTTATACTACTTGCTCGTCTTTTTCTTTGGTCTATATATTAAAAATGGAGGTTTAGTAATGGAAAAAATCCAATTGATGCAAAACTTAATTAATGACATGAAAGCTTTGACTAATACTTTAGAAAAAATCACGCAACTTGAAAATACAAGAGAAGCTAATTATGAAAAAAATAATAATAAGGAAGAAAAACTTATTACATTAGAAGAAGTAAGAGCTGTTTTGGCTCAAAAAAGTAAGGAAGGGTTCACTGATAAAGTGAGAGATTTAATTAATTACTATGGTTGTCATAAATTAAGTGAGATTGACAGTAAGTACTATGAAGAGATTTTACAAAAGGTTGAAAAATTCTAATAAATAGGGGGAAAAAGTATGATTGATAAAACTAAGGTGGTTACAGATGTGGTTAGACTTTCTTATGCTTATGTGTGGGAGCCAAAATCCATAAATGGTGTGGAAAAATATTCTGCTTCCATAATTATCGATCCAGATGACAAAGATACCTTGGAAAAAATAAATAATGGTATTGATGCTGCAATAGAAGAGGGTACAAAAAAATTTGATGATTATGTAACAGATAAATCTTTGTTGAAACTTCCTTTGAGAAATGGAGATGAGATGATGGAAGATGCTTATAGAGGTAAATATTTTATCAACGCAAACAGTATAATCCAACCACAGGTTGTAGACAGGAATTTGAAATTTATCTTAGATCACGATGAGGTCTATTCCGGTGTTTTTGCTAGAGTTTCTCTTCGTTTTTATCCTTTTAATAAGGGAGGAAATATGGGTGTTGGTTGTGGTTTTCTAAATATTCAAAAAGTGGCAGATGGCGACAGACTTGCAGGTACTAGAAGCACTGCCCAAGAAGATTTCACTGTATTAGAAGATGATTTTTTAGATTAATTAAAAATTCCCTTCGGTCATGACGCCAACGACTGCGTCCGTTGCTTAAAACTAAATTACATAAAAGAAGTCATATTAATTTAGCAAAATAAATTTTTATGACTTCTTTAAAATGGAGGAATATTTGTGAAAAATATTAGCTTAGATATAGA
>CAMBXR010000097.1 GCA_945871955.1 uncultured Clostridium sp. | reverse complement strand
AACCCTATCTTTTTTAGTTTTAAGGACGTTTTTATTGAAGTGGAGGGAATTTTTTTATTGGGAAAAGTGTTGCAAGGATATACCCCTGGGGGTATAATTTAAGTATACCTAGGGGGGTATAATAAAAGGAGGGAAGTTATGAAAAATATATTTAAAGACGAAGTTAAAAGAGATATATTAGCTTTAGTCATATCGGGAATCGCAGTAATACTTAGTTTTATGAATGTAAAAATATTTAATGTAGATTTATCATGGGTTGCTATTTTACTTTGTGGTGTACCTATAATAAAAGATGGTATAGAAGGATTAGTAACAGAATTTGATATAAAAGCCGATGTACTTGTATCCATAGCTCTGATTGCATCAGTTATAATAGGAGAAATTTTTGCAGCAGGTGAAATTGCTTTTATAATGCAAATAGGAGCCTTTCTTGAAGAATTTACAGTTAGAAAATCAAGAAAAGGAATTGAAAATTTAGTAAATTTAACACCTACTTTAGCTAGAGTAATTGTAAACAACAAAGAAAAAACTATAAATGCTAAAGATGTAAAAGTGGGGGATATACTTAGAGTTAATCCAGGAGAAATTGTCCCAGTGGATGGTATTATAATCAAAGGAAAAACTTCCATAGATAATTCAGTAATGAGTGGTGAATCCATACCAGTAGATTTAAGTGAAGGGGATACTTTATGTTCTGGAGCTGTAAATCAATTTGGAGCCTTTGAAATGAAAGCAACTAAAGTTGGAGAAGACAGTTCTATTCAAAGAATGATTAAACTTGTGGAAAGTGCCGATGCTAGCAAAGCGAAAATAGTAAATATAGCCGATAGATGGGCAACTTATATAGTAATTGCTGCCTTTTCCAGTGCCATTTTAACATGGATGATAACAGGGGAGATAATAAGAGCCGTTACGATTTTAGTTGTATTTTGTCCATGTTCACTAGTTCTTGCCACACCAACTGCCATAGTTGCAGCCATAGGAAATTTATCTAAATACGGTATTTTAGTCAAAGAAGGAGATGCCTTGGAGAAACTTTCTTCTGTAAGTAAAATTGCCTTTGATAAAACAGGAACATTGACTTATGGAAAACCTCATGTAAAAGAAGTTGTAAGTATGGTGAATGATTTAAGCAAAGAATATCTATACCAAATGGTGGCATCTTCAGAACTACATTCAGAACATCCTCTAGGAAAAGCCGTAGTTTCATCCTTCAAAGAAAAATATAAAAAAGATATAATGCCACCTGAAGAATTTAGCATGATTCCAGGTAGGGGAGTAATGGCTAAAGTAAATAATAAAAAAGTAATAGCAGGAAATAAAGAATTATTCTTAGAAGAAAACTATAATAAAGAAGCTTTTAATTTTATAGATAAAAATTATAAAAATGAAGGTGGAACAATAATCTACATAGGAATAGATGATGTACTTTCAGGATATATAGTACTTAGTGATACTTTAAGAAAAGAATCGAAAGGCATGATTCAAAATATAAAAGATTTAAATATAGATCCAGTACTTTTAACTGGAGATAATAAATATGCAGCAGCTCATATAGCTACTCAAGTGGGCATAGAAAAAGTAAAATCACAATGTTTACCACAGGATAAATTGAAATTAATTGAGGATTATCAAAATAAAGAAAATAATTTAATATGTATGGTGGGAGATGGAATAAATGACGCCCCAGCTCTAAAAACTGCTTATGTGGGAATTGCCATGGGAGGAATGGGTAGTGATATAGCCGTAGATGCGGCAGATATAGTACTTGTTAGAGATGATATAAATAATCTACCTCATTTACTAAAATTATCTAAACATATGATGAAAATCATAAAGATAAACCTTACTTTCTCCATATTATTAAACTTTGCTGCAGTAATTCTTGCCATGACAGGTATTTTAAATCCTGTGTTAGGAGCTTTAGTTCATAATGCCGGGTCAGTTGTTGTAATAATAAATTCTGCTTTATTATTAAATTATGATAAAAGAAAATCTTCTCATGATAAAGAAACTATAAAAGATACTTATACTAAAAAAGAAATTGAATGTTGTTAGCATATAAAAAAGAGTATGAATTGAAAAATCAATTTATACTCTTTAACTTTCATATAGAAAAATAATAAGCAAATCTATAAGCGGAGTTCTGTATTAGATAATCATCTTTCTAGGCTTATTGTCACCAATAAGCTCAAGCGTCCTACCAACTGGAAGATGCGAGCAACATCTTTTTTACATCCTAACTTGGACTTGCTCCGGGTGGGGTTTACACGGCTTTCCCAGTCACCTAGGAAACGGTGAGCTCTTACCTCGCCTTTTCATCCTTACCACAAAAGTGGCGGTTATTTTCTGTTGCACTTTCCTTAGGATCACTCCCACTAGGCGTTACCTAGCACCCTGCTCTATGGAGCTCCGACTTTCCTCGTGTAGAGAAAATCTCTACCCGCGATTATCTGATCTACTTACTATTTAATTGATGTATTTATAATAACATAAGAATATTTATATGTCTAAAGGTAATTGATTGATAAAAATGAAAAATTATACATGTCCTTAAAACTTATGTTTATAAATAATTATTCTATCTCATATACTATGACGAGGATGATAAACATGGTTTTTGATTTAAGAAAAGATAGAAGTTTTTTTAAGACTGTTTTGAGTATAGCTATACCTGTAACTCTTCAAAATTTAATCTCCGTATCTGTAAATATGGCAGATACCATAATGCTGGGAGCTTTGGGAGAAATAGAGCTTAGTGCATCATCCATAGGAGGACAATTATTTTTTATATTTATGGTGATTATGCTTGGACTAGGTGGAGGAGCCAATGTGATGTGCGCCCAGTATTTTGGCAAAGAGGATATAAAAAGCATTCATAAAATACTAAGTTTAACTTATATAATATCAATTATTTTAGCACTACTATTTTTAAGTATTGGCTTATTTTTTCCTAAAGCTTTTATGATAATTTTCACCAATGATAATCTTGTTATAGAAAAGGGCATAACTTATATGAGAATATCTTGTATAAGTTATATATTCTTTTGTATAACTATAATAAGTACCAGTGTTTTAAGATCAATAAAAAAAGTAAAAATACCTGTTCTTATAAATATCATATCTTTAATAATAAATGTAAGTTTGAATTATGTACTTATCCTTGGAAACTTTGGATTTACAGCCATGGGAATAAAGGGAGCAGCTATAGCAACTTTAATTGCAAGAATTTGTGAATGTTTACTTATAATTGTCTACATGAGATTTTTTGAGAATACTATAAAATATAGACTAAAATATATGAAAGAAATTGATCATAAAATAAGAGAAAAATATATTGAAGTAACTACACCAATATTTTTTAATGAACTGTGCTGGACTATAGGCTCATCTATTATAACTTTAATAGTAGCTAGGATGGGAACTAATGTGGTTGCAGCAAATAGCATCAACAATGTATCATATCAAATTGCATTACTATTTATTCAAGGCCTATCATCTGCATCTTCCGTAATAATAGGAAATACCATAGGAAATGGCAATTATGAAAAAGCAAAATACTATGCTAAAATCATAACTCTACTCAGCATTTTATGTGGTATATTTGCATCTTTATCCATATTTATAATGAGAGAAGTTCTTGTGAATTTTTATAATGTGAGTGAAACTACAAAGCTTATTGCTAAAGATATAATGATAGCTACATCCATAGTTATATTATTTAAATCTCTAAGTTCAAATCTTTTATTTGGAATACTTAGAGGTGGGGGAGATAATAAATTTGTTTTTAAATATGAAATGATATCTCTTTGGTTATTGGCCATACCTCTTGGTGTTACAGGAGCATTTTACTTTAATTTTAGTGTACCAGTAGTTTTTATTTTATTAAAAAGTGATGAAATACTAAAAGGAATGATAGGTTATTTCAGGGTGAATAAGGGGAATTGGATAAATGATGTGACAGTATGATTTATATAATAAATTATAAATAAAAATATAGAGAACTTGGCAAAATACCTTATTATATATTTAACTATTGCATAAAATCTAATATAATTATATCTATAAATAAAATAAAACATAAAAATCGGAGGAACAAATGATAACTGGAGAATTAAGAAGTAAAGTAGATAAGATATGGGAAACTTTCTGGACTGGTGGAATAACAAACCCACTAGAAGTTATAGAACAGTTTACATATCTTTTATTTATAAAAGGGCTAGATGACAAAGAAACAATGCATGAAAGTGATGCAGAATTATTTGGAATACCTTTTGAAGGAACATTCCCAACAGATAAGCAACATTTAAGATGGTCTAAGTTCAAAAACTTAGAAGCTGAAGAGATGTATAAAATAGTATCTGATGAAGTATTTCCATTTATAAAAAATCTTCATGCAGATGGAGATTCTGCTTATGCAAAATATATGGGAGATGCCATATTCAAAATACCTACACCATTAATGTTATCAAAAATAGTAGATGGAATTGATACAATAGAAATGGAAAGAGATAAAGATACTAAGGGAGATCTTTACGAGTATTTATTATCAAAAGTTGCTACAGCAGGAACAAACGGACAGTTTAGAACACCTAGACACATAATAGATATGATAGTAAAACTTATGAAACCAACACCAGAGGACAAAATAGTTGACCCAGCAGCAGGTTCAGCAGGTTTCTTAGTTTCAGCACAGCAATATTTAAGAGATAATCACGGAGATTTATTCTTTGTAGAAAGTTTAAAAAATCACTTTAATAATGATATGTTCTATGGTTTTGATATGGATAGAACTATGCTTAGAATAGGTGCAATGAACATGATGCTTCATGGAGTTGACAATCCTAATATAGAATACAAAGATTCATTATCAGAAGTAAATACGGATAAAGATAAATTTACATTAGTACTAGCAAATCCTCCATTCAAAGGAAGTTTAGATTATGAGGCTGTAAGTGCTGATTTATTAAAAACTACTAAAACTAAAAAGACTGAATTATTATTCTTAGCATTATTCTTAAGAATTTTAAAAACAGGTGGAAGATGTGCTTGTATAGTTCCAGATGGAGTATTATTCGGAAGTACAAAAGGACATAAAGATATAAGAAAAGAAATAGTAGAAAATAATAAATTAGAAGCAATTATCTCAATGCCTTCTGGTGTGTTTAAACCATATGCAGGAGTTTCTACGGGAATTATGATATTCACTAAAACAGGAACTGGTGGAACTGATAAAGTTTGGTTCTATGATATGAAAGCTGATGGATATTCTTTAGATGATAAGAGAAATCCTGTTGATGATAATGATATAGATGATATAGTTGAGCGATTTGCTAATCTTGATAAGGAAGAAGAGAGAAAGAGAACTGAGCAAAGTTTCTTTGTTGATGTGGAAGAGATTAGAGAAAATAATTATGATTTATCTATTAATAAGTATAAAGAGATTGAGTATGAAGAAGTAGTTTATGATGAGCCTAGTGTTATTCTTGGAAGAATTAAG
>CAMBXR010000096.1 GCA_945871955.1 uncultured Clostridium sp. | reverse complement strand
AAAATCTTATGTTAGGGGTAGCTTTAGAAGGAGGAGGAGCAAGAGGTGCCTTTCATATGGGTGCTATCAAAGCTTTGTTAGAAGAAGGATATGAAATAGATGGAATAGTTGGGACTTCCATAGGTGCATTTAATGCAGCCATGATTGCTCAAGGCGATTTTGAGAAATGTCTTGAAATGTGGTGTAATATAAGTCCACAACAATTGTTTAACATAGAAGATAGACAGATGGCCAATGTATTAAATAGAAATATTGATAGAAAAACTATATCATATTTTTCAGGTGAAGCTAAAAAAATAATAGTCAATAGAGGGATAGACACAGAAAATTTGAGAAAAGTAGTAGATGAATTAGTAGATGAGGATAAACTTAGAAAAAGTAATATGGATTTTGGACTTGTAACAGTAGAGTTAGGACCTATGGCTCCCATAGAATTATTCAAGGAAGATATACCTATGGGAAAATTAAAAGATTATATAATGGCAAGTGCAAGATATCCAGGATTGAAAATGGGTACACTAGATGGAAAATCATATTTAGATGGAGGATTTTATGATAATTGTCCTGTAAACTTATTAACTAAAAAAAATTATGATGAAATAATTGCCATTAGACTTAATGCATCTAAAAAATTAAAACATATTAATGATAGTGTAAATGTTATAGAAATACAACCATCTATGGATTTAGGTGGAACTTTTATTTTTACTAAAAAATTAGCTTATAGAAATATTAAATTAGGATACTATGATGCAATTAGAGTTATAAGAAATCTAAAAGGTAGAGAGTATTATATAAAGCCAGTAGATGAAGATATTATTTTTAACAAACTTTTAGAGTTACCTGATAAATTTATTTTAGATATTGGAAAAAGTATGGGACTAGAAGATATACCACCAAAAAGAATGCTATTTGAATTTATTTTACCTAATATATCTAAATATCTTGGTCTAAACAAAGAAGACAGTTATCAGGATATTATTATTGGTCTTTTTGAAAATATGGCAAGGGAAAGATATATAGAAAAGTTTAAAATATATTCTCTAGATGAATTTTTTAATTTAATAATGGATAATGAAAAAGAAAATAATTTTGAAAATAAGATACAGCTTAGTTTGAGTTGCTTAAAAAGAAAAGCAATTGAAAATATTACTCAAGTTAATGTGGATTTTATAAATGAAAAATTAATGTGTTTATTAAGTGAAGATGAATAAAAAATAGATAAGTTTGTAATGTACAAACTTATCTATTTTTTAATTGAAATGATTAAATAAATCACCTCCATATTCTACACCAGTACAAGTACCTATATCATTAAAAATTACTTTATTAGAATCAGTATATTCTAAAAGCATATAGACCTGCCCACTTAATGTTTCTTTTACGGAAGAAATCATGTTACCTTTAATAGGTGCTTTTAAAACTAAGAAATCTTCAGGTTTTGTATATGTTTTTAGTGTTAATTTGAGATTTTTTTTAGTTGCTGTCAGTACAATATCATCACCTAAAGTTTTGATGTTAATTTTGCTACGATTTATGGTAGTAAAATTATAGAATTTATTTTCTACAGTAGCACCAATAAGAAAACCATTGAAATCTTTTATTGGAAAAGGAATAGTACCTAAAGAACAAGTTATGGAGGCTTTTCTATTTTTAAAAGAATTACTTTGAATCCATAACCAGGATTTTGGGAAGCTTTTGCCCCAATTTTTTTCTATGTATACTTTTCCTCCAGTAAAATCTACTTTTTTTTCGTTGATATTTAAATATCCTACTATAGAACCATTTAAAGCACATACTTGAGAATAACATTCCATAAATTTTAAATAGTTATAAAATCCCATACTACCAGGATTAATAATATTATCAGGCCATTTTACAATATTTTTAAATACTATATTACCATTAATATGTAAGTCATCATGATTTATGGATAAATTCATATTTTCTAGAGTAAATATATTTGAATTTATACATATTCTAAAAGGATTATTATTGAATGTAAAATCATTAATATCATAAGATAAATAATTGAATTTTATATCTGTGCCATTTACAATTTGTATAAAAGAATGATGGTTACCATTTTTATCTGCATAAGAAATACCAGGAATTATAGCTAGTTTATAATCACCTCTTTTATCTACTATTTTGTAGTACCATCCTTCAAAGAAATTTTTATTTTTATGTTTTCCATGATATAAATTGGGATTAAATATTTCTTTCATAAAATACCTCCTATTTATATCATTAATTAATATAAAAAAAATATAATAAAAAAATTATTTATTTCCACATAAATATGAACTATATTTTATGACGAAAGAATCAAGTATATAAAAAAATTTATTGTATAATAATACTTAATGGTATAATAGGTAATAAATCAAGAAAATTAATAATAGGTGATATAAATGGAAGACATAATAAAATCAATAAATGAAATATGTGAAGACGAAATAATAAAAGTAGTTATTAGCAACAAAAAAAATAAGGAAATAAAATATAATAAAATTGTTATTCAATTAAAAGAAAAAAATAATAAAGAATATTATCAAATTGAAAAGTTTACAGATAAGCAAGTATTTCATGAAAATATAGAATCATGTGAGTTAAATGAAAAAATATTAGAGTATATGAAAGAAGATTTTAAACAACTAGATGCTTGGTCTACAGGTGCTACATATAATATAAAAGTTTCTAAAAAAGGAAAAGTATTTTTAGGAAAGAAAAAGAGCAACAATGCAAAAGTAGTTAATAAAGGTCATAATAAAGAGAAAAATTATATACTTAAAGAAGGTATGTTAATTCAACCTCTTATTGATTTAGGTGTATTTACTAAAGAAGGTAAAGTTGTAAATTCAAAATATGATAAATATAAGCAAATCAATAGATTTATAGAAATAATAGATGATGAGATAAAGAAAAATAATTATGAAGAGCTTACTATATTAGATTTTGGATGCGGAAAATCTTACTTAACATTTGTACTTTACTACTATTTCGTAGAAATCAAAAAAATAAATGTAAAAATGATAGGATTAGATTTAAAAGAAGATGTAATTAAAAAATGTAATGAGATAGCTAAAAAATATAAATTTGATAATTTACATTTTGAGCTAGGTGATATAAATGGATTTAAATACAATAATAAGGTAGATATGGTTATTACATTACACGCATGTGATACAGCTACAGATTATGCTTTATATAATGCTATTAAATGGAATGCTAAAATGATATTCTCAGTACCTTGTTGTCAACATGAGTTTAATCATCAAATGAAATCTGAGTCTCTACACATATTAAATAAATATGGAATTATTCAAGAAAGAATAGCGGCTCTTATGACAGATTCAGTTAGAGGAAACTTATTAGAATGCGCTGGATATAAAACTCAATTATTAGAGTTTATAGATATATCTCATTCTCCAAAAAATATTTTAATTAGAGCATCAAAATCTAATTTATCAAAAGATAAAAAGCAAAAATCATTAGAACAAGTAAATGCACTTATGAAGGAATTTAACTTTAATCCTACATTGTATAATTTATTAAAAAACGATAATTTAATATAGTAAATAAAAAACTCAAGAACAATCGGATCTTGAGTTTTTTATAAAGGTTATTTTGATAGAAAGTAATTTTAAAATGGAGGAGTTTAATGAAGATATTAAGATTTTTATTTAGTAGAGTAGTAATAGTAGGTTTAATGATTGCAATACAATTATCAGTATTTTTATTTTTATTAATAAAATTCAGTCATTATTCAGCAATTATATCTATGATAGGTACAATTATAAGTGCACTAGTAGTACTTTGGATTATAAATAAAAATGATAATCCAGCATATAAATTAGCCTGGATTATACCAATACTAATTTTTAATATAGCTGGTGGAGTATTATACCTTATATTAGGAAATAAACAACCTTCTAAAGGTATGAGATTGCGTTTAGAAAAGGTTCATAAAAAGACAAGTAAGTACTTAAAACAAAATGAACAAATTTTAGAAGAAATAGATAAAGAAGATAAGACAGTGCTTGGTCATGTAAATTATATAAATACAGCAGCCGGTTACCCAATGCATAAAAATACAGAAGTTAAATACTATAAAGTTGGGGAAGAGAACTATAAAGATTTAATCAAAGAGCTTAAAAAAGCAAAGAAATATATATTTATGGAATACTTTATTATTGAAGAAGGTAAAATGTGGAACAATATTTTAGATATACTAGAGCAAAAGGCTAAAGAAGGTCTTGATGTTAGATTAATGTATGATGATATGGGATGTGTGAATCTTCTTCCTTATGGCTATGATAAAATTTTAGAAAAGAAAGGTATTAAATGCATAGCATTTAATCCATTTAAACCTTTATTATCATTGGCTATGAATAATAGAGACCATAGAAAAATTACTGTTATAGACGGTCATACTGGTTTTACTGGTGGGATAAATTTAGCAGATGAATATATAAATGAAAAAGTAAGATTTGGACACTGGAAGGATACAGGTATCATGTTGAAGGGGGAAGGTGTATGGAACTTAACCCTAATGTTTTTAGAAATGTGGAATGCCAATAGGCAATCAGATAGTGATTTTTCCATATATAAACCTGAGGTTCATCAATTAGAAACAATGATAAGTGATGGTTTTGTACAACCTTATGGAGATTCACCTTTAGATGAAGAAGTTGTAGGTGAGAATGTTTATTTAAATATAATAAACGGTGCAAAAGACTATGTATATATATTCACCCCTTATTTAATCATTGATAATGAAATGATGACTGCTCTTTGCTTAGCAGCTAAAAAAGGTGTAGATGTAAAAATAGTGACACCAGGAATACCAGATAAAAAGACAGTATTTAAACTTACTCAATCCTATTATCCACAATTATTGGAGGCTGGTGTGAAAATTTATGAATATACACCAGGGTTCATTCATGCAAAAGTATTTTTATGTGATGACAAAATAGCCACAGTAGGAACTATTAATATGGACTATAGAAGTTTATATTTACATTTTGAGTGTGGAGTATACTTATATAAATGTAAGTGTTTAAATGATATCAAAAATGATGTTTTAGATACTATTTCAAAAAGTAGGGAATTCTCGAAAAAAGATATCAAAGATGGAAGAAGAAATTCTTTATGGCAAGCAATACTTAGGGTATTTGCACCCCTTATGTAATAATATAAATTGACAATTATTATAAAGAAATTTATATTTAAAATAAAAGAGAGTATAAGAAAATTATACTTAAATAAGCGAGGTGGCTACTGTGAATGAAAAATTAGTAAAAATTCTTGAAGAAGCTAGAAATAATCCTGAAATAAAGGAGAAATTTCTAAAAACAAGAGATACAAAAGATCCTATGGATGAATTTTGTAAAGTTGCCACATCTATGGGTTATGAGATGACAGTAGGAGAACTTTTTGCAATGGGAGAAGAGTATTCGGCAAATCTTCTAAAAAGTTGTAATGGAGGAGCCGTTTATCCAATGGAAGAATGGTCAGATTGGTATGATGATTTTTTTACATCATTAAATTAGATAATAGCTATAAAAAGCCTTTAATAAGAGAAATCTTATTAAAGGCTTTAATTTTTTACTTATAAGGAAAAAACATTAAGATTTACTTCACAAGCTATAATGAAA
>CAMBXR010000095.1 GCA_945871955.1 uncultured Clostridium sp. | reverse complement strand
TGACCAGCCCGTTAGTTATAGTCAGTTTTATGGTTGGGAAATGACCAGCCCGTTAGTTATAGTCAGTTTTATGGTTGGGAAATGACCAGCCCGTTAATATTTTTTTTTATTTAGCAGTCAACTTAATTTAATTATATGCTCGTCCATTTAGTTTGTCAATAATTTTTTTGATTTATCCAACTTTTTAATCTATCCACCAAGGTATAAAATATTTATTTGAAGCAAGAAATTCCCTAACTTGATCTTGATGTTTTGGATTTAATGCTTTAAAAAACTCTTCATTTTCAACGGATTTTCTAGCCAATTCATCTACACTAACTGAGTCCATTAATGCATCATTTACTATATTTTTATCAGAGTTATACATATCTATCACTTCTTCTCTAGTAAAGTGATTATCCCATAAAATTTCCTTTTCCTTGCCTTTAGTATATTTATCATAAGAATATGCAGCTAAATCCTCTAAGTACTGATCTAATGTAGTTATACCTTTTATCATCAGCTTATTTATAGTTCCTATAATGTAATTTTCCTTTTTCTTTTTCTTATCATCTTCCATAGTATCAATTAATATTTTATCAAATAAATCATATTCTATTTTCAATTCTAGTAAAGGTAATACTTTCTTTAGGTAGCTAGACGGTGTTCTAAATTCTTTGTATCTTTCTAAGAAGCTAAGATCTTCTCTTTTTTCTTTTTGTGGGTTTTCATTACATACATACATACTAACATCAGTCTTATTAGTATTAGTATTATTAGGGTTCAAATTTTGAACTTCTAGAAGTTCATTTTTTGTACTTCTTAGTGTTTCCAACGCTTTCGGAGTTTCACTGTCCTGAACATCAGTATTTTCAATAGAAGTACAATTTTTGAACTTCTTAAATTCTTTTAATTCACTTTCTTTTTTAGCCTTTCTCTTCTCCTCAGCTAAAGCTCTTTTTTGCTTCAATTCAGCAAACATTTTTTTATGTAATTGTAAATGTGTATTTAAAGTTTCTTTTGTGGTATCTACATGGGCAATATATAATAAGTTAGCTGAACCTCTTCCTACTCTAACTTTTTTAAGTAGATTTATTTTTTCCAGCTCTTTCATAGCTTTATTGGCTGTCCCTCTTGCACACTTTAAAAATATTTCTACTTCTTCTATTTCACAAACTATATAAGCTCTATCTAATTCATCAAACCAATCATTTTCTATAGATAAAGATGTTCTATCCAGTAACATTCCGTAAAGTAACTTAGCATTAGCAGAAACATCTTTGTATTTATCCTCATACATTAATGCTTTAGGGATCTTAAAGAATAAATCCTTTGTCTTATCTTTTTTAGTTATATATTTAAAATTATCCATATCTTTTCCTCCCAAACATCAAAAAACCCCTGACTATAAAAATAAAATCAGGGTTAGAGATAAAATTTATTACTTTATTTCACTTAAAATTGTTGCAAATATACTTAGAATATGTTAATATATTTAATATATAACACGACAAAATAAGCGGATTGATCTGATTTTATTTTTATTTTATAAAAAAATAAACTCATAGCATTAATCGTTGAATTTGCTTAAATTTAATTTTCTACAAATAAATAGAGCGAGCCACTTTATTTATTTTATTTTTCAAACGGTCAAATTAAAAGTTGCAGCTTTTAATTTGACTAACGGGTTTTTTAAAAATTTTATTAATAACATCTTAAATGTTTTGGTGGGATTTGTCAATATATTTCACCAAAAATATTTAAGAAAATATAATAAAAAGTCTAGTAGTTAATTATACTAGACTTTTTATTATATTTTTAAACTTTGTATTTGCTCAGAATGATTTTTAGATATATATTGACAATATATCTAAAAATATGACAAAATATGTAAATAGATATTGACAAGATGTAATAAACAATATAGTATATTATTTATAAATAATGAATAATATAGTGCTTGTTATAAATATAATATAAAAAAATACACTGGATACCTAGTGTATTTTTTATATTATCACAATAAAATTTTATTTATTATAGGCATAAATGAAAATAGAAATCCTCGATTACCTTTAAGAATATAGCTATCCTTTAGTAGCTTAATACAGTGTTCCCTATCATTGTGCGTGCTTAAATTTAGATACATTAGTGATAGGGAGGCTATACATTCAACTGGTATAACCTCAAAGAATAATTCATAGCTTAAAATCTTTTCGATCTCCTTATTTTGAGTATAATCCAAAGCTTTTTTTAATCGTGAAAAGATAGTATCTACTAACTTTTTATCATTAACTACCTTTCTAACTTCTAACCTACGAAGGCAATTAGCTTTTACTATATCTGTTGCTTGTAATGTTTCTATAGGTTTTATATACACAAGCTACCCCTCCCCCTTGATGATAATATTCTATTTGTATTTTTGTTTGTATATACGAAGTAACTCGAATGGTTCAGCTTTTAATTTATTATCTTTTAAATATGGTATAAGGGCTTCTGTCCCCCAAAATTTATCTAACATATCATTTTCTTGCCAGTATTTTTCTAAGTCATTCATTCTTGCCATAATACCACTTCTAACTAAATCAATCGGAACTAAAGATCTATTAAGGATATTAGATAATTTCTCTATTCTAGTTTGAAATCCTGAATTTGTCATAGGATTTAAACCGTTATTATTTTTTACATATGGTTTAGCTTTAATCACATACTCACTATCCATATTAAGGCTGTAGCTACTATTTGACTTTGATCCTGAACTTGGATTGTAATATTTATAATACGTTCCGCCATACACTGGATCAATGGCATCTTGTAAGATGCTTTTAAAGTAGCTATCTATTTCTATTCTTCTATCTTTTAATTGGATGTAGTTTCCTTCAAAGTTTATATTTTTAATTTTTAATTCCAATAATTCTTTATATGCAGTTCCTCTAAGACCTGCAAATAGTCCATATAATAATATTTTATCTTGAGGATTTACCAAAGACTCACAAATATCTTGTAGTTCTTCCCTAGTATAAAACCTATTAGTATTAACTTTTAGCATATCATCACTAAAATCACCTATGTTTATTCTTTTATTTGAACCCATAAACTCAAAAATCTGATTTATCATATATATCTCTTGCATGATTGCTTGATAGCTTAATCTTTTAGTGTTTTCTGCAATAGTTTTATTATCTATATCTAATATATTCTTATTATACTTCTCCTCAACCTTAATTAATCTACGGTAGGTGTTTATAGATTTATCTTCCATAAATTTATTCCATTTTTTATTATTAACATATAAATTAAAATCATTTTGTAAAGCTTTTAGCATACACATATTTGGTAGATACCTCCTTTATTAGCATTAAATTATTATAGTGCTTAGTTATAATATAATTTATACCACTTTTATCAAAACATATCTACATTTCCGTAACTTTTTAGTAATCATTTAAATATGGTTATAATATCTATTTAAAAATAATGATGTTTAAAAAATAAAATATACCTTCCTGAGATTTTTAAAGAAAAAGGTATATTAAAATATGATATAGAATAAAGAGATTAAATTTATAACATTTCAGCAGATTAAGTATTTTGAAGTATTAAATTTAGTGGGATAATTCTACTATCTCTTTTGCAAATTTCATAAGCAAATAAGTCATCATAAGCATTTTTATTATGTCTTTTTGAATTACTTACATAGCTTCCCACCTTTGCATAATTTCCCACTTGCCTACTTTTACCGTTTACCATCTTATTCTTTTTTAAGCAATTTAAAACTCTTGCTTTTCTTTCTAGGATGATATTTACGTTGTCAGGCAGTGTTTTTTTAGCTTGATTACATAATTCACATGCCAGCTGCAAATTACTTTCATCAAAACATAATCTATGTACCTCCGCATCTTCTCTTATATCGGATAAGTTATATACTTTTTTAAATTTTTTAATTGGTATTATATGATCAACTGTAATTTTAGAAATATGCACTTTTCTTCCGCATATAGAACAAGTACATTGATTATTTTTATTTTTTTGTGACAACTTAAATTTCTTTATGAATGTTCTTTCTCTAGCTATCATTTTAGCTTCTTCAAAACTATCATAAACTTCTCTTAGTGGTTTTACTTCTGTTTTATTATTGTATTTTACTTTTGCATGATCTTTGGTCACTTCTAATACTTCAGCATTAAATACTGAGTAATTTTTATATTTACTATTATATTTTATTATATACTTCATATACAATACCTCCTCATAAAATCCTTAATATAATCTCTGTTTTTTTGTTTAAGTCTATGTTCAAGGTTGTAAGATACTATAATTAAATTATATTATTTTATTATATTTGTGTCAACTAATATAAGAATATAGAGATGTAAATACACCTCTATATTCTTATATGAATCTCCTATTTTTGATTTCCCTTCAACTCACATTTACAAGTACAAGTACCTTTTCTTATATTTGAAGCTCTACTTATTGTTTTTGGTTGACCGCAACTATGCTTTAGAGTTAAAGGTGATGACATACCGTTAAAATCAATTATTATCCATTCCCCTTCACCGTATATATTATCTATATCTTTTTGTAAGTCATCTTTTTTTACTTTCATTTTTTCATATAATTTTCTTAATGGCTCAGGAGTCGGATCACAAACACATAAAAGTTTACCATTTTTTATATTTTTTGCAAATTTTACAATCTTCAATTCTCCGCATTTATGTTGTAATATACATGGTTTTTGACCACCTTGGTATGATAATATAGTCCATACACCCTCACCATATATATTATCCAATACATCTTGAATTTCACTTAATGTTTTCATTCTACTCATTATTATTCCCCTTTGCTAAAGACTGGGTTAATATCTCCGTAATTTCTGCTTTTGACTTGGTGTATATACCATCTTAAAGTTGTATTTATATTACCATGCCCCATTTCAAGTGAAAGTTCTTCAAGTGTTAACTTTCCTGTTGCAAGCATCATTGTTCCAAAGCCATGTCTAAGTGCATGTGGAGTAACCTTTGTAACACCAGCTTCTTTTATTAATTGATATACAACTCTTCTTATTTGATCAGTTGACAGCTTATTTCTTTTTCTACTTATAAATATAACATCCTTTAATTCTTTATCAAGATCACTATACTTTTCATTTCTTAACTTCATATACTCATTAAAAGAATTTATAACTGGTTTTGGAATAGATACAGTTCTAGGTTTCCCAAACTTAGTAAGACTTAAATTTAATTCCCTTCTATCTAAATCAAAGTTACAAACTCTCAATTCTGAAAGCTCCTCTATTCTAAGTCCACATCCTAGAAATAGAGATATTATAAGTTCATTTCTTACATTTCTATAATTGCAATTTTCACTAGCAATAGATCTTGCTTTATCAAGTAATCTTTGAGATTCTTCTAATGTCAATATATCCTTTTCAACTTTCACTTTACTCTTAAAGTTTTTTAAAGTTTTAGGAACGTTAATAGTTAATTTTTGTAACCCTATATAATAAGTATAAAATCTACTAAGGGCAGCAATTCTCTGATTTAAACTAGCAGCTGAAAGTCCTTCTTTTTCTTTGACTTTTAACCATTTCATCATTATGTCATCACTTGTTAAGGATTTTATATCATCAAGAGTAGCCACCTTATCCTCAAACATATACTTATTAAATTCCTTCAAATTAATCATATACACTTCTAAAGTTTTATCTGACATTTCATAGATGTTTCTCATGCTATATTCAAATTGCTCATATATATTCAATTACACCACCTCCTACTTAGATAGTAGCACCAACTTAAAGATACTTCAATATAATCTCACTTTTAT
>CAMBXR010000094.1 GCA_945871955.1 uncultured Clostridium sp. | reverse complement strand
TATCTAAATTATTACCATTTATCGTAAGAATACACATTTTATTTTATATACCCGATTTTTTATCTAGCCCTTTTCTATATCTAATTTATTTATTTTCATATTCAGGATTTACAGGTAATATTATAACAAAGGTGCTACCTTCTCCAACCTTACTTTCTACATAAATCTCACCTTTATGTAACTTAACTATTTGACTTGTAATAGTAAGACCAAGACCACTTCCTCTTTTTACATCTTCATCTCCTGACACTTGATTAAATCTATCAAATATACTTTTGTGGAATTTTTCATCTATTCCAACACCAGTATCTGTAACACTAATCTTAACTTTATTATCTAAATCTTCAATATTTACAGTTATACTTCCACCCTTTGGAGTAAACTTAGCTGCATTACTCACTAAATTTATTATACATCTTTCAATCTCATAAGAATCGCAAATTATATTTTTCTCCTCAATTTCTGGATCAATTATAAGTTCTATGCCATTTGAGTTTATATAATCCCTTAATGTTAATGCTGTTTCTTCAACTAAATATACTATATCTGTCTCTTTTAATATTATTTCATACATATCATTTTGTAATTTACTATTATCTAAAATATTATTTATAAGATTTAACAGTCTATTACAATTTCTTTGTGATATATCTATATAATAGTTTAATTTTTCTTCTTTAATGCCAGAATTTTTCTTATTTAATTCTTGTATTAATTGATTTGTACTACTTATAACATTTAATGGTGTTCTTAATTCATGAGATAAGTTGACAAAATAACTATTTTTATTTCTTTCTAGTTTCATATTTTCACTATGAAGAATAGAATTTTTTTTCATTTCTTCTTGTAAATCTTTAGTTTTTTCATTTACTAAATTATTAAGTATTTTAACTTTATATTTAGATTTTAATACTAGAAATATTCCTATTAATATATAAATTACTATGGCTACAGGACTCATCCATAGTGGTGGCTTTATAGTAAAGCTAACTCTACTTGCTTCACTTTTATTGCCACTTGTATCTATAACCCTTACTTCAAAAGTATATTTTCCAGGAGACAATTCACTATAAGTTACTTGATTATCCTTTGTTGTTAATACTTCTCCACTTCCACCAATTAGCTTATATTCATATATAAGATTTTTATTACTTGAATATATTGGTGTAAAGAATTTGATAGTTATGTAATCAGTATTTCTATCAAGTTTCATCCCATTTATATCTGAGTATTCTTTATTATTTATTTTAAAACTATCAAATAACACCTTTGTATTATTATTGATTTTATTTATATCTTCTGGATAAAAAGAGTTTAATCCATTTGTTCCACCAAAGAATAATTCTCCACTTTTACTCTTAAAAGTTGCATTTCCATTAAACTCATTTCCTTGTAATCCATCTGTTACACTTAGGTTCTCAATTTTATTTGTTTTTTGATTTATTTTACTAATCCCTTTATTAGTACTTATCCAAATATCATCATTATTATCAACTAATACTCCATATATTGTATTATTTGCTATACCGTCTTTTACTGTATATCTTTTAAAAGTTTCACTTTTCTTGTCAAATTTATTAAGACCATAACTAGTACCTATCCATATATTACCTTTACTATCTCCATTTATATATCTAATACGATCACTACTTATGGATGTTTTGTTATCTTCATCATGTTTATAATATTTAATAGTCTTATTTTTCACATTTATATAGCATAATCCTTCGTCTTTTAATAGACCTAAGAAATAATTACCTTCATCATCTTGATACATATGTTTTATATATTTATCTGTACTTATATAGTCATTCATATCTATAATTTCGTCAGTTTCAATATTTATTATACTAAGGCCACTTATTGTTCCTATCCATAAATATCCCTTATCGTCTACTAAAATATCTTTTACTGCATCATTTACCAAGTTATCTTCTATAGTGTAGCTTTTCATAGTTTTAGATTTTTTATCTATTTTAAGAACTCCACCATCTGTTGCTATAAATATAAAATCTTTATACCCAGTTATATCATTTATTGTATCATTTTTTATTATATTATTATTTTCAATGCTTATAACAGAAGATGTTTGTTTTTCTCTATCTATTATACTAACACCCTTTGTCTTAGAACCTACCCAAAGATAACCTTCATCATCTTCATAAATTCCATGAACCATATTTTCACTTAATAAATAATCATCATCTGGTCCAGCCTTATAATGTTTTATACTACTTTCTGTATCAAATATACTAAGCCCTGAATATGTACCTACCCATATTATTCCTTCTTTATCTTGCATTAAAGACTTCACATGATTATAAACTAAGCTGTTTTTATCATAAATTTTATTTTTATATATCTGAAAATTGTCTTTTTCTTCATTGTAATAAGCTAGACCATTACTTGTTCCTACCCATAAATTCCCCTTATCATCTCTTAGTATTGCTCCAATTTGATTATCTGGTAGAGAATTTTCGTCATTTGGGTCGTTGCTATATCTTGTTATCTCTTTAGTATTTGTATCTATCTTAAATATTCCTAAGTTAGAACTTCCTACCCATACAAGTTCTTTTTCATCATCACAATATATATTATAGATTTCAGTTTCACCTAAAGAATTTTCATCACCATTTGTTGGATAAGTTTCTAAAATTTTAAAATCCTTAGATATTTTATTAACTCCTAAAGATGTCCCTATCCAAATATTGCCGTCTTTATCTTCATCTAGTGAATATACTATATTACTAATTATTCCATCACTTTCATCTAAAATTACCTCAAAGCAATCCTTTTCTTCATTGAAAATACTTAATCCCTCATATGTGCCAACTACAATTTTATTATCCTTAGTCTTTATAATTTCTGTAGTACTGTCTTCTTTAATTTTATTGTTGCTTTCTGTATAATTGCTTATTTCTCCTGTACTAGGATTTATTTTATTTACACCTTGAACAGTACTAACCCATATATTTCCATAATCATCTTCTGTTATATCTGTTATACCATTATGACTTATACTATTTTGATCTTCTTCATAGTTATATATTTTATACTCATATCCGTTGTATCTATTTAATCCATCATTTGTTCCAAGCCATATATATCCCTTGCTATCTTGAAACATAGTTTCTATAGTAGCTTGACTTATACCTTGCTCTATATTCATATTGTTAAAACTTAAGTCATCCAAATTTGCATAACATTCATTAGTTACAAACCTTAATATAATTATATTAAGCAAAAGTAATACCATAATTTTATTCAAAAGCTTCTTTTTATACATAATAATACCTTTCATTTGATTTTATTTTATAACTATATTTTACTATAATTATATATTTATGACAATATATTACAATTATCGACAAAATATACTTTAACTTGCTTATTATAAATTACATAAAAAATTCGCTTCGCTTAAGCCACTGCGTGGGCGCTACACTTCATGTCGCCAACGTCTAAGTCTTCGCTACAGCTTCAGACTTATCCCGTTGCTCAAAAGTTACTTTTTTACTACAAATTATACATATTGATAATAATTAATTGTAGAAGTTTTCCACAATAAAAATGATAATATAATGTCCTAGTAAGTAAAAAAGTAGCCCATAAGGGCTACTTTTAATCTCCTACACCAAAATCTGTATTATTAAATAAGATTTCTATTTTAGGATTGTTTATTAAGAATTTATATTTATTTTCAAACCAATCCACAAGTTCTTGATCCCTTTTTACTTCAGAAGTATTATTGACAAATACATTTATAGTGGCATGGTCAAAGTATTTTTGAACAATTTCCATATCTTTATCTATCATTTCTTTAGTTTGACCTTTTATTCCCACCATAATACATGGTGAATCAAAATATTCTTTAAGTTCTTCAACTGTTTTAAATTTAGCATTTTTATTTAAATAATTATTCCTAAAATTATAGTCAAAAGTTTCTACACCTATTTTAAAAGTTATTGGTATTTCAAAGAAGTCTCTCATCTGTTGAATTTTCTTTTTATATATCCAATGACTTTCAAAAAATAGTTTTTCTATTTTCTTTTCTTTTATTATTTCTTTTATTCTAATTAAAGTAGCTTTTGGAATCTCAAAACAGCTACCTGAATTTATTACTTCCAGCACTTTATATTTTCCTGTGATATTTTCTAAAACTTCAAAATTAAGCTTATTAATTTCTTCTTCATCATTGGAGTTATCCAATATATAATCACAAAAACTACATTTTCCCCATTTACATGGAAAAGCTTTAAGTAGTACTATTTCACGCTTATTTTTATTTGTAATTTCACTATATCTATCCATTTTCTCTACTCACCTTTTGTCTTAATGATAATTTATAATTGCTCGGCATGGCTCCTACAACTAAACCAACTAAAATTACTGCTAAGAATTTATCTAAATAATCTGTACATACTTGTGTAGCAAATACGCCAACTACCATTGGTACATTAAAATAACTAAGTATTTGTACTATATAAGAAGATCCTGAAGAAGTTACTCCTCCAAATATATAAGCTGCTATTGTTGCACTTATTAAACTAGTTGGTAAAGTAAATATAAATACTCCAAGAGGTGTCCTTTTACCCTTTAAGAAACCTTTCTTATACATAAGTCCAGCTAATAATCCAGTACTTATTTGTACTGGTGCAAAATAAAGTGAATATACATCGAAAGTCATACCACTTACTAAACTACCACAAACACCCGTCATTACTGCATATTTTGGACCAAGTAAACATGCTACAAATATAGTCCCGACTGAATCTACATATATTGGTAATTTTAATGTAAGAGCTGTAAGTGCTCCAATTATGTTTAGAGCTATACCCATTGACATTAAAGTTATTTTTTTAGTATCTATTTTTTTATTCATGCTAAATTATCTCCTTTACTGTATCTATTACTTCTTCATATCCATTAAATATTCTTTTTAAGAACATTGTCATAAAAGCTTTTTCATCCACTTCTGTAAGTACATGAGCATTTGGCTCGTTTTTATAGAAATTAAATGAATCTACTACGGACTGCCCCATAGCTATACCATCATGAACTACTTCCACATAAGAATCAAAGCCTTTACATAAATCTCTGTTTATAAAATAAGCAACAGCTAAAGGATCATTTATAACACATCCTATTATTCCCTCTTGTTCCCAATGGAAATCTATATAAAATCTCGTTATTTCTGTTATATATTTTGATATTTTCTTATCAAGTCTATTGATAAACTCAATAATATTTGGTGTTAATACTATTTTTCTAGTTACATCAAGTCCAACCATATGGATTTTTTTAGATAAGTGCTTGTAAACATAGTCAGCAGAGTGAGGATCTACCCAATAATTAAATTCTGCCACTGGCGAACAATTTCCATGAATTCTAAAAGCTCCACCCATAGATACAAATTCGTCTAAGTTATTAAAAGCTTCTTTATCCTTCATTAAGGCTTTTGCAATATTAGTCAAAGGTCCTAGAGCTATTATGGATACATCTTTATTATTTCTTAATGTCTCAATAATAAAATCAACTCCACCTTCTAATATTTCTTTGTCCACATCTTCATAGAAATTTTCTCCTATACCATCTTCTCCATGGGTATCCTGAGCTGTTACAAGCTTTCTTTTTAGTGGAAAGTGCTCTCCCACATAGACAGGTATGTCTAATGCATCACACATTTGAAGTGCTTTTAGGGCGTTTTTTGCTCCTAAAATTGCTGGTACGTTACCACTACATATGGTAAGTCCTAGAACTTCTAACTCTTTTGATTTTAAAGCTAGAAGTATGGCCAGAGAATCATCTATCCCTGGATCACAGTCAATTATTACTTTTCTTTTTTCCATTTTTATCTCCTC
>CAMBXR010000093.1 GCA_945871955.1 uncultured Clostridium sp. | reverse complement strand
CATCTGCTCCTGCTTCTAGAGCATCATCCATTAATTGCTCCTCACTTGCATTTTCAGCAGCTATTAATATTTGTCCTTTTCTATCGAACATGAAACCAACACATCCTGTAGTTCCTAAGTTACCACCATTTTTATCAAAGTAGTATCTTACGTTACCAGCAGTTCTGTTTTTGTTATCAGTTAATGTTTCAACTATAACAGCTACTCCACCTGGTCCATATCCTTCATAAGTATTTGAGAAGTAATCTTCTCCAGCTCCAGCTCCAGCTCCCTTAGCTATCGCTCTGTTTATATTATCATTTGGCATATTGTCAGCTTTAGCTTTATCTATAGCTGTTTTTAAAGCTGCATTGTATTCTGGATCTGCTCCACCTTCTTTAGCTGCAACAGTTATAGCTCTTGCATGCTTAGTGAATACTGATGCTCTTTTAGCATCTTGTTTACCTTTTCTATTTATAATGTTACCTATACGACCCATAGTTCCACTCCTTATTTCTTATGTGTTTTAACACCGTAAATTTTAACATAAAAAAGCAAATTAGTAAACGTATGTACAACGTTATGTTTTATTATCTCTTTATATAATAAACTTTATAAGCTTATTCAAATATAGGTGGTGCTGGTGCAACTTGCCTTTTATGTGCACTAATTCTATGTAATCTATCTATTATTTCTAAATCCTTAGCTGGCACTTCATCTCTTTTTCCTAAAACAACTTTGTCTATCATATCATAAGTTGTTCCCATTTCATTTTCATCAGTTTGACCTTCCCAAAGACCTGCTGATGGAGCTTTGTTTATTACATCTTCATGTACTCCAAGTTCTTTTGCCCATTCATAAACTTCAGCTTTTGTTAAGTTTGCAATAGGTACTAAGTCAACTCCGCCATCTCCATATTTAGTAAAATATCCAGTATGTACTTCTGCTGCATTATCAGTTCCAACAACTAAATATCCTAAATCATTAGCAACAGTATATAGTGTGCACATTCTAACTCTAGCTCTTAAGTTTGAATCTGCTGTTCTTTCTCCATCTGGATTAAATAAGTTCTTTTCTTTTAATGCATTTAAAGCTATATCTCTAATTGCCATTTGTTGCTCACTTAAATCAAGATCTATATAATCAATACCACATCCATTTATTACTTTAAGTGCATCTTCTCTGTCCTTTGGATTACTATTTATACTCATTATTACTCCTATAGAGTTATTTGGACATGCTCTTTTTATAAGATTAGCAACTACTGCTGAATCTATTCCTCCAGAAACTCCCACTACTAATCCTTTACAGTTAGCTTCTTTTACTTTTTCTCTTAACCATTCAACAGTTTTTTCAATTTTTTCACTTCTGTTCATAACTTAGCCCCTTTCTCAAAATATTTTTAAGTTTATTATAACATATATCATTATTATATTTTGTGTACATTATATTAAATAATATTTTAAAAGAATTTAATTTTTATGAAATAAAATTTATTTTTTGGTTAAAACTAATTTAAAGTAGGTGAATTTTATGGAAAAACAATCCTCAACCTTTAATTTTAAAAATTGTTTAATAGGTGCATTTACAGGTTTTGTTAATGGAGTTTTTGGATCTGGTGGTGGAACTTTATTAGTTCCTATATTGAATAATATTTTAAAAGTAGAAGAACATAAATCCCATGCTACTGCCCTTGCTATAATTATTTTTTTATCTATAACAAGCTCAATAGTTTATATATCAAAAGGCACTTTAAATGTTAATTTAACTATACAAGCAGCAATTGGTAGTATTATCGGTGGGATTATTGGTGCCAAACTTTTAAGCAAATTAAATGGAAAATTTTTAAGAATTGGATTTGGCATAGTAATGATAATTGCAGCATTTAGGATGGTGTTTTAATGCTTGTTGGTATAATTGGATTTTTTGCTGGAATAATTGGTGGAATGGGTATGGGTGGTGGAACTATATTAATTCCAGCTCTTGTTTTATTTGCAAATATAGATCCAAAATTAGCTCAAAGTATTAATCTACTTTCATCAATTCCCATGACTATTGCCGCACTAGTTATTCATATAAAAAATAAAAATGTAGAGTTTCAACTTGTTCTTCCTATAGTTATATTTGGTATTGTTGCAGCTATAGGTGGGTCTTTATTGGCAGAGTATTTAAACTCCGAAATATTAAGAAAGGCCTTTGGAGTATTTTTATTCTTTATTGGTTTATACGAAATAAAAAAAGGTGTTTTTGATAACAACAATAAATAATTTTTTAATTAATAAAAAAGGTACTAAATATTTTCAACTTAGTACCTTCAATCTTTATTTTAAATTTTTTTCTAATTGAGATACCATAGCAAAATCCTTTATTGCTTCATCGTAATCTCCTAGATTACAATAAGCATCTCCTCTATTTTGATATGCTTTTAAATCATTTGGATCTAGCTCTATAGATTTTGTAAAATCCTCAATTGCTTTATCATAATTTTTTAACTCATAATAAGCTAAACCTCTATAATAATAAGAAATAGAACTTTGAAGTAATTCTAAAGATGATGTAAAATCACTTATTGCTTCTTCATATTTTTTTAATTCTAAATTAACCATACCTCTTACATCATAGATTCTAAATTCCTCTTTGTTATAAGTTAGAGCAGTTGTTAAATCTTCTTTAGCTCCTTCTAAATCTCTAAGCAAAGACTTTGAAGTTCCTCTATTATAATAAATATTTTCATCCTTATAATCTAGCTCAATAGCCTTAGTAAAATCACTTATTGCCTCTTCGTATCTTGCTAAATTATCTAATGCTAATCCTCTTTTATAATATGCCTTTGCATTTTTATCATTTAAGTATAAAACTTCATCAAGGTCTTTTATAGCTTCATTATAATTATCTATTTTTAGGTTAGCAAGAGCTCTACCGTAATATGCTTGCTCATACTCCATATTTATTTCTGTAGCCACAGTAAAATACTCTATAGCCTCAGTATACTCTTCCAATAAATAATGAGAAAAACCAGCATAATAATATACTTCTTCAAAATCTCTATTTAAATCAATGGCTTTTTGGTAATCTCTTAAGGCTTCTTCATGCTTTTCCATTAGAGAATATGCTATTCCTCTATTATAGTACAATCTCTCATCAAACTTTTCTAATTCTATAGCCTTGGTGAAGTCTTCTATAGCTTTTTCATACCTCATTATTCTACTATAATTTTGTCCCCTATTATAATAAGCACTAATATCATTTTCATCTAAATCTAAGGCTTTTGTATAAGCTTCTATAGCTTTTGTATATTTTTTTAATCTTGAATAACATACTCCCATGTTATAATAAACTACTTCATAATTAGGATCAATTGATATGGCTTTTTTATAATTTTGTATAGCTTCATAATAGTAGCCTTTTCTAGCTAAACAAACACCTTTACCTCTATATGCCTCTTTGTAATTTTTATCAATTTCAATTGTTTTATCAAAATCTTTTATTGCATCATCGTATTTTTCAAATTTTATATATAAGTTTCCCCTATAGTAATAACCTACTGGCTCATCCTTATATTTATCAATAATTCGACTTATATAGTATATTTTTTCATTAATTTCTGTCTCTGAGATAGCATGATTTAAAGTATCTTGTATAAATAATTTCTTTTCTAACTCCTCTACTCTATTATTTAATTCTTCAATTTTTTCTTTTTGATTATTAGACATAGAGCTTTTTTTGCTTATCTTATTATTAAATTTTGTAATCAATACAATAATAAGATACATTAATAAGTTGCATACAATTATTAAACCTATATTTTCTAACATAGTTCCCCCCAATAATGTACTTCCCACTATTTAAATTATTTATTTCCCCTATTTATGTACAATTTACTCTATAGAATTAGTTGACCATCCTTTTCTGATAAATAGTATTCCTCTCCTAATGATACATCTGCTGTACCACTAGTTATATCTATCATTCTATCTATTAAAGATTGTGCATCTTCAACTTTTGAGTATACTATTAGTTCCACATCTTCAGAGTAAATAGTATCTTTTAGGGTATATCCTAAATTCATTATTTCATTTTGTATTCTTCCCAGCTGAGTATATTCAATTTTTATTTTTACTTCAGTATATTTTACTTTTTCTATAACAATACCTGCTTCTATACCTATCTTTGCCCCTTTTGTATAAGCACGAACAAGCCCCCCAGCTCCCAGTTTTACCCCACCGAAGTATCTTGTAACAACAACTACAACGTCTCTTAAATCTTCTTTTTTTATTACTTCTAAAGTAGGAATCCCTGCTGTTCCTTGAGGCTCTCCATCATCACTGTATCTTTGAATATTCATATTTTCTCCAACAGTATATGCCCATACGTTATGAGTTGCATCCTTATGTTTTTTCTTAATTTCATTAATAAACTCAATAGCCTCTTCTTCTGTTTTTATAGGCTTTGCATATCCTATAAAAGTTGATTTTTCAACTATATATTCATCTACGCCAAACTTATGTAATGTTTTATAGTTACTCATTACTTCCTCCTGAATTATAAAAAAGAAAGGGATTTACCCTTTCTTGAATTTTCTTTTCTAATTATATTATATTTTACTTTGCAATTTCTGCATTACTTTTCTTTTCTTCTTTGTATTTTTTATATGATACATCAACTAAAGCTTTTTCTTTATTATGAGATAACATATCTATGGCATCTTTTATTTTGTAGAAACCACCATCTAAAAAGTCTTCTCTTATTATGTAGTCTGGACTTTCAGCTTCCATAACATACCAAACTATAGCATTACAAACTTGTTGTTGTCTACTTCTTGAGAAAAACTCATACATAGTATCTCCTGCAACTACTAATGGACAGGCATCCACACCTGTTTCATCTTTTACTCTACATACAGCACTATCGGCAGCCAATTGACCTTCTAAAACTTTGCCTTTTGGTAATGTCCACTCATGTCTATCATTTTTTAGTATAAGTACTTTATTTGCATAAAAAACAACTCCACCTGAACAACGTCTTACTATCATTTTAAAATCCCTCCTATTAACCTTTGAATTTTTTTCATTACTTTTGTTAAATTACGGAGATAAATCTCTGATAACAATTCTATATTAAGTTGTATGTTGCTATCACTGCTAAAAATCTTTTTCTTTTAAAGCTTCAATTGCTTCCTCATAAGCCCTCAGTACATACTCTTTTTCATGACTGCTGTTTATTATTAGTTTTTCTAGTATTCTTAGACTATTATCATTGCCAACTATAGCTAAAGACTTTGCACAATACTGTCTTGTTTGTGGATTAGAATCATATAAACCTTTTTCTAAACATGTTCTACTTTTAGGTGAACTAATTTTCCTAATAGCTGAATATGTAATTCTCCTAACATCTGAATGTCTATGCATTGTTAATGCATGTAATAAGTCCAAATATTTTTCTTCTTTTAATTCTCCAGTAGTCCATATTAATATTATTAAATCTTCGGCATTTTTTTCTGTCCTGATTCTTTTATAAAGTTCTCGCTTAAACTTTAACATCCTGTCATCATCTAAATTCAGTTCATCAATAAAATCAAGTCTTTCATATTTGTCTAGCTCTAAGTACTTATCAAGTATATCTTTTGAACTTTCTAGTTTATTTTTAGACATTGACTTTATTTCAAGCTTTGCCTTAATTAGTTGATCATTGACTTCCATAGTAGATATGTTTCTAATTTTACTTATTTGTGGTACTGTTTTGGATTCTTTATAAAGAAGATATGTAATAAAATAATCTTCAAGTTTGTCTATATTATTCCAATTCACATCCATTTTATTACCTATTTATTTATTATATAGTCCTTATATATATTATAATCTTCTTCATCTAAATTTACATCAACAGATATAC
>CAMBXR010000092.1 GCA_945871955.1 uncultured Clostridium sp. | reverse complement strand
CAAGGACAAGTAATACTATACCATCTTAAATTTATATCGTCAATACTTTTTTTAAAACTTTTTTTATTTTTTTACTACTTTTATTGTTTACTCTTTTTTCTTTTTTATACTTTTATTTTCAAATTTGAGTATATATACATCTACACACCTGTTAATTGCTTGATTCTAGTTAAATCAAACCCAAGTATATCTTGTCCTTCTACAACTATAACTGGCACTGATAAATATCCTTTTTTTATTAATTCTTTTCTATATTCTTCATTTGAAGATATATTATATTCTATAAATTCCATATTATTTTCTTTAAAATATTCTTTTGCTTTTTTACATTGTATACATGTATCACTTGTATATATTTCTATTTTTTTCATATGTTTTCTCCTTAAAGTATTTATTACCTTGTTTTTTTATTAATATTATATTAGATTATTATTAATCACCATAATTTATTTAAATAATTATAAAATAAATTACTTTTTATATTACATAAAATTTTTGAATATTGCAATACAACTCTAAAATTTATAGGAGGATTTTATTATGCACAAAAAAGTTCTAATAATGTCAGCTTCAACTGGTGGTGGACACAATAGGGCTGCAAGAGCAATTAAGGAAGAGTTAACTAATAAATCAATTAATGGTATTACTATTGATTGTGAAATTATAGATAGTTTAAAAATAGTAAACGGCACGATGGATAAATTGATATCTCAGGGATATGAAAAATCAGCTAAATATACACCTAAAGCATGGGGTGGTGTTTATAAGCTAACTGAAAGTACTTTAATCTCTAGAAATGAATTCAAGGATAATCCCCTTACATCTTTAGTTTCTAGAAAATTAAAAAAGTTAGTTGAACTTAAAAAACCTGATTTAATCATTGGAACACATGCTTTCCCTATGATTGCATTGAGTACTTTAAAAAAGCATTCTATGCTATATTCTAATAATGAATTAAATACTTTTTCGGAAAGTTTACATAATTATTATAAAGATTTAAATATACCTCCTTTAATAACTGTTTTGACTGATTATACTACTCATTCAGCTTATATACAAAATGAAATTGATTATTATATAGCAGGTCATGAATATGTAAAAGAGTTATTAATAGAAGATGGTATTGATGAAGAAAAAATTAAACCTTATGGTATACCTGTAGAAAAATCATTTTTATCTCATAGAGATAGGAATACTGTATTATCAGAACTTAACTTAGACCCTGACAAATTTACTGTACTTTTAATGGGAGGTAGTTTTGGTGCTGGTAGTATAAAAGATACTTTAGAGGAGTTAATATCTATAGATAGAGATTTTCAAGTTATAGTTGTTACAGGGAGAAATAAATCTTTAAAGGAAAAGTTAGAAAAAAGTTTAATTTCTAGTGAAGATACAATTGATAAAAATATATCTGTTCTTGGTTTTACTGATAAGATGAATGATTTATTAGCTTCTGTGGATATATTAGTTTCTAAACCAGGTGGACTTACGACTACTGAATCTTTATTAAAGGAAGTTCCTATGATTATTCCTTATTTTATACCTGGTCAAGAAGAAGAAAACCTAGATTTTCTATCTAATTGTGGAGCTTCTTTAAGAACTTCTAAAAAATTCACTTTAAGTGTAATACTTAAAGTACTTATTGATAATCCTAATAGAATAGATATGATTAAAGAAAATATTAAATCAATAAAAAAACTTAATGCTTCACAAGACATAGCAAAATTAGCTTTCGATATATTATCTAAACAAAATTAAAATAAGCGTATGAAAATATAAATTTTCATACGCTTTTATTTTCTTAGTATGGTTCGTAGAAATCTTCTTCATAATCATATTGATAGTTTTTATAATTATTTCTAAATACTCCACTATTATGATTATTTTTAAAAGATTTTTTATTTTTTTTATTTCCCAATAAGTCCTTTTCTATATGTTTCACTCTGTCTTTAGATTTTATTTTTTTTTCTCTTTTTTCTTTCATTGCATTATGTTCTTCTAAGTTCATAGTTGTTTTCATACTACACCCCTATATTTATTTAATAATTACTATAATTATATAATATAGATAATGTTTATTCAACAAGTTATATTTATGATAGTTAGATTTTCTAATATAAATAAAATCAAGGCAATGCCTTGATTTTATATTTCTCTTCTACCTTCTAATGCTTTTGATATAGTTACTTCATCAGCATATTCTAAGTCTCCACCTACTGGTAAACCATGAGCTATTCTTGTTACTTTTATTCCCATTGGTTTTACAAGTCTTGCTATGTACATAGCTGTTGCTTCACCTTCTATAGTTGGATTAGTAGCCATTATTATTTCTTTTACATCTTGATTAGCTAATCTAGTTATAAGCTCTCTTATTTTTATCATTTCTGGACCTATACCATCCATAGGAGATATTACCCCATTAAGTACATGGTATTGACCTTTAAACTCTTTTGTTCTCTCCATAGCAGCCACATCTCTTGGATCTTCTACTACACAAATAACTTTAGAGTCTCTATTTTTATTTGAGCACATACTACATGGATCTTTATCTGTTATATTACAACAAATAGAGCAATATTTAATTTCTCTTTTAGCATCTAATATAGCTTTTGATAATGACTCCACATCATTAGTGTTCATGTTTACAACATGGAATGCTAATCTCTGTGCCGTTTTCCTTCCTACACCCGGTAGTTTAGAAAACTCTTCTATAAGCCTATTTATAGGTTCTGTATATACTTGCATATTTATCACCTACTAAAATAATCCTGGAATATTCATTCCTCCAGTTACTTTACTCATTTGATTTTGTTGCATTTCATCAACTTTTCTTAGTGCTTCATTAACTGCACTTAATACTAAATCTTGTAACATTTCTATATCATCTGGATCTACTACTTCTGGCTTTATAGCTATATCTATAACTTCTTTTTTACCATTAGCTTTAACAGTAACAGCTCCTCCACCTACTGAAGCCTCAACTTCTTTCGCTTCTAACTCTTGTTGCATTTTTTGCATGTTTTCTTGCATTTTTTGAGCTTGCTTTAATAAGTTATTCATGTTCCCTGGCATTCCACCAAATCCTCTTTTAGCCATTTTATATAATTCCTCCTTAAATTCCTACTTTTAGATTATATCACAATATAATTTTTATCATTTATTATATTATTTTTCAATACTCTCTTTTACCTCTAATATATCTTTATCTACTATTTTTTTTAATATTTCTTCCCCTTCATCAACTTTATTACTAGTTTCTTCTAGGTTTAGATTTGCTACTTCAGATTTTAAATATATTTGAATATTAAAACTTCTATTAATAACTTCTCTTATTACTGATTCTACATATTTTATAGTGTCTTGCGAGCTAAGTCTTGACCTAGCAAAAGAAAAGTTATCATTAAATATAAGGTATAATATATTATCTTTTACATTAAAGCTATTTACCTCTTTTAATAAAGCATAGATGCTTGGTTTTCTATCATCCTTTATTTTTTGAATTATTTTCTTCCAAGATGACTCTACTAAACTTACATCCTCACTTTTCACATTTTCATATACTACATTTTCTACTTCTTCTTGAGTATTATCAACGTTTATATCTTGTGGTACTAAATTTTCATTTGCTTCATTTTGAACTGTTACTACTTTTATGTTACCACTTTCTATTATTTGTTCTAAATTTTCTATTCTTTTAATCAGTGCTTCTTTACTTTCATCAAACATAGGTTGTGCTATTTTCATCATAGTAACTTCAGCTAATATTCTTGTGTTAGAAGATGATTTCATTGAATCTTGAGTTTCTGATAATATATTTAATATTCTTATTAAATCATTTATATTAATATTTTCAGCCTGATTTTTTAATCTTTCTATACTCTCTTCAGGTAAAGAGATAATTTCATCTAAGTCTTTAGATACTTTACATACCATTAGATTTCTAAAATGATCTATTAAGTCATTTATTAAATTTCTTATATCTTTTCCCCAAATTATAAATTCATTTAATATTTGGAGTGACTTTTTAGTATTTTCATCTAAAATAGCCTGAGATAACTCAAATAGTTCATCAATATTTACAGTACCTAATAATTCTATTACATCATTATACTCTATTTTTTCATTCCCAAAAGACATACATTGGTCTAATATACTTAGAGCATCTCTTAATGCACCTTGAGAGTTTCTAGCAATTAAACTTAATGCCTTGTCCTCAGCATCTATATTCTCTTTCTTACATATATATGCCATTCTACTTGCAATATCCTTTGACGATACTCTCTTAAAGTCAAATCTCTGACATCTAGATAGTATAGTTGCTGGTATTTTATGTGGTTCTGTAGTTGCTAATATAAAAATAACATATGATGGTGGTTCCTCTAATGTCTTTAATAGTGCATTGAAGGCTCCCTGAGATAGCATATGAACCTCATCTATTATGTATACTTTATATTTTGCTTTTGAAGGAGTATACTTCACGCTCTCTCTTAATTCTCTTATATCATCCACACTATTATTTGATGCAGCATCTATCTCTACTATATCCATGATATTATCATTTAATGTATCAGTACATATTTCACATTCATTACATGGTTCTTCATTAGTAGGATTTAAGCAGTTTACTGCTCTAGCGAATATCTTTGCTGTAGATGTTTTACCAGTACCTCTTGTCCCAGAAAATAAATATGCATGACCTATATTATTATTCTTTATTTGATTTTTTAAAGTTTTTACTATATGCTCTTGACCAACTACATCTTCAAATGTTTTAGGTCTATATACTCTATACAATGCTTTATGCATATTTACATCTCCTTCAAATCTTTTATATTTCATAAAATCTATCTATAATTTTTTCCAATACATATACATTTATATCATATATTTTATAATAAATAAAAATATTTGTAATTAATTTTATATACAAAAAAATCCCTCTTAAAGGGATTATTATATTTATATAAAAAATGCTGTACACCATCTATTGACTAATACTTCACAGACGTTACCAAAACAGTTAGCTCAACCTAGGCACTCCTATGTCACATGCAAGGGATCACTTACCGCTGCTTCCTTCCGGATCTGACGGGGTTCATGAGCTTACATTGCATAGGACCTAAGCATCAACACCACTTATTCTGGGCAGCTCTACAAAGTAAAAACCTCTAGATGGAATTCAATCCTGCTATAGCGGATTGCAGGTTACAGGGCACCGCTACCTCCCCATCTAGTACAGCAAAATTACAACCTTATTTATTTGTTGGCGGAGAGAGTGGGATTTGAACCCACGATACGTTTTACCGCATACTCACTTTCCAGGCGAGCGCCTTCGACCTCTCGACCATCTCTCCTTAGTCTCTAGTTCTAAGAATTTTAAAAAATTCTTGCAAGATATGCGAACACTCATCTTCAAGTATGCCAAATTCTACTTCAATATTATTATCTTTATAATAATCCATCTTGAACTCGTGTTGTTTTTCTATCTTTTGATTTTTTATATGTTTAGCTCCAATAATTATATTCTTTATTCTAGAATTAATTATTGCTCCACTACACATTATACACGGTTCCATAGTAACATACAAGTCACAATTTATAAGTCTCCATCCTTCTAGTTCTTGGGATGCTTTTCTTATAGCTAATATTTCTGCATGAGCTGTACTATCTTTAAGTTCTTCTGTACGATTATGAGCTCTTGCTATAATTTTTCCATCTTTTACGATTACTGCTCCTATAGGAGTTTCACCTTTATTATATGCTTTATATGCTTCTTTTAATGCTTCCTTCATGTATAATGATTTTTCCATGATACCTCCTAAACATATAACACATTAATATTATCACAACTTTTAAGATAATTCAACTCATTTAAT
>CAMBXR010000091.1 GCA_945871955.1 uncultured Clostridium sp. | reverse complement strand
TTTTCGAAGACCAGTTAACATTCTACCAGTAGTTTTAGAGAAATAGTATTTTTTATTGTTGATTTCTTTAAGACCACCTTTAAATACATCCCCACTACTTAAGAAATAATAAGTGTGATTATCATTGGCTTTTCGAAGACCAGTTAACATTCTACCAGTAGTTTTAGAAAAGTAGTATTTTTTACTGTTAATTGATTTAAGACCGCCTTTAAATACATCCCCACTACTTAAAAAATAATAAGTATATTTTTCACCTTTTACTGTGACAGTTCTAAGACCGGTTAACATGGCACCAGTAGAAGTTGAAAAGTAATATTTTTTACCATTTACTACCTGATACCCTTTAACTTTTTTACCTGTTTTTGGACTATAGTAGTACTTTTTTCCGCCAGTAGTTACGAATCCAGATCGATATTTAACTGTGGACTTTGAAGAGCTTGTAGCAAAGCTTGTTATATTACTTACTTCCATAGCAGAAAATATCATTAGACAAATAGATAATGCTACTATTATATTTTTTTTCTTTTTTAATACTTTAAACATATATCCTCCACTCTTAATATATTTTTATATAGTAAATATATTCTACTATATTAAGGTATAAATAGTAAAATATTCATAGGTATAAATTGAAAATAAATAATAAAATATGACTATTTAAGTTTAATAAATAAAATGTTTATATAGTAAAGGAATCATATTATTGATTATTAAGAAGTAATAATGTAGAATTTGAGATAATCTTGTTATTATTGGGAGGCAAGCATGAATTTAAGACAACAAATAGAAAATTATATACCATATAACTGCGAAGAACAAAAAGATAAAGAGATAATGTTAAAATATATGGATACTTTTGAAGATGTTCTCACGAGAAATAATGATATAGGTCACTTTACTTCATCCTGTTGGATAGTTAATAAAGAAAAAACAAAAGTGCTTATGGTTTATCATAATATTTACAACTCTTGGTCATGGACTGGAGGTCATGCAGATGGAGATAGTGACTTACTACATGTCTCTATAAAAGAAGCGAAAGAGGAAACGGGTATTAAAAATGTAGAACCTTTATCGGATAATATATTTTCCTTAGAAGTTCTTGGTGTAGATGGTCATATGAAAAAAGGAAATTATGTACCAAGTCATATTCATTTAAATGTTACTTATTTACTTTGTGCTGATGAAAGGGAAGTAACATATATAAAAGAAGATGAAAATAGTGATGTTAAATGGTTTTTACTAGAGGATGCAATTAAGGCTAGTAATGAACCATATATGAAAAAAATATATAATAAACTTAATAAAAAGTTAGAAGATTTAAAATAGTAAGGATGGTTTAATATGATTAATAGCAGAATTGAAAAATTAAGAAAAATAATGAAAGAAAAAAATATATTTGCTTATATAATTCCATCAGCAGATTATCATCAAAGTGAATATGTAGGAGAATTTTTTAAAGGTAGAGAATATATATCAGGATTTACTGGTTCAGCTGGTACTGTAGTAATAACTTTAGATAATGCCATACTATGGACAGATGGAAGATATTTTTTACAAGCTGAAAAAGAATTAGCATCATCTTGTATGGAACTTTACAAAATGGGGCAGGAAAATGTCCCAACAACTTTTGAGTACATAGAAAAAGAAGTTCCAGCAGGTTCTAAAGTAGGGTTTGATGGGAGATGTATAAGTGCAGCTATGGGTAAAGACCTAGAACTGAGTTTAGCTAAAAAAAATATAACAATATCTTATGAAGGTGACTTATTAGATGAAATATGGAAAGATAGACCTGCTTTATCTGATGAAAAAGCATTTTTATTAGATACTAAGTATAGTGGTGAAGATTTTACAAGTAAAATATCTAGAGTTAGAGAGTTTATGAGGGAAAATGGAGCCACTACTCATATATTAACAAGTTTAGATGATATATGTTGGCTATTTAATATAAGAGGTAGAGATGTGGCTTATAATCCAGTTGTGCTTTCTTATGCAGTAATAACTTTAGACAAAGCTATATTATTTGTTGATGAAAATAAAATAGATGATGAAATAAAAGTAAGTTTTGGGGATGAAGTAGTAGAAATAAAAGGATACTTCCAAATAGATGAATTTGTTAAAACTATAGGCAAAGAAGAAGTAGTTTTAGTTGATAGCAATAAAATAAACTATGCAATATTAAAAAATATACCAGAAGGTACAAAAATACTTAATTCAATAAATCCTTCTACAATATTTAAAGCAGTAAAAAATCCAGTAGAAATAGAAAATACAAAAGAAGCCCATATAAGAGATGGTGTAGCTGTTACTAAATTTATGTACTGGTTAAAAAATAATATAGGTAAAATAGAAATAACTGAAATAAGTGCTTCAGATAAAATGACTGAACTTAGAAAAGAACAAGGTAAGTTTTTAGAGGAAAGCTTTGCATCGATATCAGGATATGCAGGTAATGGAGCTATAATTCACTATAGTGCAACGCATGAGAGCAATACAATTATTGAGCCAAGAGGATTATATTTATTAGATTCAGGCGGACAATATTTAGATGGTACAACTGATATTACTAGAACTTTTGCAGTGGGTCCACTTACTGAAGAAGAAAAATATCATTTTACAACAGTTGCTAGAGCAATGATAAGACTTTCAAGTGTTAAATTCTTACATGGTGTAAATGGATATTATTTAGATGTATTAGCGAGAGGAATACTATGGAATGAAAATCTTAACTACAACCATGGCACAGGTCATGGAGTAGGACATGTACTAAATGTTCACGAAGGGCCAAATGGTTTCAGATCTGACAATAGAAATTCAGCTACATTAGAAGAAGGAATGATAATGACTAATGAGCCAGGATTCTATAAAGCAAATTCTCACGGTATAAGATTAGAAAATGAGTTACTTTGCAAAAAAGGTATAAAAAATGAATTTGGTCAATTTATGGAATTTGAACCAATAACAATAGCACCTATAGACTTAGATGCTATAAATATTGATCTTATGAAAGATGAAGAAAAAGCATACTTAAACGAATATCACAAAATGGTGTTTGATAAACTTAGTCCATTCTTAATGGAAGAAGAAGTTGAATGGCTAAAAGAATATACGAAAGCTATATAATTTTAGTGCAGTAGTTTTAAAATTTATTAAAAATAAGTCTCTTCTAAATAGAGACTTATTTTTAATAAATTTACAAATGTTACATGTTATATAAGTTTTATTTAGTATATGTAAGATTATAGATCAACAAGATTATTTTAAAATTATTAGTAATTTAATCAATATGTTTCTTTAAAAAGCTCTTTATACTATCCCAATAAGCATTAAAATCAGCTAAGTCAGATCCTGCATGCTCTCCATCTTTAACTAAAAGCTTTTCCTTTTCACAAGTAGCAGCATCATATAATTCATCCATCATATAAGAAGGAACAATTTTATCACTATCACCGTGAATAAAAAGAGTAGGAGTCTTTGACTTTTTCACCTGTTCTATAGCGGAAGCATCTTTTAAAGAATATCCAGCTCTTAACATGGTAACTAAATTGGTAAAATCAACCACAGGAAAAGATGGTGTATTTAAATAAGTATTTAGTTCGTAGCCAAAAACATCATAAGCAGAGGTATAAGCACAATCGGATATAATACACTTAACATTGGAAGGTAAATCTTCTCCAGATGACATTAAAATTGTGGAACCACCCATGGATATACCGAAAAGTGCTATTTCAGAATTAGGATCATCGTCTACAATACGATCTATCCAATCACATATATCTAATCTATCATACCAACCCATACCTATGTAATTGCCTTCACTTTTTCCACTACCTCTTAAATCTGGAATTAAAATATTATATCCCAAGGAATAAAAATGAAGGGCATTTATGCTCATTAATTTGCCTTCTTCACCATATCCATGAGCAATAATTACCCATTTGGAGGTTTTCTTTTTTTGTTTAATCATATATGCATGTAATTTAAAATTATCAAATGAATTTATATACTCATCCGTATAATTGGATCTTTGAAGTAACCAGGTTTTATCAGAATAAGTATCCTTATATACATATTCGGCATAGATAGTATTTTTAGAAAAATTTGAATCTATTGCAATATTATAAAGTAAATTTCCAGCGAAAGTTCCTATGCTGATAATTGCGATTAATAAGATTAGAAAAGTAATTAAGATAAGTTTTTTTATTTTTTTCATAATAAATTAGCCCCTTTATTTTGAAAGTTTAACTTATATAGTCATACTTTAAATCTAAAATTGAAATGATAAAATTTATATATATTTAATTGTAGTTATATATACTTATTTTTTCAAGAAAAATAAAGTTGTGTTACACTTATATAAATAAGGGTAAAATGGGGTGAAAAAATTGAATAATATATATGATATAGCAATAATTGGAGGAGGGGTTATAGGTAGTTCTATAGCAAGGGAACTGTCTAAATACGTATTAAAAGTATGTGTATTAGAAAAAGAATTAGATGTGTGCAATGAAACTAGTGGGAGAAATTCAGGTGTATTGCATGCAGGATTTAATAATAAACCAGGTTCTTTAATGGCGAAGTTTTGTGTTGAAGGAAATGAAAACTTTGATAAAGTAGCTGAAGAACTAGATATTCCTTTCAAAAGAACTGGAAAACTAGTGGTAGGATTTACAGAAGAAGACAAAGAAAAATTAATACAAATGAAAGAACAAGGAGAAACAAATGGTGTTAAAAATTTAAAAATTATAAATAGAGAAAAAATAAAAGAATTGTCACCATATCTAAATGGTAATTTTGCTTTATATTGTCCTACAACAGGCATATTAAATCCATTTATTTATACTATTGCCATGGCAGAAAATGCTGTAGAAAATGGTGTTGATTATTATTTAGATAATGAGGTTGTAGAGATAAATGAATCATTAAGTATAAATGAGGATAATGATAAAAATAAAAAAATATACGAAATTAAAACTAATAAGGGAGTTTATAAATCTAGATGGATAATAAATGCTGCAGGACTTAATAGTGATAAAATATCAAATATGATGGGGGGAAAAGATTATACAATACATCCGTGTAGAGGGGAATATTTTATACTAGATCAAAAAGCAGGGAAATACTTAAATATGCCAGCTTATCCTGTACCTAATCCTAAAGCAGGAGGACTTGGCATACATTTAACGCCGTCAATAGATGGAAATGTATTTATAGGTCCAAGTAGTGAGTATATAGATGAAAAAAATGATTATTCCGTAACAAAGGAAGTTATGGATTTATTGATAGAAGATGGAAGTAGAATTTTTCCTCATATTAAAAAAGAACATTTCATAAGAAACTTTTCAGGAATTAGACCTAAGTTAGTAGGAAAAGAGCAGGGTGGCTATGAAGACTTTGTAATAGAACTTAGAGAAGACATATCAAATTTTATAAATCTAGTAGGGATAGAGTCGCCAGGACTTACAAGTGCAGTTCCTATTGCCAAATATGTAGTAAGTCTATTATCGCAAAAAGAAAAACTAGAAAAAAATCCAAACTTTAAGAAGAATAGAAAAAAAATTACAACTTTTAAAGATAAGCCTATAGAAATACAAAGAAAGTTAATAGAAGAAGACGAAAACTACGGAGAAATAATATGTAGATGCGAAACTATAACAAAGGCAGAAATATTATGGGCAATAAATAATCCACTTGGTGTTGAAACTGTAACAGGAATAAAATACAGAACTCGTGCTATGATGGGAAGATGCCAAGGTGGATATTGTCAAACTAGAATAACTAAATTAATAAAAGAAATAAAAGGCAAAAAAGAAGAAGATATACTCTACTGTAGAAAAAATTCAAATATGTTTGTGGGGAAGGTGAGAGTATAATGGCTATAAAAAAGGATGTTGTAATTATTGGTGGAGGTCCAGCAGGTTTAGCTGCAGCTGTAAAGTTAAAAGAATGTGGCATAGAAGATATATTAATAATTGAAAGAGAAAAAAAGCTTGGTGGAATACTTAGAC
>CAMBXR010000090.1 GCA_945871955.1 uncultured Clostridium sp. | reverse complement strand
TCTTCATCAAAAGCTATATACATTAACTCTTTATATAATAATATAAAGGCAATTATAACTAAAATACTTATTCCAATAACCATATATAGTTCAAAATCTGTTATAGCAACAATGCTACCAAATAAAAAACTATTAAAAGCTGCAGAATCCTTAACAAATCCTGATAATACACCTGCTAGACCTACACCGGCAGACATGATTATAGCTATGGACATTTCCGAGTATTTAGGTAGTTTTTTTCTTATAAATTCTATACTAAAGGCCGAAGCCAGGGATGCTATAATAGCACCTAAAATAGGATTAATATTAAATACTAAGCCTGCTGCAATACCTGCAAGAGATGAATGAGAAAGTGCATCTCCTATCATTGATAATCTCTTTAAAACAACTATAATACCTATACACGGTACTATAATTGCCAATAAGATACCTACAGCAAATGCTTTTCTCATAAAAGCATATTCAAAAATCATGTCTACACCTCATTTTCGTTCTTCATTAAAGATACTTTATTATTTTCTACTACAAAAATCTTATTTGTATATTGTTGAATTTTTGCAAAATCATGACTTACAATTATTATAGTTATATTGGATTCTTTATTTAATTTGTTAAGAAGAGCGTATAATTGTTCTTCCGATTTGGCATCAATACCTGTTGTTGGTTCATCTAAAATTATAATTTTAGGATCGCTAACTAACGCTTTGGCTATCATTACCCTTTGTTGTTGACCACCAGATAAATTACCGATTAATCGCTTTGAGTACTCTTCCATATTAACTATTCTAAGAGCCTCTTTTACCTTTTGTTTATGTTCTTTTTTAGGAAATTTCATAAATCCAATTTTTGAATATAAATTTGCCATGACTACTTCTTCCACTGTAGCTGGAAAAGTTGCACCGCTTGATAAAGATATTTGTGGTACATATCCTATTTTATTTAACTTATTACTTTTACTTAAATCCTCATTAAATAACTTTATCTTACCCTTTGAAGGTGCTAATTGGCCTATTAAAAGCTTCATAAGTGTACTTTTACCACTACCATTACATCCAATAATACCGACAAAATCACCTTCATCTACAGATAAAATTATATCTTGTAATACATTTTCCTTATTATAAGCAAAGGATACATTCTCTATAGATATTATATTTTTCATATATGCCTCCTTTATTTATACTCTTATTTCAGTGAATTATATATAGCCTCTAAATTTTTTTCCATTATAGAGAAATAATCTTCTCCATTTTTTATTTGTTCTTCGCTTAATCCTTCTAAAGGATTTAATACTGCTGTATTTGCATTAATTTCTTTAGCAATTGTCTCTGCTACTTTAGGGCTTACTAATTCTTCAAAGAATATAGTTTTTACATTATGCTCTTTAGCAAATTTAATTATTTCTGTCATTCTAGCTGGATCCGGTTCACTATCAGGTGTTAATCCTTCTATACCTTCTTGTTTTATATCGTACTCTTCACATAAATAACCAAAAGCTTCATGGGCAACTATTATAGTTTTATTTTCTATTGGATCTAGTTTTTCAGAATATTTTTCTTCTAATTCTTCAAATTTATTTTCATAAGTTTTAAAGTTTGCTTCATAATAACCTGCATTTTCTGGATCATATTTAACTAAGGCGTCTTTTATATTTTCCATTTCTTTTTGAGCATTTTCTATACTTAGCCATGTGTGTGGATCATAAATTCCATGATCACTATCTTCTTCATGATCGTGGTCATGACTATGTGTCTCATCAATTTTATGTAATTCTAAATTTTCACTTGTCTTTACATAAACTATATCTTTATTTTCTAATGTATTTATAACTTTATCCGTCCAATTTTCAATTCCTGCACCGTTATAAATTAACATATCTGCTTTTTCAAGATTTACTATATCACTTGTTGATATTTCCCAATCATGAGGCTCCGTTCCAGCAGGTACTAAATTTGTTACATTGACCTTATCTCCACCTACTTTTGTAGCAAAATCATAAAGTGGATATATACTTGTGTAAATATTTATTTTTCCTTCTAAATTTTCTTCACTTTGATTTATTTTATTATTTTTACTACAACCCATTGTAAATAACATAGGTATTGTTAATAATAAAGATATTATTCTTTTTTTCATTGAAATTTTTCACTCCCAATCATTTAAATTATCTGTTATACTAATTTTATTAATTGATAACACCTCTCATTTGCACTTATAAGTAAATGATACTACTTATATGTATATTAGTCAAGTGCAAATGATATGCATTTATAGTTTATTGACAAAGTCCTATAATAAGTTTATCCTTAAATTAAAGTGACAAACATATTATTTTAATATTTAAAGGATGGAAAAACTATGAATAATGAAGATGATATTTTAAAAGCAGTCAATTTGAAAACTACAAAAAAAAGAATATTAATTCTTTCTGTCTTGAATCGCTCAAGCGTACCCCTTACATCTGAGGATATATTAGAAAAAGCTTCTAAGGAAGTTAATATAAATTTGTCTACTGTTTATAGAGCTCTAAATGCCTTAACTGAAAAAGGTATTTTGCTAAAACAACTTAGTAATGATGGCAAAACATATTATCAGATTAATAATAGAGAGCATAAACATCAACTAGTATGTTCTTTATGCAATAAGATAGTTTTAGTAAATTGTTGTCCTTTAAGAAAATTTGAAGATGAATTATGCCAAGAAACTGGCTTCACCATAACGAGTCATAATCTTGAATTTACAGGTATATGTCCAGAATGCGCAAAAAAACTATAGTAAAAATCCTATTCTAGATTTGTCTAGTTAATAGGATTTTTTATTTTAAAACTTAATACTTTAAAATAAATAAAACAAAAAAGAAACAGTATAATTAGTCATACTGTTTCTTTTTTGTTTTATACATTTAGTTTTTCAAATATTTCTTTTACTGCTATTTTTGCTTTAGAATCTTCAGGTAATTCTACTAAAGGTCTTCTATTACAATCATATTCAAATATCATTTCATCCATAGGAACTACACCAAGTAGATTTAAATCAAATCTTTCTATTTCTCTTCTTATACCGTCATTTAATTCACCATTAGGAGCTTTATTCACTATTAAAGAAGTTCTTCCTACTTTTATACCTATTTCATTAGCTAAATCCCTAATTCTTGCCACAGCCTCTATACTTCTTGCAGAGCAGTCACTTACTAATAGTAAATCATCTATCTCTCTTAGAATTTTTCTACTTAAGTGCTCCATACCTGCTTCATTATCCATAACAACATAATCATAATGACCTGACATCAGTTGTATTTGTCTTTTTAATATAGAGTTTACAAAGCAATAGCAACCTTCTCCTTCTGATCTACCCATTACAAGTAAGTCGTATCCATCACCTTCTTCAACAATAGAATTTAGCTCATATTCTAAGTATTGAGATTTAGTCATTCCTCCTGGATATTGCTCTCTTTTTTGTTCCATTTGATTTGCTTTTTCTTTTATTTCACCAATTGTACCATTTAACTCCATACCTAAAACATCATTTATGTTGGCATTTGCATCTGCATCAACAACTAATGTTTCACCCTTTTTTTCTTTAGTTAAATAATCAATTAAAATCCCCGTTAAACTTGTTTTACCTGTACCACCTTTACCTGCTACAGCTATATTATATGACATAGTTTTCTTCCCCCTTGTGCCAATTAATTATGTATTACTCAATACTCTTATATTGTATCAGATGTTTTTCTATATAAATCATTTTTTATAAAAAAACCGACCCTAGGTAGGTCGGTTTCAAATTTTTATTCAAATATATGTTTTAAAAATTGTATTGGGCTGTAAATTATAAGTCTTGGACCTGAAAATTTCATTACATCCTTAACTTTAGCTTTCATGTCCTTTTTATAGCAGTGAATTGGACATTTACTACAAAAGCTTTTTTCTTCTCCAAATTTACAAAAATCTAATCTCTTGTGAGCATATTTTAATAACTCCTCACACTCATTACAAAGCCCATCTTTATGTTTATGTTTTTTCTTACAATAAATATTTATCATAAGAGTAATTGTCTTTTTTTCTTTTTCTATTCTTCCCATTGTTTTACCTTTTCTAAGCTAAATTTAAAGTATTGTTTTTAACGTAAATCTTTTTATCACAAATTGACACGCTTGATTTTCTATGAGAAACCATTACGATAGATTTATCTTTACACTCATTATTTATTGATTTTAATATTTCCGCTTCATTTAAAGTATCTAGATTACTTGTAGGCTCATCTAGTATTAAAATATCTGCATCATGTAAGAAGGCTCTAGCTATACCTATTCTTTGTTTCTCACCAGATGAGAAGTTTGAGCCTAGCTCTCCTGCATTAGTTTTATATCCTTGGGGTAAAGTTTGTATAAACTCATGTATAGATGCTTTTTTACAAGCTGCTATAACTTCTTCTTTCGTTGCATCTTTTTTACCTATTTTTATATTGTTTTCTATTGTATCATTAAATAAGAAAGTCTCTTGTGTAACTAAAGACTGAGATCTTCTAAGAGTTTTTGTCGGCATAGTTTGAATATTTTTATTATCTAAAGATATGCTTCCTTCATTTACGTCCCAAAATCTCATTAATAATTTTAAGAATGTAGATTTACCACATCCACTTTCACCTAAAATTCCTATTTTATCTCCAGGTTTTATTTCTAAGTTTATATTTTTTAATAAGTTATCTGATCTATCTTTGTATGCAAAATTAACATTTTCTACATTGATATGGGATGAATTTAATCCTATATCTCCATCAACTTCTTCCACTGCTGGAACTTCATCTAATATATCAAATAATCTTTGAGCACAAGCAAAAGTTTGAACTAAGTTATTTGATAAGTTACTTAAAGCTACAACTGGTCCAAATGAACTTGAAAGTATTACTATAGCAACTAAAGCTTGTCCTATATTTACTACATTGTTGTTATAAAGATTTATACTTATAAATAAAAATGTAAGTATGGCAATCATTATAGTTACATCAGTAAAGGCTTTTATTATACCTTCATGTTTTTTAATTCCCGCCATTTTTTCATCTAATACATCACTATTTTTATTTATTTGTTCTAATCTGTTTTTACCTTCATTAAATAATAATATTTCTTTTATACCTTTTAAAGATTCTAATAAGTGTGAATTTGTCTTAGCAAACTCTGCTCTATATTCCACACCTGCATCTTTACCAAATTTAGATGATATTACAGGTATTAAGTATCCTACTATTATGTAAAATAATGCTGAAACTACTCCGTATATAGGATTTATGTTGAATAATATTACAGCCATTATTATTGAAGTTATTATAGCTATAGCAATTGGTGCTATAGTATGGGCATAAAATACTTCTAATAATTCTATATCACTTGTTATTACTGAAATTAAATTGCCTTTTTCCTTGCTTTCTAGTTTGGCAGGTGATAATTTTCTAAGAGATTTAAAAACTTTATCTCTAAGTATAGCAAGAATTGTAAAGGCTATAAAATGGCCTGAATATTGTTCTATATATCTAAGTACACCTCTAAGTATTCCACAAGCAATTATTACAACTATGCAAGTTTTTATAGAAACTCCCATATCTATATTTAAAGCAGTGGCAGTTGCTATCATCCCAAAAGTAGTTATGGCTATGGCAGCTAAAAATCCAAGCACACCAAAGGAAATTGTAATCATCATTATAGGTGTTAATGGTTTTAGAACTTTTATAAGTCTTGTCATTATTTTAAATCCTGATTGTCTATTATTCATTTACTGCCACCTCCTCTATATCATTTTCTTCTCTGTATATATTTTCTAAGTTTTGTTGATGAGTTACTAATTCATAGTATTTATTTTTAGTCATCATTAATTCTTTATGTTTTCCATGTTCAACTATATGACCTTTATCTAGTACATAAATAGCATCAGCATTTTTCACATTGGCTAATCTATGAGATATTACTATTACAGTTTTATTTTTAGATAGTTTATAAATACTCTCCCAAACTTTTTCTTCACTTTCCACATCTATATTAGAAGTAGC
>CAMBXR010000089.1 GCA_945871955.1 uncultured Clostridium sp. | reverse complement strand
AATAAAATAATTTTATTAGTATAAGTGAAAATTAAAAACCATTTTCACTTACTATGTATGAACAAGTTCATACATAGAGTATATACTTTTGACTCCTATAATCAAACTTGTTTTGATTATAGAATAAGAATTTAAGCGTAGTCTAATTCTTATTTAAATAAGTACATTTTTATTTCTTTCTTTAAGGGTTAAGCTCTGTAGTCGTTGCAATTACTGGTGTTCGCTTGAGAAAAATAACTATTTTGTTATTATTTTTTTAAATTTCATAATGTAGATATTTATACAGTAAATTCCTCATTCTAATTGATGGAATATATACTTTCATAGGTATACCGTTTCTAATTGAACCTCTAAATATCCACTGTATTAAATCAGATAATGCCAATAAATCTTCGTCTACATTTACATTATTATCCTCAAAAAATGCTTTTTCAATAGGATGCATAAACCTATTATAAATGTAAGCACAATATTTCCTTTCACCATAACTATTAGTAGATCTTGCATTGTGTGATACAAAGTTGCACTTGTTTTTATCATATGTATTTTTCCCGCCCTTTGCAAATTTAAATGTATTAAACTTACCATTTAGATTAGGGGCGATTGCTGTAAGTGTAGTCCAAAACACTTCTTTATTTGCAGCCTTGCAATTATTTCTAAAGAATGTATCTATATTCTTTTTTAGTCTAATATAATTTTCGCTACTCATATTTTTTAATGATGTAGAAGATAAAGTTGTATTAGTTATCTTCTTTGCATAATTGCTATTAAGTTTAGATTTTCCGCTATCCTCATATATTTCTAGCAAATCCCTTAGCTTGTCCCTGTTATCATATTCTTTACTATATGGTACTAGCTTATATGTATCATTTTCTTTTATTATAGACTTCATATTATAAGTTATGTTATGTAAATCATAAAAATATTTTTGAATTTGTCCATTAAATAAGTAAGTAAGAACAAACACCTCATCAAAAACTCTAAAGCTATCAGGGGTTATAGTCCAAAATAAGAAAGTATCTCTATAATAATGTATATTACCTATATCACTCATTAATTTTAATTCCTGAAATTTTCCAGTATAACATTTATCATTCCATTTAAGCATTCTATCTCTTATACTGCATAAATTTCCTCTTAATAATAAGTTCATATCCGCTTTACTTATTGTATATTCGTTAATCACATTTAGCACTTCATCCAGTATTAATGTATACCCTGATCCTTTTAGTAATTCTAAAACTTCCTGATCTATACTTGTAAATAAAGCATGTGTTGTAGCTATATTTTCACCATTAGCTATAAGTTTTTTTAATGATTCCAACTTGCCATCACCCTTATTTATTGGATCATAAAACTGTAAATTAGGGCAACTCCTCTTTATTCTCTCTATTTCTGATAAATATGGAGTTACATATATAAATAGTTTATTTCCATCTCCTATTCCACCATGCTCATTCATATATTGAATGCAAAACTCTGTCTTTCCACTGCCACATATAGCATCAATTACAGTAATACTATTCATATTAGCTCATCATCTCCCTTTTATTTATAGGTGGTTTATTAATTTATTATATATTCTTTAAAAAATTAATAAAAGGTATTGTTTTTTGTAAAATTATGTTATATAATTAGTTCAGATGTTCGTTTTATACACAATTTTATAAAAAAACAATATATCTATATTCCGAAAGTTATATAATTATACTTTTAAAGATAATATAATAAAATCATCCCCTTTAGATTTTATTATACCATTTATATTTTAGACAATAATTAATTATTGTCTAAAATATCCCCAAATTCCTATATACTTAATAAGTTAAAATGTTTTCTAAACATTGAAGCTGAAAGCTTCACTATTTTTTCCATATTCTGTATTATTACTATAATATATCGGATTATATATTTAATTTTATTGGAAAAAATAATCCCCAATTTATTACTCAAATAAAAACAGCTTATCAAAATTTGATAAGCTGTTTTTATATTTTTTAATGAAAATTCTTTTAATTTATCCATATAGCTGAAAGTATTGGTATGACTTGGTTTGAGATAGATTAGTTTTCTTTCCCTCAATTCCAGCTATACCAATACTTTCAGATGGCTTACTATCTCTTATTTTGTTTTTGTGTATCGCTAATATGTAACTACCAATAACCATATTTAATAATATACATTATTTTTTAACATACAGACTTAAAGTAAGATTAAATAAATGGATCACTTGATTCCATGATACTTCATTGTATATTCCAAAGTAGTTTCCACATCATTGTCTTTTAGTTCCTGTAATAAACATCCACTATTTAGATAATTGTAATATCTTGAAAATGCACAGTCTACACATTTACATTTTCCATCAGTCCTAGTGTTTACTAGTTCTTCACAATGATTTTCTATTTTATGTAGTAAATTTCTAAATTCAAGAATTAATTCAGCACCTTTAGTAGTCATAGTTTTTTCCTCCATCATATTAACGCTCCTATATTCCAAATGGTAAATTAAAATTATGTAACACCCAAAGATGATACATATTGGCTTGGTCTACTAATTCACTTTCTTTTGGGAATACCTCTATAGCTACAGCTTCTTTTCCGAATATCTCATTTTTTATTCTTTGCTTTTCACTTCACGATATATCCGTACCCGCATAACCAGTTTCCCTTGTTCCTTTATTCCTGATACACATATGAGTAACATTTCCTATCTCGGTATCTATATCCCTAGTCATAACACAGTATTCTTCATCTTTATCTATATAAACATGATCCAACTCTCCAAACCATCCAGTTCCTTCTTTTAATTGCTTAGGTGATGGAACTTCTCTCCATCCAATTATCTTTCTTCTTTTTGCCACTTTTCTATTCACTCCTAAAATATATTTTTCCAATATGTTCTAATTATATCATTTTTATAACTTCTTTATAACCTCTATTATTTAGAGATCTTATATTAGCGGTAATCTTGAGGTAGAAGTTCATTACTTCTACCTCTCTTTATTACTCCTGACAGCTGTATATCTCTTTTTTAAAGGTAAATTTGCTGCTCTTTAGTTTTACATAGAGTGACCGAGGTTTTTCCTTACTTTTTTTGTAAAGACTAAAATAAAAAATTTCCTATATTTTATTGATAAATAATAAACAATATTCAACATTTTTTGTAAGTTTATTTTTTCTAATGTTCGTAAAATTATACCTTTGAAAACATACTTTTGAAGTATTGATTATTTTCTGAATATTAATTATATTTTGAAACTTGTAATTCCTTTTAAAAATCATACATTTGTCATTTTTTTTGATAAATAAAAAATGTATGATTTTTAAAGCTCAATATTTTTTAATTTATTATTTTTAAAGTATGATAAGAAAATTAATGAAGTCGGTACACCTATTGTAATATATAGGAATTATACTTTAATCACTGTATTTTACTGGATTTAGTTTAGATTTTTTGATCTTATCTGCATTTTTAAATTAAGGTATTTTTAATTAATCGTAGTAACTTTAACCTGATCCAGTATATACTTGACTCAAAATTGAATTATTTTTTTTGCGAAGAAAAATATTAAATTTTTATCGTTTTTATGCAATATTTTATTGATTTTTATTCATTTTTTATAATATAAATACTATTCTGAATTGATTTTATATTAAGAATTTTCTGTATTGTATCCAATAAAAATTAACTTTTCAGTCGGATTTTTAATTTTTGGTTCGACTATTTTTTATCATTTTACAACAAAAATAATTATTGTGTTATGCAATTTTTATAGATAATGTTTACTGGGCTGGAATTTTACCTAAACAACAAACCCCAGTATTTTCAATGTGTTCATTGGTTTTGAGGCAATGAGCTATTTATTATATTTTTATATTAAACTAGGATAAAAAATTGTGTTGTGTTTTTTGAATAACTGATCTAAAACCGAGCAGCTGCAAGGTGTCTAGCTATGAAACCCAGCCCCCCAGCTGCTTTTGGGCTGGTTTTATGCAATATAATAATAGATTAAGCTGCATAAATTAAAATATAGAACAGCTTCAGAGCCTTTTTAAAAAAATTATAAGCTACTGGGGTAGCAGCTGCCAGCTGAGAGCAAAAGCTCAAGAGAAAAAAGAGGGAGAGCTTCGGGGGTATGCTAAAATTTTTTATAAAAATATAGTAACTACACAACAACAACAACAACAACAACACTAGAACAATATTAAAACATTATACCTGAAGAGCTACAGCAGAATAATAATAAATATAAAGATACAGCACCGCCACCAGTAATCATTATAAGTTGATCCATAGCCGCAGCAGATAAAAAATACTAATTGATCAAGTTGAAAAAATAAATATCAGGAGCAAAGAAGTAAACCCTAAATGATATAAAATAGCATCTATTGGAGCGACAAAGGGCAGCCACCTAAAATATTGATATTATCAGGGGTGCAGAGTTTAAAGAGCTGCGGAGCATAAGACCACCAAAAGCACCAGCACCAGCGGGAGAGCTGCAAAGGTTAAGAGCTTCAACCCCTCAGACCAAAGAGGGGAAGAGCTGCGGAGCAGCGGAGCGGCTCAAAGAGTTTAACTATATAAAGCGAAGAGCTGCGGAGCATGGAGCAGCCACCACCAAGGAGGAGGGCAGCAGGGCAGCAGCAGGGCAAGGGGAAGAGCTGCGGAGCAGCGGAGCGGTAGCAGCTACTAAATATCGAAAATTTTTTAGATATATGCACCCATCACACAACATGATACAACACATCAAGCCCCCTTTGTCGAATGATTCTTGAGCAGCTGGACACATTGGAACAACTATAACACAAGATTTTTTTAAAATTTTTTTAAAAAAATAGTTGCACTATCTAGCAGATAGTACTACTATCTAATTAACAACTTGACAATCACAAAAAATAAAAAATTAAAAAACACTTCTAAAAAACAACCTAGTAAAAACATAATTAAAAAAAATCACATCTAATAAAGCAACACAGGAATAGACACAAATAAAAAGCAAATAAAAGGAGTTAAGAAAATGAAAACTTTAAAAGTAGGAGAAAGAATAAGTATAAAACCTAAAGCAATAAAGGAAACTTGTAAAGCTACTATAACAGGCTTTAAAACTTTACCAAGCGGCAAAGAATTAATAATAGTAGTAACTGAGAAGGGGAACAAGTTCCCAATAACAACTCAAGAGATAGTAAAAGAAGCTATAAGCGGAAGAATAGAAGCAGTAAAAAGCGAAGATGTTAACCACTGGGGAGAAGTAGAAAAGAGATATTTGATTTTCTATACTACGCTATCAAGTAAAAACAGCAGCTTTGAAGCTTTAGAAGATACGCTTTATAATGTAGCTGAATACATGGAAAGTAAGCTTGATATTGAATTTTCATATTGTCCGTATCAAGATGATTATAAGAACATTAAGAGCTACGGGGATGGCTTTTACATAGAATATAATCATGGCGACATGATGGACATAAAAAAAGAAGTTATGCAGGCATGGAAAGAAGCAAAAAAAATATACAATGTAAGATAATAAAAGGGCGGTAAGACCGCCCAATAAAAACAATAATTTTAAATTTGAAAATAATTAGGGGGTTTTAAAATGAAAAAGGTATTTAAAAAAATATTAATAGGAGCTTTATTAATAGGGGCGTTATTATCACAGGTAGAAGCTTACCAAACTTGCAAAACTGATATACAAGTAACTTTTAAAAGTGGAATTAATGTAGTTACAGGATTAACTGAAGGAATACAAATATATAAATAATAATTTTAAATTTAAAAATAATTAGGAGGTTTTAAAAATGAGATATTTTAAAAATTGTAAAACTATAGAGGAGTTAAAAAAGGAGTATAAAAAACAGGCTTTTGCTAACCACCCAGACAGAGGGGGGGATGCTGAAGTTATGAAGATGATTAATAATGAATATGAGGAAGCATTAAATATATTAAAGGCTACTAGCACAAATAAACAAGACAAGAGCAACACAGAGCAGGCAGCGGACTTTATACATATAATTGATAGTATAATAAACCTTGAAGGGCTTAAAATTGAGATTGTGGGTTCTTGGATATGGGTGACAGGGGACACAAAGACACACAAAGAAATTTTAAAGGCTACGGGCTTTTATTATGCTAGTAAAAAGAAAGCATGGTATTTTAAACCATCTGATTATAAAGGAAGAAGCCACAAAAATTATAGTTTAGAAGAAATTAAAAGTAAATATGGCAGCGTTTTAGTCACTGAAAATAAAAGTAAAAAAAGCAGCTCTAAACCGCAATTAACTTAATTTATAACTTTAATATTTTCTTTAGCTGGTATATTATATACCAGTTGAAGAAAATATAATAAAATAAAAGGGGGATTTTTTTATGTATGAACAAATAGACTTTAATTTATTTTTATCAGCTGAGAAGCAACAAGAAGAGCCAAAAAAAGAAACTGATCAATTAAAAAAAGTTATTAAAAAA
>CAMBXR010000088.1 GCA_945871955.1 uncultured Clostridium sp. | reverse complement strand
CTTATTTTTGGTTAGCTATTTCTTCAGCTAAATTATTTAAATATTCCCATCTTTCATATTTATATTCTAATTCTTGTTCAAGTTTTTCTTTTTCATTCATTATTTCTTGAAGTTTTGTAAAGTCTGTAGCATATTTAGCTGTAGACTCTTCAAGAGAAGCTACTTTTTCTTCAAGTGTTGCTATATCATCGTCGATAGTATTAAATTCCCTTTGCTCATTGAAAGAAAATTTAAGCTTTTTATTGTTTTTAGGTTTTTCATTTTTTACTTTTTCTTCTTTAACAGTAGCAGTATTGAACTCTTCAAATTCTATTTTTTCATTTTCTCTATATACTACATAATCACTGTAATTCCCTGTGTAAATATGGATTTTACCATTTCCTTCGTAGGCGAAAATTTTATTACAAATTCTATCTAAGAAGTATCTATCATGAGATACAGTAATTACTACACCTTTAAATTCATCTAAATAATCTTCAAGACGATTAAGTGTTTCTATATCTAAGTCATTTGTAGGCTCATCTAGTAAAAGTACATTAGGAGCTGACATTAATACTCTAAGTAAATGAAGTCTTCTTCTTTCTCCACCAGATAATTTTCTAATATAAGTATACTGCATAGTACCATCAAATAAGAATTTTTCACACATTTGAGAAGCAGTAATTTTACTTCCATCAGCAGTTGTGATATAGTCACTTTCTTCTTTTACATAATCTATGGCTCTCATATTAGGATGCATATGAGAATCATCTTGTGAGAAACATCCTATTTTTACTGTTTCACCTATTTCTATTTCTCCACTATCTGGTTTTATTTTACCATCTAAAATATTTATTAAAGTAGATTTTCCAAGACCGTTTTTACCTATTATACCTATTCTGTCATGTCTAGCTAAAGTATAGTCAAGATTATCTATTACTTTTTTATTCTCAAAAGACTTAGATATATTGTGTATTTCTATAATTTTATTACCAAGTCTAGAAGATCCCACTGATATATCCATCTTTTCATCTATAACATTTTTCTCACTATTAACAAGTTCATCAAATCTTTGAAGTCTAGCTTTTTGCTTAGTAGTACGGGCTTTAGCACCACGTCTAACCCAAGCTAATTCTTTTCTAAGTAGATTTTGGCGTTTAAGTTCTGAAGATTGTTCTAGTTCCAGTCTTTCAGCTTTTTTCTCTAAGAAAACAGAGTAGTTACCATCGTAGCTAAATAGTCTTCCTTTGTCTAATTCAAGTATTCTATTAGTAACACGATCTAAGAAATATCTGTCATGGGTAATCATTAATAGAGAACCTTTGAATTTATTTAAATATTCCTCTAACCAGTCTATAGTATCGTTGTCTAAGTGGTTGGTAGGTTCGTCTAATATTAATAATTCACATGGTGTAATTAATGCAGAGGCAAGAGAAACTCTTTTTCTTTGACCACCTGATAATTCTTTTACTTTTTGGTCGAAGTCTTTAATTCCCAGTTTCATTAAAACTGTTTTCGCTTCACTTTCTAAATCCCATAGATTTAAATCGTCCATTTTAGTTTGAAGAGATAATAATCTCTCGTTTAATTTTTCATCATAAGATTGGTTTATTTTTTCTAATAAATCTTGATATTCTCCGATTAATTGCATTTCAGCAGAAGTACCTTTGAAAACTTGTTCCAAAACTGTGGCTTCTTCATCATAGTATGGATTTTGTGGAAGATATTCAACTCTAACTTTGTTAGCTTTGATTATTGTTCCACTTTCAGCTTCTTCCACACCAGCTATAATTTTTAATAAAGTAGATTTACCAGTACCATTGACACCGATAAGACCTATTTTTTCTCCTTCATTTATACCTAGAGAAATATTGTCTAATAAAGTTTTTTCTGAGTAGTGCTTACTTATATTTTCTAAGCTTATTAAATTCATTTCTATCACCTTTGTATTTCATCATTATTGTATATATTAAAATATAAAAACTTGATATTTATTATAAATATCTATTAAACTTAAAATATTAGTTTTTATAATTTGTAGTCAAAATATAAACTTATTATAACTCAAAAATATATACATAGACTAGCTATTTTAAAAGAATACGAAGGAAATTTGAGGTGATAAGATGAGGTTTTATGTATCTCAGTTAGTTGAAACAGAAAAAATTCTACCCATATTAAAAAAATATGATGTGGGCTTGGAAGTAGTACATTTTGCAAATCCTTATGTGCTAGATAATAGATATGAGATGATGGAAATATATAAAAAAGAGCTTGGAGACTTGTATAATAATATTGATTTAATAATTCATGGACCTTATGCAGACTTATCTCCAGGAAGTAGAGATAATGAAATAAGAAGGATAAGTAAATTTAGAATGGAGCAGGCCTTTGAGGTGGCTAATAATCTAGGTGCAAGTAAGATTGTTTATCATAATGGATATATACCTAAAAGTTATTCTTACATTGAGTGGAATGAGAATGTATATAATTATTGGACGGACTTTCTAAAGGGAAAAGATAATATGAATATTCTTATAGAAAATGTCCTTGAAGAAGATTATGTACTTATGGATGAATTGATGAAAAGAATGGATAATACTAATTTTTCTACCTGCATAGATATAGGTCATATCAATGCTTATTCTAAAGAGGATATAGAGAAGTGGATAGATGTACTTTTACCAAAGTTAAGTCATATTCATTTACATAATAATTATAAGGACAAGGACAGTCACAGTGGAATAAATAAAGGAAATATAAATATTATAGAAATTTTACATAAGTTAAAAAATATGAAAAATGACTTAACCATATCTTTGGAAATAGTAGATATAAATGATTTAAAAGAGTCTTTGGATATGTTAGTTGAAGAAGGTTTTATTAAATTAAAATAATAAAAAATCTAATCTAAAAGCATAATTTAAAATGCTATTTAGATTAGATTTTATAATATATCTTAAACTATAAAGATTTTTTCCATTTAGTTACATAGTCATCAAGTATTCTTTTTAAAGCTATACCAATAGTGGCGTAAGCTTCGTCGTAAAGATTGGCAAGAGAAATTCTAATTGACCATTCAGGTCCAGCAAATCCACCGCCACCAAGTAGAACTATGGAAGAATCTTGAGCTAAATTATACAAAATGTCAACTGGTTTATAATTTTCTTTTAAGTAATTAGCAAATCCTTTGCCATGATTTTTTTCAGCCCACTGTAATAAATCCAGCTGAGTATAATAACAAGCATCATTTGGATCATTTACCATTTCTAAGCCTAAAGAATTAAATAATAATTTTTTACGAGTTTGGCAAATTTCCATAGTTTTATGTTTGTACTCATTTTGTTTATCTATAAGAGTAAAAGCAGAGAAGAATGCCATTTGAACTTGTTGTGGAGTAGAAAGACCTGCTGTATGGTTTAGGGCAACTTGTCTACTGTCAGCAACTATTCTATCTATAAAAGGTACATTTTCTGGTATTGGATTCATATCTGCATATCTTCTATTAGTTCTTTTTCTTATAGAATAAGGTAATTCTTTTATTAATTTATCAAATACATTATTCTCATGTAAAGCAATTGTACCTAATCTCCACCCAGTTACACCGAAGTATTTTGAATAAGAGTAAGTACCTATTGTGTTATATGGTAAATCAGCCATTAAAGATTTAAATCCTGGGACAAAAGTACCATAAACATCATCAGATATTATCATTAAATCTTGATTATAATTATTTACTATATCTACTATTTTAGAAATAGAATTGGAAGATATTGCAACAGATGGAGGATTACTTGGATTTACCACAAATAATGCTTTTATATCTTTATCTGCTAATTTTTCCAATTCTTTATGAGAACATTGCCAAGTACGCTCGCCATTTTCATCAACTTCATCAGAATTAATATAAACAACTTCAAACTCATATCTTGGAAGGTGAGGTATTTCTAAATAAGGTGTAAATACAGGAGTCATTATGGCAATTTTATCACCTTTAAGAAGAAGATTATTTGCTATTAATGAGTCAAATATATAACACATGGCAGCTGTAGCACCTTCCACAGCAAATACATTAAAGTCTCCACCTTTTTCAGTATCATACTTCATTTCAGCTTTTAAGTATTCTTTTACTATTTTTTCTATATGAACGAGCATTCTATCAGGGAAAGGATAGTTGTCTCCAATTATTGCATCACATAATTCATGTAAAAAATCATCTGCATTGAAGTTTAATTCATTAATTCCATATTCAATAATTTCTATAAGAGTTTCAATCCCTGGCATAAAAGAATTTTCTTCTACGTATTTGCGAAAACGATCATAAACACCAGTTTTTTTAGGTATTCCAGTTAAATCCCCATTGTCCCAAGAAAACCTACTTTCAGTTATGGCAAACTGTCCAAATGTAAAGAAAGCTTCTCTAGGAGTGGCAGCAACCCAGTTAGGATTTCCACGTCCAGCATCAAGTAAAGTTCTCGTACTTTTTCTATTTGATATGGTAGCCAGCTCTATAAGTTTATTTTTAAACTCAAAAGGACTAATTTTTCCATAGATATTTTCTAATTCTTGTCTATTAAGATTCATATTAGACATAAACATATTCCTCCCTGTATATTAATATATTAATTGTTATTTTTCTATTTAAATTAGGAAATTATTTTCTATATTAAAATTAAAAAAATAAAGTATTAAATTAAAATTATTATATTATGTTATATATATTACAATAAAACACTTTAAATAAAAAGGTTATTTTTAAAGAATATAATAAAAATAAATTTATATATAAAATATAATTATATTGCTGATGAAAAATATTATTATTACAGAATTTAAGTGGTGTAAATACAACTATAACTATGATATATTAGTATCTGACTTATAATTAATTTAAATTAACAACAAGGAAAAGAAATGATAAAATGACAAAAGATAATACGTAGTAAAGAAGTAAATTTTGAGCAACGGGATAAGCCTGAAGCGGTAGGGAAGACTTATACATTGGCGACATAAAATGATTCGCCGACACGTCGCTCAAAATGTAGCGTCCATGCAGTGGCTTAATGGAAGTTAATTTTTTATGTGAATCTCTCTTGTATTAACAATTTATAATATACTAATCATTAATTGTATCTACAGGTTCTTTAGTGAAATCTATTATATCACCAGTTTTTGCATCTACTGATATGTCATACTCCATGTTGCCCTTTCTAAGTTCACCTTCATACTCTGGAGTTGTATCATTATCAAAATTAAAATTGATTATAGTTGCACCTGGAACCTTATTTAACATTATTGATTTAGCCTTTTCCTCTCCTATATAAGAAGATGGATTATTTTGAGTGTTATTTTGATTATTATTTGATGTATTTGGATTATCATTATCATACACATCAATTTCTTCAAATTTTATTATGTCTCCAGTTTTTGCATCTACATCCACTTCATATATAGAATTGTCTTTTTGCAATAGGGATTCATATATTGCTACTCCATCCTCATTATCATATAAAAATTCTTGTATAGTTGATCCTGGAACTTTATTTATAACTATATCCCTTGCTTGTTGTGATGTGATTAATTCTTCCACATTATTTCTATTTACCATATAATATGTGCCTAATATACCTACTCCAAGTCCAACTATTAATCCTAATGCCATCATTAGATATGGTTTTTGTTTCATTGATATTTTCCTCCTAATGGTTTATAGTACAATACTAGTCAAATTTATTATGTGTCAGAATTTCATAATTATTACATTTAAGATAAGAAATATAATTTAAAGAAAGTGATATGAGGGAAATATATAAATCGTAAACTTGACTTAAAGATAATACTAATACTATAATTAAAATATTATAAAACGGAGGTAATCAGGTAAAGTGAGAAAATAATCTTATTCAAAGAAAATAGTCTAATAGTTATTTGCAGAGTGTTGAAGAATGCTCTATTAGTGGAACTTTAAACTACTTTAAATTAAGAATAAGATTATGTAAAAGTAAATCACGAACCTGAACACAAGCTAAACATAGCTTTATTTCTGTGCGTAAATACTTTAAATCAAGGAAGTTTATGAAAATCGAAGATCTTATTTTAAGTGAAAAGCCCACCATGCTATTTGTGGAACATGATACTTCTTTTGGAGAAAAAATAGCTACAAAGATAATAAGTTTATAAGAAGATGATATATTGCCAACTAGACTACATAATGGCATAATTTAGTGTAAATATACTATTTTAATAATATTGTGCATATAAGTAAGAAATTTCATATATTTTATAGCATTATATTTAAATAAATATGGAAAAATCGAAAATAATGTAAAAAAATATTGAGTTGTATGTAAAAATATGGTACCATAAGGACGCAAAATATAATAGGCAAACTTAAGGAAACTTAAGGACGCAAAGCTATAGGGGCTAAGGTTTATACTATGTCAGCCAGTTGCCAAAGAGTACATTCTACTTTTTGTTTTAAGTTTGATTACTGTATTTAGTTATTCTTATAATACAGATTTTTACTTATTAGATTTTAAA
>CAMBXR010000087.1 GCA_945871955.1 uncultured Clostridium sp. | reverse complement strand
TAATTGCCTTTATATTATTATATAAAGAGTTAATGTATATAGCTTTTGATGAAGAGGGAGCAAGACTTGTAGGAATACCTGTAAAAAGTGTTAATTTTGTATTTACAATTCTTACAGCATTCACAGTGTCAATTGCTGCAAGGACAGTTGGTGCTTTAATAGTTTCATCAATGATGGTGGTACCAGTAGCTTGTGCCATGAAATTTGGAAAAAGTTATAAACAAACAGTATTATTATCTATATTATTTGCAGTCATATTTACTATTATAGGTTTAACAATGTCTTTTTATTTAGGACTAAAACCAGGTGGAACTATAGTTTTATGTGGTGTGGCATTTTTAATATTAACGATAACAATAAAAAGAGATTAAAAATAGTTTAAAATAAAATATAATATAAAAAGACTTATAATATTAAAGGTGTTGCACTAACGATGTAACACCTTTTTAATTTTTATAAGAAATAAGTTTATAGTCTGCTATATATATGATAGAAAAAATAATTAATATAGTAGAGATTTGTTGAAAAATATAGGTCTATGAATAATTTTATGGTACAATTATAAAAAAGGAATATGACGGAGGCAATTATGGATTCTAAAGACAGAGTAGAATTATTTTTAAAATTTCAAAATCAGAATATGTCTTTTGAAGATATTTCTAAAAAATTAGAAATAAAACCTGCTACGCTTAGAAAGACTTTAAATAGAAATGGATATAAATCTAATAAAGGTATATATGTAAAATCAGCTGATGAATCACAAATATCTTTTGAAGATATAAATAATATAAATGAAGGTAAAAAAAGTATTAAGGGTAAGGCAAAAGGAAACAATACTACAAAAGACGTAAGTAAAAATAAAAAAAATAATGATAAAATAGAAAGGGCTAAGAAAAAGAAAGTAGCTACACCCAAAAGAGACAAAAAAATAAATATAAGTCAAGAGGATATTGATAAGCTTTGCGAAGTTTATGATTGGTATATACAAGTAAAAGATAATAAGGCTCTTAAGCCTAAGAAGTTATCCAATAAAAAAGATATTGTAATAGAAGATGAAAATATTAAAGATATAAAATCAGTTAATATTAGAGTTGATAAAGGGACATGGGAAGATTTTGAAAGGTTATGTAGCAACTCATCTTTCAATAAAAAAGAAATTATAACACAAGCATTGAAAGATTTTATGAAGACATATAAAAATCTTCTTTAAGAATAGAGGCCTACAGAAAAGAAAATGAGGTGCGGGTATATGAAGAGTATAATTAAAAGATCAATTTTATTTATTCTTATATTGATTGTTTTAATAATATGTACAAATATTTTCATGAGTGTAAAAAATACAGAAAATAATGAATATGAATCAGATATTGTAAGCAAATCTAGTGCAAAAGCTTTAGAAATATATAACCATAGAATAACTAACCTTTCTGAGAAAAATAATAATGATACTGCTATGATAAAAGTAAAAAATACATCAAATTTAAATTTGAGTCAGATAGTATTATACTATAATGAATTAGATAAAAGTGAAAAGGTCATTTCTGATTCTAAAATGGAACTAGATACTACGCTAAGTCCACAAGATATAATGCAAGTACAGTTTATACCTAAGGACTTTACAGAAACTATAGAGATTACAGGATATACATATATAGTAGAAGATTGCAGTGTAGTAATTGATTTAAAAGACAATGATATAAAAATATGGGAAAATAATAAGTACTTAGAAAATAGTAAAAACTATGAAGTAATGTCCATAAATAAGATAAATCAAAATAAGTCTGAAAAAAATGATTCAGCTTTCAATGTGGAAATAAAAAATATTTCTCAAAAAAATTTAGGGAATATTGTTTTAAAAGTTGCTGAGATAAATAAAAATAAAGAAATTGTAAAAATAGATCATATAATATATAATTCTATTTTAAAACCTAATGAAGAAGCAATAATAACTACTTCTTTATATAATTCTAGTTATGATATCAAAATTTTAGGATATACTTATGATGATATGGAAAATAAGAGTAATATAGATATTGATTTAATTACACATAAAGTAAATATAATAGACAATACACAATAATTTTAGGAATATTTCAAATCTTATTTGAGATATTCCTTTTATTTAATATATAATGTAGGAGATTATAATGAAAATATTAGTAGTTGAGGATAATAAAAAATTATTACAAACCATCGAAAAAGAACTTGCAAGACATTTTGAAGTTGAATGTTGTGAAGATGGAGAAGAAGCTCTTTATCTTATAAAACAAGGTATATATGACTTAGTAGTACTTGACTTAATGTTACCAGGTCTTGATGGAATAGATATTTTAAAAAATGTAAGAAAAGATCATATAGACACACCTATACTTATATTAACAGCAAAAGAAAGTTTAGATGAAAAAGTTGAGGCATTTTCCATTGGTGCCAATGATTACTTAACAAAACCATTTTATATGGAAGAATTAGTAGCAAGAATTTATGCTATACTTAGAACGACAGGAAAACTTCAAAGTAGTAATACACTAGATTTTTATGATTTGCATTTAGATTTAAGTAAAAGAAGAGTATTTTATAAAGATGAAGAAATAATATTGCAAAATAAACAGTTTAACTTATTGGAATACTTTTTACTAAATAAAGGGACCATACTTTTAAAAGAACAGATTTATGATAGAATTTGGGGAATGGAATCAGATGTAACCATAGAAATTGTTGAGGTATATATTAGTAACTTGAGAAAAATATTAAGTAAATTTGGATATGATAAATGCATAAAAACAAAACGTAAGGTTGGGTATATGTTTGATGATAAATAAAAAGGTATTCAGTGAAACTAAAAACAAATTAATAAAAATAAATATTTTAGTTGTATCTGGCTTTTTAATTGTATTTTCTCTTTTTACATTTTTTTATTTTCAACAAGTAACTTATAATAATATAGATGATACACTAAAAGAAGAATATGAATATATAAGTTTACAAATGAATCGAAGTTCATACTTAAATCCTATTGTATTAAATGATCCTAGAGATTTAGTTTATATTTATAGTAATGATAGACTTATATATTATACAAAAAGTGATTACTTTAATAGCTATGTGCCAGAAGAAGTAAATAATAAAACGAATATTTACTTTACATATAAACATGGAAATTATACATTTAGAGAATTATCTATAAGAGTAAATAATATGAAAATAAGGATAATAAGAAATATCGATTCAGAACTGTTTTCTTTAAAGCAATTATTTTTTGTTATTTGTATAGGAATATTACTTTCTATAATAATCACCTACTTTGTAGCACTATATTTAACGAGAAAGGCCATATTACCAATAGAAAATGCTTGGTATAATCAAGCTAAATTTATACAGGATGCTTCTCATGAGCTAAGAACTCCTATTACTATAATATCATCAAAGCTTCAAAATCTTTTAACGGTACCAAATAGTACTATAAGTGATGAAGTAGAGACTATTGCTGATGCCATGAATGAGACGAGAAGACTTAGAAAAATGATTAGTGACTTATTATCTCTTTCAAAGGAAGATGCCATAACAAAGTTGAAAATTGAGAAAATTAATATGGATGAATTAGTTGGAGAAATTTATAGAGATTATGTTGATATAGCAGCTATTCAAAATAAAAATCTTAAATATGAAAATAATTTAAAGGATAATTTTATAAGTAGTGATAAAAATAAATTAAGACAACTATTACTAATTTTCATAGATAATGCCTTTAAATATACAAATACTAATGACGAAATAAGTTTAAATTTAAATGAAAAAGATAATAAAGTAATGTGTACAATTTGTGATAGTGGAATAGGAATTAAAGAAAGTGATTTAAAACATATATTTGATAGATTCTTTAGAAGTGATAATGTGAGAAATCAAGATATAGATGGATCTGGAATAGGTTTATCCATTGCCAAAATGATTAGTATAAATTTAAATTGTAAAATAAAACCTTATTCCATAGAAAATGAAGGATCTAAATTTGAGATAACTATACCAAGAGATATAAGCTAAATAAAAGTTTTAAAGGTTATTAGCTGGGTATAATTTTAATATAAGAGTATATTTTAAGAATTTAAAAAATATTAACTTCTATATGAAAAAGTTAATATTATATAATGATAAATTAGGATGAGAGAAATGGGAAAGATATTAAAGAACTCTCAGTTTTATAAAAAAGAAATAAAATCAAAAATAAAAGCTCAATTATAAGAGCTATGAGTGTGGTGATAATATGAGATATGATATAGCAATAGTAGGAAGTGGTCCAGCAGGACTATCAGCTGCAGTAAATGCAAAAATAAGAAATAAAAATATTATAGTATTTGGAAATGAAAATTTAAGTAATAAGTTGGAGAAAGCTCCAGAAATAAATAATTATTTAGGATTTTATGAAATAAGTGGGGAAGATTTAAAAAATAAATTTAAAGAACATATAGAAAGTATGGGAATAGAAATAACTAATCATAAAATAACTAATATTTACTCAATGGGAGATTACTTTGCTTTAATGAGTGGAGAAAATATGTTTGAGGCAACTACAGTTATTTTAGCAACGGGTGTTCAATATGGTAAGCCAATTAAAGGTGAAGAAGAATATTTAGGTAGAGGTGTTGGATATTGTGCTACATGTGATGCACCTTTATATAGAGAAAAAACTGTAGCAATTATAGGATATAATAAAGAAGCTGAAGAAGAAGCAAACTTTTTAAATGAGATAGCTTCAAAAACATATTTTATTCCTATGTATAAAAGTGAAGGCTTAATGAGAGGGAATAACTTAGACGATAGTATAGAAGTTATTAATGAAAGACCAGTAGAAATTAAAGGTGAAATGCTGGTAAATCAAGTTTCTTTCAAAAACAAAGCAATAGATGTAGATGGAGTGTTTGTAATAAAAGACAGTGCATCTCCAAAAACTTTAGTACCAGGTCTTGAAGTAGATGGAGCACATGTTAAAGTTGACCTTAATATGAATACTAATATAGATGGTTGTTTTGCTTGTGGAGATATAGTTGGAAAGCCATACTCTTATATAAAATCTGCAGGACAAGGTCAGATAGCAGCAATTAATGCAGTTTCATACTTAGATCAATTAAAAATAAAAGAAAAAACAAAATAATAAAAAAAATAATAAAAAAGAGTTAATATAAATGATTTTTAGGATTAAATCATTATAATATTAACTCTTTTTTAATTGAAAATTGTATTTTATCTAAATTATAGACAAAAGATAAGTTCTAACTATTTAAATGAACAACAATCAAAGTACTTGGTTATATTAAATGATTGGTCCATATATGGTTGAAGAAAAGGAGATTTTTTATTATAAAATGTAAATAAAATTAATTGAAAAAAATAATGTTTTTGTAAAAAAAATAAAATATAGAAGGAATTATTGTAAAATATATAAAATATATTATCTAGAATAAATATATAAGTTTAGGGGGAGGAAGATATGAAAAATTTAATCAACAAATGGAATGAAATGAGTTTAGTCAAAAGAATATTAATAGGACTTATTATAGGTATTATCTTAGCTTTGACTATACCAAAACAAGCCAGTTTTGTAGTTATACTTGGTACATTATTTGTAGGAGCTTTAAAAGCAGTTGCTCCAATATTAGTTTTCTTTTTAGTTATGAGTGCCATATCACAACATAAGAGTGGTAAAAAAACAAATATGAAATTCATAATAGTGTTGTATTTATTAGGAACATTTTTAGCAGGACTTGTGGCTGTTATAGCAAGTTTTATGTTCAAAATAAACTTAACTCTAGGTGCTAGTGCAAGTGATGTTACACCACCAGGTGGAGTTGGTGAAGTACTTATGAATTTACTTATGAACATAGTAAAAAACCCTGTTACTTCTTTATCAGAAGCAAATTATATAGGAATATTATCTTGGGCTGTAGTTTTAGGACTTGCTCTTAAAAGTGCAAAAGAAACAACTAAAACAGCTATTAGTAATATATCAGATGCATTATCTCAAGTAGTTAGATGGGTAATAAATTTCGCACCACTTGGAATAATGGGATTAGTATTTGATAGTATAGCAACTCAAGGTCTAGAAACTTTACTTGGATATGGTCAGTTAATAGTATTATTAGTAGGATGTATGGCGTTTATAGCTTTAGTTGTAAATCCATTAATAGCATTTGTATGTATAGGTAAAAATCCTTATCCACTAGTATTTAAATGTTTAAAAGAAAGTGGACTTACAGCATTCTTTACAAGAAGTTCAGCTGCAAATATACCAGTAAATATGGAATTATGTGAAGAGTTAGGATTAGATAAAGATACATATTCAGTATCTATACCACTGGGAGCTACAATAAATATGGGTGGTGCTGCAGTTACTATATCAATATTAACTTTAGCTGCCGTTCATACAATAGGAATAAATGTAGATATAGGAATGGCTCTACTTCTTTCTTTATTATCTGCTGTAAGTGCTTGTGGTGCATCAGGTGTTGCTGGAGGGTCATTGCTTTTAATACCTCTTGCTTGTTCATTATTTGGAATATCTAATGATGTGG
>CAMBXR010000086.1 GCA_945871955.1 uncultured Clostridium sp. | reverse complement strand
TAAACGTTGCTAAGGAGGAAAAGATGAGAGTAGGAACAATAGATATCGGAACAAACTCAATGAGACTGCTAATTGCAGATTATAAAAATAATAAAATTGAAAATAGAGAGAAGTATATAAATACAACTAGAATAGGTCAAGGCGTAGATAAAGAAGGATATATTACTGAGGAAGCTATGCGAAGAAACTTAAAAGCTCTTAAAGAATTTTCAGATAAATGTAAAGAAGAGAAGTGTGAAAAAGTTTATTGTATGGGAACTTCGGCTTTGAGAGATAGTAAAAATGGACAAGATTTTGTTAACAGAGCCAAAGAATTAACAAATATAGATGTTAAGATAATTTGTGGTGATGAAGAATCTAACCTTGGATTTATGGGTGTGCTAGAAGGAACAGATGGAAATAAAAAAGATGATATACTAGTAATTGATATTGGTGGTGGATCAACAGAATTTATAATTGGAAATGAAGAGGGTATTAAGTTCTGTAAAAGCGAGAACGTTGGTGCCCTAAGAATGACAGAAAAATTTATTACTACAGATCCCATTAGTGATGAAGAGTTTAATGCTATGACAGATTTTATAGAAGAAACAATATCTTTCACTTTAGATAGTATAAAACATATGCATATAAGTAAATTAGTAGGAATTGGAGGAGCTATAACTTCGCTTTCTGCTATGAATCAACAATTAGAAGTATACTCTATGGAAAAAGTTCATAATAGTGTTGTTACAAAAAAAGATTTAGAAAAAATTCTACAAAATTTAAAAAACATGACATTAAATGATAAAAAAACAATAAAAGGACTACAACCTAAAAGAGCGGATATTATAACAGCTGGTGTAAAAATATTACATATTATAATGGAAAAATTAGAATTTGAAACAATAGTGATAAGTGAGTACGATAATTTGGAAGGATTATTGTGTCAAAAAGCAAAAAATATGTCTTAATTTTTTTGGAATACTAAAACCGATTATGACAAAATATAAATCTCCCCTTTGATATAATTCATGTTAAACAAAGGAGGAGATTTTTTTATGGAAAGAGATGGGGCTGCTGTAAAAAATGGAAGCGTCAATTTAAATAAATTAAAAATAAATAAATATATAGATATAAGGTCAACAATTTTTATGTTGTTGGGATTTTTCCTTAGTCGGTTTATTATTGTGGATGGAGTGGGACCTTTTGGCATAGCATTTTTTCTATTTTTTATTAAATTTGATAGATATAAATATCAAGTTTTTATTTCAACTTTGGCAGGAATACTATTATCTTTTAATGATATAACATCTATTGTTAAGTATAGTATATGTTTAGTTATCATTTTGGCACTTAGCAATAAAATGAGAAAAATAGACTCTATAGCCAAGATAAGTATGTTAGGTGCATTAATATTACTAACCTTGTCTTTAGTACAATCTGTTTATTATAGAAATAATAACATATATGATTTTATTATAGTTTTTATGGAGTTTGTAGTTACTTTTATTTCATCATATATATTTTCGTTTGGGACAAAGTTCTTAATAAATAATAAGAACAAAATGTATATAAGTCCCGAAGAGATAGTTTCTCTCAGCCTATTAATTACCTTTAGTATTATAGGGATAGGTAATATAGGTTTATTCGGTGTTTCAGCTAGAGGAGTCCTATCAACAGTATTGATACTTATAGCTGCAATACTTGGTGGATCTACTTTAGGGGCCACAAGTGGAGTTATTGTAGGTTTAGGATTTATGATATCCAATGTAGTATCAGCTTTATATATGGGGGTATATTCTTTTGCAGGCCTTGTATCAGGGGCATTTAATAAAATAAATAAATATATTTCCATATTAGGATACTTATTAAGTTGGATTATAATATATTCCTATACTTCTGGAATTACTTCAAATTTATCACAGATAATTGATATAGCTATAGGTTGTCTGATTGTTTCTCTAATACCAAAATCATTTTTTAACAGAATGGAGAAATTAGTAAAAACAAAAGTAGACTCCAATGAAGCTGTTTATGAATATATAACAAGAAGTAAAAACATAACAAACAGAAAACTTATGAATATACAAAGAGTATATAGTGAATTGGCCAATACTTTTGACAAAATAAGAGAAAAGGATAAAATAATAGACCAAAGAGATGTAGCAACAATAATTGATATGATTCATAATGATGAATGTCAATATTGTAGTATGCAACGGATTTGTTGGGAATCAAAATTTAATTATACATATAACTTAATATACGAGATTATTGAAAAAATTGAAGATGGCGAAATAAGTGAAAGGAATATTCCAGAAAACTTTAGAAAAGAGTGTATGAAACCAGAAATAATTATAAGAGTAGCTAATTACTATTATAAGATGTATGCTCTTAATTATGATTGGGAGACGAAATTATGTGAAAGTAGAAAAGTTATATCTAAACAAATTAGAGATATATCTAAATCAATAGAATCTATATCTAAGAATTTAGATAAAGATATAATGTTAAATCTAGATAAAGAAAAAGAAATATTTAATGAGCTACAAAGACATGGCATTATTGTGGACAAGGTTAATTATATACAAAAAAATGACGATGAATTTAAAATAACAATAGAAATGAAAAACTGTAGAGATGGTAGTCTATGTGATGAGAAATTGTTAAAAGTAGTTTCCAACTTTGTAGGAGAATCTTTAGATATTCAAAAGACGGGATGTCATTGTTTGGGAGAGAATTGTAAGGTTATTTTAACAAAGGCTGAGAAATTTAAAGTGATCACAGAAGTGGCAACCATGTCTAGAGATGGTCATATATTCTGTGGAGATAATTATACATTTATGGATATATATAATGGTAAATATATGATGGCAATAAGTGATGGTATGGGAAAGGGAAAGAAAGCTTATGATGAATCTTCTGCAACTATAGATATTTTAGAAAATATGATGGAGGCTCAAATTGACAAAGAAATAGTCATAGATACTATAAATAATATGCTTTTACTTAAATCATCAGAAGAAATTTTTTCAACACTTGATTTAGGTATAGTTGACTTGAAAAAGGGAAGATTAGAGACAGTTAAGATGGGAGCTTGTTCAACATATATTAGTAGAGAAAATAAAGATGTGGATTTAATATCATCATCATCTCTTCCTGTTGGAATACTATCTGAAATAAATCTAGATAGACATAATGTTAAAATAAAAAATGGTGATTTTATTATAATGGTCTCTGATGGAATTGTTGATGCAGGTAAGAATAATGACTTTGGTGAAAATTGGCTAATATACTTCCTAAAGAAACTAAATACAACTAACCCAAAAGAAATTGCAAATCAGATATTAGATAGAGCTCTAGAACTACAGCTTGGTGAAGTTGACGATGATATGACAGTGTTGGTGACTAAGGTTATTAGTAATTAATATAAAAATCGAGAAAACTTGTTGATAAGGTTATAAAAAGTGTTGATAACTAGGGGGGATTCTATGGAGTAATATAAATTTTATTATATGTAACTATTGAAAATACTAATGTTTAATAATGATAAGGGGTGTTAATATGTTGATAAGTGTGTGGATAAGTCGGGAATTACACACAGTGTATAAAATTGAATAAATTGTAAAAAATAAGCCATCCTATTATTAAGTAACTTGATGAAAGGATGGCTTTTTATGGGCAGAAAGTTATTAAAAATATTATTAATTTTTTCTTTGCTATTTTCTATTTATAATTTCAGAAATGATATATATGATGAATGTGTTACAGTTTTTGCACAGAATGATAAAGATGAAGATGAGCCAAAAAAAGAAATTGATTATAGTAAATATTGTTGGAATTTATATACACTTTATAAAGATGATAATGCATGGAAAAGAGATTTAAAAAAATTCAATCATGATATGAAAGAGTTAGATAACTATGTTGGTAAAATAACTAAATCTAAGACTCATTTGTATTTAGGCTTAGGAGTTAAAGAAAAATTAGATATAAAATTAAATGCTTTATCTGCTTATGCTAAATTAAAAAAAGATCTGAATAAAAACTCTTATGAATATTTAAATATGACAGAAGAAATAAAGAAATCATATTCTAGATACAATAATATTATTTCACAGTTAGAATTGGAAATACTTAAGTTACCAGACAAAGAATATAATGAATATTTATCAGATAGGAAAATAAATGCTAAATACGGTATGTATATAAAAGAAATTAGAAGAAATAAAAAACATTATCTAGACGATAAAAGTGAGAATATATTATCTAATCTTACTTTTATAAATGGACTACCTAGTAATATTTATGATTTATTTAGAAATATGGATAAAAAATCTAACATAACTCCTTCAGAATATGAAAATGCCATGGAATCTAACGATAGAGAAAAAAGAATAGAAGCTTATAGAACGGAATTTTTACCATACAATGATAATATTAATACTTTGGCAGGATTATTAGGTGGACAAGTGAATAAAAATGTATTTTATTCAAATGTTAGAAATTATGATTCTGCATTACAAATGTATTTAGATTCAGATAATGTGAACGAAAAAGTTTATAAAAGATTGATAAAAACTGTAGGCGATAATACAGATAGCTTACATAAATATATAAATCTTAGAAAGAAAGTTTTAAAATTAGATAAAATACATTATTACGACATGTTTGTGCCTATTGTAAGTGGTCCAGAGGATATAATACCTTATGATAAAGCGCAATCAATTGTATATTCTGCACTTGGTCCTTTAGGAGAAGAATACGAGGATATAGTATATAAAGCTTTTAATGAAAGATGGATAGATGTTTATTCAAATGAAAATAAAGTAAGTGGAGGATATTGTTTATCTGTTTATAATAACCACCCTTATGTTTTATTAAATTATAATAGTTCAATAGGAGGAGTATCTACATTAGTACATGAACTTGGACATGCAGTTTATGAATATTTAAGTGCAAAAAATCAGAACTTTTATAATTCATCTCCATCAATTTTTACTCATGAAGTAGCGTCTACAACAAATGAAGTCTTACTTTATGAGAATTTAATAAAAAATGCAAGAAATAATAAAGAAAAAGCTTATTATATAAGTATGTATTTAGATTTTATAAAAAATACATTATATACTCAGACTATGTATGCTGAATTTGAAGATTACATACATGAAAGTGTTAAAAATAATAAGCAACTAAATGCTCTAGTTTTAAATGATAAATGGTCTATGTTACTTAAAAAATATTATGGTGAAGATTTTGAGGTTGATTCTTTAGCTATGGTTGGATGGGCTAGAATACCTCATTTCTATAATAGTTTTTATGTATATAAATATGCTACAGGATGTTGTAGTGCAGTAAGCTGTGCTCAAGATATATTAAAAAATGGTCCGGATAATTATTTAGATTTCCTTAAAAAAGGCGGTTCCGATTATCCTTTAAATCTATTAAAATCTAATAATATCGATTTGAATAGTCAAAAACCTATTAAAAATACCATAGATAAATTTGATAAATTAGTTGATGAATTAGAAAAACTATTAAATGAATAGAAATGATACTAAATAATAAGAATAGTAAAACTATGTATATAGTGCTAAAATAAAATTGTAAAATATGTACTAAATTTAAAATTTATACTTGAAATTATTGGAGGGAATAACAATTATGCAAAGGAAGATACGAAAAGCCGTAATACCTGCTGCTGGTCTTGGAACAAGATTTTTGCCAGCAACAAAGGCTCAACCAAAAGAAATGTTACCTATTGTTGATAAACCCACATTACAATATATAATTGAGGAAGCTGTTGCTTCAGGAATTGAGGAAATATTAATAATAACCGGTAAAAATAAAAAATCTATTGAAGATCATTTTGATAAATCGGTTGAGTTAGAATTAGAACTTGAGCAAAAAGGAAAGACTGAATTACTAGAAATAGTTAGAGATATATCTAAGATGATAAATATCTATTATATAAGGCAAAAAGAGCCAAGAGGACTTGGGGATGCCATATATTGTGCAAGAAGTTTCATAGGAGATGAACCTTTTGCAGTGATGCTTGGAGACGATATAGTTGATAATGATGTACCATGTTTAAGACAGCTTATGGATGCTTATGAAGAATATAGAACTACTATATTAGGAGTTCAAATGGTTGAACCACAAGATGTAAATAAATATGGTATAATAGAAGCTAAGCATATTGAAGATAGAGTTTATAAAGTTAAGGATCTAGTTGAAAAACCAGAATTAGATAAAGCTCCTTCAAATATTGCCATTTTAGGAAGATATATAATAACTCCTGAAATATTTGATATATTAGAAAATTTACCTGTTGGAAAAGGTGGAGAAGTACAATTAACAGATGCATTGAAAAGATTATCTAAAAAAGAAGCTATGTATGCATATAATTTTGAAGGAAAAAGATATGATGTAGGAGATAAATTAGGATTTTTAGAGGCTACGGTTGACTTTGCTCTTAAAAGAGATGAATTAAGAGATGATTTTATAAAATATCTTAAAAAAGTTAGCATTGAAGAAGCGGATAAAAGTGAATAGATAATTAAAGAGGTGATTCAGATGACTACAAATAAACAAAAGAAAATTACAAAATTTATAGCAATAGGTATAGCTATAATTTTTATACTAACAAGTATATCAACAGTAATAAGTATGTTATCAATGGCATTTTAAATATAAAAGCTAGTTTTTTAAGACTAGCTTTTTTTATATG
>CAMBXR010000085.1 GCA_945871955.1 uncultured Clostridium sp. | reverse complement strand
TAAAAAAATATACGACATGATACTTTTGAATCATGCCGTATTTAATATATTATTTTTTAATTATTAGCTTCTTCAATGATTTTTGATGCAAGTTGTTGTGGAACTTCATTATATTTTTCTAGTTCCATTTCAAAATATCCTCTACCTTGAGTCATGGATCTTAAATCTATAGCATATTTAAATGTCTCACTTTGAGGAGCTTCTGCATAAATAACTTGTTTTCCATTATCATCAGGTTCCATACCTAGTATTTTTCCTCTTCTTTTATTAATATCCCCCATTACATCTCCCATATATTCTTCTGGAACTGTTATGGTTAATTTCATAATAGGTTCTAATAATATTGGCTGAGCTTCTTCCATTCCTTTTTTAAATGCTAGGGAAGCTGCCATTTTAAATGCCATTTCAGATGAATCAACATCATGATATGAACCATCGTATAAAGTTGCTTTTATATTTGTAACTGGATATCCTGCAAGTATACCTTTTTGCATAGAATCTTTTAATCCTTTTTCTACAGCTGGTATATAAGATTTAGGAACAGAACCTCCAAATATTTCTTCTGCAAATTCAAAGTCATCATTAGATTTTGTAAATTTAATTTTTACATCACCGTATTGACCATGTCCTCCAGATTGCTTTTTATGTTTTCCTTGAACATCAGAACTTCCTTTTATTGTCTCTCTATAAGCAACTTTTATATCTTCTAAGTCAACATCAACACCAAATTTTTCTTTTAATTTATTTTTAACTGTATTTATATGAAGCTCTCCTTGACCACCTACAAGAGTTTGTTTAGTTTCTGAATTTCTGTACCAATGTATTGTTGGGTCTTCTTCAGCTATTTTATTTAGTGAAGATCCTATCTTATCTTCTTCACCTTTATTCTTTGGTACCACTGCAAAATAAATTTGTGGTTTTGGTAGAGCAATTTCTTCTAATAATTCAGCACTTGCACTACTAGCTATAGTATCTCCTGTTTGAAGCGAGTTAATTTTTGTTACAACTACTATGTCACCAGCATTTGCAGCTTCAACCTCTTCTAACTCTCCATTTTTCATTGTATATAAATTACCTATTTTTTCTTTGGTGTCTTTATTTATATTAATAACTTCAGAGTCTTTTTTCATTTTTCCTTCAACTATTTTTATATAAGACATTTTTCCTATGAATGGGTCAACCATTGTTTTAAATACTAAAGCTCTTAGTGGTTCTTGTTCTTTAGTACATTTAGGTTCTATGTATGATCCAATAGTTTGTAGTATTTCTTCTGTTCCTATGTTATTTATAGTTGATCCACATATTACAGGTATAATATCACCACTTTGTATACCTATTATTATTCCTTTTTGTATTTCCTGAGGAGTTAATTCTTCTCCACTAAAATATTTATCTAATACTTCATCATCAGTTTCTGCTATATGTTCCATTAAAGCTTCTTTAACACTTGAAACTTGTTCTTTAAATTCTCCATCTAAGTCATCATCCAAGTTTTCTAATACATTATGTAATCTAACAAATTTTTTATCTTTATATATAGGGCTTATCATTGGTACTATCTTATTGTCATACTTTTCTCTTAACATCTCTATTGCATCTTTATATCTTGCCTTTTCATTGTCTATCTTATTTATAAACATGATTTTAGGCATATTTTCAGTTAATTCTAAAGATTTTTCTGTTCCAACTTGTATAGGGTTTGTGGCATCTATTACTATAATAGCTGCATCACTTGCTCTCAAAGAGGAAATTACTTCACCAGTAAAATCAAAATATCCTGGTGTATCTAAGAAATTATACTTAATTCCATTGTATTCTATAGGAGCTAGTCCTATATTATAAGTCATGTTAACTTTATCAGATATCTTGGGCATTTTTTTTGAGATATTTGTAGTGTATGCTAAAGCATCAATTAAATTAGACTTCCCACATCCACTGTGACCTAGTATTGCAACATTTCTTAAATTGTTACTATCATAGACTTTCATATTAGCACCTACCTTTTTTAATTATATAAAATTAACTAGTATTACCCGATAATTTTATACTACTTACATGTATAATATTCCCAATTATGTAATATAAGATTACCTTTTTTTGAGAAAGAATAATTTTTTGTATTCTCTCACTTGGACTTAAAATATATTTCTACATACATTTATATTTTTCCTTTTTTTCATATAGAAAAACTCTAGAGCAATTATACTCTAGAGTTTTAATCTTAATTATTCTAATGTCATCAATAATTGTTTATCAGAAACCATTTCATTTTCTTTGACCTTAATTGATTTTATTTTACCATTTACTTTTGATACTATATTAGTTTCCATCTTCATTGCTTCTATAACAATTAATGGTTGATGTTGTTCAACTTCTTCTCCTTCTTTAACAAGTATTTTGATTACCTTACCAGGTATACTTGCTCCTATTTCTAAAGGATTATCCATATCAGCCATCTCTACTTGTTTGATACTTCCTGCATAGTTATTATCTTTTATTTCTACCTCTCTATGCATTCCATTTAAATCAAATACTATAGTTCTATAACCATTTTCTTTTACTTCACCTATATTTCTTAAACTAACAGTCAACATCTTACCTTCTTCTATTTCCACATCACATTCTTCTCCAAGTCCAAGTCCATAGAAGAATACATCACTTTCTAATTTAGAAATATCATTATATTCTTGTAAATGTTTTAAATATTCTTCATATACTTTTGGATATAATTCATAGCTTAATATATTTCTAATATTAGACTTCATATTAAATTTATCATTCAAATAGTCTCTATCTTTATCGAAGTCAGCTTTTGGTATTAATAACCCTGGTCTCACAGTAATAGCTTCTTCACCCTTTAAAACAACTTCTTGTAAATCTTTTGGTATTCCACCTTCTGGTTGACCTATCATACCTTTACAGTAATCCACTACTGAATCTGGGAATGATAATTTTTTACCTTCTTCAATTATGTTGTCTTTATTTAATTTATTTTTAGTCATAAATATAGCTAAATCTCCAACAACTTTTGAAGATGGTGTAACTTTAATTATATCTCCCACTATCTGATTAGCTTCTTTATAATTTTCTTTAAGAGTATCAAACTCATCTCCTAGTCCAAAGCTATCTGCTTGTGCTTTTAAGTTTGAGTATTGTCCTCCTGGCATTTCATATTCGTATATTTCTGCAAAAGAAGTATTCATACCACTTTCAAATTTCTTATATATTTGTCTTAGATCACTGTAGTAACTTGATAACTCTCCATAACCGTATAAATCTATATTAGTATCTCTTTCAGTATGTTTTAGTGCCTCTACTATGGCATTTAAAGATGGTTGACTTGTAAGTCCAGACATACTTTGAAGAGCACCATCTACTATATCTACACCTGCCTGAGATGCCATTATACATGTTGCTACACCATTACCACTTGTATCGTGAGTGTGTAAATGAATAGGAGCTTTAACATTTGCTTTTAATTCTTTAATTAAGTTATAAGCAGCATATGGTTTTAAAAGACCTGCCATATCTTTAATACAAATTATATCAACACCTAAAGATTCTAATTCTTTAGCCATTTTTACATAGTATTCCAAGTTGTATTTAGATTTATCAGGATTTAAAATATCTCCTGTATAACACATTGTACCTTCTACTATTTTTCCTGTTTCTAAACCAGTTTCAATTGATAGTTTCATATTTTCTACCCAGTTTAATGAATCAAATATTCTTATAACATCAATTCCTTGATATGCAGATTCTTTTATAAAGTCTACTATAACGTTATCTGGATAATTAGTATATCCTACACCATTAGATGCTCTAAATAACATCTGGAACATTATATCTGGTATTTCTTCTCTTAATTTTTGTAATCTTCTCCAAGGAGATTCTTTTAAGAATCTATATGCAACATCATAAGTTGCTCCTCCCCACATTTCTAATGAAAATAAATCTTTTTGATATTCATTAGTTTGTTTAGCAACTTGAAGTAAATCGTATGTTCTAAATCTTGTAGCAATAAGTGATTGGTGTGCATCCCTCATTGTTGTATCAGTTAATAATAGTTTCTTTTCATTTTTTATTTTTTCAATATAAGCCTTCTTACCTAATCTTTCAAATTGTTTTCTACTTCCTTCCACATTTGGGATATGAGAAGTTATAATTTTAGGTTCATGTAACGGTTCAAATTTAGGCTTTGGCTCACATTTATTTTCATTTACTATAACATTCCCTATAAATTGAAGTAATTTAGTACCTCTATTTTTACTTTCTCTTATTTGGAATAATCTTGGATGTTCATCTATAAATTTCGTACTGCATTTTCCTGCTCTGAACATAGGATCTTGTAATACATTTATTAAGAATCCCACATTAGTTTTTACGCCTCTAACACGTAACTCTTTTATAGATCTTATAGTTTTATTGATTGCTTTTTCAAAAGTTCTATCCCATGCAACAGTTTTAACTAATAAACTGTCATAATGAGGGCTTATGCTAAATCCTGCACAACCATTACCACCATCAAGTCTTATACCAGCACCAGAACCTGTTCTATATACTTGTATCTTTCCTGTATCAGGCATAAAGTTGTTTTTAGGATCTTCTGTTGTAATTCTACATTGAATTGCATATCCAGTTACTTTTATATCATCCTGTGATTTTATATCTATTTCTTCACTATCTAAACTATATCCTTCAGCAACAAGAATTTGGCTTTGTACAATATCAATACCTGTCACTTCTTCTGTAACTGTATGTTCAACTTGAATTCTTGGATTCATTTCTATAAAATAATGATTTCCATTTTTATCAACTAAAAATTCCAGTGTTCCAGCACTTACATAACCTACTTCTTTAGCTATCTTAACTGCATCTGAACATATTTTTTCCCTAACTTTTTTATCAACAGAAAATGCAGGTGCATATTCAATTATTTTTTGATGTCTTCTTTGAACAGAGCAGTCCCTTTCATATAGATGAACTAAGTTACCGTGTTTATCTCCTAATATCTGAACTTCTATATGTTTTGGATCTTCTATATATTTTTCTATAAATATTAGTTCTTCCCCAAAAGCCTTTTTAGATTCACTACATGCAGTTGCATATTCAAGTGCTAAATTCTTTTCATCATATACAACCCTCATGCCTCTTCCGCCACCACCATTAGATGCTTTTATCATTATTGGGTATCCTATTTCATCTGCAACTTCTCTTGCTTCCTCAACACTTTTTATTACCTTTTCAACACCAGGTATTGTAGCTACTCCTACTTTATTAGCAACTTTTTTAGAATTTATCTTATCTCCCATTCTCTCCATTATCTCTGCTGATGGTCCTATAAATGCTATTCCATTTTCTTCACACTTTCTTACAAACTCTGGATTCTCTGCTAAAAAACCATAGCCAGGGTGAATAGCATCCACGTTTTTCTCCTTAGCAAGCTCTATGATACCATCCATATCTAAATAAGCATCTATAGGCCCTTTATCTTTTCCTATTAAATAAGACTCATCTGCCTTAGTTCTAAATAAACTATATTTATCTTCTTTACTATATATACCAACACTTTTTATCCCTAATTCATTGCATGCTCTAAATATTCTTATAGCAATTTCCCCTCTATTAGCCACCAATACTTTTTTAAATTTTTTCAGCATATAACCCCTCTTTTCCATATTTTTCTTGTGATATTAAAAATTATACTTCATCTAACTTTAGTTTTGAACTACTCTAAACTACTTCCTTAATAAATAATATAAATATAATAATTTAGATAAATATATTTTGTATTTTTTTAATTTCTATATCTTAATTAAATAATTACAAAGTTACTTTTTTAATATACAATCACCTTTTTATATAAAAACATGTTGAGTTATATTATTAATAAATAAAAAATAACCTCTTATTTATAATCATATATAAATAAGAGGTTATTTTTTTTATAATATTAATTTTTCATCACGTTATATTTTATTAGTATCAACTAACTCATGAACCTAGTTTACTAGTCTAATTCATTTAGTAATCTTCTAGAAACATCATTTAATTTTAATTGACCTAGACCTATATATGACATAGCAAATACTGTCTTAATAACATTTTCAGAGTTATCCCATTTATAAGAAATTGCATTTACTAAAGAATGTTTTGGCATATCATCTTGTAATTCAACTGCCATTTCTTCTGATAAACTTATGTATTCTTCAAATAGTTCATCATCACTCATTTCATCTAAATCATAATCTTCTTTTAATTCTTCATTTAATATTTCTACTGGTATACTTAATTGATATGCTACAACATCTTCTCTTTTTGTACCTTTACACATATCTCTATCTACTCTAAAATCACTAACTTCTTCAATTGTTGCTTTTATCTCTTCACTATCTACTATTTCTTCTCCAAATATAATATACATTCTAACACCTTCCTTATTTTTATATTTAAATTTACTTATTTTCTTTTATTATTTACTAAGTGTATTTATTTCTATTGTTTATTAAAATAAAAATATTTATAAGTTCTTTTTACATATTAAAAAACCTCTAGTTAGAAAACTAGAGGAATAATGGTGGGACCAACAGGGCTCGAACCTGTGACCCCCTGCTTGTAAGGCAGGTGCTCTCCCAGCTGAGCTATGGTCCCAAAATAATTGTTTATTTATAAGTGGTGCGCCCAGAGGGACTCGAACCCCCAACCTTCTGATTCGTAGTCAGACACTCTATCCAGTTGAGCTATAGGCGCATGATTAAATGGAGGCGACACCCAGATTCGAACTGGGGATGAAGGAGTTGCAGTCCTCTACCT
>CAMBXR010000084.1 GCA_945871955.1 uncultured Clostridium sp. | reverse complement strand
GATTAGTAAAAGTAGATACCTTTTTTAATACCCACCCTGGAGGACCAGTGGTGGGTCTTATTTTAAGTACATTAATTATTTTTATTTAAAATTGCTATGAATAAATCTCTAACTGAAATAAAGCCCACATACTTATTTTCATCAACAACAAAAATATTATTATAAACTTCATCAGTCTTTCGAGACATTGCCATTTCAGCCACAGTATGTATATATTGAGTAGGGGCTACAGTTAAGCAATCAGTTTTTATAAAATCTTTTACACATTTATCCCATTTAAAATTAGATTCATCTTTAAAATAATCTATTACAGATTTTCTAGGCAATATACCTAAAAAATTATCATCTTTATCTACGACCACAAGTTCTGTAATATCGTTATCATTATGTAGTAAATTAAAAGCATGAATTAATTTTTCATCATACAAAATTGAATTATTTTTTTTACAAATTAAATCCACAGTGTGGTAAAAACTTTTGTTAGACGATTTTTCTAGATATTTATGTTTTAAATCTTTAATTTCATCTATTTGTTCTTTTTTTAATTCTAAAAAATTCTCATTTGGAGCATACCAATGGAATCCCTGGGCATAATGTACTCCAATTTCTATTAATGCTTCTAATTCTTGTGAATTTTCCACACCTTCAGCTATAACATAGGAACCTACATTATTAGCAAATTTGATATAAAAAGACGATTTATCCCAGAGTATCCTGAACCTACATCATCCATAGCCACACTAAAGCCCTGTTCTTTATAATAACTAAGAGATGATTTAAAGGTATCAACATCTTCAATAGATGTTCTTTCTGTTGCCTCAAGTACAATATCCCTTGAAGTAAGATTGTATTGTTCTAAAGTAAGTTTTGATAAATCGCTTCTAAAATCTGGATAATATATTGCATTTGGATCTACATTCAAAAATAATTTTGCACTAGGAGGCTTATTTACAGCGTGTTTTAAAGATTGCTATTTACATAACTTTTCAAAATCCCAAAGTATTTTATATTTTTCCGCTAATAAAAAAGCTTCCCCAATATTAAAATCGCAGTCATTAAGGGTTATACGGCTAAGTGCTTCATATCCCAAGACACTACCATCAGTTAGGGAAACTATGGGATGATATACTGATTTTATGGCTTTTTCCCTAAGAATTTGCTCAAGTTTTTCTTTCATCAAACTATCCCTTCCTGATATTTATATATATTATCATTATTATATAATTAATATTTGGAAGAGACAATGAAAAAATTGTAAAAAATTCTCTAAATAAATGAAGAAGCTAGTTTTAACATATCTGGTACAGTTAAATTAGTATCTACGTGAGGTTTCAGGGTATTGAAAATATCAATGTATTTAGTAAAATCCACATTCTTAGCATTTTCAATTAAAGAAGTAATAATTTCCTTTTGTTTTTCTATATCTTTTGATGCAACAGAGGTATATGCCATGGCTTGGTATTCATTGATTTTTTGCACACCAGGAGATGAAATTAGAGTTATTTTTCCCTTATTATCGTCTGTTGATTCTGCATAAAATTTGGGGATTAAGTTGTTAATAAGTTGCAAGTCTTCTTCTTTTATATCTACAGTAATATCTCCCAAAATAGAAACTACTTTCATCAAATCAGATATATTTAATTTAAGGAATTTATCTAAATTAATTTTTGTAGTCTTTTCAATAGATTTTAGTAGATTTTCATTGTCAGTAATATCCATATAAACAGTATTTTCTACTGGTGTCAATTCTATGTCTTTATTTTTATTATTTATAGATGCAATAATCATAGAATTTATGTTGTCGCTAAGTAGCAGTATATTTGTTGTGTCGTTTTTGAATTCTTGTGTAGCTGGAACTTTTTCTGATTTTTTGTTAAAAGCTACAATTGTGCCTAATACTAAAATTAAACAAATTGATATAAAAACAAACTTGATTTTTCTTAATAATCGTAACAAAATACTTCCTCCTTTTTCAAATAATTGTAATAAGATTATGGGAAAAAAATTAAATTTATATAACTGTTTTGGAAAATATTAGAGGGATTTAAAAGGATATACAGAAATATTTAAAAATATTTAATGAGGATAATAAAAAAAAGAATTATTTTGGGGGATGAAATGAAAAAAATCAAAGGTACTATAAGTATATTATTGAGTTTTATGCTGATGTTTAGTGGCACATATATAGGTGAAATAAGTTCTTTTGCAGATTCAGCAAAAGCTACTTCAAAGATGATTTCCATAGGAAATTTTGAAGATGAATTAAAAGTTATTGAAAAATCTGATGGCGAGGTTTTAAATCCTTTATATGAAGGAGAAAGTATAAAAACTTATTCACCAAAGCCAGCAGCTACAAAATCTACTATAAAAGTATTTTCAACAAAAAAGGAAGCTGCTAATTACTTAAAAAGTGAAATGGTAAAAAGACAGGGTACGATTAAATTTATTGTAAAAGTGAAAAGCTATAATACTCTTTATCAAGACTTATTTGCTATGGCTGTCAAAGATTATGAAAATGGCCATTCTAGTGAGGGAGATTATCTTTTTAGACATTGGAGTTCTTTTTATACAGAGTGGGAAGAAAAAAGCGCTAATGAAACTATAATTACATACGATATGAAGTATTTAAGTACTTATAAACAAGAACAAGAAGTAGATTATGAAGTGAAGAAGGTTTTAGATGAGCTAGATGTGTATGATAAAGATGAATATACAAAAACTAAGGCCGTTCATGATTTTATAACTGAAAATATACGTTATGATTACAATATAAAAAAATATTCTGCTTATGATGCAATTGTTTCAAAAAATGTGGTGTGTAATGGTTACGCAACCCTTACATATAAGATGATGAAAGATTTAGGTGTGGGTGTTAGATGTATTACAGGAAATAAAAGTACTGAGTATCATGCTTGGAATATAGGTCAAATTAATAAGAAATGGTATAACATAGATAATACTTGGGATGCCACAGAGTCTTCCCATGGATTTGTTGTTTACGATTATTTCCTGAAAAATAATGCAGACTTTTATGATCATGAGAGAGATAAAGAATTTAATACAAAAGAATTCAATGAATCTCATCCTATGTCAAAAACTTCTTATAACGAAAAAAACCACTATGATAAAACATTTGTCTTAAATAAATTGCAAAAGACTATAGGTGTGGGTGGAAGTTTTGAACTATATGGAATGCATTTAGATAATGATGATAAGGTGAAATTGTTTACAAGTACTGATGAATCAGTGGCAAAAGTTGATAAGAATGGCAAGGTTACAGGACTGAAGTTAGGACAAGCTACTATTATTTGTGAAACTGAAAAAGGTAAAAAGGCAACTTGTAGGGTCAAAGTGAGATATGATATTAGTAGTAGTAAAATTACAAAGATAGGTAGTGGAGAAAAATTCGTTTATGATGGCAAATCTAAGAAGCCAAGTGCAACTGTTGTTTATAATGGAAGAACATTAGAAGAAGGTAAAGATTATGCTTTAGATTATGGTGATAATTTAATTGGTAAAGGAAGTTTGACTATTGTGGGTATAGGCGATTTTACTGGAGAGAAAAAAGCAACTTTTAAAATTTATCCAGAAAAAGTCACTGGACAAAAGGTGTTAAGCAGTGAAACTACTTCCATAAAAATTAGATGGGACCAAATATCTAAAGTGACAGGTTATAAAATTTATAGATCTACATCTAAAAATGGAACTTATAGATATATTGCCACAGTTTCTAGCAAAAATAATACTTATACAAACAAAGGATTAATTAGTGGAACAACTTATTACTATAAAATAAGAGCTTATAAAACAGTAGGAAATGAGAATATATACGGAGATTATTCAAAAGTTTTTAGTGGGAAAACAAAAGGTCCCACTCAGGTTAAAAATCTAAAACAAATTGCAGCTACAAAAACTTCAATAAAATTATTTTGGTCAAAAGTAAGTAATGCCAGTGGTTATAGAGTATATCGTTCTACTAGTAAAGATGGAACTTATAAGTTGGTGGCAGAGCTTAGTGGCAGCAGTAAGACTGTCTATACAAATAAAAATCTTTTACCAAATAAAACGTATTATTATAAAGTTAGGGCCTACAAAAAAGTAGGAAGTAAAAGAGATTATGGTTCTTATTCTTCAAAACTTAAAGCAACTACAAAATCTGTGAATAAAAAATAGGGTCTAAAGTTAAATAAAACAAGTTAAGATTACTTAAAAAAATATTTTGAAGGACTGCCTGATAAAAAAGGCAGTCTTTTTAAATGATAAAAAATAACTATTTAACTAGATTGTTAAAAGTTTATAAAGATTATAAAATAGTTTATAATAGATAGGTAGAAATGAATTTAGTAAGTTGATTGAAGGAAGGGGAGATAAAAGTGAAAAAAAGTGTTTTTGCTGTGTTGCTTGTGCTTTGGATGGGATTTATTTTTTCTATGTCATGTGAAAATGCAGAGAAATCATCTAATACAAGTGGAAAAACTATAGAAGCAGTCCTATCGGTAGTGCCAGAGTTTGAGAAACAGCCAGAAGAAGTGAAGAAGAGTATAATTGAGGAGCTTCAGTTTATAACTAGAAAAAGCGCCCATTTTATCGCATATATGATACTGGGAATTTTGGCAATTGGCCTTATTTTGCAATATGAAAATATAAATAAAAAACCTCAATTGGCGTTTTTAATTTGTGTGCTTTATGCCATATCTGATGAGATTCATCAGTTATTTGTGCCAGGTAGAGCAGGACAAGTGAGGGATGTTTTAATAGATTCCTCTGGAAGTTTTCTGGGGATTTTCTTAGTTATGTTTTTTGTGAGATTTTTGAGAAAAATTAGAAATAAAAATAAAATAAACAACACAAAATAAAAAATGACCATAAGAATAGTCAGAGGTGATTTTTTGGAAAATAGAATAATAAAGTTGAAAAGTGTTGAGCTGAAAAATTTCAAAAATGTTAAATATGGAAAGATAGAATTTAAAGAAGAGAAGCATAGTAGAAGTAATGGAAATATGTTTAAGATTGCAAATATCTTAGGAATTTATGGTCAAAATGGATCGGGAAAGACTTCTGTGATTAATGGACTATATTTATTTAAGACAGTGGTGTCTGGCCAAAGTTTAAATCCTAATTTTTGTAATTTTATTTCCTGTGATGAAAATTATGCCAGTCTTAGTTTTGAGTTTCGTATAACTGATAAGGATGAAATTTATCGAGTATTTTATAAATTTGACATAAGAAAGACTTATAAAAGTGAGGCTTTTGAGGAATGTGGCTTTTATGAAAAGAAGGACATTACGGCAGAAGTTTTCAGGGAGAAATTAAGTTATTCTAAGTTTGAAGATGAACAATGGAAAAAGAGCATTACTATTATGGATTATGATATGGATGATAAGGATTATATTTTTAGGCCTATAAGAAATTATAAAGAAGTGGCAAATTCTACAGAGAAAAAGGTGGGATTTGGTATTGCTAAAGGGCTTTCTCAGGCAAATTCCACTTCATTTATATTCAATCCTAAGACTTTTTCTTTATTGGTAACATCTTTTTCAAAAAATAGTCCAGAAAATTGCAAAATCATGGCTATTTTAAGGAATTTTGTTATATTCAATGTATTTGTAATACAAAATGATGATTTAGGAGCAATTACAAGTAATAAAAATATTCCCCTTAGTTTTATGTTGGGAGATAAGAAAATCAATATGAGGGGAAATATTGGTTTGAATTTATTTGATGTTTCTCTAATTGAAATGGATAAATTGAATACAGTACAAAAGATTTTGGAGCAAATCAATGTAGTACTAAATACTTTAATACCAAAATTAAAAATAGAAATAAAAAATTACGGTAAAGAAACTTTGGAAAATTCTAAAGATGTTTTTAAAGTAGAGCTATTAACTGTTAGAGATAATAGAAAAATTCCCTTAAAATACGAGTCCGATGGAATCAAGAAGATTGTTTCAATTTTAAGTCTTTTAATTGGTATGTATAATAATGAAAATATTTTAGTGGCTGTAGATGAACTGGATGCAGGTATTTTTGAATATTTGTTGGGAGAAATTCTCGAAATACTAAGTAAAAATGCCAAAGGTCAGTTGATTTTTACTTCTCATAATTTAAGGGCATTAGAAAAACTTAATAAAGAGATGGTGATTTTCACAACAACAAATGAAAATAACAGATACATAAGTTTGAATAGCGGGAAATCTAGTGAAAATCTTCGTGATTTTTATTATAGAGGAATTATACTAGGTGGACAAAGAGAAGAGCTTTATGATGAGACTAATAAATATGAAATTAGTTATGCTTTTAGGAAGGCATGGATGATTGGCAATGAGCAAAACTAAAAAAATCATATTGTTTATAGTGGAAGGAATCACCGATGAAACTTCATTAAGCTTAATTTTATCAAAATTAGTATCTGACAGCAGCGTACAATTTCATGTGATAAATCAAGATATTACAGCAGATTTTAACTCCAACTGTCAAAATATCATCAGAAAAATAGATAATGAAGTGAAAAAATTTTTATCACAAAACAATGGTCTAAAAAAGACTGATATTAAAGAAATAATTCATTTGGTGGATACAGATGGTGCTTTTATAAAAGCAGATTTTGTGTTGGAAGATATGACTAAAGAAAAGACTTTCTATACACCTAAATCCATAGTGACTAATAAAAGAAATTTGATTATAGAGCGAAATGAAAGAAAAAGTGGGATTTTAAATAAACTGTATCAAACTAGTCATATTGGTAAAATTGCATACAAAGTTTATTTTTTCTCTTGTAATCTGGAACATGTGCTTCACAATAGCCAAAACACATCTTGTGAGAAAAAATGTTTATATTCTTATGATTTTGTGGATA
>CAMBXR010000083.1 GCA_945871955.1 uncultured Clostridium sp. | reverse complement strand
TATACTATATCTTTTCTTTCTACTATTATTTGCGACTTTTTATTTAAATCCTTATCTTCAATCATATGGTTTACTAATTCATTTGTAGGATTAATAGCTATTGGATTACCTACACGTCTAAGCATAGTGATGTCTCCATTAGTATCTCCGTAGGCATAAGACTGATTTAAATCTATATTATATTTTTCTACAAAGGTGTCAATAGCTATATTTTTGCTTTTAGAATCCCACATAGGAATTACTTCTCCAGTAAATTTTCCATCTTCAAAAATATAATTACTACCAGCATAATCAGTAGCATTATATTTTTTTGCCATTTTTCCAACCAAGAAACTAGGACTTCCAGATATGAATATAACCTTATGTCCACTTTCTAGATGCCATTTAATTCTTGAACGAGTATATTTATAAACACGCTCAGCCTTTAATGCGATAACTTGGTCGCTAGTAAAGTCTATACATTCTTTACTTACATTTAATAAAGACTTAACGTATAAATCACATATTTCTAATAAATAATCATCATAATTACCTTGTCTCTTATCCCAATCTAAAAATGTATCTCTTGCATGGGCAACCCAAGCTCTCTGATCTACAATCTCGTATTTGATAAGCTTTTTGAAATGTTCTACCATTAATGAGTCTCTATAGATTGTACCATCTATATCAAAAAAAGCTCCTATATTTTTCATTGAATCACCTCATATAAGTATTTACTTTATTATATTATAAATTTCGATTTTGTTGTAAACTATAATTATAAATAATAATAAAAATATATTTATCTACTATTAAATTATTAAGGACGTGATTTGATGACATTTGATTATGCCAAAATAACAAAATCTAGACTTATGGGAAGTATGGGTCTTATTATAAGATATGAAGAAAATAAAGAATATATATATCAATATTTTTTACTTGATGGAGAAGGATTGGGAATAGCTGATTATATTAGTTTAAAAAATCCTACATCAAAAGAAGCTTGTAGAGAAGAAGAGAGACTTATGGGTGGTCTTGGAGAATGTAGAATACTAGTAAATGAAGAGATAGCTTTATTTTTAATAAATCATTTTGGAAATAAAAATTTACAGTATGATAAAGAATTACCAGGAAATAGTGAAGAATATATAGATATAGTAAAAAACTATAAAAGTAAATTAACTTTTGAAGAAGTTTATCCAATTATAATTAAAAAAATAGAAGAAGAGGTAGAATTCATAAATTATATGACTATGAGATTTATAGCAAGAGATAGGGAAAGTTTAAAATATTTCTCTGATAGTGAAGAAATATCAAATAATCATATAACTAAAATAAATGGAACTCTTTTAAAAAATAAAGTAAGTAAAAGAGGACAAGGTGTATATATTAGTGAAGCTTTATACGAAGATGAAGATGGATATTATACTTGTAAAATAGCTTTTAATATAGTGAAAGAAAAAGATAATTTTAAAATTAAATCATTATTAGTTACAGATAAGGAGCCTATGTATGATTTTGAGGTTTTTGATGAAATATCTAAACCAGAGTTCATAGATGTGTATAAATTAAAAAATAATGAAGAGTTTTTAATGGAGTTTTATAACGATAATCCGTTTATGTTAAAAAGTGAAATGGAAGAAGGTATATTCTTCACAAGATTTAACTTTAACAATAATCATGTGAAAGAAAATGTATATGTAATTAATAATGATATAAAAGCTATTTATTATCAATTAGGAGATGAATTCTTTGTAGGAACTTATTCTGAAAGAGATAGAAAATATATAAATAAATTAATTCTAACAAAATATAAAAAGTACTTAACTGCAGATGAAAGTTATTTCTTTGAAGAAAACGTACTTTATGATTTTGTAGAGTCTGGTTCAGATGATTTTGAAGATTTTTTAAATTAAAATTACATAAATAATAAAAATAGGCTTTGTAAGAGTTAATATTACAAAGCCTATTTTTATGTAAAAACAAATACACATATAGTAATGAAGAAAATAATAACTATTAATATATACAAATAATAAGAAATAGTTAGGTGATGAATGAAATGATAGGATTTATTAAAAAAGAATTTTTTATTTTTTTAGTCATGGGATGTATATATACTAATATTGAATTAGTATGTAGAGGTTATACCCATGCATCTATGTTAGTAGTTGGAGGCTTATGTGGAATGCTTGTTGGTTTGATTAATGATATAGCTCCAAATGAAAAGTTGTATCAGCAATGCTTTATAAGTGTGATAATAGTAACATTTGTGGAATTTATTTCAGGATATATATTAAATATTAAAATGGGATTAAATATATGGGATTATTCTGATTTACCGTTTAATATCATGGGACAAATAAGTTTGTTGTTCAGTATATTCTGGTTTTTTTTAAGTATAATAGCCATATGGTTAGATGATTTTTTAAAATACAAGTTTTATGGAAGTAAAAAACCAAAGGATTTATTTGTATATATAAAATATTTACTTACTTTTAGATCTTATAGATAGATATTAAATTACATAAAAAAGAAGGGCAATGCTAGTGAAACTAGAATGCCCTTTTTGTATTTATAATATTGGGGGAATATTATGAGGAATACATTAGATAGTATAGACTGATTTTAAAATTTTATACCATTTTTTAAAAATAAAAATAATTCCCCTAAAACATATTTTTAATTACATTTCTTCTTCATCAAATTCTTCCATGTTAATTGTAGGTATATTTGGCATCATGCCAGGATACATCATATTAGGAGGAAAGATACCAGGGTACATCATGTTAGGAGGCATCATGCTAGGGTACATCATATTTGGTAGTATCATATTAGGAGGCATCATGTTAGGATACATCATATTTGGCATCATATTAGGAGGCATCATAGGGATTATAGGTACATTATTTGGAATATTATTCATATCATTCCAGTTATTCATATTGTTCATATTGTTATTATTAAATTCACCCTCCATATTGCTGTTTTGACTATTATCATAAGGATTAAATTGAGGACTATCTACATATTGATTTGAATACGTTGTATACTCAGGGTTTTTGTTTGGATTAAAATTCATACCTTGACTATTATTCATAAAATAAGGATTAATGTACATTAAAGGATCTATATAAGGTTGAGGATAAATATAGTTTGGATCTATGTTATAGTTCATTTTATATTACTCTCCTTTCGAATTATTATTAAAAAATTAAATTCTACTAATATATATATTAAAAAATATTTTAGATATGAATATTTAGTAACTGTAAATTATTAAAAATATTTTAAAAATAGTTGCAAAAAGTACAAAAGTAGCATACAATGAATATATGAATAGTTGTTCATATATTGATTTTAAAATTGGAGGAATATAATGAAAGATATTATAAATAGATGTGAATGTGATTGTATACATGAAGATATAGTTGGAAAAGTTAAAAATAAAATGCCAGAGGATGAAAAACTTTATGATTTAGCAGAATTATTCAAAGTATTTGGAGATACAACAAGAATAAAAATTATATATGCATTATTTGAAGAAGAAATGTGTGTATGTGATATAGCTGATCTTTTAAATATGACACAATCAGCAATATCTCATCAATTAAGAGTTTTAAAGCAAGCTAGATTAGTTAAATTTAGAAAAGAAGGAAAAGTGGTTTATTATTCATTAGATGATAATCATATAAACCAAATATTTAACTGTGGATTATGCCATATAGAAGAAATTTATAATCGTTAGGAGGAGAGATATATGTCAACAGCAGTATTGATGAAAAAAGAGTTGATGCTTGGTGGATTAACATGTGCTCACTGTGCAGAAACTATTGGGGAATTAGTAAAAAATATTGATGGAGTTGAAGGAAGTAATATGAACTTTGTCACAAAGAAGTTAGTTTTAGATATAGACTCTTGCTATGACGAAGAAGAAATAATAAAAGAAGTTATTACTTTAATAGATTCCATAGAACCGGGACTTGATATTCAAGTGATTAGTAAAAAGCCAAAAAAAGAAAATAAAACAGAATTAGTCCTTGGTGGGTTAACATGTGCTCACTGTGCAGAAGTTATAGGAGAGAAAGTCAAAAACATAGATGGGATTCAAAACAGTAACTTAAACTTTGTAAATAAAAAGTTAATCTTAGAAATAAACTCTAACAAAAATAAAGGAAAAGTAATAGAAGAAGTTATTACTTTAATAGATTCTATAGAGCCAGGTCTTGATATACAAGTAGTTGGAAGTGAAAAGAAAAATAATATAAAAAAAGATATATTCTTAGGCGGTCTTAATTGTGCACACTGTGCAGAAGTAATGAATAACAAAGTTTCTTCATTAGAAGGAATAAAAAGTTGTCATATGAACTTTGTTAATAAAAAGTTATCTGTAGAAATAGATTCAACGAATGAAGATAAAATAATAAAAACTATAATAGATATAATAAACGATACAGAGCCAGGACTTGATATACAAGTTGAATCTAATAATAAAGAAAATAAAACTGAAATAAAAACTAAGAAAGTAGAAAAAGACAATAGCAAATATAATCTTTTTAAAATAATAGTTGGAGCTTTAGTATTTTTATTCGCATTCTATCAAGAAGCTACTGGGGTAGAAAACAAATACTCTTTAATAATATTCTTAGTATCCTACCTACTAATAGGTGGAGACGTTCTATATAAAGCATTAAGAAATATTACAAAGGGGAGAGTTTTTGATGAGAACTTCTTAATGTCTATAGCAACAATAGGTGCAATAACTATAGGTGAACCATCAGAAGCTGTAGGAGTTATGTTATTCTACAAAGTAGGTGAATATTTACAAGAACTTGCAGTAGGTAAATCAAGAAGATCCATATCCGAATTAATGGAAATAAGACCAGATGTGGCAAATTTGAAAATAGGAAACTCTATTAAAGTTGTAAATCCAGAGGATGTGGAAATTGGTGATTATATAGTAGTTAAACCAGGAGAAAAAGTACCACTAGATGGTATAGTAGTTGAAGGTAACTCAATGGTGGATACTTCAGCATTAACTGGAGAATCAATATTAAGAACTGTTAATAAAGGTGATGATTTATTATCTGGATTTATTAATAAAAATTCTTTATTAACTGTACAAGTTACTAAGGATTTTTCCGAGTCAACAGTATCTAAAATATTAGACATGGTTGAAAATGCTAGTAGTAAAAAATCTAAAACAGAAAACTTTATATCAGTATTCTCTAGATACTATACACCTATAGTAGTTTTATTGGCAGCATTAATAGCCATATTACCTCCTATATTTATGGAAGGTGCTTTATTTAGTGATTGGCTACACAGAGGATTAATCTTCTTAGTTGTATCTTGTCCATGTGCTTTAGTATTATCTATACCATTAAGCTATTTCAGTGGTATAGGTGTTGCATCAAAGCATGGTATTCTTATAAAGGGAAGTAACTACTTAGAAGCTTTAAGATATGTAGACACAGTAGTGTTTGATAAAACAGGAACACTAACAGAAGGTGTATTTGATGTGGTGAAAGTAAGTCCAGTGGGAATTTCAGAAGATAAATTGATGGAGCTTGCATCTATAGCAGAGGCAAACTCTAACCATCCTATTGCTAAATCAATATTAAAATACTACAATAAAGAAATTGATTTAAATAAGATAGAAGAATATGAAGAAATAGCAGCTCATGGTATAAAAGTAAAATACGAAAATAACTATATTTTAGCTGGTAATGAAAAATTAATGGAAGCTAGCAATATAAAAATAGAAAAAAATACTGAAGTAGGAACTGTAGTTTATATAGCAGTTAATGATCAATTTAAAGGTTATATAGTAATAGCTGATAAAATTAAATCAGATAGTGAAGAAGCTATAAAAGAAATAAAAGTTCAAGGTATAAAAGAAACAGTAATGCTAACTGGAGACAATAAAGAAGTAGCAGATTCAGTGGCTAAAAAATTAAAACTAGATAAAGTGTTTTCAAACTTATTACCAAATGAAAAGGTAGAAAAAATAGAAGAATTATATATAAATAGAAATGAAAAAGAAAAAATAGCTTTTGTAGGTGATGGAATAAATGATGCACCTGTGCTTGCTCGTGCCGATGTTGGAATAGCTATGGGTGGTCTAGGATCTGATGCAGCTATAGAAGCAGCAGATGTAGTTATAATGACAGATGAACCAAGTAAAATAGCTGAAGGAATTAAAATTTCTAAAAAGACTTATAAAATAGTATGGCAAAATATCATATTTGCTTTAGGCATAAAAGTAATAGTAATGATTTTAGGTGCTGCTGGAATGGCTAGTATGTGGGAAGCTGTATTTGCAGATGTAGGTGTAGCTCTAATAGCAGTTTTAAATGCAATGAGAATAATGAAGTAAAATAAAAGGTGTTAACTTATATATATTATAAATAAAATTAATTTTTATAAATATGATTAATTTTTTTATATAATTAAGTTAACACTTTATTATTATAATTTAATAAATATAACAATGAATACTATAATTAGTTTTATATTATTCAATTATATTTACTTATAAATAATAAAAATTATAAATTTTAATTAATAAACATTAAGTAATTAATAAATAATTGAATGCCTGTAATTTACTTGATTATACATATATAAATATAAAAACAACAGTTATATTTAAGTAATTAAAATAAGTATTTTTGAAAAAAATTAAAAAAAGTGTTGACAGTCATTTATTATGATGGTATAGTAATACTTGTCCTTGAGACGAGGACAAACGGCAGCGAAAACTCAGAAAAAATTTCTGAAAAAAGTAGTTGACAAAGAAAAACAGCTTTGATAAAATGAAGAAGCTGAAACGAGCAAATAAGAACTTTGAAAATTAAACAGTAGGTTAACAATAAATTAATTCTTAA
>CAMBXR010000082.1 GCA_945871955.1 uncultured Clostridium sp. | reverse complement strand
TAACCATCTCTTAAAGCTACTGTGAAGAGCATTTATATGCTGTAAATGATAAACAGTATCTATCATTGATTTTCCTCTAGGAACTTGCTTTAATTCTACGTTTAACTTATCCTTTATTCCCACATATGATTTATGTGAATCTACACAAAAAGTAGCCCCTTCGCATACTTTATTGTCAAAAAAGTTAACTATTTGATTTGTTGTAATTCTACCATTACAAACAGCACCCATAAGGATATTTCCTTTTCTATCAATTGCGGTCTCTATACAAATCTGCTCTTTTGATATTCCTCTTTTCTTCTTATCATTTTTACCTTTACCTCTTTTTCTAGGGTTTCTAGGCATTACAAATGTAGTACTTTTAGAATGATTACCCTTAAAAGACTCCTTAATAAAGCATTCATCTACTTCTACTATGCCTTCAACTTTATCATTTTTTAATGATAGATTGATTACATCAAGTATTCTATGACGCATATAGAAAGAGGTTTTAACACCTACACCAACTTCTTCAGCACATTTTCTTACAGAAAGCCCTAATATCATTAACTCACAGTATTTTAACCATTTATCTAAACCTAATTTTGTATTAGAAAATGGAGACATAGTAAACTCATCAAAACTTGTACGACAATGTTTACAGATATATCTTTGTCTTCCGTTAGACTTCCCATTTTTATTTACATCTTTACATTGACATTTTGGACATTCATATCCCTTGGAAAATCTACTTTCTTTAACATTCTCTCTAATTTCAGAAGAATTAAATAAAGTACTTAATACTTCTTGTGCTACTGAAATTAATTCTGTAAGTTCATTCTTTTTTTAATCTTTTATTATAGCTTTTATATCCTTTTTTGACATAATATTAGATATCCTTTCTATGAATTAACTGAAGTGTAGTTTATGTCTATATTATAACCTATTTTGCATATAATTAATCACAAAGTTAGCTAACATAGCCTAAAAAAGCTAACTTATAGTATTGTTTCCATTTCAAATAATAAGGAATATTGCTTATTATATTGCAGAAAATATTATGGAATCTATATAAAGGAGATGACATTATGAGCATAAAAGAAAGATTCAATGAAATGGAGATTCATCACGAAGAGAAAAAAGAACATAGACATGAAAGACATGAGGAAAAAAAATTTGCCCATGAACTAAAGCATCAGATGAAAAAGGAAGTTAGAGATGAGAAACATTATGAGCATAAATTAGAACATGAGAAAAAAGTTGAAGAGAGAGCTAAACATCATGAAGAAAAAAAAGAAAATAGAGCTGAACATAAAATAGAAAAGGCTGCTGAAAAATTAGAAAAAAAAGAAGAAAAATTATTTAAAGAATAATATTAAGAATTTGAAGAATGAAAATCAACGTTTTTATAACGTTGATTTTTTATATGATAATTTGTCAATATAAGTGCAACAGTTTATATTTATGTTGCAGCAAAGACCTCCGCAGGTGTTTTATATCCAAGACACTTGCGAGGTCTATTGTTTATTATATTTACAACTGTATCAAGTTCATTTTGTGTTATTGTAGCAAAATCAAATTTTTTAGGATAAAATTCTCTTATTAAACCATTTGTATTTTCATTAGTACCTCTTTGCCAAGATGAATAAGGATCTGCAAAATATACTTCAACATTTAATGTCTTTTCAATTTCATTATAACCAGCAAATTCTTTACCTCTATCAACTGTAAATGTCTTAATTAAGTTATTAGGAATTGAATCAAATGCTTTAAAGCAATGAAAATTGAATGTTGCTGATTTTCTATTATTCATTACTTGAGCTATTAAAAATCTACTCTTTCTCTCAACAAAAGTTGAAAGACAATATTTTGATTTTCCACGACTAGATACAACTGTATCTAATTCCCAATGACCTATATTTTCTCTTTTTCTAACTTCTTTAGGTCTATCTTTTATACTTTTACCTATATTAAATTTGCCTCTTGTTTCTTTTGTTTTTAATGATTTGCCCTTTCTTCTTAAATTATTTAGGCCTGTTAGCTTACTTCGTGATAATTATAATAAAAAATAACCATACCTTAGTAATTTCAATATATACTCAGGTATGGTTATTTAATTTGTTGTAAGTAGTTCGTATTATATTAATTTTCTGAACTAAGTTGTGAAATCCCTATTGATGTAACACCTATCCCTAGTAGCGTTATAGCAGTATTTGTATCTATAGTTTTCATGATTGATAATACTACCGTTGCTACCCCCATAGCTAATCCTATGGATTTGAAAATGTTATTGATTAGTTTTTTATTCATAATTCTTCCCCCTTATAAGTAGTGCGTATTTTATAACAATTGCGTATTTACTCTTATTGTATCATTTGCAATATTGATTTAAAACAGAGTCTAAATTTTTTATTCTAATTAATGACCTGCTTATTATCTTATAATCTATCTGTCCATAAAAAATAGGAGTAAAGCTACTCCTATTTTTATCATTTCATAATTAAATTGTATTTTGAATCATAATGTAATCCCAAATCATTGCAAATACGTTCATTAATACTTGATAGAGCTTCATGGTATTCTTTGTATTTTGGTGATAATAGTATCATATTTGGAATAAATATATCATTGTAGCCACTATCTTTTAAGCGCCTCATAAATTTTCTTTGCGAAATAAATGCAGGATGATATTTGAAAATTATGCTATTTTTCATTTTTACATTTTTTCTAGTTTGCTCTTTTAACTTTTCATATTCTTCTTCTGATATATTTATATATTCTTTAGTTTTAGCTTCCATTTGTTCAACCATTTTACTCATGTCTTGTTTAGGCAATAATCTATACATAATATAACTACTAATTTTCATAAGTAAAGGTATTTTAATTTCTGCATTGTCCAAAAATTCAATAATTCTTTTATATGCATTTTCTTGTTCTTTTGTCTCAATTTTCATTTGTAAATATGGCATAAAATGATTCATGAAATAATATCCATAAAATCCAGGAATCATATCTTGTATAGCTTTACCAATTGTTTCATAATCTAAATTTTCATATATATCATCCACATCATTATTATCAATAAATTTCTTCAATAATTCAGCTTCATTTTTATATTCTTCTAATTTATTGATTTTTTCTTTGTATATATTATTTAATAATTGGTCATCTTTCTTTTCAAGCAAAGTTTTAATATCTTTTATGCTAATACCTAATTTTCTATATACAGAAATTTCTTTTAAAATCTTTACATCTTCCTCAGTATAATTTCTATAACCATTTTCATCTTTATTAACTGATAAGAGACCTTGTTCCTCATAATATTTAATTGCTCTTTTTGTTAAATCAACTTGTTGAATAACTTCATTTATTTTCACATTATTCACTCCTTGTTTTAGTATTTGCTATGATTATATTGGTATACGTAAGGTACAAGTCAACAAATTTCTATTTTAATATGACTATTTTTATAAGCCTTTCTTTTATACTCTTATATAATTTCAAATTAGTATGAGGAGTTGTAAGCAAAATATATACTGTTTTTAAAGAAGCATTTCCCGGGCAATTTATTTTATTATTTGATAAATATAGATACACACCTATTGTAATAGCCAACTTCAAATTTATACCCAACACTTTTCTATTTTAATAAGATCTATCTTTCTTAACCTTTACTAATTTTTTCTTTATTGTTATTTCTTTATTATTTTCTAAAAATTTAGCTCCCTTATAATTTAATATATCAACATAAGAACATACATCTTTAACTTCTATTACTCCAATATCTTCATTTTCTATGCCTTCAATATTACTAAGAGCTCCCACAATATCTATTACTCTTATTTTCTTTTTCTTTCCTACATTTAAATAAATTTTTGTAACTTCTTCATTGCTATTTTCTTTTTTATTATCTTTTTTATTTTTTAATATATTTTTTTGAAGTTTATTTAATTCTTCTTTTCCATTATTCACTTTATTTTCATCAATATTATTTATTTCTTCAATTTCATTTCCTGTATATTCTTTAATATCATTTAAGTATTTTTCTTCATTTGATGAAACTAATGTAATTGCTTTTCCTAGTTTATCCGCTCTTCCTGTTCTTCCAATCCTATGAACATAATTTTCTTTATCTCTAGGTACTTCGTAATTTATTACTAATGAAACATCATCAATATGAATTCCTCTAGAAGTAATATCACTACTTACTAAAATATTAAATTTATAATCTTTAAAATCTTTAATAATGAATAATCTTTTATCTTGAGACATTTCTCCATGAATTGCTCCCACTAAAAACCTATCCTTTTTCATATTTTTATAAATTTCATCTACTTTATCTCTTGTATTTGCAAAAATAATTGTAGAATTTGGACATTCACTATAAATTATATCTTTAAGAGTTTCATATCTACTTTCTTTTTCAACTTTTATAAAGTACTCACTTATTTGCTTTTTCACTTGTATATCATCAATTTTTATATCAATCATTTCTGGATTTTTCATATATTTGTTACAAACTATATTTATGTTATCATCAATGGTTGCTGAAAACATGCCTTTACATGATTTTTGTGGTAACTTGCTAAGTATAGATTCCATATCCTCAACAAAACCTTTATGTAACATTTTATCTGCTTCATCTATTATAAAATATTTTATATTACTTAGGTCTATAGTTCCTCTTCCTATATGATCCATTATTCTCCCTGGTGTAGCAACTACTATATGTACCCTTTGCTTTAATTCAGCTATTTGGTCTTTCAATGGTTGCTTTCCAAATATTGCACTACATCTAACTTTTTTTATTCTTCCTATATTTTGTATTTCTTCTTTAATTTGTAATGCTAGTTCCCTTGTTGGTGCTATTATTAATCCTTGCACACTATTATTATTTATATCAACTTTTTGTACCAGTGGTACAGCAAAAGATGCAGTTTTTCCGCTTCCTGTCTTCGATTTTACTATTACATCTTTTTCACTTAATAATCTAGGAATAACTTCTTCTTGAACTTTTGATGGTTCCTCATATTTCAAATTATTTAGTGCTTTTATTATGTTTTTATCTAAATTAAATTTTTCAAATTTATTGTTCATTTTTATCTCCTTAAATTTATAACGTCTCTTAATATTATAATTGTCCATTTACTTTTATTCAAAACAAAAGTCAGCACTAATTTCTAGTGCTGACTTATATATAAGTAACTTTATATTATAAATTCATCTAAATATACTTTCATTTCATTATATAAATCTCCGCAATTTTCAACAACTTCGCATATTCTATATTTAATACCTTCACCTTCTATTGCAGGTTGAATATTAACTTTTCCATTATCATACGATAATAAAAATCCAAGATTTATATCATCATATTCGTTAAAATATGCGTCTGCCATAAATATTCCCTTTGAATTTTTACTTCTTTCATCATCCACTATGTATTTTTTCCCATTAATACATGATAGATATTTACCTTCCCTTTTGCCAAAAAAGTAATATAATTGCTTATTCTCTTTAAGTATATTTATAATATCTTCTTCATTATTTTTGTTTATTTCTAAATCAAAACATATACTATTATTACAAATCTTTGCAAAAAATTTATCTCCCACATCTTCTTGCATTTTGTGTAAATTAAAATTTCTTAATTCCCCATTATAAAAAAACATATTATAACACCCCTTTATATCTCAGTGATTATATTATAATTCAGATTTTTATGCATTTCATTATAAAAAAATTTCTATATGTTGGTATTTTATTCCATTTTTATGCAATTCTCTTACTTAATCAAGCAAATAATTTTTATTTTATATAAATAAATCATAAATTATCAAATTTTTTAATTATTATCTTATATTGTTGTCTTTTACAAATATAAAGTCTAGAATGTTACTTGTAAGTAGAATATTTATCAATATTATATTAAAGTGGAGGTTTATTATGGGGGAAGAAAAAGTTAGTTTTAAAGAATTTATCTATGAGACATCTCTTCTTATTGTGGGATGTTTTTTACTGGCATTATCTTTTATATTATTCTTTGACCCACATTCAATTGCACCAGGCGGATTAACAGGTTTAGCAGTAATAGTTAACTATTTATTGCATATTCCTTTATGGTTAGTAAACTTAATTTTCAATGTTCCTTTATTTATAATTGCATATAAAGTTCTAACAAAAATAGAATGTTTAAAAACTTTGTTAGGTATAGTATTTTTTACTCTAGCTTTAAATTTATGTGAAAACTTTGCAAACCTTGAAATCACTAATGATGTATTACTAGCAACTCTTACAGGTGGTGTTATTTTAGGATTAGGATTGGGAATAATCTTTAAAATAAATGGAACAACAGGTGGTACTGATTTAATAGGTTTAATATTAAATAGATGGTTTCCATCCGTTAGTGTTCCAAAATTAATGGGAGTAGCTGATTGTATTGTTGTTATATCATCAATTTTCGCCACAGGAAAAATTGAAATAGGTTTATATTCTGCCCTTGGATTATACATAGCTGTAGTTGTAAGCGATATGGTTATAGAAGGTATACACAGTGCTAAATCATTTACTATAATATCAAACTCGCCAAATGAAATATCCAAAGCAATCTTAGAAAAAATGAACAGAGGTGTTACCATACTAAGTGCAAAAGGGGGGTATACTAAAGAAGAAAAAGATGCCTTACTTGTAGTCGTAAGTAAGAAAGAAGTATCATCTCTTAGAAGAATAGTAAAAACAGTTGATCCTAATGCATTTGTTGTTATTACAGATGTTCATGAAGCTTTGGGTGAAGGATTTAAGCAAATTTACTAAAAATTAATCTTTTTATATATAATAAAAAAGCTATGGCAATTAATTTTCGCCATAGCTTTATATATTTCACATTATCTTATAAAGAAGAAATATGCTAATAAGATAATTCCAAGTACTATTCTATACCAACCAAATACTTTAAAGTCATGTTTCTTAATGTATCCCATAAGGAATTTAATTGCCCATACAGATACTATAAATGAAACTATTGTTCCTACTGCAAGTACAACTAGTTCAAAGCCTGTGAATACAAGTCCAAATTTAACTAGTTTAAGTAAACTTGCTCCAAACATTACTGGTATAGCTAAGAAGAATGTAAATTCTGCTGCTATTTCTCTAGATACACCTATTAATAATGCTCCAACTATTGTTGCCCCTGAACGAGACGTTCCTGGGAAAACTGCTGCTATTACTTGGAATAAACCTATAATAAGAGCTGCTTTATATGTAAGTTGATTCATATTATTTATCTTAGGTGTTTTTCCTTTATTATGATTTTCTACAACTATAAATAAGATACCAAATAATATAAGCATAATTGCTACTGTTTGGAAATTATAGAATAATGCATTTATTTGATCATCCCACTTTAATCCTATAATTGCTGCTGGTATACATGCTAGCACTATTTTTATCCACATTATAATTATATCTTTTTCTACAAATGGCTTTTTATTAAAGTTAAATGGAAAAATCTTCTTCCAGTATAAAAGTACAACAGCCATGATTGCACCAAGCTGTATTACAACAAAGAACATTTCTTTGAATTCTGGTGACATACCAAGTTGTAAAAATTCGTCTACTAAAATCATATGACCTGTACTACTAACAGGTAGCCATTCTGTAATTCCCTCAATTATACCTAGTATAATGGCTTTAAATATTTCTATCCATTCCATATTTTTTCACCTCTTTTAAGTTTTCTTTATTTAAATAGAAAGTATCCTAATTAATTTTTAGGCCTTCATCTAGTATATCATATTAT
>CAMBXR010000081.1 GCA_945871955.1 uncultured Clostridium sp. | reverse complement strand
GCAATCATTTTCATTATAGCTTGTGAAGTAAATCTTAATGTTTTTTCCTTATAAGCAAAAAAGGATATATTAAATAATATATCCTTTAAGTCTATTTCTTCTTCCATTTTGCACTTCTACCTTTAGCAACTACCTCGATTTTTCCACTTTTTCTTAAGTTATTAAAAACCCTATTAATAGTTGGCTCTGGTATATCAGGGCATTGATTTCTTATATCATCCTTTGTAAAATACCCTAAAGTAGAATTTATAACTTTTTCTATTCTTCTTGTTTTAGTTTCTTTTTTAATTCCAACTAAGTTCATTTCTTCACTTAGTTGTTCAAAAGCAGCTAATATAAATGATAGAAAATATTCTAACCATTTATTCATATTATAAGAGTATATATCAAAATCTTTATTTTTGATAAATAAATTTCTAAAAAACGATATATTTTCATCTTCATAAAACTCACCTAAACTAGTAAACCTTCCAACTTCATACCCACTTTTATTTAATAATAATAAAGTTAGAATTTTAGCCATTTTAATATTATCTTCTTTAAAAGGCGATATTAAAATAATATCCATTATAAAAGCTGATATTATTATTAAATCTTGAATTTCATCACTTTCTATTAATTTATAATATGTACTACATAAGTTTTCTATATCATTTTCTATGTTTTTTTCTATACTATTCTCCACATTTACTTCTGTATTATCTAAATTAAATAAACTTATATCTTCATTTCTATATCTCCCCCCTCTAACAAGAGAGTATCTATGCAAATATCCATGAAGTTCTAATATAGTTTTAGAGCATATTTTAATATCTTCATATGCACTATTTACAGTTTTTACTACATCTCTAAACTCTACAACATCTATATCCTGTCTTGTTTGTGGAGTAATCTCATTATTAATTAGTTTTACTAATCTTTCTCTTTCAGAAAAAAAATTGTCACTACATGTATCATAAACAAAATTAATTATAGCATTATCCGTAATTGTAGATATAACACTCTTAGGTTGTTTTTTATATATAATTTGTTCACCCTTATATTCATTTACCTTACATAGCATCTTTACAATTTTCATATCTAATGATATATTAGCCAGCTTTTCCCCCATCGTGTATCCCATAATATCACTCCAAATCCCCATAATTATACTACATTAAATCAATTATAATAATTAGATTCTAGCATAGTTTATTTCTATTCACAATTATTTATATATCATTACTAACAATTTGTGAAAATATTTTTATTATTTTAAATTATCTATAAAATTTCCGTCATTTTTTAATAACATATCTAAGAATTATGTTATGTAGCCAAGAATTTATCTCATTATTTCTTTAAATAGTAGCAAAACACCTTACTTAAAGTTTTCATTTAAGCAAGGTGTTTTTTATTAACTTAATATTTTCTTATCATAAACTCCAAATAAATTAGCATCCTTTACTCTTTTTGCTATTTTATCTTTGTCTAATGTATAAAAACCTAATTCCTTCATTCTTTCAAAATATATACTTCCCGCAAAAGTAAATCTCTTCTTTTCGCCATCTTTTTTATGCATTTCTTCATTTGAGTAAGCTAAAAAATCACCAATTAATGTAGTAGTAGGTAGTTGTAAATATTCCATATTAGCTAAGTATCTTACTGCATTATGACCTGCTAGAGAACCTGTGCAAATAGCTTCCGTGTGTCCTACATAAAATCCTGATTTTTCTCCTCCTACAAATAAATTTTTCATTCCTTGTGCTCTCATATAATTATCTCTTGGAGATACTGCCATATATCTTATAGAATTTCCTTTTCCTCCTGAATATGGATCTACTATACATGCAGTTTCAAAACCAGGTACTGATCTTAATTTTTCTAGTTCAAAGAAAGGCGACATTAATTTTGCGTGTCCTGTATCAATTAAGACAATATTCTCTGCAAATTCATGAAGAGCATATTGTTGACAAACTTTTATATCAAGTTTTTTCTCATTTCTAAGAGATTTTGGTAAAGGTATTACTGCAAAACCTTTTTCATTTAATTCTTTTTGTATATCTTCACCTAAGCTTTCTTTCAATAATTTCATAGAACCACTAAAAGCACCAAAATCTCCATCACATCGTTTTCCAATCATATCTTCAACGCCACATCTTGCAGTTATACTGACTCTTCCACCAAAGGATGGACATCTTAATACACACATGGCACATCCATTTCCGTATTTAGAACAATTTCCCATAGGTCCTGAAGACCCTGTTGTATCTACAAAACTATCTCCTTCTATTCTTTCTCCATCTTCTAATATTACAGCTTTTAGTAAACCTTCTTCACAATCAACATCTACAACTCTACTCATTATTCTAACGTCAATTCCCATATCTTTTATAAGCTTTCTTACTGGTGGTTCTATTTTTAAAACATTGTAAATTGTAGCATGATTATGACCTGGAAAATTCATATTTTTATGTGTTGCATTTTCATCAGTTATTGTAAATAATTCTTTTGCACCAAAACACATTGCTTCTTCACAGGCAGTATATCTTCCGTTATTTCTCATTATTCCTCCCACATTGCCAAGGCCAACTAACAAATCTGTTTTTTCAAGAATAACAACTTCAGCTCCAGCTTTTGATGCACTTATTGCAGCTGCACACCCAGCCCAGCCACCTCCAATAACCACAACTTTAGCCAATTTTATCCCCCCTAAATTATTTAAGATTACTTAAAAAATCTCGCCCATTCATTTGAGCTTTACAAGTTTTAATTCTGCAATTATTTAATCTAACAGTACATGCTCCACACATACCTTCTCCGCAACAAATTAAATTATTATTTGGAATTGCAAATTTTATCTTTTCATCTATTTGGTCTACTAATTGTAAAATATACTTATTAAAATATATTAATCCACAACTATAAACAAAACTTATATTATTATTTCTTATATAATTTATTAACTTATCTTCCTTGTCTTTTAAATTAAATAGATTTATACTTACTCCCATATTTTTTATTTTTTCTTCTACTATTTCTAATCGTTTATCTTCCTCATTAATAAATACCTCTACTTCATTATCATTTCTTATTAATCTTTTAATAACATTTATAGAATTTACTTGAGATAAACCATCTAAAATTACTACACATTTTTGATTCTTATTAGATTTGATTTCTTTTATTCCAAAAATCCCATTAAAATATGGCGCCTTCATAATAATTTCATTCTTACTAACTAAAGGCTTTGTTTTTATTCCCCTTGGTATAACTACAAGTTCCAAAATATTATTGTCTTCATCTATATCCATTACAGATATAGGCGCATTAAAATAAGGACTTTCTCTATCTTTATCTTTTAAAAATACATAAGCTCCCGGTTCACTTAATTCTCTTGCTAAATACTTTGGTATTTCCATCTTAATAAGATAAATATTATCCTCAATTTCTTTTCGTTCTATTATTTTGCATAATAATTCTGTTCTTTCTTTTACTGATACTATTTTATTATGTTGTAACTCATTATAAATACAAACACCTTGCCACTTACACTCACAAACTTTTTCTCCTCTTATCAGGCTACATTTTATACAATCTCCACTGTGAGCAAGATGACAAGGACAATATTTACCGCCTGCATCAGCGCAAAATTGATTATTGGCTCTTTCCATTTTGTCACTTCCTTAAAATGATATTTAGGATATATTATTAATTTATTAATAATTTGAATATGGGTTACAAAAAAAAGAAGTTAAAATAAATTTCTTTATTTATAACTTCTTTTTTATTTCTATTTATTATATTTTCAATAGTTTTATCAAATAATTTATATACTTAATTTTTTATATATAAGGATCTGCACCAAACCAAACAGATGTGTAATAATCAAGTTTATCTGTATCACTCCATGCAATAGCTACATTAAAATCTTCTATATATTGTAAGTCAATAATTTCTGCTTTTAACCCATTTTCTATCACTGAAAAATAATATGCAAATTTATTTTTATTATTGTTGTTTATGTCATATCCTCCTATAGCTAAAAACAAATCATCGCTTTCAAACATAGCCTCTACTAAACAATCTCCTCCATCTTTTTGTGCTATTATATTTGTATCAATACAAAAGGTTATAATATCTCCTTGTTTAATTTGACTTTTATCAATTTCAATCATATATCTTGAATCAACTTCATAAGAACATATTTCTATAGGTTTTAATGGCAATGAATTTAATTTATATTCCACAGGTTCATTATTTATGTATACATATAAAAATCCTAAAGGCGTTTTTAGCATATATAGTTCCCCCTTTTAATTTTTATTATACAACTCTTTATTATATTATATTTCATATAGTGTATTAATTATCACTAATTTAAATATATTTTTAGATTAATAAAATAATTTGTAATTTTTTTAATTAAAAATGCCGTACTACTTTTTAGTATACGGCATTTTTATTATCTATTTTATCCAAAATATCTTTCTAATAATCCTAAGAATGCTTTACCATGTCTTGCTTCATCTTTACACATTTCATGAACTGTATCATGTATAGCATCTAGTCCTAATTCTTTAGCTCTTTTAGCTAATTTTAATTTTCCATCAGTTGCTCCATACTCTGCATCTACTCTTACTCTTAAGTTTTCTTTAGTATCAGCTACAACTACTTCTCCAAGAAGTTCTGCAAATTTAGCAGCATGTTCCGCTTCTTCTAAAGCTATTCTTTTATAAGCTTCTGCTACTTCTGGATATCCTTCTCTATCAGCTTGACGACTCATTGCCAAATACATACCTACTTCTGTACATTCCCCTATGAAGTTAGCTCTTAAGTCTTCTACTATTTGTTCGTCAACACCCTGTGCCACACCTATTCTATGTTCATCTGCCCATTTCATTTCTCCCTTAACTTCTTCGAACTTTTCAGCTCCTACTTTACAAACTGGACATTTTTCAGGTGGCTTTTCTCCCTCATATATATATCCACATACTGTACATACAAATTTTTTCATTTTAATATCCTCCCAATTATTATAATTTATTTTAAATTCCTAATTTTTAATTCCTTTTAGTATATATATACCTGAATAGTTTTACTTTAAACATGCAAAATCTAATTATTTTATTTTCGTTTATAAATACTTTTATTCACTAATTCTTTTCTTATAATATTATGTTCTTCATCTAAATATAATCTATATGTTTGTACAGTAATTTTATCCTTTGTATATTCCTCTTCCATTTTAATTATTATTCTTTCTTTATCTGAACTGCATCCATAAATTTTTGATGTTATAGCCCCATTTTTTACTATATTTTTTATATATACTGGATGAGTAAAAGGGTTTGAAAATTTTAGGTCCGTATATCCATAAGAAACTGTAGCATCTCTACCCCTTGGTGCATATCTAGATGGCAAAGAATGATTATGTACCTCATCAATAGTAAGACCTGATAATAATGCTGCATTATAAATAGTTGTGGATACTTGACATACACCTCCACCTTCTCCATTTACTACTTTTCCGCCTACGATTATTGGTGCACTTTTATATCCATTTACCCAATTTCTTGCACCAGTAATTTTATTATATGAAAAAGTATCTCCAGGCATTAAGAGCACATCACTAGTACTTTCTCCTGCTACATGAATATTACTTCCTCTTGATGTGGAATCATTAAAACTTGTACTAAATTGACCTAATATAGAATTTATACTTTCAACCTGTTTTGTAGAAATTTTAGGATATAATGTTAGTACAGATAAGTTTATAGTTTCAATTTTCTTTTTATTTATCATATTATATATATCTTCTTTTAATCTTGATAAGTCAACTTGCTTACCTTCCTTTGACTCAGTTCTTTTTAGTTCTCCACTTAACTCCACATGAAAAGTCGCATCCACTGCATTTACATTTATTTCTTTGCAGATAACCTCTAGTTCTTTAGACAATTTTGTTTCATTATACGTAGCTTTAAGCTTTATATTATAAGGCTTTTTTGTATTTAACTTTGCTTTTCTTTTAATATTTTCTAGTTTACTTTCACTTCTTGTGTATTTAATAGCCTCTTTTACACTATTTTCTATATTATAATTTAAATCTAGATTTTTAGCTTTTATTATCCACTTTTTATCATTATATACAATTATAAAATCTTTTATGGGATAAGTTTTTTTCAGTTTATTTATAGCCTCTTCTTCAGTTAGTTTTCCTACATTAATATTTTCAATTAATATATTACTGTGGATTTTCTTATTTATATTATCTTTTATACCTATTCCAACAACATTAAGTAATATAAGTATCGACATTGCTAAATATATAATTTTATTTATAATCTTTTTATTATTTCTCATATTAATCTCCTAACTATAAATATAAAATTATATATTTATATTTTCCCATGAAAATTTTTATATTCTTAATAAATAGATATAAAACAAAAAAGGGCATAGATTGCCCTTTCAATTGATTATAAGTTATTTTTTAATTATTCATAAGTTGATTAGTCACACTTTTAGGAATCTTAAATTCTACTAGCCCAGAAGAGCCAGGTGCAACTTCATATTTATCAAAACAAATAACTAATTCATTATTACTATTTATATAAAAACCTTGGTCTTTCTTGATCTGTTCAAAATTATATATCTCATCATCAATCCAGTAAACATCCTCAGGATTTTGCTTAGTTCTTTCTCTCATCTGACTTATAATATTTTTACTTATTATATTTACATAGTCGCTTCCTTCAAACATCCCTTCCAAGGTTAATACTGTTTCATTTTTCTTATCTATATTATAAAACTTTCTAGTAGTGTTAGATGAACCTTGAGCACAATAATTATAAATAACTAATGATAAAATATCATCATTTTCATTTATAACTTCATACCATGTCTTGCCATATGTTCTACCTTCCTCACCTAATTCTTCTAAGTCTTTTATTTCACTTAAATACTCATTATACATATCCTTACCTTCTGCCTCAAACTCATTGTTTAATTTATACTCTAAGTCCTTATCCTTTAAACCTTCCACACTTGGTACATCTATTGATACATCATATCCATTTTTATTTATTCTATAGTTTTTGAAATTTATGATTTTTATAACATTACCTAATACAGGTATATTTTCAAAAGTACTTGCAAATGTTGGGCTTAAATTTACTGTACCAACTATTACACATATTGATGCAGCAATAATAGACCATCTAACTACTGTTTTTTTACTATCTTTCTTATTATTCATATTAAATGCATCCATTATCACATCATCTAATCTATCTGGGATTTCTATATTATCGTATTTATGTTTTAAATCTTTTAATCTATTACTTTTCAAATCTTTCACACCTCTTCTTCAATAAGTTCTATTTTTAATTTAGATAAACCATTATACAGCCTTGTTTTTACAGTGTTTTCTTTTTCATTTAGTACATGTGCTATATCAGCTATTTTCATATCTTCAAAATATCTAAGTATTATTACAATTCTATACTTTTCGGGTAATCTCTCCAAAGCCCCTTGTAAATCTATATCTTCATATGTATCATACCCTATTGCATATTCATCTTGTAAGTCCTCAGTTATTGCTACATATTTTTTATTCTTTCTCATATTATCTATTACACAGTTTGATATTATTTGATAAATCCAAGGTTTAATGCTATCTAAGTTTTTGAGAGTGTTTATATTAGTTAATGATTTGCATATGGCATCATGTACTATATCCAATGCATCATCTTCATTTTTTACATAGCTATAAGCAAACTTATACAAGGATTCTTTATTTTCAACTATATATTTTTTTACTTGTTTTTCTTTTTTTCTTTCTACTAAGCTTAGTAATTTCATCTTATTTATTCACCTCTCATTTATAAGACGTTTTATATACCATAAAAAGTTTTAAATCTATAAACTTTATTTTACTTTTTTACCATTTTTTAAAGTGAATTTATATTACTACACTATGAAACTTTTTCACAGTTACAAATATATCAAATTTAATTTTTCTTTTTTTCCACAATCTATATAAAATACAAAATCCTTAAAATAAAAAATGACATCAAAGATGTCACCTTATCGCTAACGCTCTTTGGATTTT
>CAMBXR010000080.1 GCA_945871955.1 uncultured Clostridium sp. | reverse complement strand
CTATAGCCATTGTTTTATCATCTGTTGTACATAAAGCTATTGCTTTTGCACCTTTTGTTATAGCATCTTCTACACATTTTAATAGACCTTCATAATCATCTTCTTTTTGAGGTGCTGTTGTACTTACTGTATATCCTAACTCGTTAGCTTTATCTTTAGCTCCTGCTATAGTTTGTTCATAAAAAGAACTTACCATTGTTGGTGGTATAAATGCTATAGTGTTATCTCCTTGTCCTTCTCCACTAGCACTACATCCAACCATTCCTAGAACTAAAGATGAACTTAATAATAAACCAATTAATTTTCTAAACTTCTTACTCATTTGTAACTTCCCCCTATAATTTTATTATCAAATTAATAACCATATCAATTTCTAAAAACGTTTTCTCTTATGTAATAATAAATTTTAACTTTTCTTGATAACTTGTATATTCTATTAAGCTTCTGATTATAGATTAGATTTTATTTGTTTATAAATGCCTTCACTATTTAATCCGTACTTCTTAAGTAATTCTACTGCCGTACCTGATTCGCCATAGACATCATTTATACCTATTTTAATTACAGGAATTGGATCATTAGCACACGTAACAGCACATACTGCATCTCCCAATCCGCCAATAATAGAGTGTTCTTCTACTGTAAATATTTTTTTAGTCTCTTTTGATGATTTTATTATTAACTCTTCATCTATAGGCTTTATAGTGTGCATATTTATAACTTTAACACTTATACCATCTTCTTCAAGCATCTTAGCTGCTTCTAAAGATTCTGATACACAAAGTCCTGTAGCTATTATTGTTATATCATCACCTTCTTTTAACACTCTACCTTTGCCTATTTCAAAGCTATAATCTTCGGTATCACTTATTACAGGAACTGCTAATCTTCCAAATCTTAAGTATACAGGTCCTTCATGGTCTATAGCTGCTTTTACAGCTGCTTTTGCCTCAATATCATCACAAGGATTAATTACTACCATTCCAGGTATAGTTCTCATAAGAGCTATATCTTCGTTACATTGATGAGTTGCTCCATCTTCTCCTACAGATATACCTGCATGAGTAGCACCTATTTTAACATTTAATTTAGGATATCCTATAGAGTTTCTTATTTGTTCAAAAGCTCTACCTGCCACAAACATTGCAAATGAACTTACAAAAGGTATTTTTCCTGTACTGGCAATACCCGCTGCAATAGATACCATATTACATTCAGCAATACCACAATCTATATGACGATTTGGAAATTCTTTTTTGAATAGACTTGTTTTTGTTGCAGCTGCTAAATCAGCATCTAGTACAACTATATTTTCATTTTCTCTACCACATTCAACTAGTGCATTTCCATAACTTTCTCGAGTAGCTATTGGTTTTATAACTGTAGTTACATTTGACATAACTTCTCACCTACCTCGTTTAATTCTTTCATCGCTAATTCATATTGCTCTTCATTTGGAGCAGATCCATGCCAACAAGCTTGGTTTTCCATAAATGAAATTCCCTTACCCTTTATAGATTTAGCTATAATTGTAGTAGGTTTATCTTTTATAGATCTAGCTTCATCAAATGCCATTTTTATTTCATCAAAATTATGTGCATCTATATTAATTACATGGAAGTTAAATGACTTAAATTTTTCATCAATTGGATATGGTGAGCATACTTCTTCTATATTTCCATCTATTTGAAGTCCATTATTATCAATAATAACAACTAAGTTATCTAATTTTTTATGACCAGCAAACATAGCAGCTTCCCATACTTGTCCTTCTTGTATTTCTCCATCCCCTAAAAGAGTATACGTTCTATAATTATCATTTCCTAATTTTGCAGATAGTGCCATACCTACAGCTGCTGAAATTCCTTGACCTAATGATCCTGTAGACATATCTACCCCAGGTATATGTTTTTTATCAGGATGACCTTGAAGATAAGAACCAATTTTTCTAAGTGTTTTTAAATCTTCCTTTGGAAAGAATCCTCTATTAGCTAATGTTGAATAATATACAGGTGCAACATGACCTTTTGACAATACAAATCTATCTCTATCTTGCTTTTGAGGATTTTTTGGATCTATATTCATTTCTTCAAAATATAAATAAGTTAATATATCTGCTGAAGATAAAGATCCTCCTGGATGACCTGATTTTGCACTAAAAACTGATGTAATAATATCCTTTCTAATTTCATTTGCTATTTTTTTTAATTCTAAAATCTCCATTTTATTTTCCCCTTTGAAATCTACTCTCCAAATACTTTTTTATAATCTGCTTTAAATTTTTCTATTCCTTGATCTGTTAATGGATGTTTTGTCATTTGTTCTATTACAGAGTAAGGTACTGTAGCTATATCAGCACCAGCAATAGCGCATTGAGTTACATGCATAGTGTGTCTAACACTTGCTGCTATTATTTGAGTATTTATATTATGAGTTTTAAATATCTTTACTATATCTTCAATTAATTCAATTCCTGGTTGTGATATATCATCTAATCTACCTAAAAAAGGTGATACATAAGTAGCTCCAGCTCTAGCTGCAAGTAAAGCTTGGTTAGCTGAGAAAACTAATGTTACATTAGTTTTTATTCCTTCTGCTGAAAGCACTTTTACTGCTTTTAACCCTTCAACAGTCATAGGTATCTTAACTACCATATTCTTATGTATTGCTGCTATTTCTCTACCTTCCTTTATCATATCTTCAGCTTTTTCAGTAGTTGCTTTAACTTCACCACTTATAGCTCCATCAACTATTGATGCTATTTCACTTATTACTTCTGTAAAATCTCTACCTTCTTTTGCTATTAATGATGGATTTGTAGTTACTCCACAAATTATTCCCATGTCATTAGCTTTTTTTATATCTTCAACTTTTGCAGTATCAATAAAAAATCTCATTTTTTCTCCCCTTTTTATTTATTCATTCGTTTGACCATAATAAGCATTTGGTCCATGTTTACGCATAAAATGTTTATCTTGCATTGATTGAGGTGCCTTTGATGAACTTTTATTTATTGACTCAGTGCAAGAAGCCATTTTAGCAACTTCTTCTAAAACTACTGCATTATGTACTGCATCATGGGCATCCTTTCCCCAAGTAAATGGCCCATGATTAGAACATAATATGCCTGGAACAAACAAAGGATTTTCATCTCCTATAGTTTCAACTATTACAAGTCCTGTATTTTTCTCATAATTTTCTTCAATCTCATTTTCAGTAAGTAATCTAGCACAAGGTATATCTCCATAGAAATAGTCTGCATGTGTAGTTCCATAACATGGTATATATCTACCAGCTTGTGCCCATGATGTAGCCCAAGGTGAATGAGTATGGACTACTCCTCCTATTTCTGGATAAGCTTTATATAATTCTATATGTGTAGGAGTGTCAGATGAAGGATTCAAATGACCTTCTATCTTATTTCCTTCTAGGTCCATTACTACCATATCTTCTGGTTTTAATAAATCATAATCTACTCCACTTGGTTTAATTACAAAATAACCAGTTTCTCTATCTATACCACTAACATTTCCCCATGTATAAGTTATAAGACCTCTTTTAGGTAATTCCATGTTAGCTTCATATACTTTTTGTTTTAGTGACTCAAGCATAACACCTTACCTTCTTCCTCTAATGTTTTCTGACTTTGTTCCTTCTTTATATTCTTTAATCTCTTCATTACATCATTTTCACCTCTACCGAAGTAGTCATGAAGTAATTCAAACTCTTCATATAATTTTTTGTACACTTCTACGTTTTCTGGTATTGGTTTATAAGTTTTTTCTTCTACTTTTCCCATAACTTTTGCTGCATCAAATATAGAATCATACCCTCCATTTTCTTTTCCAGCTGCAACTGCTCCAAACATTGCTGATCCTAGAGCTGGAGTTTGATCTGATGCACCTATAAATATTTCTTTATTTGTAACATCAGCATATATTTGCATCATCATTGGATTTTTCTTAGATATGCCACCACAAGCATATAGCTCATTTATTGCTACACCTGATTCCTCAAAAGTTTTTATTATTTTATTTTTACCAAAAGCAGTTGCTTCTATTAAAGCTCTGTATATTTCCTCTGGTTTTGTTAGAAGTGTCATCCCCAACATCATTCCTGTTAAATCTACATCTACTAAGCAAGAACGATTACCATTCCACCAATCAAGAGCTAATAGTCCACTTTCTCCTACTTTTAACTTACTTGCTTTTTCAGTTAAATATTGATGTATATTCATACCTTTTTGTTCTGCTTCTCTAAAATACTTTTCTGGTACACAGTTTTTAACAAACCATTCAAAATGATCTCCTACACAAGATTGACCAGATTCATATCCATAAAATCCAGGCAATACTCCATCTTCAACTACTCCGCACATACCTGGTACCATCTTTTCTTCTGTTCCTAGTAATATATCACAAGTTGAAGTTCCCATTATCATTAACATTTTTCCTGGCTCTGTAACTCCTACTGCCGGTAAGGAAACATGTGCATCTACATTAGCTATACCTACAGCTGTCCCTGGAAGTAACCCTATTCTTTCTGCCATTTCCTTAGTTAATTCCCCTGCTTTTCCACCTAATGAGTGTATATCTGTACTTAATTTTTCTTCAACTACATTCTCTAATCTTTCATCTAATGCTTTAAAAAATTCTTTAGATGGATATCCCTTTTGTTTATGCCATATCGCTTTGTATCCTGCTGTACAGCTATTTCTAGCCTCTACACCAGTCAATTGCATAGTAACCCAGTCAGTAGCCTCCATAAATCTATCAGCTTTATAGTATATGTCTGAACTTTCATCTAAAACTTGCATTATTTTTGGTATCATCCATTCAGAAGATATTTTTCCACCATATCTTGCTAAAAAGTCCTCTCCTCTTTCAGCTGCTATTGCATTTAATTTATTAGCTTCATCTTGAGCTGCATGGTGTTTCCATAATTTTAACCAAGAATGAGGATTTGATTTTAATTCTTCATCAAAGCAAAGAGGTTGTCCATTTTTATCTATTGGTAAAACAGTACATGCTGTAAAATCTATAGCAAGCCCTATTACATTTTCTGGATTTACACCAGATAGTTTCAAAACTTCTGGAATAGTAGTTTCTAATACTTCTATATAATCTCTTGGATGTTGAAGTGCCCAGTCATGCTCCAATTTAGTACCATCTGGTAACCTTTCGTCCATAACACCGTGAGTATATTCTTTTACTGCTTGAGAAATAACTTCTCCATTGGATACATCAACAAGTACTGCTCTACCAGATTGAGTTCCAAAGTCTACCCCTATAGAATATTTCTTCATAATAACTTCTCCTTCTTTTTCTTATTATCTATAAGCTATTTCATTCCATCTTAATTCATTTTTGAAGTCTTTTATATTTGTGTTTTTATCTATATAAACTACCTCTATTCCCATAGCAGTTGCCCAGTCTCCTAATTGTTCAGCTGTTAAATCATATGTAAATGCTGTGTGATGAGCTCCACCTGCTAAAATCCATGCTTCAGCACCTACTGAAAGATTTGGCTCTGGTCTCCAAAATGCTGTTGCAACTGGAAGATTTGGCATTGGAGTATCTTGCTCTAAACATTCTACTTCATTTATTATTAATCTAAAACGGTTACCTAAATCTACTAAAGATGCAGCTATACCTTTGCCTTTCTTTGATGTAAATACTAAACGAGCTGGATCTTCACGTTTACCCATAGATAATGGTTTAACTCTTATTGCTGGTTTAACATTTGCTATTGAAGGACAAACTTCTAACATATGAGATTGTAATATACCTTCTTTTCCTGGTGTAAAACTATAAGTATAGTCTTCCATAAATGATGTTCCTTTAGGATTTTCCATTCCTGAAGTCATTATTTTCATTAATCTAACCATAGCAGCAGTCTTCCAGTCTCCTTCTCCACCAAATCCATAACCTTTTTCCATTAATCTTTGTATTGCAAGACCTGGTAATTGATCTAATCCTGATAACATTTCAAAATTAGTAACTATTGCATGATAATTTTTTTCCTTTAAAAATCTTTCAAATCCTATCTCTATAGCAGCTTGAACTGCCACGTGTTTTCTAAACTCCTCTTCATCTCTTTCGTCATATATTAAGTCGTAAGTATTATAGTATTCCTCTACAAGAGCATCTATATCTTCTTTTGAAACAGCTTGTACATACTCTGCTATATCTGTTATATTGTATGAATCTATTTCCCAACCAAACTTAATATGTGCTTCAACTTTATCTCCTTCAGTAACTGCAACATTTCTCATGTTATCTCCTACACGTAAAACTCTTATATGGCTGCTTTCTATAACACCTATTGCAGTACGCATCCAAGATGCAATTCTTTCTTGAACATCTTCATCTCCCCAATGCCCAACTATAACTTTTCTTTCTATTCCCATACGACTTACTATATGACCAAACTCTCTATCTCCATGAGCAGATTGGTTAGTATTCATAAAATCCATATCTATAGTGTCATATTGTATTGCTTCATTAAATTGTGTATGTAAATGTAATAATGGTTTTCTATATTCTTGTAATCCTAATATCCATGATTTAGCTGGTGAAAACGTATGCATCCAAGTTATAACACCAGCACAGTTCTCATCTGCATTTGCTGCATTAAATAATTCACGAATAGACTTATTATCAATTAATGTTGGTTTTAATATAACCTCAAAAGGTAACTTATTTGATTTGTTAAGATTTTCTACTATTATTTTTGAATGATCTGCTACTTCTCTTAAACACTCATCCCCGTATAAATCTTGTGATCCTGTGGCAAACCAAAATTTATATTGCTTATTTATCATCTTTTATATCTCCTTTATAGTATTCTTTATTGTTTGATTCATAGTTTTCTTTATCTAGTATCATTTTTATATCTAAATTATAAGAAACAAAATCTTTGAAAACAATTTCCCATTCCTACAAAGGCAAAATTTAGTTACCTAATACGACTGTTCTAAAATAAAAAGTGATAATTTTTAATTATCACTTTCTATGTAATACTCCAAATTTATTTTTTCTTCACTGTTTTTCTATATATAGCTGGCGTCATTCCATATTTTGAAACAAATATCTTGTAGAAATATCCCTTATTATTGTAGCCAACAATCCTTACTATATCCTCAATAGACTTCTCCGTAGTTACTAAAAGTTGCACAGCTTTTTTTAATCTAATACTTTGTACATATTCACTATATGTCATTCCTTCTTTTTGCTTTAGTATTCTATTAAAATAATCTTCATTAAAATTAAACTTCTTAACTAAGTCTTTAATTGTTATATTAGAGTAATTGTTATTAATATAATCTTTAATTTCTTCTACAATAAAAGATGTCATTTTATTCTTTTGCTCAATGGATAAAGAAAATATATATTCTGTACTAATAAGAGTTAATATTCTCATCATTATACCTTTTGTTATATATTTAGACGCCTCATCATTTTGTCCTAATTCTCTGATTAACATAAGCAAATCTTCTTCTATCTTACTTTTATCTACATATTCCTTAGGATAAAAATGAAGATATTGCAAAGTATTTTTTTGTTTAAGTAATGATTGTCTAAGAAAATTACTAATTCTTTCTTCCCCGATTCTTTCAAGAATTATTTCATCAAACATTTCATTAGACATTCCTATGAATAATATAGCTGAGTTGCTTCTAAAAATATAGTCTTGATGTACACAGTTCTTATCAATTAAAAATAATTCACCCTTTTTAAATTTAATATCTTTACCAAGTATTTTTTGCTTACATTCACCTTCTATTACATATCCTAATTCAATATAATCATGAGTATGTAGTTGTGTTTTTTGACCATCTATAATTTCTCTCGTATAAATAATTTTTTGCTCTGATGGAATCATTGAAGAGTAAAACTTTCCATTATCATCTGTCATCCAATATAAAGCAAAAACATCTCCTTTAACTTTACTAGGGAACGTTTTCCTTTCTTCTATATTCGCTGAGTATTCCATACAAATTAACCTAGAGCCTAATTTTTCATCTATAGATAGTACATTTTTATTTTCCCTTATAACCTTATAGTGAATTTCATTTATCAGCATAATTACCCCCATAATTTACACAATAAAAATAATTCCACTGTATATAATAGTAGCATAATTTTTATGTAATACTGATAACACTAATTATAATAATAAAAGATTATAAATAAAAAAATCTACTCAAAATAAGTAGATTACAAATAAAAAAAGATTACGTGGCTACGTCCTACTCTCCCAGGCGGTCGCCCACCAAG
>CAMBXR010000079.1 GCA_945871955.1 uncultured Clostridium sp. | reverse complement strand
TTTCTAACTTCATTTTACCTTCATTATAAAATGCTAATAATAATGGTATTTTAGGCACTTTTTTCATACTTGTATTTTCAATTAATTTTATAAATTCATGTGCAAGAGTATTTAAAACTTCACTTTCATAATCATTAGCTTCATTGTTATCATTTAAAAACTTCATATAGTCTTTAAATATATTTACTTTATATAGTCTTTAAATATATTTACTTTTGATTTTTTCTTCATAATAAAATCTCAAATCAACATTATATCCTAAAATATCCTTCAATAAATACAATGCTGATGGCTGTGTTATATTCAAATAATTTCCTGTCAAAATTCTCATAGGAATATTCTTATCCCTAATCTCCTCTAAATCCTTCTGTAATAGCTTCACCCCTGACTCTATAAGGAATGACACTATTATATCTATGTGTTGTGTGAATACTTTATTGGAGCCTTTTATATAAATGATTATTGTGACCTGTTATGCAATTTAAACTTAACTTCATTATTCTCCCCTTTATCCACATATTATTCTAGATATATTCTATCACATTTTAACATTTTCACTTTTGGGTTTTATAATTTTATTTATGTTATTTAAGGAGGTTAAATATAAAAATTTACGATAAATTAGTTATAGATAGAATACCTGAAATTATTGAATATAGTGGTAATCACTGTGAAGTTGAAATTGTTAATGATGAAGTTGCTTTAGAATATTTATATAAAAAATTGAACGAGGAAATTGAGAAATTACTAGAAGACAAGCATATAGAAGAGATTGTTGATTTGGTTGAAGTTCTTTTTGCTATTGGTAAAAAGTATGGATATTCTGAAGAGGATATTTTGAATAAGAGATGTGAAAAAAGAAAAAAATCTAGTGGATTTGATTATAATTTTGTATTAAAAAAGACTTGGTAGAGTAATAATACTTGCTCCTATAATTATTCATTTAAACATATTGATGCTTATATGCCTATGTGTATCTAGATAATCACATAGGCATATATTAATTGTATTATATCAATTATATTATTTTATCTGATATTTCTATCATTTCTTAATAGTTATGCATCTATAACAGTCTTACAAAGTGATTTATAGTTTTTGAATACTTCAATTATATCACTTTGATCTAATATCATTTCATCGTATATTAAATCTTCATTATTATTATTTATTGCTGTTGCCTGAAACCAATTACTTTCACTAACAAATAATACATTACCTGCTTTTTCATTCAATTTTTCTTCATTTATAAAATCATATTCTATTAAATTATTTAATTCCTTATCATCCTTTATATATGTACTTAGTTCATCTGATACAGAAGTACCATTTAATTCTATGATTTTTTCATAATCTAAATATAAACTTGCTTTAATATTGCCTACAATATATATCTTTATCTGATATTCATCCATATGAATAGAGCCAATATATCCATTATACCATATACTATTATTACAATTTTTCCTAATAATATCATTATTTACATATATATTTATCTTATCATCAAAAGCTTTATAAATAATTTCATACATTCTAAATTGTAAATCATCATCTAAAATATCAGGATTATTAATAAAAAACATAAATTCTTCTATTTTCATATCAAATGCTTTTGATAAACATTCTAATATATCTACAGATGGGTTAGACTGACTTCTTTCTATTCTTCCATAGTATTCATTTGATATATTAGCTCTCGATGAAATATATTCTCTTGTATATTCTTTTTTCATTCGTAATTTTTTAATTTTATCCCCTATTAACATATTTTCTCCTTTTTTGCAACTTATTATCTGTCATATACATCTTTTTTTTTATATTTTACAATAAATGTAAATAAGTTTAAAGGAGATGTTTTTATGAATAACTTTTATATATTAACCGAGGAGCGTCCTAGAGCTTCTGTTGTAAGACAAATAATAGAATTGTATAAAAATGATTTTAATGGGATTATTTACTCAGAATCAGAAGTAAGAATACGACCAGATATAAAAAATGGAATTTTTCAATTTCGTTATATTGTAGAAGGGATTAATTTAGTAGATATTGATGAAATTATTATAAAGACTGTTAGTGGTAGTTCAAGTTTTTTTGATTATTTAGTTGTTGTACAAAAAGAAGAACCTTCTGAAAGTATGCATAATAATGTTCTTATGGCTATAGAAGAAACAAAAACAAGCGATGATGAATCAAGAAACACAGGAGTTTATCAACGTTCATCCAAGTTTGTTTTTATCGATGCATATTATAAAAATGTAAAATTATATATGCTTTATAATGATGAACTAGATGCTAGAGAACTAAAAAAACCAAGCGACACTAGTATTTTTGGTACAAATATGCTATTAACTATTGGTGCTAGTATAGTAGGTAAGGATACGTCCAAATGGTTCAATGCATTCTCTAACCTAGATGAATTAATTGCTTTTAAATCTTCTATGAGAAAGCCTCCTGCTGGAAATGTACCTATTGATATATCAAAATTTGATGATAGAATAGAAATTTCAGGACGTTTGTCAAAGCCTTCTAACGCAGGTAACATAGGGCATGACCCAAATATAGGAGCTCTTTCAATCATATCAAAATGTATAAGACACCTTGGTTGGAATAAAAAAATTGTAATAACTCGTCACGGAGTTTCACAACAATACATAGATAGGATAAAAGGTAAAAATAAATTTTTATATATTTGTTCTTTATTAAATATCGAGTTAGAAGGTATTAATATGCCTAATACAGCACCTCTTCCAGGAACGTACTGGCATTACGAAATGAGTTCTGAAAAAATGGCCTCAATATTACTTCATATTACAGGTGAATACTTTGGCTTAAGAGGTATATACCAAAATCACGCTGGTTGTGAGCGTGGATATTTTAAAACTAAAAATAATAATTTGATTACTTTACCAAAAAAAGATAAAAACGGAGTTAATTTATATCTTCCAGATTTAATCTTACATGATCCATATTCTGAAATAATAATATTAATTGAAGGTAAAAAATTGTCTACATTAAATAATGGCTTAGAAGAAATAAAATATTATGATAGTATCGAGAATGAATTTATTTCTAAATTTTATCCTAACTGTCCAGTTTATAGGTTTGTTAGTATTTTTGGTGGTGATTTATCCGGAGTTCCTAATGATAAGGTTATCATATATCTAGCTAATGATGGACGTATTATAATAAGCCCATTAGCTCCAGAATGTATAAAATCAATATTCAGAAATGTAGGTGTTAATACATGGTAATAAGAAATAATTATATAATATCACCAGAATTTAAAAAAGAAGCTCTTGACTATGCCTTAGCTTCTAGGTCATTTACTTCAAACCGACATGATTTTCATCCTGGTGGTTTAAACAACAAACAAAAAAAGATGTATGAAGGAAAACTAGGTGAAAAATGCTTTAAGATGTTCCTAATTGATAATTGTATCCGTTTTGAAGAAGATAAATCACCTTGTACAGAAGCTGATCTTTATGATTTTATACTTCCAAATAAAATAAAGATTGATGTTAAAACTAGAACAGAATCTTTTCATATACGTACCTTAGAAATGGTAGAATCCGTTAATAAGGCTCCTAAGGATATATATGTTTCTTGTCGTTTATATAAAGATACAGAATCAGTTTCACTGCTAGGTTGGTATACAAGAGAAGATATGTTAAATGCTAACCATATAGAAAACAATGGATATCTTGATAATTATGTTATGTATGATTCTGAATTACGTCCAATGAGTGATTTATTCGATTTATATTTAAAACAATTCAAAATTAATATATAAGTCATAAACATAACTATAAAAATAAAAATATACTTTAAATTAAATGTAGAATTAAAACAAGTTCCTCTAAGCAAATCAATGATATATAGTGTTTACAATTTACAACATATAGATTCCATTCATAGTAACCTTAAGAGATTATTAATTCCTTTTAATCGTACATCTGCAAAATATATCAAAAGGTACTTAGATTGATTTAAATTTATTCATTTAAGCAAGAATATTAAGGATATTTATAGAATCAAAGGTATTCTAATGAATGTAGTTACTAAAGAAAACTTGTAACTAGAGTTCATATTATGGATAGATAACTGAACTAATTTAAAACAGTATATTACATTTCAAATTAATTTATAGGTTCAAAAAAGCTATGACAAATATTAAATTTATTTATCATAGCTTTCATACTCAATCTAATTTTTATTCCAAATTTTATCTATTCAAAAACTCTTCTACTGTAATCTGTTCGTCTAAATTAGCATTATTCATATTTACTATTTTATAATCATCTATAGTATCACTATTCTCGATTTCATCACTACTTTCATTAATATAATTAGTAATTAATACTTCAACACTTTTACCCGATGTATTATGACTAGAATTAGAATAATCAGCGTTAATTAAATGAACATTATATCTCTTACTCCACTCTATTAATATATCATTACTTTTACCTTTATGAACAAAAACATTAGAAAGAGCAAATTTAATTCCTCTTTCATTAAGCTTATCTAATAAGTTTAATAATTTAATTTCCTCTTTTTCTGTCCAATCTTTAAATCCTCTTTTACCATCATTATAAGATCCTGTAGTTATTAGGTATGGTGGATCACAATAAACAAAATCATCTCTATCTAAGCTATCTATATCTAAATCATTAAAATCATTCACTGTGAATATTATATTTTTACTTTTCAATACCTTAGTAAATTCAATTAATCTGTTTTTCATAGATGCTGAAAAAGTACTTTTATTTTTTCCAAAAGGATTATTGTATTCTAAATCTTTATTAAATCTAAATTGATAGTTATATGAAAAACATGCTAATGTATATAGGTCTAATGGATGTTTATGCTTATTATAGTATTTTCTAAATTTGATAAATCCCTCTTCATTTTCTTTTGATAAATTAAATTCTTTTATTCGAGATTCAATATGATTTAGTATGTCTTCTAAATCTCTATTTTTCAATTCTTTATATATATCAATTAAAAAATGTATTTGATCATTACATATTATTTCATCAGCATTTACATTAATTCCAACATTAAATCCACCTGCAAATAAATCAACAAAAGTATTTATTTTTTTAGGAAAAATAGGCATAATTTGTTCTAGTATTTTATACTTTCCTCCTATATAATTAGTAGGAGATTTAATAAATTTTATTTTATGTTTATTATAACTAGCTTTTTTATTTTTTTTGTTTATCTTTTTACTTTGATTATCTTTCTCCTTAGATATATAAAATATTAATTCACTTAATTCTAAGGACTCTTGTTCATGTTTACTAACATATTTTCTATATGGTATTTTATATAATTTATAAGTATCTGCATTACAATTATCTTTTAATATAGATTCTATTTCTTCAATAGACATTATTCCATCTGTACTATAACTCATTATTATATGTTTAAATTTTGAATTTTTTATTAGGTCTTCAAATACTTTCTTTACATCCTTCTTATAACAATATTTAGATTTTGAATCATTATAGGGTCTTAATCCTGTTTTACCATATATCTCAGGATTATCATATTTCGCAATAGTTTCCAATAAATGATAATTAGGCACATATTGTCTAGAATTATACGGTGGATCTAAGTACAGTATATCCCCTTCTATTTCTTTTATTAAAATATTTGCATCTTTGTTATAACATTTATTATTTTTATTATTATTCTCTACGTCTAATTTTACCATTTTGAAATCATTATAAGTTCTTTTATCCCAATGCTTTAAGTATGCTCCATAAGTTCCTGAAATATTTGAAATGTATGGAACACCCTCAATTAAACATGCCAGTAAATAAAAATATTCATTTTCATCTATTAAATTATCATTTTTCCAATCTTCAATTTTACATCTAATAAAATCTATTCTTAGTGCATTTTTATTAGATAAGTACATTCTTTCACAATTTTCATTAGGTGAATAATTATTATATATAAAGCATCTTGACTTATCGATCCCATCTATGTTTTCATTTTCTAAATATTCAAATACATCATTTATACCAATTTTTGAAAGCTTGCTAAATTTAGGATTTTCATTATTCTTTATTGTTGCCATTTGAAGCACATATGAAAAGAACATTAAATCATTTGAGTATATCTCATACCTATTTTTGAAATATCTTCCAACGCATGAGGTTCCAGAAAATATATCACAAAATGAATTTACTTCTTTAGTATCTATATTTTCATTGATAACTTGTTCAATATTTGATAGTAATTCTGTCTTTCCTCCTATAAACCTCATTATTTATCTCCTTCTAATATTCAGTATATTTATTTAACTATAAAATAATATCATAAAATCACTTAAAATTTAATAGTCATTAATATTTTAAGTATAATATTAGAATGCTCTAATAAAATATATACAATACACTAAAATTAAATAATCTTAATAAATAATCAAGTTTACTCAAATCATAACAATAATATACTTGTTATTAAACTCATACACTACTAATCTGTTCTTAACTATTAAATAATATAACCTTTATATACCATTATTACCAATATTTTTGTATGTATATTGATAGTCTAATATACACTTATATATAACTTTTAAATTTAAACTCATAACTATGTTCTATATAATGATAAACAAATTTATTTACTAACCTATATTTAAGCTAATCAAAAAATATAAACAAAACTACTGCCCTTATTTCAACAATTTATAATCTCTAAATTGTTAAAATAAGGGCAGTTCTTTTCTGAAAAACAATTATCCCTATCTCCAATACAATATTTTATATATTATAAGAATTCAAAAACTTCCTAATCTCCTCCTCCACCTCTTCTTTACTAATCACTGTATCTATTCCATACTTACCACAATAACTAAAATATTCATTCACTAACCAATACAAAGCGCCTTCAACTTGGCCCCAGCACCTCATCATTTGCTCACCAAATTTTATACCAATAAGCTCATCTCTAGAAACATTCATAAAACCTATATCTCTTTTTATAAAAAGCATATATTGTGCCACATATAAATTTGCTTCTAATGCTTGTTTTATAAATCTTTTTGAGTTTATATTATCTCCTTGACAAAAATAATAAAGAGCTTTTAGATATAGCATAAATAAAGAACCCTCAGCACTATATCTATCAACTAGATTATAAAAATCCTCATATCTCTTTTCACTCAAAAACAGTGGTGCCAATTCGTATTTTATATTTAAATTATCCTCAATATCCAACTTCATCAAATCCTCATACTCATTTATACATAAGTCCACATATCCATTATTTTTATAAAGCTGTGCCAAATGTTTTTTACATTCCATAAATGGTCTGCCATCTTTATGTGACCAAAGTCTGCCCATATTTGCTTCAAACAATTTATCGTATATATATTTTCTTGCCTCTTTTACTGACTTTTTCATAAACTCTATAGCCTCATCAGGATTTTCAGCTGCTAAGGCCTTGTCCCTATATATTTCATAGGCATCTTTTATGGGAAATGCCTCTGATAATTGACCAAAAAAGCTATTAAAATTATTTAAGATTTTATTTGTATTTTCATTCTGTCCACTATTCAACAAATTTCCTCTCCTTTTTCATTATTATATTTTTTACTTATTTTATTGTTCCATTTATTTTCATTTATTATTTGTTTGCATAGAAAAGATATATCAACAGATTTATACTCAAAATAAAAGTGTGTATTCTTTAAAATACACACTTTTCATTAAAATCTTTATTTTAATATTTGTAATGTAATTGTTCTAACTCCCCATCTATTACATGCTGAGTTAGAATTCATATATATATCAACTTTATTACCTTTTATTCCACCACCACAATCTTCTGCTGTAAATACCTTATTTAATTCTTTTATATAAACTTTTGTGCCATAAGGAATAACTCTTGGATCCACAGCTAATGTTCCATATCTAGCTCTTGTTCCCATTGATGTATATCCTCCACCTGTATATGCATATGCTCTAACTTTTAATGTTCTCTTTACTGAATATGACTTTTTACTAGTAGTTGTAGTTTTTTTAGAAGAAGTACTAGTAACTTTCTTTAAATATTTTTTACTAGACCATCCAGTTTTATTATTTGTATATTGAATTTTATACCATCCACCTTTTGAAGCCAGTACTTTTACTGTTTTACCGGTTTTTAGTATTCCTATTGATTTATATTTAGTTGATGCACTTTTTCTAACATTTAAATTTGCTGTTGACTTTACATAAGTAGTTGCTGCTTCTACCTGCACTGGTTGTGATATACCTATCATAATTGTTATTGCTGATACAAAAGCAGTCGCTTTTAGAATATTTTTAAACATATCGTACCCCCATATTAATTTTAAGTTTTATCTCAAATTG
>CAMBXR010000078.1 GCA_945871955.1 uncultured Clostridium sp. | reverse complement strand
TAGGAGTTGCCAAAAGTCTTTCCAAAGTTCCTGTTGTACGTTCTCTTAAAAAACTGACTCCTGATATTAAAAATACAAAGAAGAATATAAATAATCCTATTAAAAGTGGACCTATATAATCTATGGTAGTCATATCATTATCCCCAAAATAATTATCTGATTCTATTTTTGTTGAACCTTTCGGGGACATATAATCTTTTACTGCTTCTTGAACATTTTTATTTAATTGAGCAATCACTGAGTTATCAGCACCATTTAATAAAATATTTAATTCTTTTTCATCTCCAGATATATATGCATCTAAATCTTTATTTTCAAATTTTTTCTCTGCTTCTTTTTTACTCATTATGTTTATTTTATTACCTCTATCCATGGAAGATAATATTTCTTTTACATTGGGATTTTCAACTCCTATATTTAAAGTTGCATCTTCATCAGTAAATACGAAACTCATGAGAGTTAAAACTAACATAGGTGCTATAATTAGCAATGCTAATGTTCTCTTATCTCTTAAAAATTGTCTTATAACCCTGCAAACTACAGCATTAATCCTCATATATATCTCCTCCCAACTTTAAAAATACTTCTTCTAAAGTACTACATTCATTTTCTTCAATAATTTTCTTAGGTTCTCCTACAGAGATACATCTGCCATTTCTGATTAATGCTAATTTATCACAATATGAAGCTTCATCCATTACATGAGTTGTAATAACAATTGTTACGCCATTTTCTTTTAATCTATATAATTCTTGCCAAATCTGTCTTCTAAGTAATGGATCCATCCCTACTGTTGGCTCATCTAAAATTAATACTTTAGGATTATGAATTAATGATATGGCAAGAGATAATCTTCTCTTCATACCTCCCGAGAAATCATTTACTATTTTCTTTTTATCATTATTTAAATTTACAATACTTAAACATTCATCTATTCTAGCATTTCTTTCTTTTTTAAGAATTTTATATAATCTACAATAAAATTTCATATTTTCTTCTGCACTTAAATCTGTATAAAGAGCATCTGCTTGAGCTGTATAGCCAATATTTTCAATAACTTTTTTGTTTGGTACTTTTTTATCTAGAAGAATTATTGTTCCCTCATCGCTTCTTTCCATTCCCATTATAAGTCGTATTAAAGTAGTTTTACCCGCTCCTGAAGGACCTAATAATCCAAATATTTCTCCTTTTTTAATATTAAAAGATATTCCCTTTAGCACCTTTTGTTTTTTATATGATTTACTTATATTTTCTATTTTTATACAATAGTTTTCTTCCATCTTCAATCTCCTTTATCAATAATGAGTGATTACTCACTTTATTAAAAAGTATCATCTCTAATTATTTTATGCAATAATAAAGGTCCATCCTATACGAAAGATAGACCTTTAAATAAATTTATAAGAATTTTTCCGATACTCTATCCCAAAATTCATATCCATTTAATCTTAGTAATTTAACATTTTTATCAGATTTATAGATTTTTACTTCTTCAATTTGAGTAAAATTATATTCTATTCCGTCTACTACGATTAATATAGAATTTTCAAATTCAAATTCGGGACTTATACTTATAACAGATGTTGTTGGTAAAATTATACTAGATGTAAATGATCTATAAGCATTTGTATTCATTGGTGCAATTGGTGTCAATTGTAATAAACTAAGACTTGGATAAACTATACTACCACCAGCTGAGTAGTTATAAGCTGTAGAACCCATTGGTGTAGATATCAACATACCATCTCCACTAAAATGTTCTATTTTTATTCCATCAACTTGTAAATCTAAATGTACCGTTCTTGATTGTATATTTTTTATTACAATTTCATTCACAGCTTTTACTTTTATACTTTCATTCTTTGTAGATATAATGGCTTCTAAAGGCTCACTTTCTTGAATGAAATATTCTTTATTTTTATATGAAATTATAAATTCATCTATTTTTCGGGGACATAATTCTGCAAAAAATCCTAAGTGTCCTGTATTTATGGCTACTATAGGTATTGAAGCAAAATCAAATTTATGTACTGTATTTAAAAAAGATCCATCTCCACCTATAGATATTATAAGTTCTGTATTTTCTTCTATATTTTCACTAATTTCAAATCCAGCCTTAGTTAACTTCTCTATTAAAATATCCTTAGTTTCTATAGATTTATCTAAATTATTATAAGCAATAGTAATTACACCCTTCATTTTCTTTTTCCTTCCTAAAATACTAATTCTTATTCTTCTTTATTATTATAAAACTCTTTTAAAAATAAAAGTAGGTAACTATATAATAAACAATATTATATTTTATATTTGCCATTTTAACTAATTAATTATATATATTTACTAAAGGTTGATAACCTTATTTTTATAATCTTTTGTAAATGTTTTCCTTTAAGTAATCTCCTTAAGTGTAGCATAATATTTTAATTTTTTCATTAGAAAAATATATAAATACAATATAAAAAGTTAAAAAAGATGACTAATTGAAACAAATTTAGTCATCTTTTTATTATTCTTAAATTAAATCTATATTTTTTGTGGCAATTAAATCTGCATTTAAATTTAAGATGTTTGCTTCAATTACATCTCCTATTTTTATAGGTGCATTTACTTCTATTTTCTTAATTTCCTCCATCACATCAAATATCTTATCCTTAGGTATACTTCTATTTAATCTAACACTTACTAATTCCAACTCACCACCGATTACCTTAACTGATGACGCTATATTTCTTCTAGGATCCCTTAATTCTTGATTTACATATTCTTTTCCCTTTTTACATGATGCACCTTCAATTCTAGTAATTTTATCCTTATCTAAATCAACTTCTATTTCACAACCGTTAGGACATATTATACATGTAAATACTTTTCTCATTTTATCACCACCTTTAAATCAGAATTAAATTTTATATTATCTTTATTTACTTCTATTTGAATCATTTCTGCTGGTATGGCTTTTTTCATTTTTATAGATTTTACAATACTATCATCTTGCTTAATTTCTATTACAACATTTTTTAAAGGATTTTTGACTCTCATTGACAAAACAAAATCCTTTTGACCGCTTATTTTTTGAGGAATAGTATGACCTATGTTATTATCTTTAATTATATTTATTTCGCACTTTGGAAGTCCTTCATTTTTTATATACTTTGCTACTTTATCAGCCAATCTTTCTCCTTCTAGTGAAACAAAATCAACTAAATCATGAACATGAAGTACATTTCCTGCCACAAAAATACCTTCCACACTTGTTTCGTAATTTTCATCAACAATAGGCCCCTTCGTATTGTTATCCAACTCAACTCCAGCTTTCAGAGATAATTCATTTTCTGGTATTAAACCAACTGAAAGTATTAAAGTATCACAATCATAATCTTTCTCTGTTCCTTCTATAATTTGCATATTTTCATCTACTTCATTTACAGAAATCCCTTCTATTCTTGATTTTCCTTTTATTTTAGTTACTGTATGACTTAGATGTAGAGGAATATTGTAGTCATTCAAACATTGCTGAATATTTCTAGGAAGTCCACTAGCATAAGGAAGTACTTCAAAAACACCCTCAACCTTTGCACCTTCTAAAGTCATACGTCTCGCCATTATTAATCCTATATCTCCAGACCCAAGTATAATTACTTTCTTTCCAACCATAGTATTTTGTAAATTTATATAAGATTGCGCGACACCTGCTGTATATACTCCTGCTGGTCTACTTCCAGGAATACTTATGGCACCTCGAGTTCTTTCTCTACATCCCATAGTTAAAATAACTGCTTTGGCTTCATATTCAGTTAGTCCATTTTTGTTTACAGCAACTACTTTTTTATCCTTAGTTAAGTCTATTACTGTAGTATCACATATATATTCTATATTCTTATCAATTACTTCATCAATAAATCTCTGAGCATATTCCGGACCACTTAAAGTTTCTTTAAATCTAGTTAAACCAAATCCATCATGGATACATTGTCTAAGTATTCCACCAAGCTTTTTTTCTCTTTCAATTATTAATATATCTTCTATACCACATTCTTTTAATTTTACAGCTGCAGCTAAACCTGCTGGACCTCCACCAATAATTACAACATCCTTTTTTATAGCCATTATACTCTCACCTTCCCCACAAACATATTTGAATTTTTTCTACAGTAGAGTATATCTTCTTCTTTTTTGCCTTTTATTTCTTTTATTAATTTAGTTATTCTAGTTTGACAATATCCACCTTGGCATCTTCCCATCATAGCACGAGTTCTGTATTTTATTCCTGTTACAGTTTCAACACCAAGTGGATTATTTATTGCCCATAATATTTCTGCCTTTGTTATAGTTTCGCATCTACATATTATTTCTCCGTAGTTTTCGTCTTCTTCTATTAACTTTCTTTGTATTTCTATAGGCTTATCTTTAAAAGTTGTAATTTTTTTTCTATTCTTCTTAAAGTTTGGATTTTTTTCTAGTTTTTCTTTTTGCGATAATAGACTTACTACATATTTGGCAATAGGAACTGCACTTGTAAGTCCTGGCGACTCTATCCCTACTAGATTTATAAAATTTGATATGTCTTCTCTAAGTTCTATTACAAAGTCTTCATAGCCACCCTGCTCTTTTCCTACTAACTTAGGTCTAATTCCTGAAAAGTTTCTTATGAAATGTTCTTTTTTAATATGAGGAAAAATTCTACTTCCATCTTCTATCAATAAATCCATAACTTCCTTTGTTACGGAATAATCATTTTTTTCATCTATATACTCACTACTTGGACCTATAAATACATTTCCATCTATTGACGGCGTTAAATGTATGCCAAGTCCTCCTGCTTTAGGATTAGGTACAGGATAAGCTGGCATATTTAAGTATTTCCCTGCTTTTTGATCTAGTATAAAATATTCCCCTCTACACGGATGTATTGTATAATCTTTTCCCCCCATCATATTTGATATTTTATCACTATTAAGTCCTGCAGCATTTATTATCCATCTAGATTTATAAACTCCCTTATTAGTTTTAATTTCGTATATTTTTTTATTTTTATCATTATCCTCATTTATACTTAATGATTCATTTATCTCTACAACCTCATTATCTAAATAATAATCAACACCATTTTCTACAGCATTTTCTGCCATGGCAATAGTATAAATAAATGGATTTAATATGCCTGTTGTAGGACAATATAAAGCAAAATTACCATTTAGATATGGTGACAATTCTTTTATTTTTTCTCTATTTATAATTTTTAAATTTTTAACACCATTTGTTTCTCCTTGTTCTTTCATTTGTATTAATTTTTCTTTGTCTTCTTCTGTAAATCCTACCACTAGTTTTCCAGTTCTTTTGAAAGGAATATCTAGTTCTTCAGCTACTTTATCAAAGTTTTCATTTCCTTCAACACAAAACTTCGCCATTAAAGAACCTGGTTTATTATTAAATCCTGCATGCAATACACCTGAATTTCTCCCACTAGTTTCATTGCACACATCTAATTCTTTTTCTAATACACATACTTTTAATACGTATTTAGACAGTTCCCTTGCTATAGAACTACCTATAACCCCTCCTCCAATTATTGCTATATCATATATATTATTCAATTTTTTCACCCCATTTTACCCTTATTTATATAAGTGTAACACAACTTTATTTTTCTTGAAAAAATAAGTATATATAACTACAATTAAATATATATAAATTTTATCATTTCAATTTTAGATTTAAAGTATGACTATATAAGTTAAACTTTCAAAATAAAGGGGCTAATTTATTATGAAAAAAATAAAAAAACTTATCTTAATTACTTTTCTAATCTTATTAATCGCAATTATCAGCATAGGAACTTTCGCTGGAAATTTACTTTATAATATTGCAATAGATTCAAATTTTTCTAAAAATACTATCTATGCCGAATATGTATATAAGGATACTTATTCTGATAAAACCTGGTTACTTCAAAGATCCAATTATACGGATGAGTATATAAATTCATTTGATAATTTTAAATTACATGCATATATGATTAAACAAAAAAAGAAAACCTCCAAATGGGTAATTATTGCTCATGGATATGGTGAAGAAGGCAAATTAATGAGCATAAATGCCCTTCATTTTTATTCCTTGGGATATAATATTTTAATTCCAGATTTAAGAGGTAGTGGAAAAAGTGAAGGCAATTACATAGGTATGGGTTGGTATGATAGATTAGATATATGTGATTGGATAGATCGTATTGTAGACGATGATCCTAATTCTGAAATAGCACTTTTCGGTATATCCATGGGTGGTTCCACAATTTTAATGTCATCTGGAGAAGATTTACCTTCCAATGTTAAGTGTATTATATCCGATTGTGCTTATACCTCTGCTTATGATGTTTTTGGCTACGAACTAAATACTTATTTAAATACACCATCTTTTCCTGTGGTTGATTTTACCAATTTAGTTACCATGTTAAGAGCTGGATATTCTTTAAAAGATGCTTCCGCTATAGAACAGGTGAAAAAGTCAAAGACTCCTACTCTTTTTATTCACGGTGATAGTGATAAAATTGTTCCTTCTTATATGATGGATGAATTATATGATGCTGCTACTTGTGAAAAGGAAAAGCTTTTAGTTAAAGATGGAGAGCATGCAGGATCTGACTTAGCTGATTTTAATGCTTATTGGGATAGTATAAAGAGCTTTTTAAAGAAACATATTGATTAAATTACTAATAATTTTAAAATAATCTTGTTGATCTATAATCTTACATATACTAAATAAAACTTATATAACATGTAACATTTGTAAATTTATTAAAAATAAGTCTCTATTTAGAAGAGACTTATTTTTAATAAATTTTAAAACTACTGCACTAAAATTATATAGCTTTCGTATATTCTTTTAGCCATTCAACTTCTTCTTCCATTAAGAATGGACTAAGTTTATCAAACACCATTTTGTGATATTCGTTTAAGTATGCTTTTTCTTCATCTTTCATAAGATCAATATTTATAGCATCTAAGTCTATAGGTGCTATTGTTATTGGTTCAAATTCCATAAATTGACCAAATTCATTTTTTATACCTTTTTTGCAAAGTAACTCATTTTCTAATCTTATACCGTGAGAATTTGCTTTATAGAATCCTGGCTCATTAGTCATTATCATTCCTTCTTCTAATGTAGCTGAATTTCTATTGTCAGATCTGAAACCATTTGGCCCTTCGTGAACATTTAGTACATGTCCTACTCCATGACCTGTGCCATGGTTGTAGTTAAGATTTTCATTCCATAGTATTCCTCTCGCTAATACATCTAAATAATATCCATTTACACCATGTAAGAATTTAACACTTGAAAGTCTTATCATTGCTCTAGCAACTGTTGTAAAATGATATTTTTCTTCTTCAGTAAGTGGACCCACTGCAAAAGTTCTAGTAATATCAGTTGTACCATCTAAATATTGTCCGCCTGAATCTAATAAATATAATCCTCTTGGCTCAATAATTGTATTGCTCTCATGCGTTGCACTATAGTGAATTATAGCTCCATTACCTGCATATCCTGATATCGATGCAAAGCTTTCCTCTAAAAACTTACCTTGTTCTTTTCTAAGTTCAGTCATTTTATCTGAAGCACTTATTTCAGTTATTTCTATTTTACCTATATTATTTTTTAACCAGTACATAAATTTAGTAACAGCTACACCATCTCTTATATGGGCTTCTTTTGTATTTTCTATTTCTACTGGATTTTTTACTGCTTTAAATATTGTAGAAGGATTTATTGAATTAAGTATTTTTGTACCTTCTGGTATATTTTTTAATATTGCATAGTTTATTTTATTGCTATCAACTAAAACTACTTCTTCTTTGCCTATAGTTTTAACAAATTCATCTATTTGGAAGTATCCTTTTATTTCTACTACTTCATCCCCAAAACTTACTTTTATTTCATCATCTATTTTATTTTCATCAACAAATAATATAGCTTTGTCTAAAGTTATTACTGCATAAGAAAGCACAACTGGATTATAAGCCACATCTCTACCTCTTATATTAAATAGCCAACATATATCATCTAAACTTGTTAATATATGAGTAGTGGCTCCATTTTCCCTCATAAACTCTCTAACTCTAGATATTTTACTTGTAAAATCTTCACCACTATACTTAGTATCTAATAAAAATGCTTTTTCATCAGATAAAGCAGGTCTATCTTTCCATATTTCATCTAATAAGTCACCTTCATAAGATATTGTTATATTTTTTTTAGCTAAACTCAGTTCTAGGTCTTTACCCATAGCTGCACTTATACATCTCCCATCAAACCCTACTTTAGAACCTGCTGGAACTTCTTTTTCTATGTACTCAAAAGTTGTTGGGACATTTTCCTGCCCCATTTTGTAAAGTTCCATACAAGATGATGCTAATTCTTTTTCAGCTTGTAAAAAATATCTTCCATCTGTCCATAGTATGGCATTATCTAAAGTTATTACTACAGTACCAGCTGAACCAGTAAATCCTGATATATATTCTCTACCTTTAAAAAATTCTCCTACATATTCACTTTGATGATAATCTGCTGATGGAATTATATAAGCAAATATATTTTTTTCTTTCATTATTTTTCTTAATTTTTCAATTCTGCTATTAATCATATTAAACCATCCTTACTATTTTAAATCTTCTAACTTTTTATTAAGTTTATTATATATTTTTTTCATATATGGTTCATTACTAGCCTTAATTGCATCCTCTAGTAAAAACCATTTAACATCACTATTTTCATCTTCTTTTATATATGTTACTTCCCTTTCATCAGCACAAAGTAAATAAGTAACATTTAAATGAATATGACTTGGTACATAATTTCCTTTTTTCATATGACCATCTACACCAAGAACTTCTAAGGAAAATATATTATCCGATAAAGGTTCTACATTTTTAATACCCGTTTCCTCTTTCGCTTCTTTTATAGAGACATGTAGTAAGTCACTATCTCCATCTGCATGACCTCCAGTCCATGACCAAGAGTTGTAAATATTATGATAAACCATAAGCACTTTTGTTTTTTCTTTATTAACTATCCAACAGGATGAAGTAAAGTGACCTATATCATTATTTCTCGTGAGAACATCTTCAAAAGTATCCATATATTTTAACATTATCTCTTTATCTTTTTGTTCTTCGCAGTTATATGGTATATAATTTTCTATTTGTTGTCTTAAATTCATGCTTGCCTCCCAATAATAACAAGATTATCTCAAATTCTACATTATTACTTCTTAATAATCAATAATATGATTCCTTTACTATATAAACATTTTATTTATTAAACTTAAATAGTCATATTTTATTATTTATTTTCAATTTATACCTATGAATATTTTACTATTTATACCTTAATATAGTAGAATATATTTACTATATAAAAATATATTAAGAGTGGAGGATATATGTTTAAAGTATTAAAAAAGAAAAAAAATATAATAGTAGCATTATCTATTTGTCTAATGATATTTTCTGCTATGGAAGTAAGTAATATAACAAGCTTTGCTACAAGCTCTTCAAAGTCCACAGTTAAATATCGATCTGGATTCGTAACTACTGGCGGAAAAAAGTACTACTATAGTCCAAAAACAGGTAAAAAAGTTAAAGGGTATCAGGTAGTAAATGGTAAAAAATATTACTTTTCAACTTCTACTGGTGCCATGTTAACCGGTCTTAGAACTGTCACAGTAAAAGGTGAAAAATATACTTATTATTTTTTAAGTAGTGGGGATGTATTTAAAGGCGGTCTTAAATCAATTAACAGTAAAAAATACTACTTTTCTAAAACTACTGGTAGAATGTTAACTGGTCTTCGAAAAGCCAATGATAATCACACTTATTATTTCTTAAGTAGTGGGGATGTATTTAAAGGTGGTCTTAAAGAAATCA
>CAMBXR010000077.1 GCA_945871955.1 uncultured Clostridium sp. | reverse complement strand
CCTTAGTTGCTTAATTTTTATTTTTTACACTGTCTACTTGACAGGGTGCAGTTCACATTATAAAGGATTATTTCATTATATTTTTAATTAAGTTAATCTTATTTTTATAAGGTGGAAATACAAGTTTAAGATCTATTTTTGTACTTTTTTTCACTATGGATTTAGTGTGAGTAAAAGTATCAAAACTAGCTTTTCCATGATAACTTCCCGTACCAGATGGTCCTATTCCCCCAAAAGGTAGATTAGATGATGCCACATGACTTATAGTGTCATTTATACATCCTCCTCCAAAGGAAAATCTAGTTATAATATCCTCACTGAAATTTTCATCTTCTGAAAATACATAAAGAGCCAGTGGATTTTTATTTTTAGAAATATAATATTTTAAATCTTCCATATCTTTATATTTGATTACTGGAAGTATGGGACCAAATAACTCTTCACCCATAACCATATCTGTTAGTTTAACATCTCTTAAAATTGTAGGAGAAATATATCGCTCTTTGAAGTCCACTTCTCCTCCAAATACTATCTTATCTTTATCATGTTCTAAGATATTACTTAATCTATTCATATGTCTTTCATTTATTATACGACCAAAATCTTTATTATTTTTAATATCTTGACCATAAAATTCAATTATTGCATTTGTAAGTTCTTTTATAAGTTCTTCATAAATATCTTCATGAGCCAATAGATAATCTGGAGCTACACAAGTTTGACCAGCATTTATTAATTTGCCCCACATAATTCTTCTTGCGCTAACTTTTAAATTTGCACTTTTATCAACTATAACTGGTGACTTTCCTCCCAGTTCTAAAGTTACTGGAGTCAAATGCTTAGCCGCCTTTTCCATGACAATTTTACCTACATTTACACTACCAGTGAAAAATATATAATCAAACTGTAAATCTAAAAGCTCACTATTTACTTTGTAATCTCCTGTAACAACAGCTATGTAATTCTCATCAAAAACCTCATTTATAATCTTTTTTACTATTTCTTCTGTATTAGTTGCATATTCAGAAGGTTTTAAAATTACAGTGTTTCCTCCTGCTATGGCACCTATTAGGGGTTCAATTAAAAGTTGAAAAGGATAATTATAAGGCCCAATTATTAAAACTGCACCATAATGACTTTTATAAATATACGATTTTCCTGGAAGTTGGGCTACATCATTTTTTACTTTCGTAACTTTTGTCCAAGTTTTAATATTTTTTATAAAATAATCTATACTACTGTATACAAATCCCACTTCATTAGAGTAAGCTTCAAAAATATGCTTTCCCAAATCTTTATTTAAAGCATCTACAATATCATTTTCATATTTTTTTATTACAGATTTTAATTTTCTTAAATTTTCAATTCTAGTATTTACATCTATAGTTCCTTTTTCATATAAATATCTTCTTTGATTTTCTAATATATCCTTATATGTACTCATCATTAGTCTCCTTTAGTTACATTTATATAGTTATATTTTTCTGATATTTTACTATTTATATAAGTTTTTGATAAACTCTCATTGTTCCCACAATATGTTTATAATCTATAATTTTAATACTAATACATATAAATGTGAACTTTTCCCATATAGTTTTATATTTTTAAATAATTATATATAATAGAAAATTAGTTCAAAACTTATACATATGCAAAAAGAGTTCTAAGTGAACTCTTTTTGTTTATATATTAATTATTTAATTAAAATAACATATGAGCTATTGGTGTAATAACTAAAAGAGATATAATCGTTCTTATTAAAAATATTATAATTAAATCTTTTAATTTAAGAGGTATATCTGATTTTAATATAACTGCTCCTGTTTCAGTCATATATACTAACTGAGATATTGAAAGTGCTCCTATTATAAATTTAGTTATTTCAGCAAATCCATCTCCACTTACCATTACTGATGGTATAAACATATCTGTAAATCCAACTAATACTGCTGGAGCAGCTTGTATAGCATTTGGTACTTGAAGTAATTTTAATAATAAGATTACTGGATATGATATCCAAGTAAATATTGGAGTAAATTCAGCTAATGCTAAAGATATTGTTCCCCAAGCTAATACTAAAGGTATTAAACTTATATATATATCTAATATATTTTTAAATCCATTTACAATTATAGTATTTAAAGATGGAGCTTTTTGAGCTCTAGCTATTGATTTTATTAATCCTTGTTTTAATAAACCATTTTTATCATCTACTACTTCTTCTTCATATGGCACATTATTATAAGTTTCATTTTTTATTTTACTTAAAGGATACGTTCTAGGTAATATTAATGCACATACTAAAGATGATGCACATACTGCAAAGTAAAATAATCCAAATTTATTCATAAGTCCTAATTGATCAGCTATTACTGTAGAGAATGGTAGTGATACTAATGAGAAACAAACAGCTATTATTGCACTTTCTTTTTTAGTATAGAAACCTTGTTTATATTGAGTATTAGTTATCATTATTCCTAAAGTTGCATCTCCAAGCCATGAAGATAGTGTATCCACTGAAGCTCTTCCTGGTACTAAGAATAAAGTTTTCATAAATTTAGAAATCATAGTTCCAAAGAAGTCCATAAGTCCAAAATCTAATACTAATGGAAGTAAAAATCCTGCTACTAAGAATATTGCTATTAAACTTGGCATAATTCCAAGTATAACTTGACCTGTATCTTCTGATATTATAAATTCTGGTCCAAAGTTGAAGTATATCATTACCATAAATACTGCTCCAACTATTCTAAAGAATAACCAAAATGGTTGTACATTTAAGATGTTATTTAAAAATTCATTTTTTATATTTACTACTTTGGCTAATATTGATAGTAATGCTGAGCCTACTATTATAACTAAACATATTGTTGGTACATAATCTCCTATGTTAAGTTTTATTAATTCTGATATAAATCCTACACCTATATTTACAGGTGATACATCTGTCATATTAAACATTTTTCCAAAAGGCAATGGTATAATAAATAAAAATAATCCTAATAATGACGGTATAAAAAACTTTAAAAATTTTGAAATACTATTTGCTGGCGTTAATGTGTAATTTTGTTCTAATTTCATAATAATTCCTCCATATATTGTCTTAATATTTTATTATTTTTAGATAGTTCTGATAATTTTTATTTTTCAAATAATTGTTTATAGTTTTAATACTGCTTTTTCCCTCCTCTATTTTTATAATAAAAAAGTCCCTTGGCTATAAAACCAAGAGACGAAATATTTCCGTGTTACCACTCTTATTGATAAGCTATTACAATTAGATTTATAATATATAAATTGGGCTTGGCTAATATTACTTCTTGTAATTAAAAAAGTCTCTTGGTTATAAAACCAAGAGACGAAATATTCCGCGTTACCACTCTAATTGATAAAATTCGCTTCGCTTATGTCGCCAACGACTTAGTCCATTGCTCCATAAAGCTGTTGGAAATTATGACTTCCTACGAATAAAACTTATCCACTCTAATCCCTTAAGGCGGGACATACCTAATATCCTACTAATTATTTCAGATATTATTCTCCAAAGCTCTCTTCAATATAAATATTGTTACTAGGCTTCCACCAACCCCAGCTCGCTGAAACGTGATTTATATCTACTCTCTTTTTCTCAGAATTTAAATTATTTATATTTTGTAATTATAATTATATTTTTATTTTTTAAATTTGTCAATATATAGTTTTTATTATATATATAATTCAATAAGTATTTATTTCTTATCCATTTTAAAACTGTATATTATTCCTTTTAGTAGGTTAAAAGTTAAACTGGCAATCTCCTGGGACGACTCCACACATCCACCCTTCATCCAAGTCTTTAATATACCAATATATCCACTTTTAAAGAAGGAATATACATAAATCAAATCATTTATATCGCCATTATAAGTTTCTCTAATATGGTCTTTTAGATGATTTTCCACCAGCTCTTCTAATTTAAATAAAAAGTTAATATCTCCATTTTGACTAAATATAGATTTACAAAAGTCATAATTATTTTTTATTACATCACACATATCTTCAATAAATCCTTTAGCTTCTTTTGATATATCATTTATGTCTTCATATTTGCCAATATGTAACTCTACAGTATATAAAAACTCATTATAAATTTCCTCTTCTAATTTTTTTAACATATCTGGTATATCTGAATAATAATTATAAAAAGTTGATCTATTTAAATCTGCTTTACTAACTAATTCTTTTACAGTTATATTGTTAACTGGTTTATCTTTCATAAGCTCTATCAAACTTTTTTTCAATGATTCCTTTGATTTTCTAACTCTTCTATCTTTTTTTATATCCATAATTCTGTCCTTTTCTTATAAATAGTCAACATTTTATTATAAAATGTCGGTTATTCTACATTTTTATTTTTTTTAATGATTGAATTAATTGTTATATATAATTATAATTCATATTATATTAAAAAAACAACACCATGTTGTTTATATACAATTACATATGAAGAAAGGTGAATATACATGATAAAAAAGGAATGGAAAAATTTATTTAAAAGTAAATTTCTAATTATAGCTCTTATTGCTATTATGACTATACCAACTATATATACTACCTTATTCTTAGGTTCAATGTGGGACCCATACGGAAAAGTGGATCATCTTCCTGTTGCTGTAGTAAATAATGACGTTCCTGTAAAATACGAAAATACTGATGTAAATGTAGGGGAAAAATTCGTCGATAGCCTAAAAGAAAATGATTCTTTAGCCTTTAACTTTGTAAATAGTGACACAGCAAGACAAGGTCTAGAAAATGGAACTTATTATATGGTAATTACTATTCCTGAGGATTTTTCAAAAAATGCTATTACTTTATTAGATGAAAATCCTAAGAAAATGGTGTTAGAATATGATACAAACCCAGGTAAAAACTATATCGCTAGCAAAATGAGTCAATCTGCTTTATCTAAAATACAAACATCTATAGCAAATACTGTAACTAAAACTTATGCTGATACTGTATTTGAACAATTTGAAACTTTAGGTGATGGTATGAAAGAAGCTGCTGATGGAAGTTTAGAACTTAAAGATGGACTTACTAAACTAGAAGATGGTGGTGTAAAAGTAAGTGATGGTTTAAATACTTTATCAAATAGTATGCTAACATTTACTGATGGTACAACAACACTTTCTAAAGGTCTTAACACTTATTTAGATGGTGTTACTTCTTTAAACTCAGCTTCTAAAGAATTATCAAATGGTGCCACAAAACTTGCAGCTGGTGCTAATCAATTAGATTCTGCAGTTCAAGGAATTTCTATTCCAAATATTGCTTTAAGTGATGAACAAAAAAACACTTTAAAAGACACTGCAGCTTCAAGTGTTTCTGGATATTCTGATAAATTATCATCTGGTATAGGTAATGCTGTAAGCAACAAAGTAGTTTCTACTTTAACTTCTAGTAATACTATTAAAACTGTTTCTGCAGCAATACTTAATGATAGCAATATAGCTCAAATGGTAGACGCTCTTCAAAGAGTTGGATATACTAAAGAACAAGCACAAAGCTTAGTTGTGGGAATTGTATCTAACACTTTAAAAGGTGTATCAAATAATATTACAGCTGATTCTATTACAAGTTCAGTTTCACCAACAGTTTCTTCTACTATAAGCCAAATAGCTGCTGGAGCTGCTGAAAATGGTGCTCAGGCTGTTGTTAAAGAAGTAAACTCAAATCTTTCATCTTATGAAGAAATGTTTGATACTTTAAAATCATCTACTAAAACTTTATCTGAAGGATTAAATACTTTAAGTAGTGGTGCTAAAAAATTAAATGAAGGTGCAAATAAGCTTGTATCTAATAACTCAGCTTTAAAAAATGGTGTTAATAGTTTGATGGATGGTTCTAATAAAATATCATCTGGTGTTAATGAATTATATTCTGGTTCATTAACTTTAAGTGACGGTTTAACAACTGCTCGTGAAGGTAGTGATACACTACAATCAGGTCTTGCTGATGGAGCTAATAAATTAGAAGATAAACTTAGCTTTGTAAGTTCTAATACATCTGAAATGTTTTCTGCACCTGTTGAAAGTAAAGAAACTCAAATAACAAAAGTTGCAGATAATGGTCATGCCATGGCAGCATATATGATGGTTGTTGGTATTTGGGTTGGATGTATGGCATTTTGTACAATATATCCATTAACTAAACAAAAAGGTCAAATACAGTCAGGATTTAGATTATGGTTAAGCAAAGCAAGTATAATGTATCCAACTGTTATTTCAGCTTCTATAATAATGATTGGTGCACTAGGATTATTCAATGGATTTAGTCCTGTTGAACTAGGTAAAACAACGTTAGTAGCATGTATTGCAGCTGTTACATTTATAAGTATAATCTACTTAATAAGTATAGTATTTGGAAAAGTTGGTCAATTCTTTACATTAATATTAATGGTTATACAATTATCTGGTGCTACTGGTACTTATCCTGTGGAGCTATCTGGTGATTTTGTAGCAAAAATAACAAATTACCTTCCATTTACTCATGTGGTAAAAGCATTTAGAAGTACAATTTCTGGTGGAACTAGCATAAAAAGTAATTTAACTTTCCTTGTTGTTCTTACTATAGTATTAATAATATTAACAATTGCATTCTTAGAATTTAAAGTTAAATTTAAAAAAGAAGATTTTATTGAAGACGATTCTTCTAATGAATTAGCAGGCTAATAATAAAATAAGGGCTGATGTTATTTAAAAACATTAGCCCTTATTTTTATACAAGTATTATTTATAAAACAGTCTTTAATAATTTACATTTAATCTATAATTTTATATAATATAAGTGTCATTAGAAGTAATTTATTAAGTTAATATAAGATATTTAAGTGAAATATTTTATTTTCTATCCTAATTTGAAGAACTCTTCCCCTCTATTTTGTTTAGAAATCTTATTATAATGTAATTATAGTATACATATACTAAGTACTAAATTTTATATTATTAATATATTTACTAATTTGTAGGAGGGTTTATTTATGAAAAAAGAAATATCTATTTTAGCCTCTTTGGCTATGGTATTATCATTTGGAGCTAGTGTAGTAAATGCAGCAGTACCTTCATCAGATGCAAATTATAAAATCTATGCTAATTATGATGGAAATCTTATAACTAGTAAGAATACTAGACTAATTATAAAAAATTTAAGCGCTAGTAAAAATTCAACTTATACACCAAAAACAAGTATGTCTGCTAATTCTCATGAAGGTATACCTAATGGAGCCCCTACAGATTGGAATTATAGACCAAGATTAGAAAATTTAACTAGACCCAACGGATGGAATGCTGTAGGTCTATGGGGTCAAATATACCTTGAAGAAGGTTACAGTTATCCAAAAAATACAGCCGTTGAAATTAGAAACTTTAAAATGTATGGATACTCTGAAACAACTAAAGAATGGAAGTTAATAACACATTCTATGCCTGGTGATGTTTTCTATAAAGAGGATTTTGCTGGAGATGCAAATAAAACTATGCCTAATAAAATTAGAAAGAATACTGCTGATAAGTCATTAATTGTAAAGTTAGATAAAGATACTAAAGGGTACAATCTTCATCCTTTTTCAAAACAAATAAATACTTGCAATGCAGGACTTCCAGATGTAAAATATGTAATTTCTCAAATGGATGTTAGACTTGTTAAATGGAATAAAAATAAAGTTGATGATAGAAACAAGGCTCACTTCGTTGCCAATGTCGGTGGAGATTGGTGGAAAAATGTGGGTGATGTATGGCAGCCAGACTGGTCAACAAATAAAGGAATTGCACAGGGTCAATTTAGAACTATAACAAAAAACTGGAAAACATGCTATATGACTACAATACCTGTTGATAATTATGATCAGATAATAAAAGAAACTACAAAATAAATTAGATGTATGACATTTTGTACAATCTATCCATTGACTAAACAAAAAGGTGAAATACAGTCAGGATTTAGATTATGATTAAGCAAAGCAAGTGTAATGTATCCAACTGTTATTTCAACTTCTATAATAATGATTGGTTCACTAGGATTATTCAATGCTCTTAATAAAGTTAGATTTAAACAAGAAGATTTGATTGAAGATGATTCTTCTAATGAATTAGTAGGCTAGTAAAAAAGGTTGTTGCTCTATTTTTAGAGCGACAACCTTTTTTTAATTACTTATTTATCATTTCATAAATTGCATTAACTTCATTTAATACTTCTTCTTTATTATAATCAACTTCTATATTATTCTTTTTGACATAGTCAAAGAACTCATCAACAAGCCAATATAAAGCACCATCAGCATATAACCATGTCTCACTGGCAAGTTCATAATAATGCATTGCCTCTACTTTATCACCTAAGTTATATTTGTCTGGAATAGGAAACTCAATCATTTCCATATCTAATAAATATCTCGGTACATAAATGTTGGCTTCAAATGCCATTTTTATAAATCTTTTTGCATTTACTTCATCTTTTTTCATAAAGTAATATAAAGCTCTAGTATACGTCATAAAAGTACTTATATCTTCATCAAATTCTTTTATTAATTCTTCAAATTCATCAAATCTTCTAGCTATAAGAAGTACATTTGCTAAATTAAATCTTACTCCTTGATTATCTAATTTATCAAGTTTCAATATTTCTTTGTATTCTTTGATTGCTTTATAATACTGCTGCTCTACAAAATGTACATAAGCTAAATCACTCTTCAACTGTAAGTAAGGTCTAGCATCATGCTCTATCCATAACCTTCCATCTAAATAATTAAATGTTTTTGGATTAATTTTCTTTTTAGCTTCTTCTATTGCTTTTTCTAAATATTTTACCGTATCTTCATAAGTTTGAGATCTCATAGCTTTTTCTGTATAAATTCTGTATTTCTCTATATCACCAAAATCTATACTATCCATAATCTTTCCAAAACTTTCTTCAAATCCTTCATCATATATATATGTAATATCTGCTTCAAATTTACTTCCCTCAGGTAAAGCCTCCCTAATATTAGTTGCTCTAGCTTTCATAGTAGTTATACTCACTCCTACACCTTCTGCTAGTTCAGTTTTTGAATAATACAACTTATCATTCATTGTATTGTTAGGTTCAAAAAGTCCACTATCTTCTCCTACTACATATAATATTCCTGCTACCCAACCTAGATACTTTCCATTATCCATAGAAAACTCTTTATTCTTCTTTAGTTTATTGACTAGTGCCTTTACAGTTTTATGATATCCCTTTGTAAAATTTGATTCACAATGCCACTGTAAGGAATTATTTATTTCTTTTAAAATATTCTTATCCGTAGACAAAATTTTACCTTCTTTCTTCAATCATTTATACTATTATATTTTATACAATTTTTCACAAATATACAAATTTAGTTAAATTTATTTATATAGCAAATCACTAAAAGAGGGATATTTTAGATTTTCCTTAGTTTTACAAACTTAAAAAGAGTAAGGCCTTAAACCTTACTCTTTATTTTTATTGCATTAATTTTTAAATCATTTGTTTTGTTATTATTTTAAAACTCTTCTTGCATTTACATAAGCCTTAACATAATAAGAACTATTTAAGTCATTTATAACTACTCTACCTTGTCCTGATGCTGCATGTATAAACTGACCATTTCCTATATACATACCGACATGTGTAACTCCACCATTATTAGGTCCTGAAGTATCAAAGAATACTAAATCTCCAGGTTTTAAATTGCTTTTACTTACAGCAGTTCCATATCTACTTTGTTGTGATGATGTTCTAGGTAATGTTATTCCTGCAGCATTTTTATATACATAATATGTAAATCCTGAGCAATCAAATCCATTAGGACCTTGAGCACCCCATACATAAGGTTTACCTAAAAGTTTTTTTGCATAGCTAATAACTTTACTAGCTGATGTACTCGTTGAAGAGCTTGAAGTTGATGTATTTGATGAACTAGCTCCTGAAGGCTTTTTACTACTTAAATATTCACTTGAAACATATCCTGTAGTGCTTCCTGATTTTATTTTTGACCATCCATTACTTGTTGATATTACTGTAACTTCAGTTCCCTTAGATAATTTTGCTATCTTTTCATAACTTGTTGATGGCCCTTTTCTAACATTTAACCCTTCACTTGGTGTTACATATTTAACAGTAGTTGATGTTGATGTATTTGATGAACTAGATCCTGAAGGCTTTTTACTACTTAAATATTCACTTGAAACATATCCTGTAGTGCTTCCTGATTTTATTTTTGACC
>CAMBXR010000076.1 GCA_945871955.1 uncultured Clostridium sp. | reverse complement strand
AGCATTTGCTCCCTTTTTATTTTCTTATTAAAATAGTAAAACTATATATATTTTTATAAAAAAGTATAATGTTTTTATTTCCAGTTTATTAAAAACTTAATAGAGAGTTACTATACTCTCTATTTTGTAGTTACTATTTGTTTAATAAGTTCTAAAAGTTCTTTTCTATCAACTTCTAAATACTTCTTTTTCTCCTTATAATCTTTTAAGTTAACAACTTTTGCCATAGTTTTCTTCATAAACTCACTTCCTATATTAACATTATCAACTTATATAAGTAATTCTATGTTATATACTTTTTTTCCTCTTAGAAATTTATTATTTTTATAAAAAATAGTAAATTTCTAATTTATAAAATCATATTTTGTAGAAATTATTCAAAATTTGTTTATTTTTACTATCAACAATGAAATATTTAATTAGAATTACATTATCTCTTTTACCTTTCAATATATATATTTATTATTAACAATATTTATATCTCTAATCTACTTGTTATTTAATCATATATATTATTTATACATTTATTATTTAATTTCCTGCTTAATATATTCTAGTGCTGATTTAAGCTGCTCATTTTCATCTTTTTCTTCAATTTTAGGTTTAATACCCTTGCCATTTATATAATCATCATTTGGAGTAAAATATTGAGCTGTTGTCAGTTTATACCCAGTGCCATCTTTTAATCCTTTAACACTTTGCACTAATCCTTTACCAAAAGATGTTTCCCCAATTGCAATTGCTTTTCCATTATCAACTAAAGCTGCTGTTAAAATTTCTGATGCTGAGGCACTACCTCCATTGATTAGAACTGCCATTGGCATATCTACTTCATTGGCGTCTGATTTATAATACTCTTTATTTCCTGAGTTATCTTTTGTGTATACTATTGTTCCTTTTCCAATTAAATCATCTGCTATATCTACACAAACATCTAGTAACCCACCTGGATTATCTCTTAAATCTATTACTAAACCTTCAATATTCTTAGATTGTAAGTCATTTAAATTTTCTTTGAATTCTTTATATGTATTTTCATCAAAAGAAGTTATTCTTAAATATCCTATATTATTATCCTTAACTTCACTAGATACACTCTTTGTTACGATAGTTTTTCTTGTTATATCAAAACTTAATTCTTTACCATTTCTTTCAACAGTTAAATTAACCTTTGTGTTTTCTTTACCTTTAATATGTTTTATTACTTCGTCTACTGTCTTAGAATCAATAGATTGTCCATCAACTTTTACTACAATGTCCCCTGATTTTATTCCTGCTTTATCAGCTGGAGATCCTTCTATCGGAGAAATAATTGTTATCTTATCATTTTCTGAATTCACACCTATATATACTCCAATTCCAACGAATGAACCACTTGTTTGTTCTTTTAAAGTTTGAAATTCATCTGCTGTATAGTATTGTGAATAAGGATCATTTAAACCTTCAAATAACCCTTTTAACGCTCCATCAATTAAATCATTTTCCGATACTTCCTGGTAATATTCCCCCTCAATAACATTTTCTAAACCTAATAATTTGTCATATTTGGAATAAGTTTTATATAAGTCCTTAGATATTATTACTCTATTACCTAGTGCTAATTGAAATATGTTTGTACAAATTACAGTTGCTATTACAAGAATAACAGAGTATATAAGAGCCCTTTTCTTAGATATCATTTGTTCATCTCTCCTTTAATCAATCTACTATATATTATATGACTAGCTTATATTTTTATTACTATTTATCAATTATGTTGATTTAACAATACATTTTAACTAAAATTTATGTTAAGAAAATAAAAATGACGGTAATTATATAATAACATATATTACCACAATAAGAGGTGTAGATTATATGAAAACAGAGTTTAGAAAGAAGGTTATTAACCTTAGAAAAGAAAAAGATTTAGATTTTATTAGACATAACTCAGATATAATCACAGATAAATTACTTCAATTAGACTGTATAAAAAATGCTAAAACTATTATGCTTTATTTAGATTTTAATAATGAAGTATGTACAGATAATTTAATAAAAAAGCTTATATCTCTCGATAAAATAGTTGCATCACCTATAACTTTAAAAGAGGAAAGAAAATTAATACCTTGCCAAATTACAGATTTAGAAAAAGGTATACAATATGGTGCTTATAATATAAGAGAACCAAAACCAGAATGTTCTCCAGAAATAGATATAAAGAAACTGGATGTGGTTATAGTTCCTGCTGTTGCCTATGATAAAAATTGTTATAGACTTGGATATGGTGGTGGGTTTTATGATAGGTTCTTAGAAAATTTAAGAGAAGATGCTACTACTATAGGTATTGCTTTTGACCTACAAATTTTTGATGAAGTTCCAAAAGAAGACCATGATGCTCAACTAGATTACATAGTAACAGAGTCAACAATACTAAAATCCCATTAAAATAAAAGCTCTTGATTGATTCAAGAGCTTTTATACTATTTCTCCTCTGTTTTTGTATTCAATTGAATTTTATCTGGTAAAGAATCAAGATTTGTTTCAGCTACTATAAAAGGATATGATTTATTTTTTTCTTTATATGTAATATCTACTGTCATCACAGTTTTTTCTTCAATAGTATCTATGGTAATCTTATCTATTTCTATACCATGTTCTTTATCCCCTCTTGTTACTATAACGTATATTTTATCATCTAGTCTTACTGCCAATGCCCTCTCTTGGTCTTCATACTTATCCATAATATCTAATATTTTGTTTGGAATAGATTGTCTCTGTACCATTGTAAAATCAACAGGCTTTGCAGTATCTAAAAACAATTTCGGTATAAAAACAAATCCTAAAATTATAAATAGTACTAATATTACTCCATATACTACACCTTTAATATTAAACTTAATCTCCACATTATCCCTCCTATCTCTTATAAATATATGAAGGAATAATCTTTAGTAGAATTTAAAAAAGCGCATTTAATAAAATATTAAATACGCTTGTATATCTATTATTTAGTTTAATGCTTCTTTAACCTTTTCAACTATATTTTTAGCTGTTAATCCGTATTTTTCTAGTAATTCATTTGGAGTTCCAGATTCACCAAAACTGTCATTTACTCCAACTTTTTTAACTATTACAGGATAATTTTCACATACAACTTCACTTACAGCTGATCCTAAACCACCTATTATACTATGCTCTTCTGCAGTAACTATTACTTTAGTTTCTTTAGCTGCTTTTATTATAAGTTCTGTGTCTATAGGTTTTATTGTAGACATATTTATAACTCTAACATTTATATTTTCTTCTTTCAGCATGTCTGCCGCTACTAATGCTTCGTTAACCATCATTCCACAAGCTATTATTGTAGCATCATCCCCATCTCTAAGAACAACACCTTTACCTACTTCAAACTTATAATCTTCTTCAAATAATGTTGGAACTGCACTTCTTCCAAGTCTAACATACATTGGACCATTAAACTCAGCTGCTGCAAATATCATCTTTTCAGCTTCTATTCCATCAGCTGGAACAAGTACCGTCATATTTGGTATTGATCTCATTAAAGATATATCTTCAATACTTTGGTGGGAACCACCATCTTCTCCAACTGTTATACCAGCATGTGTAGCACATACTTTAACATTTAATTTTGGATAACATGCAGAGTTTCTTATTACTTCAAATGCTCTTCCTGTTGCAAACATTGCAAAAGTACTTACAAATGGTATTTTACCTGCTGTTGCAAAACCACAAGCAGCTCCTACTAAGTTTTGCTCTGCTATTCCCATATTAAAGAATCTATTTGGATATGCTTTATAAAAATCATTAGTCTTAGTTGATTTAGATAAGTCTGCATCTAAAACTACTACGTCATCATTAACTTCCCCTAATTTAACTAAAGCTTTTCCGTAAGCATCTCTAGTTGCTATTTTATTACTCATGGAAAGCACCTCCTAATTCTGATAATGCTTGTTCAAGCTGTTCCTCACTTGGTGCACTTCCATGCCATGAAGCTTGGTTTTCCATGAAAGACACGCCTTTTCCTTTTATAGTCTTAGCTATTATCATTGTTGGTTTATCTACTGTATCTTTTGCCATATCTAATGCTGCAAATATTTGGTCAAAATCGTGACCATCAATAGTTATTACATTCCATCCAAAAGTCTTAAACTTGTCTTCTATAGGATTAATATTCATTACTGACTCAACTTCTCCATCTATTTGAAGTCCATTGTAATCAAGGAATGCTATCATATTATCAAGTTTATAATGAGCTGCACTCATTGCTGCTTCCCATATTATTCCCTCTTGTACTTCTCCATCACCTAACAATGCATATACATTCCATGGAGCATTATCTAATTTAGCTGCCATAGCCATACCACATGCAACTGAAAAACCTTGTCCTAATGAACCTGTTGACATTTCAACACCAGGTATTTTCTTCATATCAGGATGTCCTTGAAGCATACTTCCTATTTGTCTTAAATGATTTAATTCTTCTTTATCAAAGTATCCTCTCTCAGATAATGTAGCATATAAAGCTGGTGCTGCATGACCTTTAGATAAAACAAATCTGTCTCTGTCTTCCATTTTTGGATTTGTTGGATCAATATTCATTTGATCAAAGTAAAGTGCTGTCAGAATCTCAACTGCAGATAATGAACCGCCTGGATGTCCTGATTTTGATTTACATATCATTGAGACTATGTCTTTTCTTATGACATTAGCAATTTCATTTAATCCTTTGTGGTCTCTCATGTAATTTACCTCCCTAGTTATATACTGAGGCTACCTATTATTTAGCCATATTATATTTAAATCTCATTATATTATAACATCTTTATGATATTTTTTTGTATTTTTTGTATATAAAACAAAAAAATTATTGATATGCTAATATACCAATAATTTTTTATATGCTAAATAAATCTAAACTTATTTGCAGTCCATTATTTACTTTTAGCATGGTTTTATTATCTAGATAACCTATTTTCTCCCTTAGACGCTTTTTATCTATAGTTCTAATTTGCTCTAAGAGAATTACAGAGTCTTTGTTCAGTCCATATTCACTGGAACTTATTTCGATATGAGTAGGCAATTTCGCTTTATTAATCTGGGATGTTATAGCCGCAATTATTACAGTTGGACTATATTTGTTTCCTATATTATTTTGGATTATTAAAACCGGTCTAACGCCACCTTGCTCCGAGCCAATTACTGGACTTAAGTCTGCATAAAATAAATCTCCTCGCTTAATATCTAAGCTAATATTACTCAACTTTAGCTATGTCTCCTGCAGAATCATTATCCAAAGATACTTCATCCGTCATTCCTAGCTCCGCTAATGATAAGTTTATTTTTGCCATTTCCTTATAACCCTTTATCATACTTTCTTTTAAGTTAATTTTCTTTTTTTGGGTTATATAAAACTGAAAAGCAGCCTTTGCAAAATCTTCCCTGTTACTATTTTCCATCTGAACTATTTGATCTACTTCAGATAAAATATAATCAGGCAAAGTAAACATTATTTTTTCTTTATCTTTATTGCTCACAAAATCGCCTCCCAGAGAACAATATATCTTTTATTTTATTTTATCAAATTTCTAACTAATTGTAAAATTGCATTTGTTTCCATATAAGTACTTTACTTTGTTGTGTACATTATAAGTAAATTTAGATTTTATATAATATAATTTGTATTTAATACCATATTACCTGTGTTAAATATTATAACCTACACAACTTTTTTTATGTCTTTATTTATAATTTTTGGAGCAAAAAATTTATTATTAAATCATATCATTAATCATTACTTTATTATGACTTTGAGTATCTTTTTCTATCTTTAAAATATTATTTATTATGTCATCTAGATTTATCCTTTGTTATTTAGTTATTTATTTTTTATATTGGAAATCTTCATATGTTACTATAAATCTCGCTTTTCCTTCATTATCTATTATCTCCATTTTATTTGGATTTTTAGTCTTATTATTTACATATAAAATTTGTTTATTAAAATATTTATTATCACCAGGTATTTCAATTTCTATCTTTAATTCATCATTTATAGCTTCTAGTTTTACATCTTCATTTTCCATATAGTTTTTAATAAAATCTCCAATGAACATATAATGGACATTATTATCTATATTTGGAAGTTCAACTGTGTCATTAATATTAGGATTATGTACTAAAATTTTTTCACCATTATATTCAATAGTTTTACCTTTTAAATTTTCCGGTGATTTAACTTCTAACTTATAATAGTCTGGTTTTTTATAAGTATGCTTAAAAATATAGTTGGTTTTTTCTTTGTTTCCTATAACTTTTACATTTGCAGTGCAAGTATATGATGAAATCTTTGATATTTGCTTTTGAAAATCTTCATAAACTTCTTCTTTTGTATATTCTTTATTACTACATCCTACTACACATATTGAAACTACCCATATAAAACTTATTAATAATATACGCCACTTATTTTTCACAAAGTACCTCCTAATTAATTTTTATTCATTTGTTTAAATAAATATTTCTTATTTTTATTTAATTATTGTTATTGCATAAGCTATAGCATAATCCTTAGTATGAGAAATACTTACCTTTATTTCTAAAACACTATAATTTATGCAAATTTGTTCTAAGTTATTATAAGTTTTTACTATTGGTTTTCCTAAATCATTCCTAAGAATTTCTATATCCTTAAAATTGTAACCCCTTATACCCAATCCAAGTGATTTGCTAATTGCTTCTTTTGCCGCAAAGTTCCCAGCTATAGTTTGAGGATTATTTCCTTTTTGCTCAAACATTTCTATTTCTTTATCAGTGAATATTTTTTTAAGAAAATCACCTCTTTTACTTAGTGAATTTTTAATTCTCTCTACTTCTATAATATCTGTTCCTATATCTAAAATATTCATAACTTCCTCCATTAATTTTTCCTAAACAATTATCTTACATTTTATTATAAACAAGTATTTTAATTAACATAATACACAAAATAAAAAGACCAGGTAAATACCTAGTCTTTTTATACAAAATTATATTCTAGTTTTAAAATCCTTTGATTTCATCATTCCATTTAGCAGACTCAGTTAATATAGTTGTTTTTTCTTTACTAACTGTCATGAAACCTCCAGATATTTGTCCAGATACAAATTTTCCATCTTTTTTTATTCTTAATTCTCCATCAACTAAACCAGCCACAAATGGAATATGGTTTTTAAGTACAGCTCTATCCCCTTGTGTTGTTCTAGTTATAACCATTTCTACATCACCTTGGTAGAAAATTTTTTCAGGAGTAACTATTTCTAATGCAAATTCACTTGCCATGACCTATCTACTCTCCTTTGCTTTCGCAACAACTTCATCTATTGTTCCCGAAAGTAAGAATGCTGATTCAGGTAAGTCATCATGTTTTCCTTCTAATATTTCTTTGAATCCTCTTATAGTTTCTTTTACTGGTACATATTTTCCTTCTAAACCTGTAAATGGTTCTGCAACTGAGAATGGTTGAGAAAGGAATCTTTGGATTCTTCTAGCACGAGCAACTATAACTTTATCCTCATCTGATAATTCATCCATACCAAGTATAGCGATTATATCTTGTAATTCTTTATATCTTTGAAGTATAGATTGTACACCTCTAGCTACTTCATAATGTTCTTTTCCAACTATTTTTGGATCTAGAACTCTTGAAGTTGACTCAAGTGGATCAACCGCTGGGTATATACCAAGAGATGCTATTTGTCTAGATAAAACTGTTTTTGCATCTAAGTGTGTGAATGTTGTCGCTGGTGCTGGGTCAGTTAAGTCATCCGCAGGTACATAAACAGCTTGAACAGATGTTATAGATCCTCTCTTAGTTGATGTTATTCTTTCTTGTAAGTTACCCATTTCTGTAGCAAGTGTTGGCTGATATCCAACTGCTGAAGGCATACGTCCAAGTAAGGCAGAAACTTCAGAACCTGCTTGTGTGAAACGGAATATATTATCTACGAATAAAAGAACATCTTGTTGCTCTTTATCCCTAAAATATTCAGCCATTGTAAGTCCAGATAAGGCAACCCTCATTCTAGCTCCTGGTGGCTCATTCATTTGTCCGAATACTAGAGCTGTTTTATTTAAAACTCCAGAATCTTTCATTTCATGATAAAGGTCATTACCTTCTCTTGTTCTTTCCCCAACTCCAGCAAATACTGATATACCACCATGTTGTTTTGCTATATTGTTTATAAGCTCTTGTATAAGAACTGTTTTACCAACTCCTGCACCACCAAATAGACCGATTTTACCACCTTTTAAGTAAGGTGCTAATAAGTCAACTACTTTTATACCAGTTTCTAGTATTTCAGCTGTATTCCCTATTTCATTGTATTCTGGTGCTTTTCTATGTATTGGTAATCTAGGAGAATCTTTTGGTGCTGGTGCTTCGTCAACTGGTTCACCAAGCACATTGAATATTCTTCCTAATGTTGCATCTCCAACAGGAACACTTATTGGTTTTCCTGTATCTATAACTTCCATACCTCTAACTAGTCCGTCTGTAGCACTCATAGCTATACATCTAACTGTATTATCCCCTATATGTTGTGCAACTTCAGCGACTATTTCTTGATCTCCTAACTTTATAACTAACGCGTTTAATAAGTTAGGTAGGCTATTTTCATTTTCAAACTTAACATCTAGTACAACACCTACTATTTGTACTATTTTCCCTATGTTGGCCATTTCCTAACCTCCTTATTTAAGAGCTTCTACTCCGCCTACTATATCTATTATTTCTCCAGTTACAGCTGATTGTCTAGCTCTATTGTAACTTAACTCTAAATTAGATAGCATCTCGTCTGCATTATCTGTTGCTGAACTCATTGCAGTTCTTCTCGCAGCTTGTTCAGATGCAAAAGATTCTATGACTCCACCATAAATTACTCCAGAGACATATTTAGGTATTATATGACCTAAAACAACTTCTGGTGATGGTAAATATTGAACTCTAGCTCTTTTTGCAGCTTGCTCTTTCGTTTCTTTATTTTCTTCGTTTTTAAATGATAATGGTAATACTTTTAGTAACTTTGGATTTTGAGTTAAAGGAGAAACAAATTCTGTATATGCTATATATACTTCGTCTACTTCACCCTTTTTATATAAATCCATTACTTCTTGAGCAAATGCTAATGTTTCTTCATATCCACATTTTTCAACACTTTCCTGTGATTTTAAGATGTTATAACCTCTTTTTTCAAAAAACTCAGTGGCTTTTTTACCTACAGGCATAACTTTTTCTTTTTTTCCATTCATATGGCTAAGTGTTAACTTTAATATATTTGAGTTATATCCTCCTGCTAATCCTCTATCACCAGCAACTACTATATAACATCTATTTTTTACTTCTCTTTGTTTTAAAAATACATTTCTAACACCACGTGTATTAGTAGCTATATCTCTTACAGTATCATACATAGTGTTAAAGTATGGTCTAGAAGCTAAAGCTCTATCTTTTGCTTTTCTCATTTTTGAAGAAGCAACAAGTTCCATAGCTTTAGTAACCTGTTTTGTACTATTAACACTGTTAATACGTGTTTTAATCTCTTTAATTCCAGCTCCTGCCAATTAATTTACCTCCTTTGTTAAAAAGGATTACGCTTCAACAACAAACTTTTTCTTAAATTCTACTATTGCGTTTGTTAAATCAGAAGAGAAATCTTCTGCAGATAATATCTTTTTAGATATTCCTGGGTAATTCTCATCTACGAATCTATATAATTCTTTTTCAAATCTCTTAACGTTATTTACTGGTATATCTTCTAAGAAGTTATTTATAACAGCAAATATTATCATAACTTGATTTTGAACTGCTATAGGGTCAGTTTCATCTTGTTTTAAAACTTCAACTATTCTTTCCCCTTGAGCAAGTCTCTTTTTAGTATCATCATCTAAATCTGAACCAAATTGAGAGAATGATGCAAGCTCTCTATATTGTGAATAAGCAAGTTTTAATGTACCTGCTACTTTTTTCATTGATTTTATTTGGGCATTACCACCAACCCTTGATACTGATATACCTGGGTCAACTGCTGGTCTTACACCTGAATAGAATAATTCTGGTTGTAAGTAAATTTGCCCATCAGTTATTGATATAACGTTTGTTGGTATATATGCAGAAACGTCTCCTGCTTGAGTTTCTATGATTGGAAGTGCAGTCATAGATCCTCCACCTAATTCATCTGATAATTTAGCTGCTCTTTCAAGTAATCTTGAATGTAGATAGAATACATCACCTGGGTAAGCTTCACGACCTGGTGGTCTTCTAAGTA
>CAMBXR010000075.1 GCA_945871955.1 uncultured Clostridium sp. | reverse complement strand
TCATTGCTTTTAATACCTCTTGCTTGTTCATTATTTGGAATATCTAATGATGTGGCAATGCAAGTTGTGGGAGTTGGATTTGTAGTTGGGGTAGTTCAAGATTCTTGTGAAACTGCCTTAAACTCTTCAACAGATGTTTTATTTACAGCTGTGGCAGAATTTGCAAAAAGACGTAAACAAGATAGAGTAAAATTAAAAGAATTAAGCTAAGTTTATAAAAAACTAAAAGGTCTAAGATGATAAAAATCTTAGACCTTTTAAATTCTTAGGAAATTATATAAAAATTATAAATATAGTTGCAAAAACTAATTAAGTATACTACTATTTAGTTAAGTAAGTACTTAAGTAAATAAGAGGTATCCATGGAAACTGTAGTAAAAATATTTAAAGCTTTAGGTGATGAAACTAGATTAAAAATTCTTATGATAATATCTAGTAAATTAATTTGTCAAAAGGGGATTTCAAAACATTTACAAATTTCTGATTCAGCTGTTTCCCAACATATTAAAATATTGAAGGAAGCCAACATCATAACTGGATATAAAGAAGGATATTATGTTTTTTATAAGATTAATGAAGAGTCTTTTAAGGAATGCATATCCTTTATGAAATTTATAAATGATGATAATCACACTTTTGTTGACATGAATGATACTGAAGAAAGTAAAAAATGTTGTGGAGTTACTTGTAGAGGTAAATCCAGATGTTGTAAGAAAAAGGGGGATTAAAAATGAGAGTTTGTATACCAGTAGTAGAAAATAAGGGAATAGAGAGCACACCATATAATCACTTTGGATCTGCTCCAAAATTTTTAGTTGTAAATTTAGAGGGAGAAGAAATAGAAGTAATAGATAATGGTGATTTAAATCATGAACATGGTAAGTGTCAACCATTAAAAGCTCTTGCAAATAAATCAGTGGATGTTGTAATTGTAAGAGGTATAGGTGCAGGAGCAATATCAAAATTAAATGCCATGGGAACAAGAGTTTACCAAGGTGTTGAAGGGAATGTAAAAGAAAATATCAAATTACTAAAAGAAAATAAATTAATGGAATTCACTGTTAATAATGGATGCAATCATCACAATTGTGGAGGACATCACTAAAAATTGACTAAAAGGAGTGTCTTAATATGTTAATAGGCACTCCTTTTTAGATTTATTTTTCAGAAGGTGTTTTTTTATACTCTTTAATTTTATTAGCAAATATATCTAAAAATTTTTCTAAATCATCAATATTGATATCGGAAATATCGTAATTTAAAAATAAATGTTCCACATCAGCTGTCAAAGAAGTTATACTGTTGTTTAATTCTAGGAACTTATCAAAATTTTTTAGTTGTTTTGCTTTTTTAAACTTGATTAAATCTTTTTTAATAAATGAAACTATTTCAATTTCGTTGGTAAATATGCCCTTTGCCAAAGGGTAGGGCTCAATTCTTTGTAAGAAATATTGATTTTTATGATTTATATTATATGTATAAGTTATATCTAAATCATCAATTTTAAATTTAATAAAATATAAATATCCTTTAACTCTTGTAATTTTAGTAGCACCGATTTGTCTAAGTAATATTTCTATGGAATCACCTTTAGTGCTATATGTATCTATAATCTTCATTGTATCACCACCCATAAATATAAATTGAATATTAATATCTAAGTAATAAATAAATTGTTGAAATAAATATAGTAAGCAACATTACTGGAAAACCAAGACGAAAATATTTTTTAAAGGAAATATCATAACCATGCTTTTCACCGATATTTGCTAAAACAACATTGGCGGAAGCACCAATTAAAGTTCCATTACCTCCGAGGCAAGCACCCAATGAAGTTGCCCACCATAAAGGCATGACGTTCATACCTTGGGCTTGCATAGTGAGTATCAAAGGAATTAATGTTGCCACAAATGGTATATTGTCTAAGAATGATGATATTATGGCAGAAACCCATAATATAATACACATGGTGTAAGTTGTATTACCATTTGTAAGTTTTATTAAATATGAAGCAAGATTTTTTATTACACCAGATTCTGATATACCTCCAACTACAATAAATAAACCAATAAAAAATATAATAGTACTCCATTCTACACTATTTATTATTTCCCCAGCATCTTGCTTACCAATAACAAGCATAATACAAGCACCTGATAGAGCAACAATAGAAGATTCTATGTTTAATTTGCTATGGAAAATAAATCCCAATAATATTAAAAATAAAACTACAATACTTTTATAAAGAAGAGGCTTATCTTGTATAGCTTTATTTTCGTCAAGACTAGTAATAGCTACTTCATTGGTCCCATTATTAATTTCTTTTTTATAAATTAATTTAAAGTAAATTATTAAAGAAATTAAAATTACTATTACTACAAATCCAAGGTTGATTATAAAGTCGGAGAAACTTAAGTTAGCAGCGCTACCAATCATTATATTTGGTGGGTCTCCTATTAATGTGGAAGTTCCACCAACATTGGATGCAATTATCTCCGTCATTAAAAATGGAACGGGATTAACTTTTAAAATTTGACAAATTACTATAGTCATAGGTCCAACTAGTAATACAGTAGTTACATTATCAAGTAATGCAGATAATATGGCAGTAATTAAAATAAAATAGACCATTATCCTCCAAGGATTACCCTTAGATTTTTTTGCAGTATAAATAGCAATATACTCAAATAACCCAGAATTTTTAACTATGGACACGACAATCATCATCCCTAATAATACACCTATTGTATTAAAGTCTATATATGAAATACTTTTATCTAATGTCAAAACATTTGTAATTATCATCAGTACAGCGCCACTTATAGCTGCTACAGTTCTGTCTATTTTTTCTGTAATAATTGATAGAATAACAAGTAAAAAAATAATAATTGAAATAAATTGAGTATTCATAAAAACACCTTCCTACAAAGTTAAGTATTATAAATATTACTAATTTAAAATATACTTTTTATATTTAATATATGCTTGTTTAATAATGAACTTGTATTAAGTAGGTAAATTAGGATATAATTATTAACAAACACAAGTTCGGACGAAGGAGATAAATTATGTATAAAAAACCTATAGAGATATTGGAAAAACATTTTGGATATAAAAGTTTTAGACCGGGTCAAGAGAATATAATTAATTCCATATTAGACAAAAGAGATGTATTATCAATAATACCAACGGGTGGAGGAAAGTCATTATGTTATCAAATTCCAGCTTTAATACTAGATGGATTAACTATAGTAATATCGCCTTTAATATCTTTAATGAAAGATCAGGTGGATACATTAAAAAGTATGGGTATAGAAGCTGAATTTATTAATAGTTCATTAAATAGTGAAGAATATAATTTTATACTTGAAAACATAAAAGCTGATAAATATAAGCTTTTATATGTGGCACCAGAAAGACTTGATAGTACTGATTTTATAAATTTGATAAAAAATAAAAATATAAGTCAAATTGCAATAGATGAAGCTCACTGTATTTCTAGCTGGGGACATGATTTTAGAAAAAGCTATACAAAAATACCTTACTTTATAGATGCGTTACATAAAAGACCTATAGTTACTGCATTTACGGCTACTGCCAATGAACAAGTAAGAGATGATATTATAAATACCTTAAATTTAAATCATCCAAGAATTTATATATCAGGATTTAATAGAGATAATTTATCAATAAATATAGTTAAATCTGCTTCAAAGAAAAGTTTTTTAAATGAATATGTTCAAAATCATAAAAATGAATCGGGAATTATATATGCAGCTACTAGAAAAGAAGTAGAAAATATATATGAAATGTTATCTAAAGATAATTATTCTATTTCAAAATATCATGCAGGTTTATCTAATGAAATAAGAAAAGAAAATCAAGAGAAGTTCGTAAAAGACGAAATTAAGATAATGATTGCTACAAATGCCTTTGGCATGGGTATCGATAAATTAAATGTAAGATGGGTAATACACTATAATATGCCTCAAAGTATAGAAAACTATTATCAGGAAATTGGTAGAGCTGGAAGAGATGGACAGCCTAGTGAATGTATACTTCTATTTTCTCAAGGAGATGTTCAAACTCAAAAATATTTAATAGATATGGGAATAGAAAACCCTATTAGAAAGCAAATTCAATATAAAAAGCTACAACAAATGGTAGACTTAGTTCATAGTAAAAACTGCTATAGAAAAAATATATTAAATTACTTTGGTGAAAATTTAGAAAATAACTGTAATAATTGTAGTAACTGCTTAACTGATGGAAATATTGTTGATAAAACTTTAGATGCTCAAAAGGTTATATCTTGTATATATAGAATGAAAAGAAGTTTTGGCGCTACTATGATAATAGATGTACTTAGAGGATCTAAAAATAAAAAAGTAATAGAGCATAATTTTAATAATTTAAGCACTTATGGAATAATGAAAAACTATTCAGCAGAGGATTTAAAAACTTTTATAAATACTTTAGTATCTCATGGATTTTTAGATGTGACTGAAAATATAGGAACAAGGGGAACTTATCCGACTATAAGATTAAATAAAAATTCTATGAAAGTGCTAAAAAATGAAATAAAAGTTGAATTTAAAGAATCTAAAGTATCTGAATCGAGATATGTTAAAAATGAACTTTATGAAAAACTTATAGAAGTTAGAAAAGAAATTGCAATGGAAAATAGAATTGCTCCATATATGGTATTTGGAGATGCAACTTTAAATGAAATGGCAAGTACTTATGCAACTACAAAAGAGGAAATGCTTAGTATATCTGGAGTGGGAGAAGTTAAATATGAAAGATATGCTCATAAATTTGAAGATACAATAAGAGAATATATAAAAGAAAAAAATATAGATAAAATAAACTTATTAAAGTTAGATGAACAAAATAAAAAAATAACATCTAAGAAAGATGAATTTTTTGAGGTAAATACAGATAAGGATTTATATGAAAAGTTAAAAGAATATAGAGATAAAAAAGCTAAGTTAGAATGTATTTACCCAAATGCTTTACTTAGTAAAAATACATTAAAAGAAATAAGTGGAAGATACCCTTTAAATGAAGATGAATTAAAGGATATAAGTGGTATAGGACCTGTTAAAATCGATAAATATGCTATGGAAATTTTAGACATAGTAAAAAAATATGTAGAAGAAAATAATATAATACCTAAATGGGAGTATAAGAAAAGGTTAAAGCTAATACTTGATGGAGATAGCAGAAAAGATAATGAAATAGCACTAGATTTATTAAATCAAGGTAAATCTTTAGAATATGTATGTGAAGAATTGGAAATATCTACTTATTCAGCTTTAACTTATATTTATGATTATATAAAAGAAGGAAATATAATAAAATTTGATTTAGATTTAAAAGATTTTTATGATGAAAATGAAGAAATGATGATAAATGAAGCTATTGAAAGATTTGGAACTCAGAAAATAAATGTCTTAAAGAAAGTACTTCCTGATTTTATTAAATATCCTACTATTAGAGCTGTGCTTTTAGACAAGATGTTATACAAAGTAAAATTATAAGTATTGTATTTCAATGTTATATCTTTTGTATTAATAAAAAAGGAATTTTTATAATCCATATAGAATAAGTAATAAGATTATACTTATTTAGTGGAGGCTTAATATGAGTGATGTAGATAGATGGAAAAGATTAAATGTATATGTTAGTTTGGGTGGATTAGTATTTTGCATAATCAGTTTATTATTTGTAAGATATAATCCTCTAATAATGTGTTTAGCGGCATTTGGTTTAGGTATAGCGTGGAAGGGATTTAAAAATATTTATAAAAATGTGGATCCACCTGATTTAGAAAAAACAGTAGATCCTTATGATAATAATATTCATAAATCAAAAAAGAAGAAAAAGAAAAAGAGATAATTTATTCTAAAGTCATAGTACATATACTATGACTTTATTTAATATAGTTAAATTTCTTTTATAGATATTATAGAGTTTGAAGGTAAATAATAGGTGTTATCCTTATCAAAAATACTTCTATCATAATCAGAACCAGAATTTGAGAATGTAGGAGCAATAGTTATAGAATTTTCTGTAGTCTTAATAACTTCTCCGATTATAGGTGATGTACTAAAAAAAGTATTTACTTCAACTGGTTTTTGTAAATATTCATTGTAATTATTAAAAGAATTGTTATCCAATATATTCACTCCTTTTAGAAGATTCTTTTATTAGTATTATTTTACTTTTGAAATAACTTATACATTTTTAGAAGTATAAAATATTGAATAAATATAAAATAAATTATTGGACTTAATTATAAATAATCAATTTAAATATAGTATAATTAAATTAAATTATTTTGTGGAATATTAACTAATAACAAAATAGGAGGTAATTATGGGAAGAATAAAAGAAATATCAACTTTAGTGGAGACAAAATTTATTAGTCTTTACAATATAAAATACTTAAATAAAAAAAATAAAGAAAAAAGCTGGACAGTAGCTTCTAGAAAGAAAAAAGAAGTGCTAGAAGGCATATACTTAGAAGGTAAGAAGGATAAGGTGGATGCTGTTATAATATGTGCATATCACAAGGACAATAAAAAACTAGTAATAATAAAGGAATTTAGAGTTCCGATAAACAAATATATTTATGAATTACCAGCAGGTCTTATAGATAGTGATGATGAAAATTTTGAAAAAGCAGTAATAAGAGAATTAAAAGAAGAAACGGGCTTAGATGTAGTTGAAATAAAAAAAGATTTAAGCTCTAATCAAGTTTATTTATCACCAGGTATGACAGATGAATCAGCAGCTTTTGTTTATTGCATATGCGAAGGGGAGATTAGCAAAAACTACTTGGAAGATGATGAAGATATTGAAGCAATTTTAGTATCTCAAGAAGAAGCTAAAGAAATAATAAAAAATAACAATACACCAATGGATATAAGAGCCTATCTTGCACTTCAATCATTTTCCCTATTAGGAGAAAAAATGTTTATATAGTTTAATAATACTGCATCATAATCTCTCTAATTTTTTAATATATAAAAATATGGAGGGATTATTGTGCCTTATAATAAAAAAATAGCAATTGTATATAAAAGTAAATATGGATGTACTATGAAATACTCTGGATGGCTTGCTATAAAATTAAATGCAGATCTATACGAAGTCTCAGATGTGGGTAGATGGGATTTATTAAAGTATAAAACAATTATATTTGGTAGCCCAATATATAATTCTAAAATATATATACGAGAATATTTATTAGATAAATATAATAGTATAAAAAATAAAAATATAGTTCTTTTTTGCGTAAGTTTAGATTTGCAAAACAAAAAAGAAATTATAGATTCTAATTTTATAGATGATGAAATAAAAAATAATATTAAGTTTTTTTTCTTAGATGGAAGTATAAATTTAAATAACCTTAGCAAAATTGATAAAATAAAATTTAAAAGATGTTTAAATAAAAACTCATCTCTTGACTTTGTAAGTTTAGAAAAAAATATGGTCGTAGATAAAAGTGATAAACATACAATTAAGCCAATTTTAAATTATGTGATGGATAAAACATATTAAAATAAAAATAAATTTAATGTATTTTTTTCTTAATTATAGATAATAATATACATGATATTGAAATTTGTAAATGGAGGTAACAAATGAAAGCAAATGTAGATAAAGATACATGTATAGGATGTGGATTATGTCCATCTATATGTCCAGAAGTATTTGAAATGGATGATGACGGATTAGCTCATACTATAGTAGATGCTGTACCAGATAGTGTTGAAGATGAAGCTAAAGAAGCAGAAGAAAGTTGTCCAGTTAATGCAATTACAGTTGGATAATACTAAAATAGCTATCAATTTATTTTGGTAGCTATTTTTAATTTAAGAAAAAATGATTTTGATTTTTATTTTAATTATAGAGTATAATTAGAATTATAAAATTATAGGGGGAATAAGATGTATTATACTTATATAATTAGATGCAAAAACAATACCCTTTACACAGGTTATACTACAGATATAATTAGAAGAATGGGAGAGCATAAAAAAGGTATAAATTCAAAATATACAAGAGCAAAAGGCTTTGATAAGTTGGAAGTGTTTTTTGAAAGCAAAACTAAAAGTGAAGCTATGAAGCTAGAATGTTATATAAAAAAATTGAGTAGACCTAAAAAATTTTGGGTAATAAATAATCCGATACTATTTATTGAAGAAGTTAAGGATAAATTTGATATTAATATAGGAATTATAAAATAATAGTTGACAAATTATGGAAATAAACTATAATAAAATTGAAAATAAATAATTGCTAGGGGCGCCATTGGCTGAGAGGTTTTATACCGACCCTTGTACCTGATCTGGTTAGTACCAGCGTAGGAAAGCAACATCAATCTAATCATCATATAAGGATTATAATTGAAATTAAATGCTATGCCTACAAGGTGTAGCATTTTTTTATTGTCATAAAATTATCTAGTCAACTAGAAGGGGTGAAGATATGAAGAATTATAAAATACCTACATTAACTATTGCTGGATCTGATTCATCTGGTGGAGCAGGAATTCAAGCAGATTTAAAAACTTTTTCTGCCATAGGAACATATGGAATGAGTGTAATTACTGCCGTAACTGCTCAGAATACAGAAGGTGTATTTGATGTGGAAGAATTAAGTTCAAAAATTATAAAAGGGCAAATAAAAGCAGTTTGTGAAGATATACCACCAAAAGCTATAAAAGTTGGTATGGTATCTTCTCCAGAAATTATTAAAGATATTGTAAAGTCTCTAGAAATATATCCATGTGAATATTTAGTAGTGGACCCTGTAATGATTTCAAAGAGTGGGTACTCACTTCTTAGACCTGAAGCTAAGGAAAGCTTAATAAAATATCTTATACCAAAAGCTTATATAGTAACTCCTAATGTGCCTGAAGCAGAAGAAATAAGTAATATGAAAATAAAAACTGTGGAAGATATGAAAAAAGCAGGTGAGGAAATACTTAAGCTAGGTCCTAAATATGTACTTATGAAAGGTGGACACTTAGATGGAGATTGCGTAGATGTTCTTATGGGTAAAGATGTATTTGAAGTATTTAAAAGTGAAAGAATAAACAGAAAAAATACTCATGGAACAGGATGTACCATGTCATCTGCCATAACATCTTATTTGGCACTGGGATATGACATAAAAGAATCAGTAAAACTTAGCAAAGAATATATTACAGAAGCTATAAAACATAGTTTTGATATAGGTCATGGTGTGGGGCCAGTACATCATTTTTATAAAGAGGATAAATAGGGGGAATATAAATATGTTTAATTTAATTGATAAACTAAAGGAAGTTAATCCACTAGTACTACATTATACAAATAATGTGACAATTACAGATTGTGCAAATGCAACACTAGCCATAGGAGCAAGTCCGCTTATGAGTTTTTCCTATGAAGAAGTGGATGATATAGTTAAAGCTGCCAGTTCAGTAGTAATCAATATAGGAACTATGAATAGCAAATTTTTAGACTTATTTGTTTTAGCTGGAAAAACGGCTAATAAATATAATAAGCCAGTTATACTAGATCCAGTAGGAGTATTTGCAACGAAGGCCAGAGGTGAACTTACTAATAAATTATTAAACGAAGGTAAATTTGATGTAATAAGAGGAAATATATCTGAAATACAATTTTTAGGTGGACTTAATGTGAAAGGAAAAGGTGTTGATTCCTTTGATGATGGAAGTGATGCATCTGATATAGTTAGAGATGTTGCTAAGAAGCTGGAATGTGTAGTAGTTGCATCAGGAAAAACTGATTTAATAAGTGATGGAGAAAAAATATATAAAGTTCATAATGGGAGTTCGAAATTAAAATTCATAACAGGAACAGGATGTATGAGCACAAGTTTAATAGGTAGCTTTTTACCATGCACTGATAAAAAGATTGAAGCAGCAGTAATGGGAACTTTAGTCATGTCTCTTAGTGGTGAGTTAGCTGATAAAGAAAATCCACCTGTTGGAACTTTTAAAACAAAATTATTTGATAATATGTTTACTTTAGATGAACAAACTTTAAATAAATATGCCAAAATAGAGGAAGTTCAAATGGATTACTCTTTATAATAAGGAGAAAAATATGTTATTAAGTGATTATTTATTTAATGAAAGTAAAGATATATGGGAAGCTTATCTAAAACATCCATTTTTACTAGAAATGGGAGAAGGAACTTTAGAAAAAGAAAAATTTAGAAGATATTTAATTCAAGATTTTTTATATTTAAAAGAATATGCAAAAGTTTATGCCATGGGACTTATAAAAAGTGACAAAATGGAAGATATAAAGTTTTTCAAAGAAAGCTTAGTGGGTATATTAGAAGATGAAAGTGCTACACATATAGATTATTTAAAAGACTTTGGAGAAAAAATTGATGAACTGGAAAAGTATCATATAAATTTTGCCAATGAAACTTATACCAGCTATATGAAAAGTATAGCTTTAACTGGAGATATTCAAGAGTTAATAATTACTGTGCTTCCATGTGCTTGGAGTTATTATTATATAGGTGAAAAAATGAAAGAAATATATAAAGATAAGTTGAAAGATAATTTTTATGGTAAATGGATAGAATCTTATTCCAGTGAAGAGTATGCAGCTTGTGCTAAGAAAAATATCGAGTTTGCCAATAAGATTTGCCAAGACATAGATGAAAGTAAAAAAGAAAAATTAAAAAATATATTTAGAAAAGCCAGTATCCACGAAATGAGATTTTGGGATATGGCTTATGAGGAGGTTATATAATGTTAAATACAATTATGTTAATTATATGTTTAATACCAATTGCTTTTTATTTATTTAATTTAAGAAAATTTAAATTAGATACGAAGACTATGATAGTTATAGCTTTATTTGCTGCATGTAGTTTAGTTTTATCAAAAATACAACTAATTCAATATCCTCAAGGAGGAGGAATTAATTTATTATCATCTCTACCAATCTTAATGGTGGGACTTTTATATGGACCAGCTACAGGAATGACTTGTGGTTTAGTTGCAGGTTTAGTATCTTTAATAGGTGGTGCTTATATAATTCATCCAGCACAATTTTTACTTGATTATATCTTACCA
>CAMBXR010000074.1 GCA_945871955.1 uncultured Clostridium sp. | reverse complement strand
TGCCGTTTGTCCTCGTCTCAAGGACAAGTAATACTATACCATCTTAAATTTATATGGTCAATACTTTTTTTAAACTTTTTTAGGATTTATTTTATTGTAGTATTAACAATAGTATTTAATCGTAGTTATATACTCATTCATTTAATGTTAATTTTTATATTTTAACTCATGAATTCTTTATTTATATAATTATATATAAGAAATAAAGAATATTTATTTAATTTCTATGTATAATTTTAGCTATTACTTAACATATTTTTCAAAGATTTTATTAAACAATATAGAGTTTAAGTAGATATTTATACCAAAACCTATAACTGTATAGAAAAATAATATTTGTCCCCAACAACTATTAAATATAGATGTAAGTAATAATGGACTTAAGTTTATCATTACTATAATAATTGTATATGGTAAATTGTCAATTGATATAAGTATAGAGTTTGTTATAGTTTTTATTATAGTATTATCAAATTTTGATATTATAGGAAATACATATATAAGTGCAAATATAAATACTATACTAACTGTAGTAAATATAAATTGTAAAATTATACTTATAGATTTATTTAAAACTAACTTTGATATATGTATATCAAATCCTAATATTAAACCTACTGCTAGCATTATAATCCATACTAATGTACTTATTTTTAAGTTAGATTTAAAGTTTTTTATAAATTCTTGAACTATATATACTTCTTGTTTTTTTACCATCTTTGTTGCTATAGAATATGCGGCTGTAACTGATGCTCCTGCTGTTATAATAGGCAAACAGAATGTTATACACATTAAATTTAATATGACTATGTCAGTTATTTTTCCTAATACACTCCAAAATTTGCTATCGTATCTAAATAAATTTTCCATAAAATTATTCCCCTTGATTAGATATATTAAATAAAACTGCCATAGTTTTATTTATAGCAGTTTTATTTATATTTTTATTAATTTGTTATCGTCACTCCTGTTTCTTTATCAAATATATGAACTTTTTTCATATCGAATCCAAACTTAACTTTATCCCCTACTCTAGCTGGATTTGTTGCTTTTACTCTTGCCGTCATAGGGAACTCTTCGATATTGAAGTATAAGTATACTTCAGATCCAAGTAATTCATATACATTTATAGTTGATTCTATTTCTTGACCTTGGCTTTCTCTTCTTACTTCTGATAAATCATTTACATCTTCTGGACGTATACCTACAGATACAACCTTATTTATATATCCTCCATCAATTAATGCTTTTCCTTTAGCTTCTGTTAACACTAATTCATGATCTCCAATTTTTAATGTAACTTGGCTTCCATTTTGGCACACTTTTGCATCTAAGAAGTTCATTTGAGGAGAACCTATAAATCCTGCTACGAATTTGTTTTGTGGACGGTTATATAAGTTTTGAGGTGTATCAACTTGTTGAACTACACCATCTTTCATAACTACTATTTTTGTTCCAAGAGTCATAGCTTCTGTTTGGTCATGAGTTACATATATCATAGTAGCTCCTAATCTTTCATGTAACTTAGATATTTCAGTACGCATTTGAACTCTTAATTTAGCATCAAGGTTTGATAAAGGTTCATCCATTAAAAAGACTTTTGGCTCACGAACTATTGCTCTACCCATAGCAACCCTTTGTCTTTGTCCCCCTGATAATGCCTTCGGTTTACGGTCTAATAGCTTTTCAAGATCTAATATCTTTGCAGCATATTTAACTTTTTCATCTATTACATCTTTTGGAACTTTTTTTAGTTTTAGTCCAAAAGCCATATTATCGTATACACTTAAGTGTGGATATAGTGCATAACTTTGGAATACCATTGCTATATCTCTATCTTTAGCTTCTACGTCATTTACTATATTATCATCTATTTTTAAAGTACCTTCACTTATATCTTCTAACCCTGCTATCATTCTTAGTGTTGTAGATTTACCACAACCAGATGGCCCTACAAATATTATAAAGTCTTTGTCTTCTATTTCTAAATTAAAATCTTTTACAGCTTCAAAACCATTTGAATATCTTTTACTTATATTTTGTAATGATAAGCTTGCCATTTTTTATCCCCCTCGATATATTCTTAATGATACTAAAATTATTTACTTAATTTTGAAGTTGATTCCCTTACTATCAACTCTCCTTTAAAAACTTTATGTTGGTTTTTTGTTTTATTATTAATTAAGTCAAATAATATTTTAGTAGTTTCTCTTGCCATATCATCCACAGGTTGACGTATAGTAGTGATAGATGGATTATAATAATATGTTATGTCTAATCCATCAAACCCTACAACAGAATAATCCTGCGGAATTCTTTTTCCACTTTCTAATATAGCTTTACTAGCCCCTATTGCCATGCTATCTGAAATTGAGTAAACTGCTGTAAACTCTTCTTTTGACTCTAAGAGTTCTTTCATAAGCTTATACCCATTTTCTATAACTTGTATATTTTCATTATCATCTGTATGTCTAATTAAGTTTTCATTTATAGGGATATTCCTACTTTTTAAAGCATTACGGTAACCTTCTACACGTAATTTACTAATACTTCTATCACTTTTCCCTGCTACTAAAATTGCTATTTTTGTATGACCTTGATCACACAAAAAATTAACTATCTTTTCACTTTCACTTTTATCATCTACAGATACTGACGAATATATATTTTTATCTACATTTTCTGCTATAGCTATTGTACTTAAAACAAAAGGTATCTGTATTTCTTTTAACTTTTTCTCTTGGTGAGAAAATTTTCCTCCTAAAAATACTATCCCTTTTAATCTCTTTTCTTTTATAAGCTCTAAAGCTACTTCTATCTCATCTTGGTTAGTATCAACCCTATGTAATATAAATGAATATTTTCTATTTTGTATTTCTTCTTCAAATACTTTTATCATTTTTTGAAAAAATGGGTTGTCTATACCTTTTATTAACACTGCTATAGTTTTACTATCTAAAATTTTTAAGTTTCTAGCACTTTTATTAGGAACAAAATTATTTTCTTTTACAACTTTCATTATTTTTGATTTAGTTTCTTCACTTATGTCAGGATGATTGTTAATAGCTCTTGAAACTGTGCTTACTCCGACACCACACTTTTGGGCTATATCTTTGATCGTAATCGCCTTCATATTAACATAATCCTTTCATATTCTATTTAACTATATTAGTTTATAACATAATAGATATTAAATTTATATTCTTGAATATAATTTAGTCAACATGTTTATTTTATTTATAATTTCTTTAGAGAAACAATCTTTCTTCATTCTCCATGTCCAGTTCATCCCTAATGTTGATGGTGTATTTATTCTTGTATTTGAATCTAATCCTAAATAGTCTTGTACTGGTATTATACATGTATCTGCCACACTTCTCATTGCTAAACATATAAAATCCCAGTGAATCTCATTTTCATTAGTGTATTTATTGTTTAGATAATTAATAGACATCATTTTATCTTCTTCACTAATTTCTTTATACCATCCACATATAGTATTATTATCATGTGTCCCTGTATAAACGACACAGTTTCTATTGTAATTGTGAGGCAGATAGTCACTATCTTCTCTTGTATCAAATGCAAATTGAAGTATCTTCATACCTGGATAACCAGTATCTTTTAATAATTGTTTTACACTATCAGTTAAAAATCCTAAATCCTCTGCTATAATCTCTACATTTCCTAGTTTCTCATTTAAACATTTAAATAGATCTATTCCTGGCCCCTTTTTCCATGTTCCATTCATAGCAGTTTTATCACCATATGGTATAGAGTAGTATTCATCAAATCCTCTAAAGTGATCAATTCTTACAATATCATATAATTCAAAAGAATATTTTATCCTTTTCATCCACCATTCATAGCCTGTAGATTTATGGTATTCCCAATCATATAATGGATTACCCCATAATTGTCCTTCTGCAGAGAAACCATCAGGTGGGCAACCAGCAACAGCTATTGGTGTACAATTTTCGTCTAATTGGAATAATTCAGGATTAGACCATGTATCTGCACTATCTAAAGATACATATATAGGTATATCCCCTATAATAGAGATTCCCTTTTTATTGGCATAAGATTTTAATTTATTCCATTGTTGTGAAAATAAATATTGTAAATACTTATAAAATTCAATCTCTTCTTTTAATTCTTTTTCATATGATAACATAGCTTCTTCTTGTCTTAATTTTATGTCATCATTCCACTCTATCCATGACTTACCATGATAAGAATTTTTTATAGACATATATAACGCATAATCATGTAACCAATTCTTATTTTGCTCACAATATTCATTAAATTTTTGATCTTTTCCTATATTACTTCTTGTGTATGCTTTTCTTAATATTTCATGTCTTGATAAATATACTTTTTCATAGTTTATATACTCTTCACTGTCTCCCCAGTCATAACTATCACATTCCTCTTTAGATAATAAACCTTGTTCAACTAGTTGATCTAAGTCTATAAAGTATGGATTTCCTGCAAAAGTAGAAAATGACTGGTATGGAGAATCTCCATCCCCTGTAGGACCTAAAGGCAAAATTTGCCACAAACTTTGTCCTGCATCGTGTAACATATCTATAAAATCATAAGCTTCTTTTGAAAAAGTTCCTATACCATATTTTGACGGTAAACTTGATATAGGCAATAACATTCCGCTTCTTCTCATTGTCTCCTCCGATTATCCTTTTACTGCTCCAGCAACTACCCCTTCAATAATGTGTTTTTGACATGCTAAATAGAAAATTACTATTGGAATAATAGCTAAAACTAACATAGCCATCATAGCCCCCATATCCCTATTTCCATTTGATCCTACAAGCATTTGAATTACTACTGGAATTGTTTTATATTTTGTTGATAGACCTATAACTAAATATGGTAATAAGTAGTCGTTCCATATCCACATTGCATTTAATATTGCAACTGTTATAGCTGTTGGTTTTAATATAGGAAGTACTATATAGAAGTATGTTTGTAATGGATTACAACCATCTATCATAGCAGCTTCTTCTATTTCAAGTGGTATTGATTTTATAAAACCACTAAACATAAACACTGATAAACCTGCTCCAAACCCTAGGTATAATGCAACCATCCCCAAAGGATTATCTAAACTTAATGTATCTGCTAATTTTACCATTGGAAACATTACCATTTGGAATGGAACTATCATAGAAAATACAAATAAATAATATAAAATATTTGTAGCTTTACTTTTTACTCTTGTAATATAATAAGCCGTCATAGATGTAAAGAATATTATAACTGCTACTGATAATATAGTTATAAAAAATGACCATCCTATGGCGCTTAAAAATCCTGTTCTTTCTAGACCATTAATATAATTGGTAATCCCTACAAAAGTATCTGCTGTTGGAAAAGCAAATGGATTATCACTTATAAAAAATTTACCCTTAAATGAGTTAATTATAATAAATAAAATTGGATACAAGAATACTACTACCAATGCACATAATATTGTGAATATAATCGTATTACCTACATTTTTCTTACGTGACATTGTATTTTGCATTACTTTACTGCTTGCATTCTTTTTAGATGACACCGTACCTTCCATTATTGCTCTACCTCCCTTTTTCTAGTGAAATATAATTGTGCAAGTGCTATACATGCAACTATTATAAAGAACATAACAGCTTTAGCTTGTCCTACACCTTCAAAGTTACTTCTTCCATAGAATGAGTTTACTATATTAAGAGCTAACATTTCTGTTTTATGAATAGGCGCACCTGCTGTTAGAGCTAAGTTTTGATCATATAATTTGAAACTGTTAGATAGCGTTAAGAATGTACATATTGTAATTGATGGCATAACCATTGGTATAGTTACATGTCTTAAAGTTTGCCATTTAGTTGCTCCGTCTATTTTTGAAGCTTCTATTAATTCTGTAGGTACATTTTGTAACCCAGCTATATAAATTATCATCATGTATCCTATCATTTGCCAGTTCATTAATAGTATTAAACCTATAAAACCATATTTAGCATCTGCTACTAAAGTTGTTCCATATTTAGCTAGCACTGCATTTATCATTGACTGCCATGTGTATCCAAGTACTATTCCCCCTATTAAGTTAGGCATGAAAAATACCGTACGGAAAAAGTTAGTCCCTTTTATTTTTCTAGTTAAAAAATATGCTAAAGTAAAAGCTATTATATTTACTGTAATTACTGATATTATTGTAAATACTGTTGTAAATCCAAAAGCTTGTCCAAACCTTTGACTTGATGAGAAAGCTTTTATATAATTGCTAAATCCAACAAATTTTGCATTACTTACTGTAGTAAATTCACAAAAAGATAAGTATAATCCTGTAATAAATGGCATTACAAAAGCAATGCAAAATGATATTACTGTTGGTAATAAAAATACAGGAAAATATTTTTTCAATGTTTTTTGCATATTTCACATCCCCTAATATAAATTAAACGTAAGTATTATAAAATTATTTTTATACAAAAGCATAAGCCATAAATAATCTAACACTATATACTTTAAACTTAATTCTAAATCATTTTTGACAGTGCTATACTATTATTTATGGCTAAGCCTTTTCTGTCTTAGTTTAATTTTAAATACCTACTTAAAAGTATCGTCTTCTATCAATTATTTTGATGCTTCTTTTTCACTTGCCCATTCATCTACAACAAGTTTTTTTACATCATCCCATTTCATATTTCCATTGCAGTATTCAAGTAATGCTGCACCGAAATCATCTTTAAATGTTTGACTTGGGAAAGTAGTGAAGTTCCAGTCAACATTATATAAATCTTTATCACTTAAGTATCTTATAACTTCTTTAGCTAAAGGATCATTTGGACTTTCTTTTTCTGTAAATGTATCAAATGGTGCTATAAATCCTAAGTCATTAGTTACAAAGTTTTTACCTTCATCAGAAGTAAATAACCAGTTTATAAAATCTTTAGTTGCTTGTTGATCAGCTTCTGAAGCGTTTTTATTTACAGAGAAGTAGTTTTCAGTTCCTATACAAAGACCTTGTTTCTCTTCACCTTTAACTCCTGTATATATAGGCATAAACTTGATATCTTCTTCTTTAACTGTATTTCCATCAACTTCTGATATTTGACTCCATGCCCAGTTACCATTTTGAACCATTGCACATTTACCAAGAGCAAATTCAGCCATTGAATCAGAAACTGTCTTACTTCCTAATAAAGTTGGTTTGCAAGTTGAGTTGTTTATGTATAAATCAAATATATTTTTATATTGATCTGAATATTTAAAGTCTATTTTATCTAAATCTTTTACATTTTTATCTTTGTATTCATAGTTAATTGGAAGGTTAGCTAAGTGAGTTTGCCATCTCCAATCTTCACCTGGACTTAATGATGTAGATGCAAATACACCATCTATTCCTAATTCTTCTTTTCTAGATTGCATATCTTCTGCAACTTCTTTTAATTTATCATAATTATTTATTTCATCTATAGATTTTACTTTAGCTCCATCTAATGCAAAATATTTATCCATTATTTTTTGGTTGTATATTATTCCATAACCTTCTTCAACATAAGGTATACCATATACTCCATCACCATCTTTTATAGCTAAATCTTCATTTAATAAATGTTTATATAACTCAGTATCTTTTAAATCAGCAGTATATTCTTTCCAATTTTCATATCCAACTGGTCCATTTATTTGGAATAAAGTTGGCGCATCATCTTTTGCTATTTCAGATTTTAATGTTTCTTCATATTTACCACTAGCTGCTGTAACTACTTTTACTTCTACTCCTGTTTCTTTTTCATAAGTTTCAGCAACTTTTTTCCATTGTTCTTCTTGTTCTGGTTTAAAGCTTAAGTAATAAACCGAACCTTTATCATCTTTTTTTGCTGCATCATCTGAAGATGAACTACAACCAGTTAACACTGCAGTTGCCATTACTGCAGATAAAGCAATTGTTAAATACTTTTTCAGTTTCATATTTATATTTCCCCCTTTTTATCTCCCTTGTAAAAACCATAACTCGGCAACGTTCCCGATAACGGTTTCCTGTATTGGTAATAAAATAGTAACACTTGATTTCCTAGAAATCAACTAATTTCACCATATATTTCAATTTATATAAAAGTAATTATATGCACATACAGGCTTTAATTTTACATATATATTTCTACTATATTTATTAATTTAATTTCCAAATGTCTCTATTATATTCTTCAATAGTTCTATCAGAAGAAAAATATCCTGCTTTGCTAATATTCACTAACATTTTTTTTGACCATTTTACTCTATCTTCATATTCTCTAAATGCTGCTTCTTTTTTATCACAATATGATTGAAAATCTAGTAATCCCATAAACCAGTCTTTTAATAAAATTTCCTTATAAAGTCTTATTAGATTTTCTTCACAACCAATTTGCATTAACTCATCACTAATAATAAAATCTACCACTTCTTTTATACTTTTATTTTTAATACATAAATCAAGTGGATTGTAATCCCTCTGTTCATAATGTTTAATTACATTATCACTACTTTCTCCAAATATAAATATATTGTCATCTCCAACTAATTCATGTATCTCAACATTGGCTCCATCTTCTGTTCCAAGGGTTAAGGCACCATTCAACATAAATTTCATATTTCCTGTACCGCTTGCCTCTTTAGATGCTAATGATATTTGCTCAGATATATCGCAGGCTGATATTAATTTCTCAGCAGCAGTAACATTATAATTTCCTATCATAACAACTTTTAAATATTTATTAACTTCTTCATCATTTTCTATAAGTTGTTGTAAACATAAAATTAAATGAATTATATCTTTTGCTATTGTATAAGCAGGAGCAGCCTTAGCACCAAAAATAACAGTTATAGGTGTTTTTGGTAGATTACCTTTTTTTATTTGTAAATATTTATAAATTACATATAAAGCGTTCATATGCTGTCTCTTATACTCATGTAGTCTCTTTATCTGAATATCAAATATAGAATTTTCATCTATATCTATATTTTGTGTTTTCTTTAAATATTCTTTTAGTTTAATCTTATTGTCATGCTTAATGTCTAGTAATTTTTTAAGAACTTTTTCATCATCAATATACTTTATTAAATCCTGTAATTTATCTGCATTAACCTTAAATTCATTGCCAATTAAATCTTCTATTAATTTAGTAAGTTCAGGGTTACAGTACATTAGCCATCTTCTAAAAGTTATACCATTAGTTTTATTATTAAATTTTTCAGGATATACTTTATAAAAATTATTTAATTCATTTTTTTCTAGTATATTTGTATGAAGTGATGCAACGCCATTTACACTAAATGTATAATGTATATCTATATGAGCCATATGAACATTATTATTTTCATCTATGATATATAAAGATCTATCATCATATTTTTCTCTAACTCTTTGATCTAATTCTTTTATTATTGGTACAAGTTGAGGCACTACCTTTTCTAAATATGCAATAGGCCATTTTTCCAATGCTTCTGCTAATATCGTATGATTAGTATAAGCACATGTTTTTGATACTATATCTATGGCCTCATCCATCTCTATTCCTTTTTCAGTTAAAAGACGTATAAGCTCTGGTATAACCATTGTTGGATGAGTATCATTTATTTGTATCACAGCATACTCTGGTAAATCATGAAGGTTACAACCTTTTGCAATACATTCATCTAATATAAATCTAGCTCCATTGCTTACCATGAAATATTGTTGATATATACGAAGAAGATGTCCCTTTTCATCACTATCATCTGGATACAAGAATAAAGTAAGATTTTTTTCTATATCTTCTTTATCAAAATTTATTCCATCTTTCACTATTGTTTCATCAACAGTCTCCACATCAAATAAGTGAAGTTTATTAGTTACATTATTATATCCAGTAACATTGATATCATATAGTCTAGATTTTAAAGTAAAATCATTAAATTCAATATCATAAGTTACATCTGTTTTATTTAACCATCCTAATTTGTCAATCCATGCATTTTTTTCTTCAGTCTGAAAATTATTTTTAAATACTTGCTTGAATAATCCCAAATGGTAATTTAAACCTATACCATCTCCTGGAAGCCCTAGTGTTGCTATTGAGTCCAAAAAGCATGCAGCTAATCTTCCAAGACCACCATTTCCTAAAGATGGTTCTAGTTCAATTTCTTCTATATCAGATATGCTCTTACCATTTTCATCTAAAATTTGTTTTACTTCATCATATATTCCTAAGTTTATAAGATTATTAGATAATAGCTTTCCAATTAGGAATTCTGCAGATATATAATATAATTTCTTTTTTCCTTGATTTTTACTTACCTTGCTTTCACTAAGTTCTTGCACAATTTGTAAAAGTGCAAAATAGATTTCTTCATTTGAACAATATAAAATATCTTTATTGCACTTAGACTTTAACATTTGTAATAAATTCATAAATATCCCCCTTTATAATTTTACGTTCTGTTAACTTATTTATATTTGAATCTCATCCTATCTAGGGTCTATAATTATTGAACTAAATTTAAAATTAAAACCTAATGTTAAAATACACTCAGTTTTTATAATGTAAGTATTGTAGGGATAAGAATGCAAATCAAAAGTATAATAATGAAAGATGTAATCTTATTATTAAACTGATAGCTCATTTTTCTATAGATATCCCATCATCTGAGAAGTTATTAAAAAATAATATTTATCTCTATATAAAAAACTAAAAAATTTAAATTATATAATAGTATTACTAAATTTTTTAATATTTTTATGATATGGTAACGTTTTCGAAAACGTTACCATAAAACCAAAGATGTTCCTTTAACATAGAATTTATTTTGATTTTTAATAAATATTAATCTTATAGTTTCTTAATCATTGTTTAAGGTTATTATAGTTTATAAGATTTTCTTTTACAACAATCTTTCATCTATAAATTAATTTATTTTAAATATAAAAAATTTATTTTGCTCATGTTGTCACAATCTTAAGTAATTTACCGATATAGTGGATAAAAAACAGATTCATTATTCTATTAACCAGTTGAATTTTATATTTTATTTACATAACAGGCAAAATATAAATCCCTTACAATAAAAATGGAGTTGTCTCAAAATGATTTTAAAATCATAAAAAGAGGCAGCTCTTTTTTATGA
>CAMBXR010000073.1 GCA_945871955.1 uncultured Clostridium sp. | reverse complement strand
AATATTTTTAAACATATCGTACCCCCATATTAATTTTAAGTTTTATCTCAAATTGAATATTTTTCACATCTAAATTTATGTCTTTTTTGTAACCTCTTAATTATACATATTACAGCTTTGTAACTTTTAGAAGTGTTTCCCATTAAAAAATTACATTTATGTTACTTTTTATAATTTGTAGTTATTTTTATAATCTTTTATTTCTATGGAAAAACAAAAAAAGACTCTATACATAACTTTTATAGTTATATATAAAGTCTTTAAATTTATCTATACTATCTCTTCAGAAATTATACCTTTACAATACTCATCAATAGATTCTGCCACTCTTTTAGCATGATCTACTGCTTCTACAACTGTTCTAGCTCCTGTAACTACGTCACCACAAGCAAAAACACCTTGTTTAGTTGTATGACCAATATCATCTATCACAATTAATCCATGCTTATTAGTTTCTATATTTTTTGTATTAGAAACTATATTATTTTTAGGACTTTGACTAACTGCTATTATTACAGAGTCAGCTTCCATAAGTTTTTGTGTACCTTCTATAGTTACTGTTTTTATTTTGCCATCTTCTTCAACATTTTTAGTATCTATAAATACTACACCTTCATCTACTATTTGTACAGGAGATTTGTATAATTCAAATTTAACTCCTTCTTCTTTAGCATCCTCTATCTCAGCATTTGTAGCCGTCATATTTTCAAAACCTTTTCTATATACAACAGTAACTTCTTTAGCTCCATAATATTTTGCTGTTCTTGATGCATCCATAGCCACATTTCCAGCTCCTATTACTATTACTTTTTCTCCTAATCTAAATGACTTTGGTGATTTTAAATAGTTAATAGCATAATTTACATGTCCTAAACTTTCACCTTTTATATTAAGTGTTTTTGGATTCCATACACCTGTTCCTATAAATATAGCTTTGTATCCATCTTCTAAGATTTTATCTATTGTTAAAACTGGTCCAACTAATGCATTGTATCTAATTTTAACACCTAATTCTAATAATCTTTCTTCTATATTATCTAATATTTCTCTTGATAATCTAAAATCAGGTATACCGTATCTTAATACGCCTCCTATTTCAGAGTTTTTTTCAAATATAGTTACCTTATATCCCTTTTTAGCCATTATAAATGCCATTGTTATTCCTGCTGGTCCTGAACCTATTATAGCTATTCTATCATTTATTTTTTTATCTTGATTAAATCTAGCTGTTTTTAAATATTCTCTTGAAATATATGATTCCAGTTCATAGAATTTAACTGGTTTATCTTTTATTCCTTTAATACAATTTCCAAAACATTGATCTTCATGAGGGCATATAATTCCACATACTGCTGATAATGGATTATTATTAAATAAAATTTCTCCAGCTTCTTCTATTTTCCCCTCTTTAAAAAGCTTTATTATATCTGGTATAGGTGTTTGTATTGGACAGTTGTTTTTGCATCTTGGTTTTTTACAAAGTAAACATCTATCCACTTCTTCTTTTAGCATATTAATATTTATTTCCTTCATGACTATCCTCCCACTGTGTTTCTATTTGAACTTATAACTAATATATATTTTACTTTTTTTGACAATAAAAAACTACCCAAATATTATTTATTTGGATAGTTTCTTACATTTATTTTAATCTATAATAATTGGTCTAATCCTTGTTTTAAATCTGCAATAATATCTTGTGCATCTTCAAGACCAACGGAAATTCTAACAAGTCCATCACTTATTCCAGCTTCTTCTCTTTCTTCTTTTGAATATGGTGAGTGAGTCATGCTTGCTGCATGTTCTACTAAAGTTTCTGCATCTCCTAGACTTACTGCTAATATACATAAATGAAGGCTATTCATTAATTTTTTACCAGCTTCCACTCCTCCTTTTACTTCAAATGCCATTATTCCTCCGAACTGACTCATTTGTTTTGCCGCTAATTCATGACCTTCAAAACTTTCTAAACCTGGATAATAAACTTTTTCCACTGCAGGATGGGATTCTAAGAATTTTGCCACTTCCATGGCATTTGCACAATGCTTATCCATTCTAATTTGCAATGTCTTCATTCCTCTTATCATTAAATATGCATCATTTGGACTTAAAACACTTCCTGTCATGTCTTTTATTCCAAACATTTTTACTTCATTAATATAATCTTCTTTACCAACAACTATACCTGCAATAACATCACCATGTCCATTTATATATTTTGTAGCAGAATGAACTACTATATCAGCGCCTAATTTTAATGGCTGTTGTAGATATGGTGAACAGAATGTATTGTCTACTATTACCTTACAATCTTCTTTTTCATGAGCAATCTTGCTTATAGCTTCTATATCAGTTATTAGCATAGTTGGGTTTGCTGGAGTTTCTAGATAAACTACTTTTGTATTTTCCTTCATCGCCTTTCTAACATTTTCTGGATCTGTCACATCTACGAAAGTAACTTCCACACCATATCTAGTTAGCCCATGATTTAAAAGTGCAAAAGTACATCCATATAAAGTTGCTGATGCTACTACATGATCTCCTGCTTTAAGCAATGTCCAAAGCGCTGAAGATATAGCCCCCATTCCTGAAGACATAGCAGCAGCTGCTTCTCCACCTTCTAGCATAGCTATTTTATCTTCTAATACTTTTGTAGTAGGATTTCCCAGTCTTGAATAGATATATCCTCCCTCTTCTCCTGCGAATCTTCTTCCTCCTTGTTCTGCAGAATCAAAATAGAATGTTGATGTTTGATATATTGGAGTTGCTAATGTTCCTGGTGTGTTTTCTGTATTACCTCCGTGAATTGCCTTAGTTGCAAAGCCCATTTTTATTAATGAATCCTTGTTCATAAATATAAGTACCCCCTATTTTAACAATTTAATTTTATGCTAAAATTAATTATTATGTACTTACTTTAATTATATTTACTTACTTATTTCCATACAACCAATATGGATAATTTTACTCTTCTTTAATAATAAAAAATTAGCACTAACTTATGTTTAATAAGCTAATGCTAATTCTTATTGACTTAATTATTTACTTTGTTTTACTACTAATCTAAATAAATTAGCATCCGTCATCTAAAAATCCGCCACAGCTAATTGCTATTAATAATAATATTAAGAATGGTATCCATGCACTAATATCTATGTCTGCCCAAGTGTCTCCAAATGCTAGGAATAAGAAGAATAATACTATTATCCACCAAGCTCCTGCTCCAAAGAATCCACCATTACCAAAAAATCTATCTAACATATTTTTGCCTCCTATTTTATTATGATAAATTATTAATTATTAAAAGAATTCACCACAACTACAAAGTATTAAAAGTAAAATTAAGAATGGTATCCAGTCTGCTATGCATATTTCTGCCCAAGTGTCTCCAAATGCTAAAAATAAGAAGAATAGAACTATTATCCACCAAGCTCCTGCTCCAAAGAATCCACCTTCTCCAAATAATCTGTCTAACATTATTGTATACCCCCTGTTGATATATATTTTTATAATTTAATTTATTGAGCTATCGCTCTTAACATATAATATGCAAATTTAATTATTTGTGATAATAATTTATAACTTAGTATAAAATAAATATTTCTATCTTTTTAAAATTACCTCTAATACTGGTAATGAGCTACTAATAAAGATTTATATCTCTATATAGTAGCTCATCAAAAACTAGGTATTACTTTTGCTCTTTAAATTTAGCAACCGCAATTACAACCACAACTTAAATTATTTTCCATATAATTTGAATCATTGTAATCACAATCATTATCTCCTATACCACAAGAGCAAACTATTAGTAGTAAAATTAAGAATGGTATCCAATCTGTTATGCATATTTCTGCCCAACATTCCTGAAATGCTAAAAATAAAAAGAATAGGACTATTATCCACCATCCAGGACCACCCAAACACTCAAACATTCTAGTCAAACTACTATTCATGTAATTACCTCCCTTTGACATAAAAGAGATTGCCTAGTTTATGTAAGTACAAAAGTTGGTAATTGACAAAACTCTTCTAGTATATAATATGATTCATATATAAAAGAATTAACTATAATCTTTAATAAGTATTTAAGGCTATGAAGAGCAAATATAAATTTGCTTTTCATAGCCTTCTATCCTAAATATTACCAGCAACAATCATCATCTTGTATAAAGAATAATATCATTACTATTAATATTATCCAAATTATAGCTGAATCTTCACAGAATAGAAATTCTAATAAATCATCACCTAGACAAAACAACAAAAATATTACTATTAATGGTAATATAAACCCTCCTCCAAAATTAAAACCACCAAAGAATCTTGAAAGATTTGTATTTTCTGACATAATATCTTCTCCTTTTTTGATATTTAATAAGCTTTTCGCTTATTTACTTTAGAATATGATTTTATAGGTCAATTTGTTACAATCTCTCTAAAAAGGTACAAAAAAATCCCTAAGACTATTAATCTTAGGGATTTTCTAAATATAAATTTCTATCTATTCATTATTCAGTACTGATGATAAAGATGTATCATTGAAGAAAGTATTGGCATTATATAAATACAACACTTCACTCACTTCTTCTTGTTCTATTTTGTTATTATTAAGGGCATTTATATTATTATTTAGACTTAATACCCCTACAATAGCTCCTAAAGATACTACTGAAATCACCCATGTTGTCTTCCTATTAATAATAATTCCTCCCTTACTATTTCCTCACTTTTACACGTATTAATTGTTATATTATTTTAATGCTATATAAAAAATACCCTCATATATACGAGGGTATTTTTATCTAACAACAACCATCGTCGAAGTTAAATAGTAATAATATTATTAAAATTATCCAAATCCATATACTATCATCATCAAATAAATCATCAAATATATTAGTAGCTAAAAGTAAAAATACAATTGCTATTACAATTAATAGACCTCCATTAAATCCGCAATCATCCCCGCCAAAAAATCTTGATAAACTTTCCTCTAGTTTTGACATGTCACTCCCCCCTTAGTGTCAAACGGTTATCTTATTCATATACTAATATATGTTTTCAAACATAAATAAGTTACTTCAATAAAGTTTTTATCCATCAATGTATCTAGCTCTTTTTGGCTTTCATTATTTGATTTAAATACTAATTCTAAGTATTCTTTCCTTTCTTCTTCATTGTCTTCACTTATGGCATCTATTAATAATTCTATGGATGAAGTTTTTATTATTTTATATTTTTCAAATAAAAAGGATGTGTTGGCATTTTCCATTCCTTTCTTAATTGTTAATAACCTAGATATGTACTCACCCTTTTCACTGTTTACTTTCTCTTCGTTTTCTATCACATCTTCTAAAATCAAGTTACTCTCAGTAATATAGTCTTTTATTTTGTCCATATCTATAAGCAATGAGTTGTAAAAAAGACATCCAAGAATTATAAAAAAGCCTGCAACGGAGCATAATAATAATCCTATATTTTTCATTACTCTTCCTCCTAAGGTTATAATCTATATTAAATTTATATTCATTTTATAAAACTTTAGGACTTTTTTTGATTATATATTGAAAAATTGCCAATATTATATTAAACTACAATTAAATTTTAAATTATCTTGGAGGTAACTAATGTTTGAAAAAATCAGAGATATTATAGTTGAACAATTAGATTTAGATAATGCTGATTCTCTATCTATGGAAACATCACTTAAAGAAGATCTAGATGCTGATTCTCTAGATGCTGTTGAAGTTATAATGGCATTAGAAGATGAGTTTGATATAGAAATACCAGACGAAGATGCTGAAAACTTTAAAACTATAGGTGATATAGTGGAATATATTGAAAACAACTAATATAAAAGGGATGCTATATTTAAATTAATAGCATCCCTTTTTATATTTATCTAAGCCCATTTTTGTAAAATATTTACCATAAAATCCTTTATATCCATTCCGTAAGTGTCATTTAGTAATTTCCCTTTCAAAACCTCATTTGGTCTTCCATAAGAAACTGCTTTTCCATCTTGAATCATAAGTATTTTATCTGCAAAATATTGTACAAGATTTAAATCATGTAATACACCTATGACAATTTTATTATTATTTTTTACCCAATCATTGAGATTATCTAAAAGATCTATTTGATTTTTAAAATCAAGATGATTTGTTGGCTCATCAAGTAAAATTATATCTGGATCTTGTGCAAATATCTTTGCCAAAAATACTCTTTGAAGTTGACCTCCTGATAGCTCTGTAATTAATTTATCTTTAAGTTCATATATGCCTACTTTTTTCATACTATCTATTATTATTTTTCTATCTTTCATAGATAACTTTGAAAAAGCACCTTTTGAATAAGCGTATCTACCTAGAGATACTGTATCATAAACAGTATAAGGAAAGTATACTTGAGACATTTGGCTCATAAGAGCAACCTTTTTTGCCAAATCAACTCTACTAAAAGTGTTAACTTCCTTATTATCTATTTTTACACTTCCTTTATATTCAATAATGTTTGCTATGGATTTTAACAATGTACTTTTACCGCATCCGTTTGGTCCAACTATACATAAATTTTCTCCATTATTTACTTTAAAACTTAAATCTTTAATTATGTCTTTATTATCGTATCCACAATAAATGTTTTTTACTTCTATCATTTAATATCATCTTCCTTTTTTAAAATATACATAGGCAAAGAATGGTGCTCCTATTAGAGCTGTAACTGCTCCCACTGGCAATTCCATTGGTGCAACAATTGTTCTAGCAATTAAATCTGTAATTACCATAAGTCCTCCACCAAATAAAAATGACATTGGCACAACATATCTATGATTTGATCCAAATACTTTTCTTACTACATGAGGTGCTATTAAATCTACAAACCCAATAGTTCCACTAAGAGCTACAGATCCTCCTGTTAGTATTGCACATAAGATAAATAATTTTCTCTTTACATTATAAGTATCTACACCTACAGCCTTTGCTTGTTCTTCTCCAAATGTTAAAATATCCATTTCTTTAGTAAATCTAAGTACACCAATCATACCGATTAAGAAAAATGGACATATTAATTTTACATAGGTCCATCCTCTCATGGCAAAGCTACCCATTTGCCATAGAGTAATTGTTTTCAAATCATTACTAAAAAATGATGTCAGTGTAGTTAAAAGGGCATTTACAAATAAAGATAAAACCATACCCACAAGAATAATCGTATTGTTAGACATTGCTTTATCAATTTTTGTAGAAAATACAATAACTGAAAATACAGTTATTAATCCGAATATAAATCCTACAAAAGGTAATGTAAAACTACCTATAACTGGTATTGTTATCCCACTTACTATAATAAGACCTGCACCTAAAGATGCTCCTGAAGATACTCCTAGTGTATATGGTGATGCCAACTCATTTTTTAGTATTGATTGAACTATAGATCCTCCAGTTGCCAAACATCCTCCTACTAAAAATGCTAGCAATACTCTTGGCAATCTAAGTTTCCAAATTATAGAGATATCCTTGGCTGGGATATTTCCTACCAAGGATATGTTTAAAGTTTTATTTAAGATTATTGATAATGTATCAACTAAACTTATGTCAGAGCTTCCTATAGATGTTCCTAACAAAAGTATTATAAATATTATAATAATACTTAAAATTGACTTTTTCTTATTTGTCATATTGATCTGGATAAACAGCTTTTGCTATTTCTTTTAAAGCCTTTATTATATTTTGAGTTGGACGAGAAGCTGAATTTGAATCTATAGAGTAAACTTGATTGTTTTTAACAGCATTTATATGTTCCCATCCTTCACGAGATTTTATTTCTTCAGTAGGATTTTCTACGTAGTTAACTGTAGTTAATATTACATCTGGATTTGCATCTATTACAGACTCTTCACTTGGAGATATCCATGAATTTTCCTTTGCAAATATATTTTCAGCTCCTACAATTTCAATCATTTCATTTATAAATGTTGAATTACCAACACTGTATAGTGTAGGTGCAGGACCTATCTCAAAATAAACTTTCTTTTTATCTTTTATTGTTTTTCCGATAGCAGTAATTTTTTCTATATCACTTTTCATACCATCGATTATTTCTTTACCTTTATCTTCTTGATTAACTACTGATGCAACGAATTCTATATCTTTGTATATTCCTTCTATGCTTTCACTACTTGGTATGTAAACTACAGGTATTCCTGCATCACTAAGAGATTTAAATGGATCATCTGATGAACCTGCTTTATTATATCCTGAAGCAATTATTATATCTGGATCTAAACCAATTATTTCCTCAGCATCTGGAGCACTAAAGTCCATTTTTACTACATCTTCATTTACTCCTTCAATTCCTTCAGAGTATGTATCCATACATACTATTTTATCTCCCATACCTAGAGCCGTTAATATTTCTGTATTAGAAGGTGCTGTTGATACTATTTTTTCAATATTTGTTGGTATTGTTACTTCATTTCCTTCTCTGTCTGTTACAGTTTCTTCCTTTGTGCTATTATTACATGCAACTGTAAAAAGCATTACTAAACATAATAGAAGCGATAATAATTTTTTCTTCATTTTTTTCTCCTTTTTTATTATATTTTCCTAATATTATGTAATAATTTCTCCCGGTTTTACATATTTTACCTTATTTTTAATTATATTAATTAACTAATTTTGAGTAAATATTATAATTAATCTTTTAAATAAATAGTATTTTATTTATAAATATGTTTTTTATGAATTAAAAAAGCCTACCATAGGGTAGGCTTAAATATCTATAATTATTTTCTGATATATATTCTAGATATTTCCTTCACCCCGAAGAAACTATTTTTCAATTCTAGGCAGGTCTCCTGACTTAGCTTCATCCTACTCCTCATCTTCCCATAATATCTAAATATTACAGTGATATAATCGAGTTTCGTCCACATTACAGTAGCGGGGGCTGTAGAGGAATATACACCTCTTTCCCTTTTAATTTATCTATGATAAAAACCTAAAATCTCATTTATTCATTTATTTTTATTATAGCACATTATATGAATATTTTTATATGTGAAATTTTATTCATTTTAATATATTATTATTTTTCCTCGTAGAAGCTTACATTTTTTATAATTATATCAACTGTTCCATCTTCATTTTGTTTTACACTATATTTTATATTATCCTCAAAATCAGCAAGGTTTCCTTTTATATCAAATCCTGTATCAGTTTTTATACTTCTTTTCTTTAGTTTTTTCTCTACCCATTTTTTATCTATACTGAAGTTAGTTTCGATTCCTCTTTCAACCATTAATTCTTTAAAACTTTCTTTCAGGTGATCATCATCTATTGAAGTATCCACAAATTTTTCTATATCTACTTCTTCCTTCTCTTTTAAAGTATAATTTAATATACTTCTAACATCTTCTGCTTTTTTTATATTGTTACCCATGGCATTTGTTATCCAGTTGTCAGCAGTAGTTTTAAAAGTCTTTGTATTAAATTTATCATCATTAATTTTCTCAGCATTTAAAAACTCATGTATAAATCTTGATTTCTTTTGCTTATCTTCTTCTTTTTCTGAATCTTTATCTAAAAGCCTTAAATGGAAATCATCATTTATTCCACTAAGTCCAACTAAAGCGCATTGTTTTTGTCTTCCCGTATCTGGAATACCTATTTCATTACTGATTATTTGTATATTAAATTTCTCATCTAATAATTCTATTGAGTGTGTATATAATTTTTTATAATCTAATTTTATAATACCCACGTATTTTTCATCTTTTACACTATATAAACACATAGCTAAGTCACATGAGTCTATATCTTCATATTTCTTCATTATATCAAATAAGAACGATGCTATTTCCTTTGAGTTTTGGACAAAAGTACTGTCATCGTAAATAATTTGCTCACAACAATTTCTTATTATATTTTCATTGTAATCTTTAAATACTGCTTGTCTTAAATCATCATCTTTTGTTACTCTATTTATTATTTTTTGGAAAAACTTATCTAATTCTGCATTATTTTTTCCTTCATAATCGTTTAGTATTGGTGCCTCACTATTTCTATCAAGAACATGAACAATATACTTATGTATAACCATAATCTACCTCCAAATTGCTATTTTAACTTTTCTATTAATTCTTCCATATCTTTAGGAAGTGGTGCCTTAAACTCTAAAATTTCTCTAGTTCTTGGCTGATTAAACTTCAGGCTATAAGCATGAAGAGCTTGTCTATTTATTAAATTTTCATCCACATGCCCATATAGCTCATCTCCTATTATTCCATGACCTATATGACTTAGATGAACTCTAATTTGATGCGTTCTTCCCGTTTCTAACCTCAATTTTAAAACAGTGGCATCTTTTAATCTCTCAACTACTTCAAAATGAGTTACTGATGGCTGACCATCTTCGTGAACTATTCTTTTTACACTATCGTCAGTAGGTCTATAAATTGGCTCATTTATAGTTCCAAAGTCTTCTTTTACTATACCCTTTACTACTGCTATATACATTTTTTCTACTTTATCATCCTTCATATCAGATGATAATACAAATTGGGCATAGGGATTTTTCGCCACAATAACTAAACCTGATGTGTTCATATCAAGTCTATTTACAAATCTTATCTTTACTTTTTCTTTTTGTTTTATTATATAGTCAGTTACCCCATTGGCTATAGTATTTTCAAAGTGGCTTTTTGTTGGATGAACTACCATAAAAGGTGGCTTGTTCACCATAATTATATCAAAATCATCATACAGTATATCCAAATTTAAATTTTGTGGCTGAAATTCTGCCATATCTTCTATAATTTCTACCTCTATTAAATCACCTTTTTTAACTGTATCTGATGGTTTTATATATTGATTATTTACTTTTACTGTTTTATATCTTTTCATCTTAGATAAAGATCTTACTGAAAAGTTTAATTTATCTAATAAAACTTCTTTCAAAGTTAAATTTTCATCTTCATTTATGTATGAAATAATATTATATTTTTGGTCTTCTTTTCTAAACATGTCTTCACCTACTTATTCTTAATATTATTTATATTACCATAAATTTTTATATTTATATAATTAAAAACAAAATTTGTTTAAATCATATAACAAAGAATGTGATTTTATTAAAAAAATAAGTACTGATTTTATTTATATTATAATATCAGTACTTATTTTTTATTAATTTTCTTCAGTATATCCTTTACATACATCTACCCATTTATCTGCATGAGAAAATCTTTCTAATTCATCACAAGTAAGCTCTATGGATGAATTACTGCTTCCTGCCGCTGGGAAAATAGTATTAAATCTTTTCATAGATACATCTAAATATACTTTAACTTCATCATTTTTAATTGCAAAGGGGCAAACACCACCTATGCCATGTCCTATATATTCTAATACTTCCTCAGGTGTTAACATTTTTGCCTTATGTCCAAATTCTAACTT
>CAMBXR010000072.1 GCA_945871955.1 uncultured Clostridium sp. | reverse complement strand
ATAGTAAGTGAAAATGGTTTTTAATTTTCACTTATACTAATAAAATTATTTTATTAAACAGCCGAGAACACTCGTGTCTTTAGACATGAGATGAATCGGCTCTTTTTTGACATATGTATTAACTTTCTTTTTAAAAAGTATCGAATATAGAACATCTTTAGAGTAATAATAATTTGACATATGTTGTATAATTGAATATACTCCTTTTAGGAGGTGATAGAAAATGTCAACCGTTAAAACAGGAAGAGGATATGTATATTCTATACAATATCATATAGTTTGGTGTGTGAAATATAGGAGAAAAATTCTAATTGGTGAGTTTGAACAGTCGTTAAAAGAAATACTATTAAAGATAGCAAATGATAACAATTTTGAAATAGTTGAAACGGAAACTGATAAAGACCACATTCATCTATTAATAGAATGTTCTCCACAACATCAAATTCCTACAATGATAAAAACATTAAAAGGTGTATCTGCAAGGTTATTATTCTTAAAACACCCTAATATAAAAAACTATCTATGGGGTGGGCATCTATGGAATCCGAGTTATTTTGTTGCTACTGTATCAGAAAATACAGAGGAACAAATTAGAAACTATATTCAAAATCAGAAAGTGAGGTGATATTATGGCAAAAATGAAAGCATATAAATTCAGAATTTATCCAAATAAAGAGCAAATAACTCTCATTAATAAGACTATTGGTTGTGCTAGATTTGTATTCAACTATTCTTTAGGTAAACAACAAGAGAAAGATAAGATGTGGTATATAGTAGAAGAAATGTATCAATGTGGTCAACTTCCTTGTAATAATTGGAAGGGTGAATTTTTTAACAAGAAGAACTCTATTAATGATATAAAAGAGTTAAAATTACAATATTCTTTTCTTAAAGAAGTAGATAGTATCGCTTTACAATCTTCTGTAGAGAACTTAGATAGTGCATACAGTAGATATTATAAACATTTAGGAGGTAAGCCTAAATTCAAATCTAAGAAAAATGAAATACAGTCTTATAAGACAAAAATGGTAAATGGAAATATTAAAGTGTTAAATAAACATATTCAACTACCAAAACTAGGGAAAGTGAAGTTTGCTAAGTCGAGAGAAGTAGAAGGCAAAATTAAAACTGCAACAATAAGACGAACTAACACATGGAAATACTTCATAGCTTTAACTTGTGAATTAGAAATCAATGAACTCCCTAAAACAAGCAAGAAAGTTGGAGTGGATGTTGGTTTAAAAGATTTTGCAATATGCTCAGATGGAGTTGTGTTTAAAAATCCTAAATGGCTAAGAAATAAAACTAAGAGATTAGAAAAATTACAAAGAGATTTATCAAGGAAACAATATGGCTCTAATAATTGGAATAAAGCTAGAATTAAAGTTGCGAAATTACATGAAAAGATTAAAAATCAAAGAACTGATTATCTACAAAAAATCTCTACAATGCTAATAAACGAAAACCAAGTAATAGCAATAGAAGATTTAAGAATAGGTAATATGATGAAAAATCATAAAAATGCAAGAGCTATATCAGAAGTATCGTGGTATGAATTTAGAGTAATGTTGGAATATAAGGCTAATTGGTATGGAAGAGAAATAGTAATTGCACCATCAAACTATGCTAGTTCACAATTATGTTCTGAATGTGGGTATAAAAATAGTGATGTAAAAAACTTAGGACTAAGAGAATGGACTTGTTCTGAATGTAATACACATCACGATAGAGATATAAATGCTAGTAAAAATCTACTGAAATTAGCGATAGATTAATTTTGGTATTCAGCGAGGTCGGAACTACCTCGGTAGCTTGGGTAAACTTGGAGCGTTAGCTCTATTGACCAAGAATCTTGCCACTTTAGTGGCGAGTAGTTCAATTAGTTATATTATACAATATAAACCGTAAAGTTAACTAATATACCCAAAATTTAAAATAGTTACACACTCTTTTTATTGATAAATATTGAAAAGATAAATTAAATATAGTATAATTTTATTGAAGCAAATGTAATAAAATTGTTCAGTTTTAAATTAGAGTTTATATAAGAAGGGGAATACTGTGATAAAAAAAATTAAAAAAATAAACTCTAGTGAATTAGAAAAAATAATAAAAGAACTAGACAAGATAGAGCTAGAAGAAAAAACTACAGGATTTACAAATAGAAGAGATGTGTATATATGCCCTGAGTGTGTATATACAGGTAAGAAATGCTGTAGATGTATCGGCTAGTTGAAGAAAATATAATAAAAAAAGGGGGTTAATTGTGGCTTTTAATAATAGTTGTTTTAGGGGGAGTATAGGCAATAAAACTATACTTGATTATAAAAATAAATTAGATTATAACATTGATGATTTAGAAGAAAGAAAGAGTTCTGTTAAAGAGCTTCTTGCACTTGAAACTATTGATGATGTTGAATTTAGTAAGGATGAGTTTTGGAGTAAGATTTGGGATATGGGGGTTTGTAAGGTCAACTTAAACACGAGTGAGTCTTTATGGTCTGAAACTAATGTATGCCTAACCTTAGAGTCTATGGCTAATTATCTACTTGCTAAACATACTAAAGAAAAAAGAGATAACATCAAGGTTTATGATAGTTATGAATTATTTAAAAGGGCTATTCAAGAGCAGGAAGCTATAAGAAAATACGGAGAAATAGAAGAAGATGATGTTATTGTATTCAGACAAAAGAAAAATTATAAACTAGATCCTAAGCCATCTGTCAGTTCAAAAGATAAAAGAAGATTTAAAGAGATTAATGATTATGATAATTATAAGAGTTATTTAATTTCTCTTCGGGACAATAAAGATCTTAGGGATAAGCTTTCGGCTAAGTTAAATTTAAAGGGTGATATTAAAGTCCAATCAGGTTCGGATGTATATAAGTTCACACTTAAGCATTTACCTATGGTTTCTGATGATATGCTTAATGTCAAATTACAAAGAGAGCAGGCTATAAAATGGAAAGCTCCTTTAAGGGATTCAGGAAATGAAATAAATTGGGATTGCTTAGATATGTTTGATAAAGAGCATGTAAAAGCTTTGCTTGCAGTAAATAAAGATATGGAAGTAACCAATGAAATGTATATGACTAGAGATATGCTGGTTGAAAAAGCTGATCTAACAGATATTCAAAGAAAAATACTTAAACTTTGGAGAAGAGGAAGAACATTTCAAAATATTGCTGATACATTAAATATGAGTCATTCCAATGTAAAAAAACATTTAGATAAAATAGTTACAAAGGTTATTAATCAATATGAAAAAGAATATGAGGATAATCATTATTATTTAAATGTAGTTAAGGGTACATATAAAAAATGTAATTGCTGTGGTGAAGTTAAGTTGGTTTCAAGGTTTAGTAACGATAGTAAGGGTGTTCTTGGGAAGAAAAGCATATGTAAAGAATGTATTAAAATTAATGCTCAAAAGGGTAATAACAACTCTTAAAATAAGTATCTTAATTATAAGATACTTATTTTAAGGTGTTTTATATAGCTAATTTAATTAAAGGAGATTGTTATGAAGTTAAAAAAGAAGCATATTATAATTGCCGCATGTGGGTTAATAGTTTATGTTATAGGATTTTCTACATGCACAACACATGTAAGTAGAGGAAATGTAGGAGTTGTATTTGACCAGTTTAATGGAGGGGTTCAAGATAAAATTCTTACTTCGGGGAGGCATTTTAAGTTTCCTTGGCAAAGGATCAACGAGTTTCCTACTACTATAAAAACTGTTTATATGAGTGCTGATAAAAAAGAAGGAAGTAGGGAAAATGAAGCTATAAAGGTTAAAGCAAAAGATGGGACTCTAACAGCTGATTTAACTTTTACTTATTCATTTAATTCTGAAAATGTAGCTCAGGTTCAAAGGAACTATTTGGGTGATGGAGATTATATAATAGAAATGCTTAGGGGTCAGATAAGAGGTTGGGTATCTGAAGCTACTAGTAAATTTACAACTATGGAAATACATCAAACTAAAACATCAGAAGTGAATGCAGCTATAACAAATCATGTTCAACTTAAGGCTGATAAGTATGGATTAACTATCGGTGAGGTTACATTATCTGAAACAAATCCACCTGATAATGTAAAGGAAATGATAGCTGAAAATGCTAAAATAGAGCAAGAAGCAAAAAAAGTTGAAAGTGAGCTTAAAGTTGAAGAAGCTAAATTGGAGAAAGCTAAAAAAGAAGCTGAGAAGAAAATAATTGAAGCTGAGGCTGAACAAAAGGCTAATGAAATAAAAGCACAAGGACTGGATGAAAAAATACTTAAACAGTTAGCTATAGAAAAGTGGAATGGTGAGCTGCCTAATGTAGTTAGTGGTGAAGTTATAAGTAACTTAGGAAATTAACAAAAAAGGAACTATTATATAGTTCCTTTTGTATTTTTATATACATTTATTTAGTATGTTCATTTTCTGAATTGTGAACCTCCCACGACTAAAGTCGTAGGCTTCTTAGGGCTAGCCGCCCTAAAATCTTTTTCCTAATTCATTGTAAACTGCCTAAAAACACAAAGGAATCTAGGTCTTACACTTACTCCAACAATGAGGCTTAGCCTCATTGTGCATAAGCATAGCTTATGCTAGGCTACCCCCGTAGTTCCTACGGTTGAGAGCGGTAAACCGAAATTTACCATTCTAAAAATATATATTTAATAACAAGAAACTAGGCTAATCCTAGCTTTCTTATTCCTTCTTGGCGTATATTTATTGATGCATTTTCATCTCTATCGTGATGAGTATTACAAGAACTACAAATCCATTCTCGCTCATTTAAAGACAACATAAGCTTTTTCTCACCACAAGTTGAGCAAATCTTTGACGAAGCAAAAAACCTATCTATTTCAATATAATGTTTGCCTTCCCATTCTAGTTTATACTTTAAGAATGTTAGGAATTTGCTCCATCCTGCATCTTGAATTGCTTTAGCTAAATTTTTATTTTTAACCATACCTTTGATATTTAAGTTTTCAACTATAATAACTTGGTTTTCGTTAACAAGTCTACGACTTAATTGATGGCAAAAATCTTCTCTTTGATTAGCTATTTTTGTATGCATTTTATTTACTTTATTTTTAGCTTTGATATAGTTTTTAGAGTCTAATTTCTTCTTAGAAAGCCTCTTTTGTAATTTAGCTAACTTCTTTTCAGATTTTGCAAAATATTTAGGATTTTCTTCTTTTTTAGTATACATTCCATTATTTATTATTGCAAAATCTTTAAGACCTAAATCTATACCGATTATTTTATTCTTATCTATATTTTTAAAGTCAAGTAGCTCAACTAAATCTATAATTTCTTCACAGCAAATAGAAACGTAGTATTTATCTCCTTTTTGAGAAACTGTAGCATTTAAAATTCTAGCTTGACCGTTTATTACTTTATTTAATTTATCTTGATTTTTTAAGCTTTTTGGTTTTATATATTCAACCTTTTTAAGTATTGGAAGCTGAATATATTTATTGTCTATAAATTTTATATTATTATTTGTAAATTTAGTAGTATAAGATTTTTTAGCTTTACGTTTTGTCTTAAACTTTGGAAATCCATTTTGCTTTTTAAAAAATCGTTCAAAAGCATCTTGCACATTTTCAACTGCTGATTCTAAAGCAAATTTATCTACTTCACTAAGAAAACTGAACTCCTCAGTTTTCTTGTTAGGATTTAAATAATTAGCTTTATACCTAGCAGCGGATAAAGTTTCACCAGTTTCTTTGTAGTGCTCATTTCTAGTTGCAAGATAATCATTATAAACAAAACGAGAACAACCAAAAGTTTGGCTACACTTAATAACCTGTTTTTCATTTGGTAAAATAGATAAAATTATACCAAAATGTCTAAGTTGCTTACCTAAAGGTTTAAGCTCTAAATTACGCTCTTTAACAGTTTTACGTTTAGCCATTTTTGATTGCTCCTTTCTTAATAATTATTAAATAAATTGTATCACAAATGATACTGTTTTACAATATTTAACACAAAAATGCAAAAAAATAAAAGGCTAACGCCTATTATTTATATATTCGGCTCAGCTGAATATATAAATGTGTCCTTACTCATGACTGAAGTCACAAGTGTGCGGACACATATCATCAAATGAGTTAGGATTCTCTATTTCATTATAATGATCTACGAGTTTATCTAATATATCATTATATTTATACCATTCTATGGCACAGTCAATTTTACTATATGTAATTAAACAATCCCCGTCTATAGTTTTTTTAGGGATTAACTCTCTTCCACCTTTGGGTCTTTCATTGTAGGACAAAGGGCAACCTGTATCAGTAAGCAAACAACATCTTCCACCCCAACTAGGATCAATAATATTACCACCAACATTTTTTATTCTGAGAAAATATGCATGACTTATATCCCTAGTATCACAAAATGGATTCCCTTCCCACCAATCTATAGATATATACCCTTTGTCTATCTCATTTTTAAGTCCTTCAAAACTTAAATCTTTGAAATCGTTAGGTGAAAAATGACACCCCATTCTCTTACAACATGTCCCTTCGCAAATTGAACATATTTCTTTATTCTCCATTAATAACTCCTCTATTTATAATTATGTTATATCTAATTATATTATATTTAATTATGTATTTCAAATAATATAATATATATATTCGACAAAAAAGGTTACAAAAATACCATTTTCAAGATATATATAGTTGTAGAGGGTATTTAGATAAACTATATCAGTTAGATAATTAATGTTATTTGATTAGATAATATCCTCTCAGTTAATAGAAGAGTTTTGGAGGGTTTTTAATGAAAAAACATGAGTTTATACAAAATGTTGTTACGATAGCAAAAGAAAATGAAATAAAACTTACTCAGGATACAGCTAGTAAATTACTAGATATTATAGAAGAAGCTATAGATGGTGTCATAGAAGCTCAAGATCAAGTTACTGTAATGGGAATGAAGTTTAGCACTAAACTTCAAAAGGGTAGAACTGGAACTATAAACTTAGGTAGCAGAGCTGGGGAAACTTATTCTACTCCTAATAAAATAGTTCCTAATGTGAAATTTATAAAATCAAAAAAAGACTCTTTATCGAGATAATTTTTTAAAAAGTTATTGACGAAAATATAATAAAATATTATAATATATAATATAGTTAACAATATATTATATATTGTAACATCTTTTTTATGTTTTTGTGTTTTATGGTTTTTACTCTTAATTATATCTATGAAACATTTGTTATTTAATTTGTTCATTCGGTTTATGTTATTAAGTTTAGCATAGATTGGATTCCTTTATTAGCCCCCATAAAGACCGCTTCTTTATGGGGTAATATGGAAAGATGGGTTAATAGTTGGTTCAACTCCAACGCTTTCCACAATTAATATGGCTTGGCATAAATAGTATATAGTAATATATATAAAGGGAAATTAACAACTTTCCGCCTAGAAATAGGTTAATCTAAGCAATGTGCAAGAATTTAAATGTTTTTTATCCGTAATTGAAGATTATAGATAGAAAAGCTCATATAAGCTAGGGATGAAAGTTCTACTGTGGGAAACTCTAGCAGGAAAAACCTTTAGGTTTTAATAGAATTTCTAGTATGCAAAGCTAGATAGTCCGTTTGCAACTAGTGAAACTGAGTATTCTAAGCATAAGGTTATACAGTGTGAGCCTAACAAGTAAATGCGATAACCAGTTACAAAAGAAAAATAGGGAGTACCTAAAGTATCTTTTTTAACCAGTGAGTAACTTAGTTGAGTGAAAGCTATGTAGGTGTGTGGTATTTTGTTTCTCAAAAGGAAATGAAGCCACTAGGATAGCACATCTACAGTTTGAAAATATTATCTTGATTTTAGAAGAAATGTTCTGTTTATAGGATGCTTATATGCTAAATATGATTAATACATACAACAAAAGCGAAAGTCTATCCTCGCATACTAATGAAAGTGCCTTAATACTTCAGGTTACATCCAATGAAGTGCTTGATAAGTTCGCAAAACTTTGATGGTTTTATATGGAGCTGCAAGGTGGGTTAGCTGCCCTTTGAAGTCCGCAAGATTTACTGAATGCAAAGTGTAGAGTAGTAGTATGTTAGACTAGAAACGCCACTAGTATAAAAAGGCAGGCATAGTTCACTACCTTCTTGGAAGGTGGACAAGCAAAGAAGAATTATAATGTTGTGAAAAGTGAACGTGAGGAGAATTTACAAGTCTAAAATTCTCTAATATGGAGGTTCTAAGTAGGTTACTGCTATTAGTGATGTAAGTGCAATTCTTACAACCTCGAAATGATTTAATTTAAAACTAGCAAAGTGTTACTTTGTTTCTCTTTCTAAGATCTCTTGCTAATAAAAGCAAGGGATTTTTTTATATAAATTTAAAAGGAAATATAAATGAGGTCGGTTTGCCGATTTATTTTTTTATTATATTGAAATTTGGAGCGTGTATGAGATATGGCGAAGAAAACAATGAGTACTAAATTAACTAAAGCAGAATTAGTATTTAATGCAGATGGAACTATATCAGTTGTAGAGCATTTAAAAGAGGATACTATGGTGCATGAGTTAGAGGATATATTAAGAGATTATGAGGGTAGAACTAATTTAAGTATAAGTATATCTACTGAAAGAGAAATATAATAGTTGGTGTATATTATGCAGCAATTTGAAAAATTAAAAGATTTGGTTATATCTAAACTTGATGGAGAATCTGATCTATCTTGGGGTGATATATGTGATGTATTAAATTTAGATTTAAACCCACATGAACTTAGAAAAAGAAGTTATGGAATTAAGGCTTATGATGACTACCTAAAAAGTAAAACGATAAATCAAATGCCTGATGACATACAAAGAGATATAGAAGAGAAAATAATAGAGTTAAAGAAGGAAAAAGTAAAGTTAAATGATTTAAGAACTCAGGTTAATAAAAGTGTAAGAGAACAGGCTAGATATGAAGATTTACTTGAACTATTAAGATCTGAAATAAGAAATCTTTCTGATAAAAAACCTTTAGAAAGTAAAATAGAAAGTAAAAGACACCCTTGGGTTGTTAGTAGTAATTCTTTAACTAATACAATATATAGAAATGAATGTGTTTTAGCTTTATCTGATTTGCATTATGGTATTAATATAGATAACAGTTGGAATAAATATAATTCTGATATAGCAAAAAATAGAATGAATTATATTGTTGATAAAACTATCAAATATGGGAAACTTCACGAATGTAATATTTGCCATATCATTATTACTGGTGATTTAGTAAATAATAATATTCATTTAACTAGTAGATTGTCAAATAGAGAAAGCATAGCTAAACAAACTGCTGGTGTTAGTGAGCTTATCAGTGAAGCTATTGCTAGGTTAGCTGCTGAATTTTCATATGTAACTTTAAATCTATGTGATGGAAACCATGACAGGATTTATCCTAACAAAAGTGATAATGATTACAACGATAGCTTTATTCATATTATAAGGGAATTTATAAAGTTAAGATGTATAAATATAAATAACTTGATAATTCAAGAAAATAAGCATGGTAGTGAACTGATCGAGCTTAATGTTTGTGGTAAAAAGATAATAGGTTTACATGGTGATAAGATACCAGCTAAATCCACTATACCAAGATTAACTACTATGTTTGGAAAAATTGATTACATTATAAGGGGACATGTTCATAATAGTTCTCAAGATAGCTTTGGGGACAGTAAGTTAATAACAGTATCTAGCTTTAGTGGTATGGATGAATACGCTAAACACTTAGGTTTAAATAGTAAGCCTAGTCAAAAGATATTGATATTATCTACTGAAAATGATGATGATTGTATATATGATATAGATTTATCTAAGATAAGATGCTAATTAAGTACCCTATTTTAGATAAAAAAATATACGGAATAAATGATATAACTTTATTCCGTATATTCTTATTTATTTAGTATATTTGACACCACTAAATAAATGATATAAACCTTATATTTTTCCTTATAAAAGTGATTTCATATTTTAAAAATCTAATACTAGAATATATCATAAACGTATTATTGTCAATATATTTATGAAATTAAATAAAATTATTTAAATTAAAAGAGTGATTTTAAATAGTTTTATTTGATCTCATAAAGAGATCAGTCATACTCAAACTCCCTCAAAATTCACTTCAATTTTACCCTGTGAAATAAGCATATGTTTTGCAGGGTAAATAAATTAGGAGGATGTATGGCTTCAAAAAAAGTTAATAATAAACTAATTTGTACTAGGTGCGGTGAAGAAAAAGTACCTACTACTGGATTTTACCTTAGTCATTCTTTAATGTATAAACATAACAAAAATCGTATGCCTATTTGCAAGGATTGTGTTGTTGATAAATTTAAGGAATTAAAAAATGTATATGATGATGATGACAAAAAAGCTTTATTTCATCTTTGTATGATGCTGGATGTGTACTTTAGTGAGGAACTGGTTGAAAGTGCCTATAAGCAAATTGAGTCTACTACAACTAGTGAAGATGGATTAGTAAAGATATATTTCCAAAAAGTTAATAGTCTTATGCAATATAAAGGTAAGAATAGTATACAGTCAGATAAGATAATCTTAGATATGGATATTTTGAAAAAGCTAGAACAACAGTACAAATTAGATTTAGAAGAGAAGAAAAAGAATAAAGAAATCTATGATGATATTGTAAATGACACCCAAATAATAAAAAGGTGGGGTACTGGCTGGAAAGCGGAAGAGTATAGAGAATTAGAAGAAAAATATCAGGAATGGATGGATCATTATGAACATGATACTTTAGCTCAACAAAAACTATTTAGAGAGTTAAGTGAGTTAGAGGTTCAAAAAAACAAAGCTCGTCAAGAAGGAGATAAGAATGCTTACAAGAATTTAAGTGAACTTGTTTCTAAAAAGATGAGTGATGCAAATATTAAACCAGCACAAAAGAAGATTTTAGGAGAAGAAGATGGTGAAGTTTTAGGAGTTATGATTAGAGAAATCGAAAATAATGAACCTATAGCTGACTGTCTACCGCAATTTAAGGATGTTGATAAAATAGAGAGTCTTATAGTTAGAACTTTCTTAAAACCTTTTGCTAGAGTATATGGACTTGCTAGTGGAGAAGAGGATATAGAGCTTAATGATGAAATGAAGGAATCATTAGAAAAATCTAAGAAGGTAGATAATTAATGATAACTAAAACTAGAGCTAGGAAAAAATCTTCAAGAATAGCAAGTGAAAATGTTAAGGCTGGACTACATATATATGTAGCCTATTGGAGAGCTAATATCCATAGGTTTGCAATGGATTATTTAGGAGTTAATCTACATGTATTCCAAATAATCTTATTGTATATGATGGATAAAAATACATTTTTCATGTTTATAGCAAGTAGGGGTGAAAGCCTTGCCCCCTCATATAGAAATATATGATGAAAAAAATCGAGGAAAATCGGTGTACTGAGTACATAGTATTATATTATAATTAAATTATAATATAATATAAGAGAGGTTAAGTTTGTTTATATGAATGGCTTATTCATTAATAATTACAAATATACTAATACCGAGGAAATTAAAAATTTTAAAAGA
>CAMBXR010000071.1 GCA_945871955.1 uncultured Clostridium sp. | reverse complement strand
ACTTGTTGATGGCCCTTTTCTAACATTTAACCCTTCACTTGGTGTTACATATTTAGTAGTATCGGCATGTGATTCAGTTGCATCTACCATTGGTAATACCATAGCTGTAGCTAACATTCCCGCCATTACGTATTTTTTATTTATACTCATAACTATTCAAATTACAATTTTATAACTGTAATTTCATCCTCCTCCCAATATATAATTTATACATTTTATTCATATTACTACATTAGTATAACATAATATCCCTTTTTTGACATTATTTTTTGTAACTTTTTTGTAACTAATTTGTAATTATTACAATAAATACTAAATTTTCTAAATATTAAAAAGCCTAGAGGAAATTTACCTCTAGACTTTTTCATAATTTATATTAATATTCAATTAGTTTTTGCATAAATGTAGAGCAAATCCGTTGAAATCATTTTTTATAAATATTAAAACTAAGTTGCCTTTTGCATCGTATTGTGCTGATTCTTCTATAAATTCAACACCTTGGCTTTTTAAATGATAAACTGCTCTTTCAACGTAGTTAGTTCCTATGGCTATATGACCTTTTTCTCCATATTTGTGAGATTTCATAAGTTCAAATTGTCCACCTACTAATATAGATTCTAATCCTTCACATTTTTCAAATCCAAACATAGCTTCTAAATCATCAGATAATTTATTAGCTAAATCAGCTTCTCCTATGTTTATAGCCATATGTTTTAATTTATATCCAAGCATTGTGTTTACTGCTTTTCTTGTTAATCTAGTTATTTCCTCGAAGTTTCCTTCTTCTATTAGACTTTTATTAACCATCCAGCTTCCACCACAAGCTATTATTTTAGAGAAATCTAAGTAACTTTTTAAATTACTTTCATTTATACCACCTGTTGGCATAAACTTCATTTTATGATAAGGAGCACTCATGGCTTTTATCATTGGAAGTCCTCCTGCAGGTTCTGCTGGGAAGAATTTAACTGTTTCTAAGCCTAATTCTATAGCAACTTCTACATCACTTGGATTAGTACATCCTGGTATTATTAGTATATCTCTGTCTACACAGTATTTTACTATTTTAGGATTTAATCCTGGAGATACTATAAATTTAGCTCCAGCTTCTACAGCTTTATCCACTTGTTCTGTTGTAAGTACTGTTCCAGCACCTACTAGCATTTCAGGATATTCATTAGCCATTATTCTTATAGTTTCTTCTGCTGCATCTGTACGGAAAGTAACTTCTGCACAAGGAATTCCACCTTTTATTAAAGCTTCGGCTAAAGGAGCTGCGTCTTTTGCATCATCAAGAGCAACTACTGGTATTATACCTATATTGCTCATTTCTTTTAATATGTTACTCATTATTTTGTCCTCCTACTACTAGAATCCAAAGTAGTTCATTGCATTGTTGTATGAAATGTTTTTAACTAGTTTTTCTAAAACTTTCTCATCATTTGGATATTCTCCGTTTTCTACCCAAGTTCCGATTAATTCACACATAATTCTTCTGAAGTACTCATGTCTAGTATAAGATAAGAAACTTCTAGAGTCAGTTAACATTCCTATAAAGTTTCCTAATAATCCTAAGTTTCCTAAAGAAGTCATTTGTTCTATCATTCCAGTTTTATGATCATTAAACCACCATGCAGAACCTTGTTGTATTTTTCCACAAACTCCAGCTTCTTGGAAACATCCTATTAATACACCTATAGCAGCATTATCAACTGGGTTTAAGCTGTAAAGTATAGTTTTTGGAAGTTTTTCTTCTTTATTTAATGCATCTAAATAAGATGATAATTGATCTATTGAAACTCTGTTGTAGATTCCATCAAATCCTGTATCTGCTCCAAGACGATTAAACATTCTTGTGTTATTGTTTCTAGTAACACCGAAGTGTAATTGCATAGCCCATCCTAATTCGCTATACTTAGCACCTACATATAACATACAAGCTGTTTTAAATTGTAATTCTTCTCTTTCAGATACTTTTTCACCATTTAAAGCTTTTACAAGTATAGCATTTACTTCTTCTTCAGTAGCTTCTTCGTATGGTATATAAAGTAATCCGTGGTCACTTATTCTACATCCAACTTCATGGAAGAATTCCATACGGTTAGTTATAGCTTCTTTCCAAGTAGCAAAGTCTTTTACTTCTATTCCACTTACTTTAGATAATTCTTTTATATAATCAGCGAAGTCATCTTTTTCTATAGCAAGTGCTCTATCTGGTCTCCAAGTTGGAAGAACTTGTATATCAAAAGTTTCATCTTCTTTTATAGCTATATGATATCTTAAATCATCTATTGGATCATCTGTTGTACATATTAATGTAACATTAGAGTCTTTCATTATACTTCTAGCAGACATAGTTTTTAATTTTTCATTACATAAATTCCAAACTTCTTCTGCAGTTTCTCCATTTAAAGCTCCTTCATATCCGAAGTATCTTTGAAGCTCTAAATGAGACCAGTGGTAAAGTGGGTTTCCTATAGCTTTTTCTAAAGTTTCAGCCCATTTTTGGAATTTTTCTCTATCTGTTGCATCTCCAGTGATGTATTTTTCCTCTACACCATTTGAACGCATTTGTCTCCATTTGTAGTGGTCTCCACCTAACCAAACTTGAGTTATGTTTTCAAATTTTTTATCTTCTGCTATTTCTTTAGGATTTATATGACAGTGGTAATCTATTATTGGAGTTACCTCTGCATAATCATGATATAATTTTTTTGATATTTCAGTTGTTAAAAGAAAATCTTTATCCATAAATTTTTTCATAATATTCTCTCCAAATTTTATTATATTCCTAGAGCTGCTTCGAACTCTTCTATTAATTGTGCTTGATAGTTATCATCAAATTCACCATTTAATAATTTAACGCTAGCTTCTTCTTTTAATCTTTTCCAGCTGAATCCTTCTTTTTCAACTATTATTGGGTAGAATCTTACTCCATTATCTAAAGCTGCTTTTTTATCCCCAGGAGCATCTCCAACCATTAAAACTTTATCTTTATCATATCCTTTTTCTAAAAGTCTTTCTATACAGTAAGCTTTAGATCCAGCTTCTTGACATAATAATACTCTACAGTTTTCTTTTATTTGGTGTTTTGTCCACTCATGGTCAACTGCTTGTCCATTAGCTGAAGATACTGCTGTTAAGTCTGCATGTTTGCTCATTTCATCCATAGCATCTTTTACATTTTCAAAAGGCATATCATCATCTTGAGCTTCAACTATAGATAAGTTTACATGTATACTCCATAAAAGAGCTTTTTCCATACATTCATTACGTTGTTTTTGGCACTCTTCAAGTAATGCAGGGTTTGATAATTGAGGAGCAGTTTCACACCAATGTTCAAATCCTTCTAAACCTTCGAATTTTATTCCTTTTCTGTTGCTCATTTCTCTAAGAGCCATAGCTAAACCTTTGAAACGGTTTATTCCTCTAGTTCCACTGAATAAGTTTACTTCATTCCAGTGATTTAGAGCTTCTTCTTTATATTCTTCTAAACCGTAAGTTTTTACGTATTCTGGTCCGAATGAATTAAAATGTTTTGAGTTCATTGTATCCATTGCACAACCATCTGAATCTATACAAATTAAAAAATCTTTTTCTTTAGCATAATCAAAATATGACATTTTCTTCTCTCCTTAATATATGAAAATTAGGATGCAGTATATAAACTGCACCCTAATATACTGTTATAATCTATCTATTAAAAATGAGTATCTCCAAATCCACAGAATGCATCTACTGGACTTACTCCTTTAAATTCTGATTTTCCTACAAGTTTTTGTACTAATGCTTCTAATGTATCTTTATTTTCATCATAAGTATTTATATAAGTTTTAACTTGTGGTACGTCTGCTAAGTGGAATGGACACTTAACTGAAACAAATATAGTTGGAACTTCATTTACATAGAATGGTATATCTGGAGTTCCTTTACTTGGTGGCCATTGAACTCTTTGGTCAACACTTGGGTTAACGTTAGCTACGTTTATTATTAAATCATATTTGCTTGTTAACTCTGATATTGGTTTTTTACCAGCATATATGTTAGCCATAGCCCCTGCCATTTCTTCTTTTGGAAGTTTCATTATTTTATCTATTGGTGATTCCCATATAGAAACTTCAAATCCTTCAGCTTCTAATAATTCTTTTAATATTTCAATTGGTTTCTTTTTAGGTCCACCCATTAATTCTATGAATTTACCAAATCCACCATCGAATCCTTTTACATCAACTAGTAAAACTCTTTTTGTTTTTTCAGGTGATATTGGTAATAATTCTTGAGTATTTTTAACTAAAGTTATAGCTTTATCAGAAACTTCTTTAGCTATAGCTTTATTTTCTTCTAAACCTATTTTAGCCATTGCTTCTTCTTTAGGTTGCATTATTTCAGTTTTAGCTTTTTTGTGAAGTCCTAGGGCAGCTTTTGTTCCTAATATTCTAGTTAAAGCTTCTTCTAATCTTTCATCAGTTATTATTCCGTTTTTGTATCCATCCATCATGTATCCGAAATCTTCATCTGGATCATTGAAGAATAAGAATAAGTCTGAACCAGCAGCTATTGCAGTTGGTAACATATCACTACGTTTCATAGCTGAAGTCATAGCAACCATGTGAGATGCATCAGTTACAACTAATCCGTTGAAGTTCATTTTTCCTCTTAAAAGATCAGTTAATATATATTTACTTAATGTAGCTGGCATATATAATTCTTGAGTAGTAGCTTCTGGATTGAAGTAACGTACATACTCAGGAAGTGCTATATGTCCTGCCATTATTGATGGAAGACCTGCTTCAAATAATCCACCGTATACTTTACCGAAAGTAGCATCCCACTCTTCAGTTGATAATGGGTTTGGTGCGAAAGATAAATGTTGATCTCTTTCATCTATACCATCTCCAGGGAAGTGTTTAGCAGCTGGAGCTATTCCACTTTCCATTATACCTCTCATGTATTCAAGAGATAATTCTAAAGTTTGGTCAACATCCTCTGACCAAGTTCTAGTTGATATTATTGGATTTCTCCAGTTTCTATTTATATCAACTATTGGAGCGAATGACCAGTTGCATCCTATAGCAGCAGCTTCAACACCTGATACTCTACCCATTTCGTATGCATATTTTTTGTCATTAGTTGCAGCTATTTTAACTTCATTTCCTATATATGTACCATCTTGACAAGCACCATTTCCACCTGATTCAGTGTTAGCTGCTATTAATAGAGGTATTTTAGAATTTTCTTGAAGTATTCTATTTTGTTCATATACTTCTTCTGCTTTTCCTGGGTTGTATCTAACTCCACCTATATGGTAGTTATCAAGAACGCTTTTTAAGTATTCTTCATCTCTACTAGCACCCATATTTATAAATAATTGACCTATTTTTTCTTCTATAGTCATTGATTTTATAGTATCTTCTACCCATTTTACACCTTCATCATCAAGGTTATAAGGTTTTACTCTTAAATTTACCATTTTGTCTCCTCCAAATAATTCTGAATTTATAATATAGTGTCTATACTTTTGTATATCTACTTATTAACTAATCTAATGTCTATTTATTGCTACTTTTTTTAATAGCTTCCCATAGACCATTTAAATATGTAGCTCCTAATGCTCTATCGAATAATCCATATCCTGGTCTACCAGTTTCTCCCCAAATCATTCTTCCATGATCTGGTCTTAGGTAACCATCAAATCCATTATCATATAAAGCTTTCATTATTTCATACATATCTAAACTTCCACAAGAAGAAAGATGTGCTCTCTCCTCAAATCCATTTTCTAGTATTGCTACGTTTCTCATGTGAACGAAATGTATTCTTCCCATTTTAGCGTATTTAGCTGCCATTTTAGCAACATCATTTTTATTTGAGCATCCTAAAGATCCTGCACATAATGTAATTCCATTATGTTTATCATCAACTAATTTTAAGAATCTATCTAAGTTTTCTTCACAAGTTATTATTCTTGGAAGGCCAAATATAGACCAGCATGGATCATCTTCATGTATAGCCATGTTTACATCACACTCAGCTGCCACTGGTATTACTCTTTCTAAGAAGTATTTTAGGTTATCCCATAAATCATCTTCACTCATTGCATTGTACTCAGCAACAACATTTTTTAATTCTTCTCTAGTGTAACTAGCATCCCATCCTGGAAGTGTTAAATCACTATCACTTTCAAGTGGATTAACTTTATCTACTTGATCTTGATAATAAACTAAACTTGTTGAACCATCTTCAAGTTCGTGATCTAATTGAGTTCTAGTCCAGTCAAATACTGGCATGAAATTGTAGCAAATACATTTTACTCCAGCTTCTGCAACTCTTCTTATATTTTCACAGTAGTTTTCTATATATTTATCTCTACTTGGTTTTCCAAGTTTTATATCTTCATGTACAGGTATACTTTCTATTACATCAAAACCTAAACCTGCATTTTCAGTTTGTTCTTTTAATTTAGCTATGGATTCTCTGCTCCATACCTCTCCAACAGGTACATCATATACTGCAGTTACTATAGATTGCATGCCTGGTATTTGACGTATATTTTGTAATGTTACCTTGTCATCTTCTCCATACCAACGAAATGATAATTTCATAAATTCTCCCCCTATTTTTCACATAACATAAAGATTTTCATTTTGTAAACATTTTCCTGAGCATATAATAAATCTCTTGCTTTATGTATATAAATTATAATAATATATTTCATTCAAATAACAAACTCATTATATCACCACTTGTATACTAGTGTAAATGTTTAAAAAAAATATTTTTCGTATAATTATTTTTTTATAGAGTTAAATAAAAATAGAGCTATCCCATAGTAAATTCTAATTCACTATGAGATAACTCTATTCTAATTTATTATATTTATTTAATTTATAAAATTATCTTGATTCACGCATTGCAGCTAATTTAGCTGAGTTTTCTTCAACAACTTTTTTAGTTAAAGGATAAGCAAACATAAGTATTAATGCAACTATTATGTAACAAACTCCTGGGAATAATGTTGCTACTGTATATATTCCATTTGTAACTTCTACTGTTTGAGTTGCAGCAAGTGAATTGTATCCTATGAAAGTTAAGGCAAATCCACCAAGTCCTCCTGCTAATGCTTGTCCTATTTTTCTAGCAAATGAGTAAACTCCATATATTGTTCCATCATCTCTTTTACCTGTTAATATTTCGTTGTAATCTATAACATCTGTTATTTTAGCCCATATAAGCATGTTGAATGCATTACTTCCAAGTGTTAATAAAATATATAATCCCACAAATATCCATGGATTTGTTATTTTAGCAAAATATGCTATAATACATATTCCCCCTGCTAAGAACATCCCCATCATAGAAACTTCTCTTTTACCAAATTTAGCAGCTATTTTTACTATAACTGATGCAAGCATTAAACTTACTGGTAAACCAAGCATACTTAAAGTTGATAAGGCATTTATATTTTTAAAGTAATCTGCAAATAAGTATTGATTCATAGTTTGTGACATTAACATACTTAAAAGTAAAACTATAGCAGCACCTATTATTGCTAATAAGGCTTTATTTTTTAATATAACTCCAAGATTTTTAACTATTGAAACCTTTTCCTTTTTATCATTACTTTCAAATTTAACACGTTCTGTAGTAAGTATAAAACATAATGCATAACATATAATTGCAAGTATTGAGAATACACCTGCTACCATAGTAAATCTTTCTGGACTTACAAGTTGGTTTCCATTAGCATCTGCATAATATATTATTTGTGGTGTTATAGTTCCTATAGCAACACCAGCAAAGTTTGCACCTAAACTTCTCCAAGTTGAAAGAGATGCTCTTTCTTCTGGTACTTCTGTTATAGCTGATGCCATTGATCCATAAGGTATATTAATTGCTGTATAAAATATTGAACCCCATAATATATAAGTAACAAACATAACAACTACTTTAACAGTCATAGAAGCGTTTGCCAGACTTGATTGATACATTAAGAAACTCATTATAGCAACTGGTCCTGCCATTCTTTTTATCCAAGGTCTAAATTTACCATCTTTTGTAGGTCTTGCTTTATCTACTATTGTTCCCATTGTTACATCTGTAAAAGCATCTATACATCTAGATACTAAGAATAACATTCCTACTAATGATGCACTTACTCCCCACACTTTTGTATAAAATATCATTAAATATGATGACGCAAATATAAATGAGAAATCGTTACCAAGATCTCCAAGTAAATATCCCAATTTGTCACTTAGACCAAATGGTTTTACTCTTTGTGAATTATCTAATTTTTTTGCTCCAGTTAAATTCATTTTTTCCCCCTAAATCCTTTGATTTTTTCCTTTCTATTTTTTTGATAGTTTTGTTTTTATGTTGTATAAAAATCAATCTCATGTGTTTTTGCATGTTATTTAAATAACAAATTCATTATAGCATTTACAATATATGGGTGTAAATATTAAAATTTTTATTTTCTATTTAATTATTTTTTATCGTATTTTTTTATTTTATAACTCCACTAAATTTTTACCAATATATTGGTATTACTAGTATTCAATATTTACTTTTATTTTTATAAGAAATATTTTTTAATTTTAGGCAATCATTTTCCGATTTTTTCAAATGAAAGTAGTTTTTTTAACAAAGATAAATATAATTTTATACATATAAAAATTCGCTTCGCTCATGTCGCCAACGTCTAAGTCTTCGCTACCGCTTCAGACTTATCCCGTTGCTCAAAATTTACTTTTATTATAATTAAAATAGAGCCATCATATAGTAGTTTTTAATTACTAATACGATAGCTCTGTTAATTTATCTAATATATTAGATTATTTTTTATAATTTATTTTCCTTCACGCATAAGTGCCAGCTTAGCTGAGTTTTCATTAACTACTTTTTTACTTAATGGATAAGCAAACATAAATATTAATCCAGCTATAATATAGCAAACACCTGGGAATAAAGTTGCTATTGTATATATTCCATTTGCCACTTCAGCAGTTTGAGTAGCTGCCATTGAGTTGTATCCTATGAAAGATAAAGCAAATCCTCCAAGTCCTCCTGCTAAGGCCTGTCCTATTTTTCTAGAGAATGAATAAATACCATATATTGTTCCATCATCTCTTTTTCCTGTAGTTATTTCATTATGATCTATTACATCTGTTATATTAGCCCATGAAAGAAGAGTATTTCCACTCATAGCAAACATTGCTAATGCATTTACACCTAAGTATACCCATGGATTCTTTATTCTTAAGAAGAATGCAGTTAAGTATATTGCTCCGGCTACAAGAAGGCCAACCATACATATTTCTTTTTTACCAAATTTAGCTGATACTTTTACTATAACTGCTGCAACAAATAAAGTTATTGGTAAAGTAACCATACCTGACATTGATAAAGCATTTACATTTTTAAAATAATCCGCATATAAATATTGATTTATTGTTTGAGACATTAATGAACTAAGAAGTAAGACTATAGATGATGCTATCATAGCTAATAAGGCTTTATTTTTTACTATCATTCCAAGATTTTTTATTATAGAAACCTTTTCCTTAGGTTTATTATTTTCTTCAAATTTAACACGTTCTGTAGTAAGTAAAAAACATAATACATAACATATAATTGCACATATAGAAAATACACCTGCTATCATTGTGAACTTAGCTGGATCTATTATTTGATTTCCATTAGCATCTGCATAATATATAACTTGAGGAGTTATAATACTTATTAAAAGACCTGCAAAAGTTGCACCCATACTTCTCCAAGTTGAAAGAGATGCTCTTTCTTCTGGTACTTCTGTTATAGCTGATGCCATTGATCCATAAGGTATATTTATAGCTGTATAGAATATTGAGCCCCATAATATATAAGTTACAAACATTACTGTTATTTTAACATTCATTGAAGCTCCTGCCAAACTTGATTGATACATCAAGAAACTCATAATAGAAACTGGACCTGCTATTCTTTTTATCCACGGTCTAAACTTACCATCTTTTGTAGATTTCGCTTTATCTACTATTGTTCCCATTGTTACATCTGTAAAAGCATCTAAACATCTTGATACTAAGAATAGTACCCCTACCATTGATGCACTTACACCCCATACCTTAGTATAAAATAACATTAAATACGATGATGCAAAAATAAAAGTAAAGTCATTTCCAAAGTCTCCAAATAAATAGCCCAACTTATCTCTAACACCAAATGGTCTTACACTTAAATCTTGTTCTGGCTTTTTTACTGCATTTAAATCCATAATTATTATTCCTCCATTACCCCATGTTTTGTGTTTAATTTTCACTTCATAGCATTTACCTTTTTATTTGTATATTTATATATTTGTATACAAATTAGGTTATGACTTTTTTGTTATTCAATTAACAATTTAATTATAACATCATCTTATTTCACCTGTAAATTTTAAAATAAATATTTTCCAAAAAAATAAAAACTTATATATTTTTATTTTCTTTGCAAACGATTAACCATTTGTAATTTTAGCCTTTTATCTAAATAAAATCCCATAAGTATAACACTTATCATCTTTTTTTGCAATCATTTTCCCATCTAAATATTTTTTGTTTTTTTTTTAACATTTCAATTAAATTTTTCATTTTAGTTAACATTATTTTCCACGATCAAAGTAAAGTTACCTTTGCTCAAAATCATAACTTTATAATTAAAAAAAGGAGTTGTCTCAAAATGATTTTAAAATCATTTTGAGACAACTCCAAATTTTATCTTTTGTTTCAATAAATTATATTATATAAGAAGTATAACATTTTTATTTTTAAGATTCTAAAATGATGGCGGCGTTACTGCAAATATCACTTCACATTCCTCATTTGTTTCATTTTTCCATTTATGCTTTGAAAATGGCAGTATTTTAACACTATCTCCACAATTTAACTCTATGACACTGCTCATTAAACATAGCTTCACACTACCTTTAGTTACATATGCTACCTCTTCTCCCTTATGGCTAAAAAGTTCTTTTGAAGAAGATTCTCCCGCTGGTATCTTCATAAGCATAAATTCTATATCCCCTTGGGAATTAGGAGTTAAAAGTTCATAAGTAAAACTATCATCTTCTGCAAATATTATTTTTTTACGATTATCTTTTCTAACAACTAACTCCTCGGTTACGTCATCATTCACAAAAAACTTAAATAATGGTATCTCTAAAGCTGTAGAAATTTGCTTCAGTGTATTTATAGAAGGATTAGCACTTCCCTTTTCTATTTGACTTAATAAAGAAGGTGTGGATCCTATTAAATTCGCTAATTCTTTTATAGTTAAATTTTTTCTTTTTCTATATTCTGAAATATTTTTCGATATATTAACATCACTCATTTATTAATTACCTCTTTTAATCTATTTAAACTTATTATTTACACAATTATATCAATATAACCCATATCAAGCAATGTTATTAAATTTTATTTAATTTTTATACATAAAATTAAATTACATTGACATAAGTTATTCAGAAATGTTAAAATCATATCTATTAAATTGTATTTATTTTATTTGATTTTTATTTAATATAATTTAATAATTTTAAAACTTTTAAGAAGAATTGAGGTATTTATTATGAAAATATATTCAAGTACATGGGCCGAAATAAATTTAGAAAATATTAAGCACAATGTAGATAGTGTAAAGAAATCTTTAAATAAAGATACTATGCTGTGCTGTGTAGTAAAGTCAAATGCTTATGATTGTAAAAATTGTATCTATGTAAAAAAGTGCACTAATAGTAAAACTAATCAAAAGATATTGACTAGACATATTTGGCAAGATTATATAGAAGAGGCTAATCATTTAAGATATAAAACAGAAGTTAAAAAAATTTATCAGAAGAGAAAAGAAACAATTGAACGTGTATTTGCCGATGCAAAAGAAAAACATGGTATGAGATATACCAAATTGTAGTGCACCCCAATTGTTGGACCAAAAATCTAACGATTGGGGTGTTTTG
>CAMBXR010000070.1 GCA_945871955.1 uncultured Clostridium sp. | reverse complement strand
TGTTTATAAAATTGTCTTCCTATACCTTCTTTTTCATTTGATTTATCTTCATAATCATTATCTTTAGATGCATGAAAAACTGGCGCATCACCTTTTACAGCTTTATCTATAAGTTCATCTGCTTTATGTATTCCATCAGCAACTTTAGTTATTATAACTTTCTTACCGTTAAATCTACTCATTTCCACATTTTTGTCAGCTGCAACTATTATACATGTTGCGTGTTCTATTTCTTCTTTAGTTAATACATTTTTAATTCCTGATGATCCATTAGTCTCAACTTTTATTGATACACCCTTTTCTTCAGCTTTTTTATTTAAATTTTCTGCTGCCATAAATGTATGAGCTATTCCTGTTGGACAAGCTGTAACTGCAAGAACTGTTGGTAAATCCGATTTTTCTTCTTCAACTACTACTTTTTCTTCTACCTCTTCCTCTTGGAATTTCTCTTTTTCCTTTTTGTTTATTAAATTTAAAAGTTCCTCTACAGAAGATGCATTTATTAGTTCATTTCTAAAATCTTCATCCATTAATATGGTAGATAATCTTGATAATACTTCTAGATGAGTATTATTAGCACCATCTGGAGCTGCTATCATAAAGAATAAATGAGATAAACTATCATCAAAAGCTTCATAATCTATACCTTCTTTAGATATACCTAACGCTAAACAAGCTTTATTTACAGATTTATTTTTTGCATGAGGTATAGCAACACCCTCACCTATGGCAGTAGTACTCAATTCTTCACGAGCAAGAATAGCTTTTTTATATTCATCTTTATTATTTAAATTTCCACTTTTATATACTAAATCAACTAATTCATCTACTACATCTAATTTATTTGTTGAAACTAAGTTTAGTTTTATAGAATTTTTATCTATTAAATCAACTATTCTCATAATTTATCTCCTTTCAACTTTTATTTCTTTTATTAATTCATATATCAATTCTTTTTTAGCTAAATCTGATGAAAATGCCGTAGCACTTCCACTGGCACTTCCCAGTTTTAAAGCTTCTTCATAGGAATTGCTATTTAAATATCCACATATAAATCCAGCTACCATAGAATCTCCAGCACCTACAGAATTTATAACTCTACCATTAGGTGCATTACTTATAAGTACTTGTCCATTTTCTGTAATAAGTAGTGCTCCATCTTTTCCCATGGAAACTAAAACATTTCTAGCTCCCATTTCTTGAAGTTTTTTTGCATATGTAATAATATCATTTAAATTATCCAATTTTACATTAAATATTTCTTCTAATTCATGATTATTAGGTTTTATTAAAAATGGATTATATTTTAAAACATTTAAAAGTAAATTTTTTGTAGCATCCACTACAACTTTTACTTTATTATTTTCAACATGCTTTATAATTTTTTCATATAAATCCTCACTTAAAGTAGAAGGAATACTACCAGCTAGTATTAATATATCATCTTCTTTTAAATCACTTAATTTATCAAATAATTCTTTAAGTTTTTCATCACTTATATGTGGACCTCCACCGTTTATTTCAGTTTCCTCGTTGCTTTTTATTTTTACATTTATCCTTGTAAAACCATTATCTAGTTTTATAAAATCTGATTTAACATCCAACTCACATAAAGAGTTAATTATAAAGTCACCTGTAAATCCACTAATAAATCCCGTAGCCACATTATCATATCCTAAGGTTTTTAATACTCTCGAAACATTTATTCCTTTTCCTCCAGGATATATATTTTCACTATTTACTCTATTTATTTGTCCTATATTCAAAGATTTTAGATTAATAACGTAATCTATTGATGGATTTAATGTCACAGTGTATATCACTTTATTTCCTCCTTTGCTATCAATATATATTATTTTGTACATTAATTATTTTTGTATCATACTTTCATAATATTCAACAATATTTAAGTATAAAAAAATTCTCTTATTTAAAAGAGAATTTTTTTTATAGTATAACTACTACAATTTTATTTTTTTAATTTTGCTAAAGCTTCAGCAAATGGATTATTAAAGCTTTCCTGGTTTTTATTTTGATTTTTTAAATATTTTTGTATATCTTTTTTAGAGCCAGATTTCTTTTCTTCTTGTTTTCTTTTATTAAAAGCCGATAACTTTTCTCTATGTCCACAAGAACAATAAAATGCTTTATTTTCACCTTCTCCTCGAAGCTCTAATTTTTTGTGACAATTAGGACATCTTGAGTTTGTAATTTGTGATACAGTTTTTCTAGTATTACACTCTCTATCCTCGCAAACTAGCATTTTCCCTTTTTTTCCATTAACTTCAAGCATAAATTTGCCACATTCAGGACATTTATTTCTCGTTAAATTATCATGCTTAAATTTACTTTCACTTTTATTTATTTCTTTTACGATGTCTTTAGTATAAGATTTTATCTCTTCTATAAAAGTATCTTTGTTAACTTTTCCATTTGATATATCTGTAAGCTTTTTCTCCCACTCTGCTGTTAGTGATGGATTTTTTAATTTTTCTGGAGCTAAATTTAAAAGTTGTCTTCCCTTAGATGTTATATGAATCTCTTTATTATTTTTCTTTTCTACTAAAAATGAATTAAATAATTTTTCTATTATATCTGCTCTAGTTGCCACAGTTCCTAAATTATTTTTCTCCATTTCTGTAAGTAAAGTTCCTTCATTTAAATATGGTGGTGGATTAGTTTTTCCAGTTTTAATTTTTACATCTTCTATTTGTAACTCATCATTTACTAATATTTCTGGAATATTATCTAATTTTTCTTCCTCATCATCACCATAAGCTTCTGTAAATCCTAAGTTTATGACTTTGTTACCTTTAGCTTTAAATATTTCTCCATTGCACTCCCCTGTAATAGTTGTTTCCACATATTCAAAAGGTGGGCAAAGTACACTTAAAAATCTTTTTACTACTAAATCATATATTTTTCTTTCTTTATCACTTAAGTTTCCAAGAAATACTCTTTCTTCCGTTGGAATTATGGCATGGTGATCACTTACCTTGGAATTATCCACAAAGGATTTATTTCCTTTTATATTTGTTTTTAGTAATTTATTACAGACTTTTGAATAATCACTTACATTAACAGCTTTAATTCTATCTTTTAATGTATCTACTATATCAGTAGTTAAATATCTAGAATCAGTTCTTGGATAAGTAAGAACTTTGTGATGTTCATAAAGTTTTTGCATAATAGATAGAGTCTCTTTTGCAGAAAAGCCATATCTTTTATTTGCATCTCTTTGTAATTCTGTTAAATCGTATAGTAGTTTTGAATATCTTTTTTTATTTACTTTTTTTACATCTGTTATTTTTATTTCTTTATTATTTAATTTTTTTGCTATAGTTTTTATTTTTTCTTCATTAAAAGAAGTTGTGTTGTTGCTTTTTTTATCTACCCAATTCATTTTGAAATAAGAACTTCCTTTTTTAGTAGAAATATCTATAGAATAATATTCCTTAGGTACAAATTTTCTTATTTCTTCTTCTCTTTTTAAAATCATGCCAAGAGTAGGAGTTTGAACTCTACCACAAGAAAGCTGTGCATTGTATTTTGTAGTTAAAGCACGAGTTCCATTGATTCCAACAATCCAGTCAGCTTCCGCTCTTGCTATAGCTGAATAATATAAATTATTATACTGTCTTCCATCTCTTAATTTTTCAAATCCTTCTTTAATAGCCTTATCAGTACTAGATGAAATCCAAAGACGCTTTATTGGCTTTTTAACATATGCTTTTTCTATTATCCATCTAGCAACTAGCTCTCCTTCTCTTCCTGCATCTGTTGCTATTACTATTTGTTCAACATCATCTCTATTTAGCTGAGATTTAACTGTGTTAAACTGTTTAGATGTTTTTTTAATAACTACAGTTTTTAATTTAGGTGGGATTATTGGTAAATCCTCCATATTCCAAGACTTATATTTTTCACTGTAACTTTCAGGATCTGCAAGTGTTACAAGATGTCCCAATGCCCAAGTCACAATATACTTATTTCCTTCTATATATCCATTTTTATCTTTATTACAATTTAATACTCTAGCAATATCCCTTCCCACTGAAGGTTTTTCTGCCAATACTAATATTTTTTTCATTTTAATCCTTTCTTATTTTAAATATATATTAAAATAATTTCATTGTAAGTTTATTTATGATAATAATTTTACCATATAATTTCTTTACTTCATAGCTATGTGCTAAACTATTACTATATTATAAATTTAGAGGTGATTTGGTGATATTAGATTTAGTAAAAAAGAGTAGAAGTTACAGAATTTTTGATGAAAGTTATAAATTAAAAAAAGAAGATTTAATAGATTTGATAGAACTTGCTAGATTTTCTCCTTGTGGAAAAAACGGACAATATTTAAGATTTATTCCCATATATAAAGAAGAAATTTTAAAAGAAATTTATCCCTATCTTTCATGGGCTGCATACTTAAAAGATTGGGATGGGCCTAAAGAAGGTGAGCGCCCTACTGGAGTTATTTTAATAGTATCAAAAGAAGGATGTTTAACAGATCCTATTTTATCATGTGATATGGGAATTGTTAGTCAAAGTATCATGCTAGGAGCTGTGGAAAAAAATCTTGGTGGTTGTATGATTAGAGCTTTAAACAGAAAGAAAATTGCAGAAGTTCTAAATTTACCTGAAAATTATGTAATACATATAGCTCTTGCCATTGGAAAACCAGCTCAAAATGTTGTTGTTGAAGACATCCATGAAGGTGATGACATAAAATATTGGATGGACCAAGATAAAACTCATCACGTTCCAAAAATTGCACTTGATGAGTTAATACTTGATTAAAACCCACAAAAAATAACTGTACCATAGAAGTTTTAATTTTCAAAAAATCTTTGGTACAGTTATTTTTATGCTGTGACTATAGTATACCTTATATACATATTTAAGGACCGTATTCAGATAACCATTTTTACTTCTTAAATATTTTATTTTTTATAAATGCAAATTCCTGAACTTTTATCTTTATCATATTCATTTAATGCACTATCATCTTTATTAACTTTATATGTATGCTGATATCTTACTTTATAAATTTTATCATTTAACTCATATGTAACAACTGTAACCCCTATCTCATTAAAGTACTTACTTTCAACTTCTTGTATGTTTTCTCCCAACTTGGACTTAACATATTCAATAGACTTTTTCATACTTAGCTCTTTGGAATTTTCCTCTCTACTATAAGATATTTTATCCATAAATTCCATATCATCATAATCTTCTTCAGCTGAGAAAACTTGTATAGGATGAGTTATATTATCATTAATTATATTATCTCCATCAGTTCTCGGTGTGGACTTTACTACATTTTCACTTATTTTATTAAGTAAATCATTTTGAGCTTCTAGTGAATTATTTATTATTTCTGTCATCGTATAATTTTCTCCTTTTCCACTTACCTCTGGACTATCACCCACAAATGATTTTACATATAATAAGTTTCCAACTTTATCAATAAGTTTAAGCCCCCTTATTACGTTCATATTATCCTCATGTATAAATACTAACTGACAATCATTAATTTTTACAGAAATATCATTATCACTTATTTCCGATACTAAATTTTTATCAATTTTTTCAAATTCTTCTTTAGGAAAAGATACGCTTCTTTGAACTATCTTTGCAAATTTAAAGTAAGTCTTATATTCTTCCTTATCCTTTAATTCTGGATAAATATAGTTTACTAATTTTTCTTGGTCCTCTGCTGATATAGTTCCTATTCTTGTAATAAAACTTTGTGATTCATCAGAATCTTTATTATAAATTGATTTTATTCCATTTAAATAGCCATTTTTATTTTCATTATGATATTGAACTGATAAAGCTTCCTTAGGCTTATCGTCTTCATATAAATAAGTTAATGAAACACCTTCATTATTTTCACCGACACCAATAGTTCTTAAATCTTTATATTTGTCATCATTATATAGACTACCTATATAATAATACCCATCTGATTCAACTAATTTTTTATTTGGCTCAAGTTTTTCTAATTCTTCTTTTGATATATCTCCTTTTTCTCTTAGATAAGATGCTATGTTCATATAATTTTCTTGATACTTTAAAGTTATATTTTTAGTTGAAGTTTTTGTACTTACTTCCTTATTCTTTGTATTACTTATATAAACTATAGATAAAGTAATTATTACTAAAAATATAATTGCTCCTATGATAATTTGTTTTTTATTAAGTTTCATTTTTATAATCCTCCCCTAAAATAATTTTCTAAATTTCCCTATCTGAAGCTCTATCTAAAATATACATTTGTACCTCTATTTTTTATTTAAAATATTTTTTCTTAGTTTTACTTATGGCATCTTCATCAAGAGACGATGCAATTCCTATCTGTCCATCTAACATATGCCATACATAATTATGAACCTGGACACCATTGCTAAAGTTTCCTTCTTTCCATTTAGTAAGTTCATTTTCCAAATAATTTCTAGCGCCTTCATTATTTATATTTTGTAAAGAGTTTAAGACTATATCTATTTTTTCTGGTGTAATTTCAATTACTCCATACTTTTTACCATCAGCTGGGTTTATAATGCTATTTGACATTTGATGTATAATGTTTACTACTTCATACTCATTGTAAGATATTGTTTTATCATCACTTTTTTCTTCACTATTGTTTTCTACTTGGCTATCACTTTCTATCTTATCCACTTTATATCTTGTTATTTTAATAAAATGAATCTTATTATCTTCTACTACAGCTTTAGGTATTATGGTATCTAGCTGTAAGACAGCACTTATTTCATCTACTTTTAGAATATCATTTATTTTTTCCAACACATTCATTACAGGTGGCAAAGTATATGCCAAAGCTGGACTATATACACCTATAGAAAGTAATACTAATATACTTGCTGCTATTTTAATATATTTCTTTTTGATTTTATTTTTATCCATATCTTTTTCAGCTTTATCTATAGCATCTTTTATTAAACCATCTTTATCAAAACTATATTTTATATTTTCTATTTTTTCTTTATCTATATGAAACTTATTTATTTCTTTATCAATTTCTTCTATCGTTATATCTTCATATATATCATTATCTATATCAAAACCTTTTTTATTCTTAATCATTGATGTAATCCTCCTTTAGTAAATTTTTCATATCTCTTATTGCCTTTCTGATATGAGTTTTTATAGTATTTACTGGACGTTCTAAGATTTGTGATATTTCTTCTACCTTCAAATCTTCTAAATATCTAAGTATGATTACATCTTTATATTTATCTTCTAACTCATCTATAGCATTGTATAAATCAATTTTAATCTCTACTTTATCATCTCTATGAACTTCCTTGATATAATCATTTTCATCATGTTGTAATTCTATCATTCCATGTTTACTCATATAATCATTGGATACATTTATAAGGATTTTACTTAGCCAAGTTTTAAAATACTTAGGCTCTTTTAAACTTTTTATATTCTTATAGGCTTTATAGATAGTTTCTTGTACAATCTCTTTTGCATCCTCTTCATATTTACATCTTAGGTATGCTTCTTTGTATAATCTATCAAAATACATATTGATAAGATTTTCAAATGCAGCTCTATCACCTTTGATGGCTCTTTTTACTAAAAGTATTTCTTCCATTTTTACTCCCCTTATTATTTTTGTTTTCAATTATTAGACGTGAATTTATAATAAAAAGTTTTAATTTTTTAATTTTAACATAAAGGATATTTTTATAAATATAATGATTTATTTATATAAAAAAAGATATAGGATTTAATATTTATACTAAATATCCTATATCTATAAACTTTATTTGATTTTTAGATATTCCTCTTATCTATTCGCTTTCAACAAGTCTCCAAATTCCCATTTTAGGACTTATAAATAAGTCTTTTCTATATTTAAGCACTTTATCAACTTCATAACTTGACTTGACTAAGCCTGAATGTATAAGTACTTTTGCTATTTTACCTATTCTCATTTCTTCTTTTTCTTTAAGCATATCTACTATTTTTTCTGAGATTATATCCATTTCTTCTTTAGTGTATTTCATATTTGTCTCCTTTTATAGTTTATTTTATATAACCTGTATTAAAATCTATTATATTAAATAATTCTTCATTATTCAAAAATCTATCTAGATTTTCCATACTTATATGAAAAATACGTTCATAAGTTTCAGCTAAATTGTACCATCCTGAGATATGAGGAGTAATAACCACATTTTCTAAGCCCCAAATTCTATGATTTTCTGGTAGAGGCTCTGGGTCCACTACATCAAGTCCAGCTCCTGATAAATATTCATTTTCTATGGCATCACATAAAGCATCTGTATCTACTGATGTTCCTCTTCCCACATTAAGCAAAATACTTCCTTTTTTCATCTTAGCAATTCTTTCTTTGTCAAATAACTTTTGTGTTTCCTTTGTTGATGGTAGACAAAGAGCTACTATATCAGCTTGTGGCAATAATTCATCTAATTTATCATTTAAATGTAACTCATCTATATAACTTGGTTTCTCACTTGCTCTTCTCTTTACACCAATTGTATATCCACCTAAAGATTTTACCATTCTCCCAAAATTGCATCCTATATCTCCAAGGCCTACTATTAAAACTTTAGAATTATAAATAGATTTTACTCGACCTTCACTTTGCCATAATCTTTTATTTTGATTATCTCTATAAATATGTAATTTCTTTAATAATTCTAAAAGCATGGCAAGCATATGCTCTGAAACTGCCAGTCCATAAGCTCCTGTAGAATTTGTTAAAATAACATCTTTATTTAAGATACCTTCCTTTATGTATACATCTGCTCCAGCTGTATTTAGTTGAAGCCACTTTAAATTTGTAGATCTTTTTATCATATCCACCTTAGGGCTACCTATTATTATATTTGCACTTTGAACTTCTTCTTTGCTAACTTCATTTTCATTTGAATAAACAATTTTACAGCCCTTCGCTTTTTCCTCTAACTTTTTCTTTTTATCTTCATCCATAGGTATTAAAACTAAAATATTATACATTATTCCTCCATATATTCCCTTTATAATTTCCATATTTTTATTATATCATTTTTATATTTTGTAAAATATTAATTTTATTTAAATTAGTCATTTCAATATTAACTGGTGTTATAGATATATATCCCTCATTAACACAAGCTATATCACTATCTTCATCTTGCTCTAATTCTTTCATAGTACCCTTTACCCAGAAGTATTTTTGTCCAAAAGGACTTGTTCTCTCTTCCATTACTTGATCATAACATCTCTTACCTAATTTAGTTATTTTATATCCTTTTATCTCTGTAGCTGGTATATTTACATTTAAAATACAATCATTTAACAAATCAAACTTATCTTTTATATTATTTATAAGATGAACTATATATTCAGATGCTTGTCTATAAACTTCCTTTTTTACATTTAAATCATTATATGATATGGCAATTGATGGTTTATTTAATATAAGACCTTCCAAAGCTGCTGATACAGTTCCAGAATATATAACATCTGTACCTAAATTAGAACCATTATTTATTCCACTTAAAACTAAATCTATATTTATATTTTTAAATAAACCTTCTATTCCTATTTTTACACAATCTGCTGGTGTTCCTGATATACTGTAAGCTTTTATATTATCATCTATATACTCTTCTTTTAGCATTATTGGTGAGTGTAGTGTTATGGCATGTCCTGTGGCACTTCTTTGACTATCTGGTGCTACCACATATACATTAGCTATTTTTGATATTTCTTTTGCCAATTCTATAATGCCATCTGCATTTATTCCATCGTCATTAGTTATTAGTATATTCATTAAAATTTCCTCCCGACTTTAATTTTCTACAAAACAGTCTTTATTATTATATTATCAAAAATGTAAGGAGTATAATACTAATAAAAAATAAATCCACAAAGATGATAGCCATACTCGTTTTTTATTTTTACATATGATATAATTTAATTTTAGTTGATAATAAAAATCATTTTTAATTATTTAATATGGAGGTAAATATTATGTGGATATTATTTGCTTTTGGATCAGCTTTATTTGCAGGATTAACATCCATCCTTGCTAAATGTGGTATAAAAAATACTGATTCAAATGTGGCAACAGCTCTTAGAACTATTGTTGTACTTATTTTTTCATGGATTATGGTCTTTATTGCTGGAAGTCATAATACACTATCAGATATTAGTAGTAAAACTTTAATATTTCTTATTTTATCAGGTATATCAACTGGTGCTTCATGGCTTTGTTATTTTAGAGCATTACAAATTGGAGATGTAAACAAAGTTACTTCTATTGATAAATCCAGCACTATTTTGACAATGTTGATGGCATTTATATTATTAGGAGAAGAAATAACTCTTATAAAAGGTATTGCTATGATTTTAATAGGTGTAGGAACTTATCTTATGATTACAAAAAAAGAGAATGTGGTAGTTAATAATAAAAATAATACTTGGTTTATATATGCTTTAGGTTCTGCCATCTTTGCCAGCTTAACTTCTATTCTTGGTAAAATTGGTATTGAAGGTGTGGATTCTACTTTAGGAACAGCCATAAGAACTATTGTTGTGCTTATTATGGCATGGATTGTTGTATTTGTAACTAAAAAACAAAATACTATTAAAGATATTGATAAAAATAGTTGGATTTTCTTATTCCTATCTGGACTGGCTACAGGTGGTTCATGGTTATGTTATTATAAAGCATTACAAACAGGCCCTGCCAGTGTTGTAGTTCCCATTGATAAGCTAAGTATTTTAGTTACTATAGCCTTTTCTTACATAATATTTAAAGAAAAATTAAATAAGAAATCTTCTTTAGGTCTTTTACTTATTATAATAGGTACATTATCACTATTATTCTAAATAAAATTTATAACAAAGCTATAAGTTACTTTTAAAACTTATAGCTTTATTTTTTCTTAGATTTTCTAGTATTTTTCTGTGTTTCCTACTTTACATAGAAAAGAATCTGGGTTTACTTACTTTATATTTCCTATATCCACCTTGATCCCTAAGATAATTTTTATAAAAATAAATTTGTTATATATATCCCTAGTAAGTAACTAATTATACAGCAAATACCTACTATCAATATATTATTTTTTGATGGTGATTTATCTTCTAATAATACTGCATTATCTTCTTCTAGTAACATTGTGCTATCATCTTCTTCTAAAAGCACTGTAGCTTCATCCTCTAATAATTCTGTATTATCTTCTTCTAGTAACATTGTGCTATTATCATCTTCTTCTAAAAGCACTGTAGCTTCATCTTCTAGTAATTCTGTATCTTCCGTAGTTTCCACTATATTCTCAGACACTTCTTCTAATAAAACAGTATCTTCTAATAAATCAACACTACATTCATTACTTTCTTTGGATTGAATTTCTTCTTTATATTTTTCAATATCTTCCTTTGTGAAATAAGGATTATTTCTAGATAATCCTCTAGGCTTTATTATAACCTCTTTTTTTTCTTCATCACTCATATTTCTAAGTAAGTACATTAAGTCGAATTTTAAATCATCAACTGATGAATATCTTTCTTTTGGATTATGAGCACAAGCTTTTTTAATTACTTGCCATAACTTATCATCAGTATCACATGCCTTTGGCAATTCTTCTCCACTAACTCTTTTAGCTTGAGCTATCTCCTTACTATTATAAGTAACATCTTTATCATCTATTGGCATGAATGGGAACTTTAATCTATTAAATAATCTATATAAAACTATTCCTAGTGAATATATATCTACTGTTTTATCATAACTCTCATTATTGTAGTTTAATATAATTTCTGGTGCCATATAATAGGGTGTACCTATTCTTGTTACTGCTTCTTCACTAGATAAATTTGTAGCAACTCCAAAATCTCCTAGTTTAAAACTATTATTGTCTGATATGAATATGTTTGAGTCTTTTATATCTCTATGTATTATCCCATTATCGTGGCATAGTTTTAATCCACTACACATATCTATTCCCAGATTTATTATCATTTCTTTTGTCAAACTTCTTACTTCTATAAATTTATTTAATGGCGTTACATACTTCTAGTGTTGCATTAATGTAAAATTTAATACTTTACAAAATAACCCTCATGAT
>CAMBXR010000069.1 GCA_945871955.1 uncultured Clostridium sp. | reverse complement strand
TTATCTAAATTATTACCATTTATCGTAAGAATACACATTTTATTTTATATACCCAATTCTTGCTTTAATTTTTCTTCATCTAATTTTTCATAATATTTTTTTGTATTTTCCTGTGATTTTTCTAATCTTTTTTCTAAACCTTCTTCATATATATCCTTATATAAAAATTGCTCTATCCTAATAGATGTGTCATCTGGATTTGCAACACCGTCTTTATCTCTAGGTTTCTCTAAAGTAAAATCAATAGCATAGAAATATATATTTTTCTCACTTAGTATATTTTTTATATCAAGCAAAATCTCACTAGCTTTTTTTAATGTTATTTCTTCATTTTGGGCATAAAATACAATATGACCCGCCGTCTTACCTAATTCACTTATATCATAATCTTTATCTAGTATTAGGTCCTTTCTATCTATACCATAAACAGGTAAGTTGTATTCTTTATATTCACTGCTTTGTTCTATATCTTTCTCCTTTATTTCTCCAAAACATATATCACTTTTATATGGAAAGTCCTTATTTTCAAATACTTTCTTTACTTTTGAACCATAAGATTCATTTATTCTTTCATATGTATTCCATTTATTTGTTACATTATTTTCATAAAAATCATATACCACCTTTCCAAAGGGTGACATTACAACTTCAAAATATGTATCTTTACTCGTAAGAGATTTTACCTGAATATGATATCCCCCATCTTTAAAACTATAACTAACTTCTTCTATTTGCAAATTTATATCTTTATATTCTTTTGATATATATTCTTTACCATTTTTATTGGCAATCATTTTTGATACTGGATTTCCTACGAATCCATTTGTAAAATAAAGTATTATTGCAATTAATAAAAATGCTGTTATTCCCGATGCTATCTTCATACTCTTTTTCATACTATTTCTCCCTCCTAAAAGCTATATATAATAAAAATCCAATAAAAACCCCTAAAGCACATAGCCCACTATATATAAATGACCATGTAAGAGGGGCTATTAATAACGAAGTTCCATCAAATCCACCTTCAATCATATATTTAACAATATGATAAATATATACAAATCCAAACATAATAACTGGAATTAGATACGATTTTTTTCTAATTAAAAAATAAGAAATTCCCCCAATAATAGGCATAATCAAGATATTATAAAACATATTTTCACTTTCCGAAAATACAACTCCGATGACTGAACCAATTAAAATTAAAATTATCCCTGCAAAAACTAATTCATTTCTTATTTTTGAAATAACCTTTTTATCATCTATTTCAGGAATTTTATCATATATATATGCTTTATCTTCTAATAAACTTCTACAATGACTACATTCACTTATATGATTCATGACAGCTTTATAGCTATCATCACTAGCCACATTATCCTTAATTAACGGTATTAAATCCATACATATATCACAAGATATTTTATCCATAGAATTCTTTCCCCCTTATCAAAGTATTTTTTATTTTTTTCTTAGTACGATAATCTATTACCCTTGCTGAACTTTCAGATATATCATGTTTTTGACTTATTTCTAAGTAAGAGTATCCTTTTATCCTCATTAAAACTACACTCTTTATTTTTTCTGACTCATTTTCAAGGATTTGAGAAACCTTATGACACAGTTCTTTATTTACAATTAAATCTTCTATATTCTCATCACTAACAAGATAATTATAAGCTAAGTCATCTATTGAAACAGTATCCTTCTCTTTTTTCAAATACTCATACCACTTATGCCTTGCAATAGAAAATAGCCATGTTTTTATACTAGATTGTCCTTTAAATTTATGTATAGATTTTATTGCACCTAAGAATGTTTCTGATACTAAGTCCTCTGAAAGGGATGTATCATGTGTCAAACTTATGAGATATGTAAACACATCTTGTTTGTATTCTTCATATATTTTCTTTAGCATAAATCCCCCTTTTATAATATTAGTGATTAATTTATTAATTTTGTTACAATATTTTTAAATATTTAAAACTTAATACAAAAATAAAAGGTGTAACTTTAAAATAAAGCTACACCTTTAATATTATTATCTATCTTGATCTGTTACTGCAAATACATAAGGTATATTTCTATAGTAATCACCATAGTTTAATCCGTAACCTACAACAAATTTGTCTTCTATCGTAAATCCACAGTAATCAGGTACTAATTCAACTTCTCTTCTGCTTGGTTTATCTAATAATACACAACATTTTATACTTGCTGGATTTTTAGCTTTTAAATGCTCCATAACATGAGCCATTGTATGAGCAGAATCTGTTATATCATCTACAACTAATACATCATATCCCTCTAAGTCAGATTTTATATCATTTACAATTTGAACTCTTCCTGTAGAAGAAGTCCCATGTCCATAACTTGAAGTTGTCATAAATTCTATTCTGACAGGTACATCTAGTGCTCTAACTAAATCTGCACAGAAAATGAAGCTACCTTTTAGTAGAGATACAACCATTAATTTTTTCCCTTGGTAATCTTTTGAAAGTTCTTCCCCTAATTCTTTTATTCTATTTTTTAGCTGTTCTTCTGAGCATAGAACTTCCCATACTTTTTTATCAATATCCATTGATTAACCTCCTAATTAAATGATGATATTTCCATTTTATAAAAGATTAACTTCTTTTGCAAGATAGTTTTAGTCAACTTTGTTCATATCATTCATTACATTTAATATTATTTCGTCTGTTATTTGCATTCCCTTATCACTAACTTTTCCTAAGTTTTGTATAGATTGTTCAACTTTAGTTCCTACTATACCATTAAGGGCTGGAACTGAGTATCCTTGTTTAGCTATAACAGCACTTTGAACTGCTGCTGAAGCTGCAGAAGATAATTTTAATGCACAACCAGCTTTTGCACCATCACAAATCATACCACTTAAATCTGCTATCATATTTTCTATAGCACCATATATGTTATTAATATTTCCATCCATTAACCAAGATATACCTGCGCTAGCTCCTGTTGATGCTGCAACACCACATCCACATACTGCAGAAAGTCTTCCAGTATAGTTTTTAACATAAGCTGTTATTAGGTGAGATATGGCAAGAGCTTTAGCAACCTTTTCATCACTTTGTGGGTATTTTAAAGTATAAGCAACTATTGGAAGTATAGCTGTTAATCCATGATTACCTGATCCATTAGAACTCATAACTGGAAGTTTTGCTCCACCCATTCTAGCATCAGATGCTGCAGCTGTTAAAAGCATGGCCTCTGTCATTATTCCATCACCTAATAATCCTTCTTCTATAGATTTTTTTATACCTCTACCAACACCTATACCGATTTCGTTTTCTAGTCCGTATTTTGCCATATCCATATTCATAGATATTCCATCTAATAAGAATTTAATATCTTCAAATTCCATTTTTTCAACATTTTCAATTAACTCTTGTATAGTTATATTGTCCATTATATTTTCTTTTTTCTCTTCTGTCTGAACCTCTGCTCTTTCAGCAAATCCGTCTACTTCATCTAATAAAACTAAATCATTTGATTGTAAATAAACAAAATTATCATGTTTAGTTTTTATTATAACTCTAGATGTGTTATTTTTACCTTCTAATCTTACATCTATAATAACCTTTTCCTTTGTATCTAAAGGCGAAATACTTATTGGAGTTTCATCCATGTATTTTTCTGATTCTCTAACTTGTTTTTCAGTTAATCCTTCTAATAAGGTTAATCCATTTTCAGATTTTCCTCCAACAAGTCCCATGGCAACAGCTATTTTTAATCCTAATCTATCTGTTCCTGGTATACCAACACACATAGCATTTTTATAAACGTTTGGGCTTACTAATATTTTATTTTTTACAACATCTTCTCCTAATAATTCCTTTGCCTTTGCACAAGCAAGTGCTACAGCTACCGGTTCTGTACAACCTACTGCTGGCTTTACTTCTGATTTTAATATATCAATTAAATTCCCTCTTAAATCTCTCATTTTTAATCCTCCTTAATTAACAAAAATTAAATTATTATATCTTTCATATTTATAAATAAGCAATTTTTATGCCAACTTTCAAAAATAAAAAAATAATAAAATGAGTTATTTACCTACTTTAACATTAATCAATATATTATATATATAATTTTTATTATAATCGTATCAAAATAAGAAAAATAAATCTCAAAATGAGATTTTTGTATCATTTTGAGACCAAATTGTATTTTTCAAGTTTTCTATATAAAGTTGCTCTTGATATTCCAAGAGCCTTAGCTACAAGTTCTTTATCTTTTTTATAATTCTTAAATTTATTAAGAGCTTTGATTATTTCTTCTTTTTCTAAATCTGCTAATGTACTTATTTCTTCTTTATGGCACTTATCGTCATAATATTTATATTTTATATTATTTGGAATAATATCTAATGTTAATAAGTTTGATATGGACATGTTTATGCTATATTCAATTATATTTTGTAATTCTCTAACATTTCCTGGCCAGCTATAATCTACTAAAGCAGTTCTTACATCATCTTCCATACCAATTACATCTTTATTTAGTTTTTGAGAATATTCTTTTATCATATAGTCTATAAGTAAAGGAATATCATCTTTACGATTTCTTAAAGGTGGTAGCATTAAAGGAATTACCTTTAATCTATAATAAAGATCTTCTCTAAATTGACCATTCTTTACTAATTCTTCTAAGTTTTTATTAGTAGCTGCAATAACCCTCACATCAATAAGTATATTAGATCCACTTCCAATTTTATCTAACTCTCTTTCCTGCAGTACCCTTAAGAGTTTACCTTGTAAGTGAAGACTCATATCACCTATTTCATCTAGAAATATAGTTCCTTTTTGAGCAATCTCAAACTTTCCTAATTTTCCACCCTTTTTAGCACCAGTAAAAGCACCTTCTTCATATCCAAATAATTCACTTTCCAGTAAATTGTCTGGTATGGCTGCACAATTTACTGCCACGAAGGGATAATCAGATCTATCACTATGATTGTGAATAGCTCTAGCAAATAGCTCTTTACCTGTACCACTTTCCCCTGTTATAAGAACAGTGGAATTAGACTTTGATGCAATTAATGCTTTTTGCTTTGTGTGCTCCATTATCTCACTAGTACTAATAATATTGTCCAAAGTTATTTTATAATCTTTATTAATTTTATTGTAATTTTTTATAGCTTCTTTATTTTCAATAAAATCAATTACATAACCTTTTAATTTTTTATTAACAACGATTTCACTAATATTGTATATACCCTTTAAATTTCTATTTTGTTTCTTATAATAAAAAGTTCCTGTTTTATATTTTTCAAAATCCTTTACCGAAGGTTTTTTTATAAAATCTAATAATTGAAAAATATTCCCTTTTTCTAATTTTTTATCTTCTATATTAAAAATATCTCTAAACTTCACATTATACTTGTCTATATTTCCTTTTTTATCTATAGATACAATAGCTTTATTCATATTATTTAATAGTATTTCTAGCTTCTTTTTTTCCAATTCTAATTCTTCAGTTTTATTTTGAGCCTTTAATTTACTAGATATTAAGTCTGCCATTTTACCTAAAAAATTAATTAAATCTTTAGAGTTATTACTTATTATAGACGATTGTTCATTATTAAAAGCTATAAGACCCAATACTCCATAAGCATATCCATCTAAAGTAATCGGGCAACATACCTCTGCATGTTCTTTACATTCACCATTATTTGAACATACTTTACAAATATCATTTTTTTCTGAATCATCTATGTATATTAATACTTGCTCCTCCAAGCATTTCTTAAAAGCTGAATATCCACTTACTTTTTCTCCGATTTTATCCAAGTAAATGCCTGTTCCAGCTATTCTTGTCAAATTTTCATCTACTATTGTAACATCAATATTTAAAACTGAAAGCATAGCCTCAGCTATATTTTGAATTTCATCTTTTATATCTTTTAATCCGTTCATTTTTATCAGTCCTTAGTTTTTTTTAAATTTAGTAAAGATTTTATTTCTTTTAAAACAACATATATTCTATTTAATGTTATTTGAATAGTTATTAGTATTACAAATAACATTACAGCTCCTACGATTGTAAAATTAATATTCAATCCCATAATCATCTCTCCTTATAATAATTCTAATTAAGATTAATAAAAGACTAGGTAAACCTAGTCTTTTATTAATCTTAATTATATTATATCTATTTTACTTTTTTCCTATATAAATATACCTTTTATTTTCTATTTCTTTTAGCGTTCCTTTAAAATCATTTATTTTAAATATATTCTGAATTTCACTTGGATAATTATAATGTATATTTTCTCCACATATTCTATGTTTAAAATACTTTAATTTAACTTTTATATCTTTTAGGTTTAAGTCCTCTACTATTACTTCTCCATCTTGTTTTAATACTCTATATATCTCTTTTATAGACTTCTTACAGTCAGCTGTATGATTTAAATAATCTAATACTATAATTTTATCAAAGTAGTTATCATTGAAAGGCATGTATTCTAATTGCCCTCTAACTACAGTACAGTTTTCATTCATTATATGAGAGTAACATATTTCGTCTGTACGACTATGCTCTAGGATTGTTACTTGAACACCAAAGGCTCTTATTCTTTTTCCTAGTTCTCCTACTTTTCCAACTAATAATACTCTACTTCCTATATCATATTTAATTTTATTTAAAAATGATAAAATTTCATCTGAAAATTCAACTAATCCTGAACATGATTCGTATTTGTGGTATAGCAAACTTTCCATGTTATCCTCCCTATAAAGCTTTTCGTATAATTCCAGTCATTATTAGATTATAATAAATACTAAATAAGTATTCAATATATTATAGTATTATTTATTATATAATTTATTCCTCTTCTTCCATATCTACCTTTTTTATCTTTGATACAGATACTTCATAAGCAGTTCTTTTTACTGAATTTCCACCTTCTAATTTCTTATCATAAACTCTACTTTGCACTCTTCCCCACATTTGAATTCTATCCCCAACATTAAGACTTTTTGCAAACTTTGCATTTCTTCCCCATACTATTGATGGTATATAGTCAGATTTATTATAAGGTCTATTTATAGCTACTAATAAGTCCGTTATCTCTCTACCAAGTGGTGTTTTTCTATACACAGGAGATTTGCATATATATCCATCTAAAAATATACTATTTGGATCCTTTGTATCTATTTCTAATATAGGTTTTATTTCTCGAACAAATACTGTTAAAACAAGTTTATTTTTATTATTAACATTCTTATTATAAGATCTTAGTTGACCAACAACACTTACTAATTTGTCTTTTTCAAAATCTATATCCTGCAATAATCTTTCTGATATTGTCATAGGAAGAATATCATAGGAATCGCTCAGTCTATTGATTTTTATTTTTGTGATATAAAATTTTTCTCCAAAAATTTCGTGACTAAATTCTAATTCATCTTCCAGTTCTCCTTTTAAATTTACAACATTTGTATCGTCCTTAACAATTATCATATTATTTATCCCCCCAAAATTGTTAGTTATAACTTTATCTTTTCTTTTATAATAAATATATTTACTTTATTTGCCTTTTATTACATTTAATCATTTTCAATAAGTTTTTGTTCTCCCGAAGAAGTAACTTTGTAATTATTTTTGTAAATTAAATCAGATACTTTAACCATAGAAAATTTCTTCTTTTCCAAGTTAGCAATTGAGTCTTCTAAGTATGTCCCTACATTTTTTACATTGGCATGAAATAGCACTATTGATCCACAATGTGTATTTTTACTAACTCTTTCAACCACATTTACTGAACCTATATTCTTCCAATCTCCAGAGTCCACATCCCATTTTAAAGTATAATAGCCCAATGATTTACAAGTATCCATAGTATCCTTGTCAATATGACCAAAAGGAGGTCTAAATAAATTTACATCTTCTCCTGTCAAATTTTTTATTTTATTTCCTGTTGATATAATCTCCTCTACTTTTTCATCATTAGATATATCAGGAAATGAACTATGTGTATTGGAATGATTTCCTATTTCATGTCCTCTATTATGTATTTCTTTTACTAATTCTTCATTGTCATCTATCCAGCTACCAACTAAAAAGAAAGTGACTTTGACATTATGTTTATCTAATATATCTAGGATTTCTTCTATATTTTCACTTCCCCAAGCAACATCAAAAGTAAGAGCTACTTTCTTTTCTTTTGTATCAACTCTACTTATAGGCGCTTCATAACTTTGAAAAATAGAACAAATATTTTTTATTCCTATTACAAAGCATCCTATTAGAATTAGCGCCCCTAAAAATACAGCTATACTTAAAAGAAATGCCTTTGTTCTTTTATATGCTGAATTCATTTTTTACCTCCTATATAAAATATTCCTATAATATGTTTATTTTTAAATTTTTAAAAAAATTACAAAAGCACCTAGCTAAATTTTTTATAAAAATATTACTAATTTCAACACATTTGGATTTTTTTTTCAGCATATATTATTTACATTTGGAGAAATTATAAATAACATCAATAAATGATGTTAAAATTATATTTCAACTCAAGGAGGACAGTTACTATGTCAACTAATAATACTAAAGCCGTACCTGAAGCTAGAGCTGCTTTAAATCAAATGAAATTAGAAATAGCTGGCGAATTAGGAATGTCTAATTATGAAAATATTGACAAAGGTAATTTAACTGCAAGACAAAATGGTTATGTTGGTGGATATATGACTAAAAAATTAGTTGAAATGGCAGAAAGACAAATGGCGGGTAAATAATTTTAGCAAAAAATGAGTAATATAAGGCTACCTAATTAGGTAGCCTTTGTTATATAAATTTTTATTATTAAATACCACTTTTATTTTTTTAAAATTTAGTTTAATATAATAATATAAATTGTTTCGTGGAGGATAAAAATATGTTTGAAAACTCAACTGAAGAGTTAGCATATCATAAACTTTTAATTTTATACATTTTAGATAAAATCAACATGGATTTAACTAATTCTCAGATGACACAAGTTGTTTTAGAAACTGATATGATGAATTATTTTTCATTCCAACAAATACTTTCACAACTTATGGATTCTAAGTTTATAAAACCATATAAAGATTCTGGAAGAGAATATTACTGCCTTACACAAAAAGGACTAGAAACTTTAGAATACTTCTTAAACAGAATACCAGAATCTTATGCTCAAAAAATAGATGAGTACATAGAAAACAATAAACAAAGTTTATTAGCTGATACTCAGGTTAAATCAAGTTTTGTAAAACAAAGTGAAAATGAATTTATTGTTAATTTAAGAGTTATTGAAAACCAAAGTAATTTAATAGATTTAAATTTAAATGTATCATCTGAAAAACAAGCTAAACAAATTTGCAACAATTGGAATAATAACGCTTCTAATATGTATGCAGAAGTAATTAATTTATTAATAAGAGATATTCACTAGAGCCTACATACAAATTATTGTTGTAGGTTCTTTTCCTACTGTTATTTCTTTAATTAATTTATTTGTGGAAGTGTCATATACTTTTACAGAATTTTTTTGAGTATCAGATATGAATAGTCTTTCTTCATCTGGAGAGATTTCCAATCCCTGAGGTATACCATCAATATCAATATGTCCAATATACTTTCCTCGATTAAGATCTAGTATTTTTATATTTTTATATCCCAGATCTGCCACATATACTTTTTTATTCTTATAATTTATAGATATTTGTACAGGTAATAAAAATTCATTAAAAATTTGTTTTATAACTAAAGATTCTTCATCAATAACAACTACTTTTCCATCTAAAGTAGATACATAGATTTCACTTTTGTACTTATCTAGTTGTACATGCCATGATTTAAAATCTGTATCTATTTTGCTTTCTATAACTTTATTAATAATATCAATACTCGTTATTGAGTCCATACATGGTACATATAATTTTTTCCTAGGTAAATCAAAGCAAAAACCATGGGGCATATCATCCACAGTAATCATTCCTATGGGATCTAATGTATTCTTATCCATAAAATAAATACTATTAGAATCCTCGTTTGCAACAAATATTTCCTCTTCAAACATGGCTATTTGAGTTAGACTTCCTCCAATAGATGATGAATCAATTATTTTTTCATTTTTCATATCTAAAACATATAAAATACCATTACTGGAACTAGGTAAATAAATCTTTTCTTTCTCTTTATCTATACAGAAATGATGAGGATAAATATTTTCATCTAGCTTAATTTCTCTTTCTAAAGTTAATGTATCATAGTCTATTATGCTAATACTTTTTGATAAATAATTTGAGACATACACCTTCATAGATTACCCTCCCCTCTATAAATTTATACTACAATAATATATTAATTTTAATAAATAATTATTCTATTATCCGATTGCTTTATATTATTTCTATTGCTATTATATTAATGAAAATATTTAACACAAGGAGAATACATATGAAAATAGAATTTAAAACTAGTGGTGTTTGCTGTCGTCATATAACATTAGAAATTGATGAAAATAATATAATCCAAGAAGCTATTTTTGAAGGTGGATGTAATGGAAATCTATCAGGTATAAGTAGACTTATAGTTGGTCAGGATGCTAAAGAGGTTGCAGAAAAATTAAAAGGAACTACTTGCCGTTCTATGGATACTTCATGTCCAGACCAATTAGCTAAAGCTATAGCTGAATCTTTATAATAAACTTATAAAAAATCGTAGGAATAATATCATCCTACGATTTTTAAATGTATAATAAAACCTATTATTTTACTAATGTTCTTACTGTTCCTATCATATATAAAGAACCTGCTGATATTATTATATCGTCATCTTTAGCATTCTCTAATGTATATTTAACTGCATCTTCTATATTAGGTATAGCAATTACATTGTCTACGTATTTTTGTACTTTATCTTTTAATTCTTCACAACTTATAGCTCTATCGCTATTAGGAGTAGTAGTTATTACTTTATCAAATTTATCCATAAGTAACGATAATACACTATCAATATCTTTATCTTTTAACATACCGATTAATAAAGTCATTTTACGTCCTTTAAAGTGTTTATCTAAAGCTTTTGATAAAGATTTTGCTCCATCTTCATTATGAGCACCATCTATTATAAATACAGGATTATCTTTTATCTTTTCTATTCTGCCTGGCCATGCAGTATTTAAAAATCCTCTTCTAATAGCCTCTTCACTTATTTCTATATTTCTTTTATCTTTTAATACTTTTATAACTGTTAAAGCTAATACTGCATTATTTACTTGATGATCACCTATTAATCTAATTTCCATATTTTCAAATTTTTCACCTAATATTGTGCAATCAAATATCTGTGAATGAATATCAGATTTTTTAATTTCTAAATGTTTAAAATCAGCTTCTATGTATTTAGAATTTTTTTCTTTACATACTTCTTTTATAACTTCTTCAGCTTCTGCTTGTTGTTTATACACAACAGTTATACTATCTTCTTTTATTATACCAGCCTTTTCATAAGCTATTTTACCTAGTGTATCACCAAGTACTCCTATATGGTCTAAACTTAGAGAAACTATTACACTGGCAAGTGGTGATTTGATTACATTTGTTGCGTCGTATCTTCCACCTAAACCAACTTCTAGTACTACATAATCAGCTTCTTGTTCGCAGTAATAATAAAATGCCATAGCTGTCTCTATTTCAAATTCAGTTGGATAAGGATGACCCTCTGCTGCCATCTGCTCTATTTTGTCTTTCATTATAGTTATTATTCTAGCCACATCTTCTTCAGGTATATTATTTCCATTTAGTCTAATTCTTTCTGTAAAAGTTTCTAAATATGGAGATGTGTATAGACCTACTTTATATCCTTGTTCTTTTAATGTATTTGAAATAAAAGAACATACAGAACCCTTTCCATTTGTACCTGCTACATGTATAAATTTAAGCTTGTCCTGTGGATTTCCCAATAATTCTAATAATTTATAAGAATTTTCTAGGCCTAATCTCATTCCAAATTTATGAGAGCTTTCTATAAAATTTATTGCCTCTTGGTAGTTCATTGTATTTCCTCCTCGACTAATTTTAAGTATTTATAATAAAAAACTTCTTATTTTTCAAAAATTAAATATCTATCTTTTATTATAATACATTTTGACATTTATCACATAATTTGAATCAAATTAAAAAAACCATGCATAAGAATTTTTCTTATACATGGTCTTT
>CAMBXR010000068.1 GCA_945871955.1 uncultured Clostridium sp. | reverse complement strand
ATTAATAATCTACTTTTTTGTTTTTGATGAATATATTTACAAAAAATAGTAAAAATAATAAAAAGATAATGACAGATAGTTTTTCGTGTTGACCATGATATTTAATAATGATATTATTATTTTATTAAAATCATATTTTAGAAATGAAAACTTTTCTTTTTCACACCTTATATTTCCTTATATAATTAAAATTTTAATACAGCCTTAAATAATATGCGAGGAGGTTCATTTGAACTTGGAAAATATAACAATGGAAGAATTGAATAAAAAAACCTTAGTAGAACTTAGAGAAATAGCTAAGGAATTGAATATAAAGTCAGTTACAAAGTATAAGAAAAATGAGTTAATTGAATTAATAAATCACAACTGTGACAATAATAAGAGTTTTGAGAAGAGTGCAACAATTAATAATGAAGAAGACATAAATAAAGAAAATCAAAAGGCTGATGAACAAAGACAAGGAAAAGAAAATATACACAATAACGTCAATAAAAATAAATATGCTAATAGAAATAATGATACAGAACATATCAAAAAGGGTGAAAAGTCAGAAAATAAATCTTATGTAAAAACTTATAGCAGAGAAAATCAAAACAATTCTCGTAATTTCAATAATAATAAAAATATAAGTATGGAAAATGGGAATCAGAGAAATAATAAAAGTAATTATGTGCCAAAAGTTGTTGAAGAGTCTAAAATAATTAATGAATTCAATACATCTAAAGATGATGAAGTAGTTGGGGTTTTAGAAATACTTCCTGATGGATTTGGATTTTTAAGAGGGGCGAACTATCAGTCTACAGATGAAGATGTATATGTTTCTCCTTCACAAATTAGAAGATTTAATCTTCAAACAGGAGACAAAGTAAGAGGTATAACTAGACATCCTAAAACAGGAGAGAAGTTTAGAGCACTTTTATTTGTACAAAAAGTTAACGATGAAAATCCAGAAACTTGTATAAATAGAAAGTCTTTTGTTACACTAACTCCAATATATCCAGAAGAAAGATTAACATTAGAAAAAAGTCAAAATGAAATAGCAACTAGATTAATTGACTTAATTTCACCTATAGGAAAAGGGCAAAGGGGTCTAATTGTTGCTCCACCAAAAGCAGGTAAAACAATGCTTCTTAAAAGTGTAGCAAATAGTATTGCTAAAAATCATCCTAATGTTGAACTTATAGTATTATTAATAGATGAAAGACCAGAAGAAGTTACAGATATGAAAGAATCTATAAATGGAGATGTTATATATTCTACATTTGATCAAGTATCAAATCATCATGTTAAAGTAGCTGAAATGGTATTAAGTAGAGCACAAAGACTTGTTGAACATGGAAAAGACGTTGTAATTCTTCTTGATAGTATAACAAGGCTAGCAAGAGCTTACAACTTAACAATATCACCTACAGGAAGAACTCTATCAGGAGGTTTAGATCCAGGAGCATTACATGGACCTAAGAAATTCTTTGGTGCAGCTAGAAATATTAGACAAGGTGGTTCATTAACTATACTTGCTACAGCTCTAGTAGAAACAGGTTCAAGAATGGATGATGTTATATTCGAAGAGTTTAAAGGTACTGGTAATATGGAATTACATCTAGATAGAAAACTTGCAGAAAAAAGAATCTTCCCTGCTGTTGATATTTATAAATCTGGAACAAGAAGAGAAGATTTATTACTTACAGACGAAGAAAAAGCTGCTTTATGGAAATTACGTAAAGAAATGAGTAACAACTCTATACTAGAAGTTACAGATAATTTAATAGAAGCATTAAGAAAAACTAAAAATAACGAAGAATTTATAAAAAGTATAAAGTAAAAATTAATAGACCTAAAATGAAATTGTGAAGAAATACAAAAATCCTTGTATCACTAAAAAACATGTGATATAATGATGTAGTTGAAGATGAAAACTTAAAATTAATATAATTAATTTAAAATATAATTGAAAAAGAGGTGACTAAGAATGCAAAAAGATATACAACCAAAATACAATGCAGTAGAAGTACACTGTGCTTGTGGAAACACTTTCGTAGCTGGTTCAACTAAGGACGAAATAAGAGTTGAAATATGTTCAGAATGCCATCCTTTCTATACTGGAAAACAAAAGAACATAGAAAAAGGTGGAAGAATCGACAAATTCAAAAAAAGATTCAAAATGGATTAATTTTTGTAAAAAAGGGGTTGGCTATCCAACCCCTATTTTATTTCTCTAAATACTAAGAAATACATAATTTTATAAAATTATCTTAAAGACTTAGGAGGTTCGAAAATATGTATAGACCAGTAAACCATGGTTATATAGAAGTAGTAGTTGGACCTATGTACAGTGGAAAGAGCGAAGAATTAATAAGAAGATTAAAAAGAGCTAAAATTGCAAAACAAAATATTATTGTATTTAAACCTCAGATAGATGATAGATATAGTAAAAGAGATGTTGTATCTCATAGTGGAGATAGCATAGAAGCTATTCCTATAGAAAAAGCTTTAGATATTTATGATTTTATAGATGAAGATATACAAGTTGTGGGAATAGATGAGGTTCAATTTTTTGATGAAGATATAATAAAAGTAGCTGTTGACTTAGCTAACAAGGGAGTAAGAGTTATAGCAGCAGGTCTAGATATGGATTTCAAGGGAGAACCATTTGGGCCAACACCAAAACTTTTAGCAGTTGCTGAATTTGTAGATAAAATACAGGCTATTTGCTCTGTATGTGGTCAACCAGCAACAAGGTCACAAAGATTAATAGATGGAAAACCAGCAAAATATGACGACCCTATTATACAAGTAGGTGCAGTAGAAAGCTATGAAGCTAGATGCAGAAAGTGTCATGTGGTAAAATAAATAATTAATCCCCTTAAAAGTATAATATAATACTCTAAGGGGAATTTTTATATTATAATAGTTTTAGTATTTTAGAAGGTGTTATGAGGAGTATAACTATGAAAAAACAAAATGTTGGTGGGCAAGCTGTAATTGAAGGTGTTATGATGCAATCTAAAAATTACAGAGCTATCGCAGTTAGAAAAAGTGATGGTGAAATTAAGTTAAAAAAAGAAAGAATAAAAAGCTGGGTACAGGATAAAAAGATAGATAAAGTACCTTTTCTAAGAGGTGCTTTTGTATTATTTGAAACTATGATACAAGGGATGAAAAGTCTAAATTATTCATCTGAGTTCTTCTTAGAAGAAGATGAGGAAGAAGATGCAATAGATAAGTTTTTAAAAAGAATATTTAAAGACAAAGCTAACGAGGTTATTATGTCAGTATGTTTAGTTTTAGCTATGTTATTTTCAGTATGTCTTTTCTTCTTAATACCTACAACTATAAGTGGATTATTTTCTAGTTTTATAAAAAGTAGCATAATTCTAAATTTAATAGAGGGAATTATAAGAATAAGCATACTACTTTTATATATGTTAGGTATATCTAAAAATAAAGATATAGAGAGAGTATTTATGTATCATGGAGCAGAACATAAAGCAATTTACTGTTATGAAAGTGGATTAGAGTTAACGGTTGAAAATGCTAAGAAATTTACTACATTGCATCCTAGATGTGGAACGAATTTTTTATTTATAGTAATGTTTACATCTATAATATTATTTTCATTCTTTGGTTGGCCTAATATTTTAGTTAGATTAGTAATGAGAATTATATGTGTACCTATAGTTGCAGGAATATCTTACGAGATAATTAAATTTCTTGGGAAATATAATAATATATTAAGTAAAATTGTCGCATATCCAGGAATGATGCTTCAGCACATTACTACAAATGAGCCTGATGATGAGCAGTTGGAAGTGGCAATTAAAGCATTAAAAGCTGTAATTTAAAAGAAATAAGGGAGAAACTTATGACTATTAAAGAAATACTTATAAAATACTCAAAAGAACTTGAGGAAATAAGTTCTACACCTAGACTTGATGTAGAGACATTATTACAAAAAGTTCTTGGCGTAGATAGATTATATATACTTTTAAACTTAGATAGAGTTTTAAGTAATGATGAAGAACAATTGTTTAATAAGTTTATAGAAGAAAGGTTAAACAATAGACCTATCGCTTATATTGTTGGAAATCGTGAATTTATGGGTCTAGATTTTTATGTACAGGAAGGAGTTTTAATTCCAAGGCCTGATACAGAAATATTAGTAGAAGAAGTAATTGAATTAGCAAAAGATAAGGGTAAAGTTAATATACTAGATATAGGAACTGGTTCTGGAGCAATAACAGTAAGCTTAGCTAAATACCTAGAAAATGCTAAAGTAACTTCTGTTGATATATCAGATATAGCTCTAGAAATTGGTAAAAGAAATGCCATGGAAAATAATGTGGCAGATAGAATAGACTTTATCAAATCAGATTTATTTTCAGCATTAGATAAAAATCTGAAATTTGATATAATAGTATCCAATCCTCCATATATAAAAAGAGAAGTAATAGAAACTTTAGATAAACAAGTAAAAGATTTTGAACCATACAATGCATTAGAAGGTGGAATTGACGGTTTAGATTTTTATAGAGCAATAACTACTCAAGCTAAAGATTTTCTTAAAGAAGGTGGAATTTTAGCTTATGAAGTAGGTCATGACCAAAGTGAAGATATTAGTAAGTTAATGGAGATGGATGGATATACTAATATATATACTAGAAAAGACTTACAACAAATTGACAGAGTTGTTATAGGAAATATTTTATGATATAATAAAATGCTGAGATTGTACGAAAAAAAGAGGTGAACAGTATGTTAAACAAGCTACAGGTTTTAGAAGATAAATATATAGATTTAACTGAAAAAATCAGTGATATGGAAATAATAAATGACCAAAAAGTTTGGCAAAAGTATATGAAAGAACATGCAGATTTAGAGCCTATCGTTCATAAATACAGAGAATATAAAAATGTATTAAATGACCTTAGTGAATCTAAAGCTATTCTAGAAGAAGAATCTGATGAGGAACTAAGAGAATTAGCTAAAATGGAAATATCTGAATTAGAAGATCAAGTTGAGCCATTAGAAGCTGAACTGAAAATTCTTTTACTTCCAAAAGACCCTAATGATGAGAAAAATGTTATCGTTGAAATAAGAGGGGGAGCAGGTGGAGATGAAGCAGCTCTATTTGCAGGTAACTTATTTAGAATGTACTCTAGATATGCTGAAAGAAGAAGATGGAAAATGGAACTTCTAAGTGCTAGTGATACTGGTGTTGGGGGATACAAAGAGGTATCATTCCTAATAAAAGGTAAAGGTGCTTATTCAAGACTTAAATATGAATCAGGAGTTCATAGAGTTCAAAGAATACCAGCTACTGAATCTGGAGGAAGAATCCATACTTCAACAGCAACAGTTGCAGTTTTACCAGAAGTAGAAGACGTAGAAGTAGAAATAAACCCAAATGACTTAAGAATAGACGTATTCCGTGCATCAGGAAATGGTGGTCAGTGTGTAAATACAACTGACTCGGCTGTAAGAATAACTCATATACCTACTGGTGAAGTTGTATCTTGCCAAGATGAAAAATCACAGTTAAAAAATAAAGAAAAAGCTTTAAAAGTATTAAAAGCTAGATTATATGATAAAGCTTTATCAGAACAACATGATGAAGTTGCTGCAGAAAGAAGAAGTCAGGTTGGTACTGGAGATAGATCTGAAAGAATAAGAACTTACAACTATCCACAAGGTAGAGTAAGTGATCATAGAATAAACTTAACTCTTTATAAATTAGATCAATTCTTAGATGGTGATTTAGATGAGATGCTAGACGCTCTAATCACAGAGGACCAAACTAAGAAAATGACAGCAATATAAAAATCCCTAAATTTTTAGGGATTTTTTCTATAGTTAATCAAATATAATTAACTATAGTTATATATTATAAGTCATGAGGTGAAAAATTATAATGATATTAAAAGTAACATTAATAGGATTGCTAGCTGGAGTATTAGGCACAGGAATTGGAGGAGTACTATCTGCAATATTTAGAAAAGAAGTAGATAGATATATTAATTTCTTTATGGGATTGTCTGGCGGTATTATGTTAGCAGTTGTAGTTTTTGACCTAATGAAAGAAGCTATGTCATCAAGTGGGGTTATTAATACAGTAATATTTACATTTATAGGGGTACTACTAACCATGTTTATAAAAAGTAAATTAGACTTTGCAGGAGAGATGAGGTCAGGATATTTAATTTTTATAAGCATACTATTACATAACTTGCCAGAAGGACTAGCCATAGGTTCTTCGTTTATATCGGCAGAAGCTTTAGGTATAACATTAGCAATAGTAATTGGATTACACAATATACCTGAAGGTTTAGCTACAGCTTTAAGTTTGGCTGGAGCTAAGGTTTCTACTAAAAAAATAATATTGTTTACATTTATTGCAGGTGTACCTATGGGTATAGGAAGTTTTTTAGGAGTTTATTTTGCAGGGATATTTAAATCTTTAATAGGAGTATTTTTATCATTAGCAGCAGGAACAATGTTATTTGTAGTATTAGATGAAATAATGCCAAAATCTAAAAGTCTATATAGTATAATTGGCTTTTTAACAGGAACAATAATTGTATACTTCATATAAGGCTACTTAAGAAGGGAGTGAAATATAAATGACACTTATAAGTAAGATTGACGAAAAACATATAGATAAAGAAGAAATAAAAAAGCAAGCAGAAATGTTGAAAGACGGTAAGACTGTAATTTTTCCAACAGAAACAGTTTATGGATTGGGAGCGAATGGTTTAGATGAAGAAGCTGTAAGTAAGATATATAAAGCTAAAGGAAGACCTAGCGATAATCCTTTGATATTACATATATATGACAAAAAACAAATTATTGATTTAGTAGAAGAGATAAGTGATAAAGCAGAAATTGTAATGGATAATTTCTGGCCAGGACCAATAACAATTATATTTAAGAAAAAAGATATTGTACCATTAAGAACTAGTGGAGGTTTAGATACTGTTGCTATAAGAATGCCATCTAATCCGATTGCAAGAGAACTTTTAAAAGAGGTTAAGTTACCTATTGCAGCGCCATCTGCAAATATATCAGGCAGACCTTCTCCAACAAGAGGTAAGCATGTATATAAAGAAATGAATAATAGAGTAGATGGTATTATTCTTGGTGGTGACTGTATATTCGGTCTAGAATCTACTGTGTTAGATTTAACTAATGATATACCAGTTATACTAAGACCTGGAAGTATAACAAAAGAAGATTTAGAAAATGTTATAGGAGAGGTAAGAATTGATCCAGCATTAGAAAAAAAAGAGGATAATATTAAAGCTATAGCACCAGGAATGAAATATAAACATTATTCTCCTAATGCAGATGTTTTTATTGTATCTGGACAACATAATAATGTTATAACTAAAGTAAATGAACTAGTATCAAATAATTCTAAAGAAGGATTAAGATCTGTTGTAATGTGTTTAGATGAAAATAAGGATAAATACAATAGTGATACAATATCTTTAGGAAAAAATCTACAAGAAGTTGCGGCAAATTTATTTAATGCACTTATTACTGCTGATGAAGAAAAGTATGATATCGTATATACTGAAGAATTTTCAAATTGTGGCCTAGGTCAAGCTATAATGAATAGGCTAATTAAATCTGCTGGTTATAAAATTATTAAAGTTTAAAATATTACTGAAAATAAAACTATTAGAAAAATAATAATTAAAAATAAAATTATATTTTGTGGAAAATGTTATATTTAGAACAATATTATTAAAAATTAGAAAAAAGTAATAAAATATTTAGAAAATTTTTATACTTTCTATGGAGTATTGATAAAAAATTATGTATAATTAAATAAAATATTTCAAATACAAATTTATGGAAATAATTTTTATAAAGATAATTAATCTATATACTAACAAGGAGTTCTAATTATGAAAATAGGTTTAGGATGTGACCATGGCGGATATAATTTGAAACTTGAAATTATTAACTATCTAAAATCTAAAAATATAGAATATGTGGATTTTGGAACTAATAATTCTGAGGATTCAGTAGACTATCCAATCTATGGGGAGAAAGTTGCAAATGCAGTAATTTCAAAAGAAGTAGATTATGGTATTGTATGTTGTGGAACAGGTATAGGTATATCTTTGGCAGCTAATAAAGTTCCAGGTATAAGATGCGCTGTTGTTTCAGATGTATTTTCAGCAAAAATGTCTAAAGCACACAACAATGCAAATATGTTATCTCTTGGAGAAAGAGTATTAGGAAAAGGTCTTGCTATAGAAATAGTAGAAGCTTGGCTTAATACTGAATTTGAAGGAGATAGGCATTCGAGAAGAGTTAGTATGATAAAAGATATTGAACAAAGGTATAGTAAATAGGAGGTTTAAAATAATAATGAGTAAAGTTATAGTTACAGATCATCCACTAATACAACATAAATTAACAATAATGAGAAAAAAAGAAACTGGATCAAAAGATTTCAGACAACTATTAACTGAAATAACAATGTTAATGGGTTATGAAATAACTAGAGACTTACAATTAGTAGATGTGGAAATAGAAACTCCTGTTATAAAGACAACTCAAAAAATGATATCAGGGAAAAAATTGGGGATAGTACCTATATTAAGAGCAGGGCTTGGAATGGTTGATGGTTTAATAAGCTTAATGCCAGCAGCTAAAGTTGGTCACTTAGGTCTTTATAGAGATCCTGAAACTCTAAAACCTGTAGAATATTATTCAAAATTCCCTCAAGATATACATGAAAGGGAAATGATAATAGTTGACCCTATGCTTGCAACAGGTGGTTCAGCAGTGGCAGCTATAGATGTTTTAAAAGCTAATGGAGCTAAAAGTATAAAACTAGTTAATTTAGTTGCAGCTCCAGAGGGAATAGCTGAAGTTCAAAAATATCATAATGATGTAGACATATATGTAGCAGCAATAGATGAAAAGCTAAATGATCATGGATATATAGTTCCAGGATTAGGAGATGCTGGAGATAGATTATTTGGTACAAAATAGTAATCAATCTAAGGAGTCTATTATTTTTAATAGATTCCTTGTATTTACATAAGTTTAATAATATTTTAATATAGAGAGGCATATATGAATAATAGAAGTAAGCGTGCAGAAATTGTGCAAATGCTTTCCTTAATAAGCCAACTAGGAATTATGATGGTTGTTTCTATATTTGGATGTTTTTTTATAGGCAGATTTATCGATGATAAATTGGGTACAGGTCCTATCTTTATGCTAATATTTTTAGTATTAGGTATTGGAGGAGCTTTTATGTCTGTATATAAAACTGTGATTGGATACACAAAAAGGAAGTGATAAATTATGGATATAAAAGTGCAACAAGAAGTTAATGAAGTAACAAAGGGTATATGTATTTATGCTATTATAATTGGGGTAGTATCTTTTATTATTTCAAAAGAACCAATTCCCATGTTACTGGGAGTTGTTTTTGGGAGTGTAATAGCAATACTTAATTTTAGGCTATTAGCTCTTACTATGGAAAAAGCAGTTGAATATTCGCCAGGTAAAGCACAGGCTTATAGTTCAATGAGATACATGGTAAGAATGGTTATTGTAGCAGTAGTTGTATTTGTTTCAGTAAAGAATCCAAATATAAATGTTATAGGCACAGTACTTGGGTTAATAAGTACTCAAATAGTAATATTTGTAAAAAAATTAGTAATATCAAAATTAAGAGAAAGGAGGCTAAATAGGTGAAGTATACAAATTGGATAATTACATTTGCTAATGGTTTTAAAATTAGTGAAACAATAGTTACTAGTTGGATAATAATGATTGCACTAATTATAGCTGCATTATTATTAACAAGAAATTTAAAACCTGTTCCAACTACAAAAAGACAAATTATGTTAGAGTATGCAGTTAGTACACTTAGAAATCTTGTCCGTGGAAACATGGGAGAAGATGTAGAAAGTAAAATGCCGAATATGTTGCCATACATAGGATCTCTATTTTTATTTTTTGTATGTTCCAACTTGATAGGTTTATTAGGTTTTAAGTCACCAACTACAGATGTAGACACAACTTTAGCATGGGCATTAATTACTTGCTTCTTAATTTATTATGAAGGAATGAAGGTACATGGACTTAGATATTGGAAAGGTTTATTAGAACCAGTTCCACTATTACTACCGCTTAATATAGTTAGTGAATTTGCTAGACCAATATCACTAACATTCCGTCCATTCGGTAATATTTTAGGAGGAACAGTAATAATGGGATTACTTTATCAATTGTTAGCATTTATATCATCATTGATACCAAATGTTTCAATTCCATTTTTACAATTACTAATACCAGTACCATTGCATTTCTACTTTGATTTATTTGCAGGATGCTTACAAGCATTTATATTTATAATGCTTACAATGGTATTCGTATCAAATGCAACAGAGTAAAAATATATGCAAATTACATATGAGCATATTAGAATAAAAAAAATAATTATAAAAAGTGAAAATTTTAGGAGGATTAAATTATGGAAATTACTACTTTACAACAAGGAATCGCTATAGCAGGTTCTGCAATAGGAGCAGGAATCGCAGTTATTTCAGGTATAGGATCAGGGATAGGACAAGGATATGCAGCTGGTAAAGGTGCAGAAGCTGTTGGTAATCAACCAGAAGCAAAAGGTGATATCATATCAACAATGTTATTAGGGGCTGCAGTTGCAGAGTCTACAGGGATATATGGTCTTGTTATAGCTATAATCCTTATATTCGCAAATCCATGGGTATAGAATAAAACATGAATAATATTAAATTTTTATAGTTAGAAGATATAAGATGGTCTTCTAACTATAATCATGGATGATAGAAAGGAGGATTAGTATATGGATTTTAAACCAGTAGTAACCATAACTTGGGAATTAGCAATTCAGATAATAAATACAATCATTTTATTCTGGGCATTAACAAAAATTTTATTTAAACCAGTTTTGAATATAATAGATGCTAGAGAAAATGCAATAAAAGAAGATATAGCTACAGGAGAGCAAGCTAAAAATGAAGGATTGGCTTTAAAAGCAGAGTACGAGCAAAAGCTTGCAGTTGCTAAAGAAGAAGGGCAAGAAATCATAAAACAAGCTACTCTTAGAGCTGAACAAAAATCAGATGAGATAATATCTACTGCTAAAGAAGAAGCAAATAGTTTAAAAGAAAGAGCTAATAAGGATATAGCCCAAGAAAAAGAAAAAGTTATGAATGAACTTAAAAATGATATATCTAGTATAGCTATACTTGCTGCTTCTAAAGTAATTGAAAAAGATATTGACCAAGCTAAACACGAAGAAATGATAAACAAATTTATCGAAGAGGTGGGCGAAGCTAAATGATAGATGTAATAGCTAACAGATATGCAGAAGCTCTATTCCAACTAAGTGAAGAGGAAAATATCACAAAAGAAATTTATAATGAATTGCATAATGTAGTAGATATACTTAAAGAAAATAAAGATTTAGATAATGTTTTAAAATCACCTCTAATAGCAAAGTCAGAGAAGGTGGGCTTAATAGAAGCATTATTTAACAATAAAATAAATAATAATTTAAAGAATTTCTTAAAAATATTAGTTGAAAAGGGAAGGATATCTTCTTTAAATTCAATAGAATTAACATTTAAACAATTATTAAATGATAAAAATAATATAATAGAAGGCACTGTAATAAGTGCTATACCTTTAACTTCTGAAAAGATTAAAGAATTAGAAGAAAAACTTTCAAAAAAATACAATAAAAATGTTACTTTAGAGAACAAAGTTGATGAGACTATATTAGGTGGGGTTTTAGTGAGATTAGGAAATACACAAATTGATGGATCTGTAAAAACTCGTTTAGATAATATAAAAGACCAACTTTCTCAAATAATTTCTTAGGAGGGCGGTGAACCCATGAACTTAAGACCAGAAGAAATAAGTTCTATAATTAAACAGCAAATTAAGGATTATGATAATAAAATAGAAATGACTGATACTGGTAGCGTACTAAAAGTAGGAGATGGTATCGCGACAGTATATGGGTTAGAAAATGTAATGTCTAGTGAACTTTTAGAATTCCCTGGAGAGGTATATGGTATGGCCCTTAACTTAGAAGAAGATGTTGTTGGGGCTGTTATATTTGGAGATGACAGTGGAATCAAAGAGGGAGATATAGTAAAAAGAACAGGAAGAATAGTTGAAGTTCCTGTTGGTGAAGCTTTAATAGGTAGAGTTGTAAGTCCGCTTGGTTTACCTATAGATGGTAAAGGACCTATAAAAACTAAAAAAACTAGACCTGTTGAAAGTAAAGCACCTGGTATAATGGCAAGACAATCAGTTTGTGAACCATTACAAACAGGGATAAAAGCTATTGACTCTATGATACCAATAGGTAGAGGACAAAGGGAACTTATAATAGGGGATAGACAAACTGGTAAAACATCTATTGTTATAGATACTATATTAAACCAAAAAGGTAAAGATGTTATATGTATATATGTTGCTATAGGACAAAAACGTTCTACAGTTGCACAACTTGTTAATACATTAGAAAAAGGTGGAGCAATGGATTACACTATAGTTGTATCAGCTACAGCTTCTGAATCTGCACCACTTCAATA
>CAMBXR010000067.1 GCA_945871955.1 uncultured Clostridium sp. | reverse complement strand
TAATTTCTTACACTCATTTTTTGAAATGATGAATATTTTAATAGCTGGTCTTTTTATGTATATATCCAAAATCATCATCAAACATTATTTTAATATGATAAGAATATAATATTATAACTTAATTTAAATTTCTACCATTTAATTTTAAGGAGATATTTATGATAAGTATAAGTCTTTGTATGATAGTTAAAAATGAAGAGTTAGTCTTAGGAAGATGCCTCAACTCCATAAAAAATTTAGTTGATGAGATAATTATAGTAGACACGGGTTCAACTGATAAAACTAAAGAAATAGCTGCCTTGTACACAGATAAAATATATGATTTTAAGTGGATAAATGACTTCTCAGCTGCTAGAAATTATTCATTTTCAAAAGCTACTAAAGATTATATTATGTGGCTTGATGCTGATGATATATTATTAGAAGAAGATCAGATGAAGTTACAAGATTTAAAACAAAACCTTGATGAAAAAATTGATATGGTGATTATGAGATATAATGTGTCCTTTGATAAAAATAATAATCCTTGTTTTTCATATAATAGAGAAAGATTATTAAAAAGAAGCATGAATTATAAGTGGCTTGGCGAAGTTCATGAAGCTATATCTTACTTTGGAAATATTTTATACTCTCCTATTGCCATAAGCCATAAAAAAATTAAAGAAACACCAGTAGATAGAAATTTGAAAATTTATGAATTTATCTTATCTCAAGGTAAAAAATTAGCTCCAAGAGAAGAGTTTTATTATGCCCGTGAATTAATGTATAACAATAGATTAGATGATGCTATTGAAATATTTAATCGCTTTATCAATTCTCCTGATGGATTAATAGAAAATAAAATTAATGCTTGTAAAGATTTGTCTTTTTGCTTTTTTTCACAAAATAAAAGTGTAGAAGGTCTTCAAGCTCTTTTTAGAAGTTTTCAGTTTGATGAACCTAGAGCTGAGATATGTTGTGATATAGGTTATTATTTTTTAGAAAGACAGGAATATAATAAATCTATATTTTGGTATGAATTAGCACTTACTCGCCATCTAGATTCTACCTCTTTCGCATTTCAGCTTGTGGATTGTTACAACTATATTCCTTATATACAGTTATGTGTTTGCTATGACAAAATAGGTAATAAACAAAAAGCCTATGAATATAATGAATTAGCTGGTTCAGTTAAACCTTATGATGAAAGCTATCTATATAATAAAAACTACTTTAAAAATTTTTTCAATAATAATCAATAATTCTTCTCAAAAAAATAAACCATTGATTAGCCAATGGTTTATTTTTTAATTTCCATATAAATCTATTTTGGACAAATTGCAAAACATCTAGCTGTAAATCCTGTCCCATCTTTGACTTTTGGGAAAGTACAGAATATAACAGCCCCTGTTGCTGGACATAAATCGAGATTTTTTAATAACTCAATTTGATATTTGCCAGTTGATAATATGTAGTACTCTCCAATCATGCCTTCTCCTTGAGCAATTGGTGCAGGATCAGTATCTGCTTGTTCATGTCCTATAGCACCCACATTTCTTTCTTTTACTAAAAATTCTAAAGCTTCCATACTCCATCCTGGATAATGTTTGACACCTTCTTCATCTGCATTTTCCATAGCTTCTTGTGTTTTTCTCTTTGACCAATTGCTCATAAAAGCTACAAATGATCCTTCTGGAATTTTGCCATGAACACTTTCCCACTCAAGTATATCCTCTACTCTCATAGCAAAGTCATTATTTTCTTCTACTTCCTTAGATTTATCAATTACACATAAAGGCATTGCCATATCTTCTGGTGTAAATGTATCTAGTGTTCTTTCTCCTTTTACAAAATGAATTGGTGCATCCACATGTGTTCCATATTGACCAACTATCTCATAAGTATGAGTTGTGAAACCATCTTTTTCTAACTCATATAGTGCTGTAGATTTTAGAGATGAAAATCCATGCCAATGTGGTGTCTCTGCACTTACCTCATGACTTAAGTCAATCCATTTACAAGTTTTCTTTAATTTATCAAGTTCATTCCATAAATTCAAATTGCTCATTTATTCTCCCCCTGTAACCCTTTTGATTATCTAGTATTTTTGTATTAAGTAAATTGTAGTATATAAATAAAGATATGTAAAAGTATATTTAATTAATTATTGATTATACAAATCTTTTATCTATAAGTTTCTACAAAAAAAGTAGCAGCATTAGCTACTACTTTAAACTTTTTATGATAATAATTCTTTTTCTACTTCTTCAAAGCCAATACGTTCTATAGTTTTGGCAAAACGCTCTTTAGACTGACCATTTTCCATATAAAATAATATGGCTTTTTCAATTAAATTAAATATTTCTTCCTTACAAGTAAATACTTTATTTAAAGCTGTTGCCTCAGTTTTTACTTTACCACCTTTACCACCTATAAATACTTTATATCCATATGTACCATTTACTATTGCATCAAAATAGCATTTACCTACACAACGGCCACAATTACTGCAAATTGATTTATCCATTTGTAATTTTTCCCCTTCAACTTTACAGGCATCCATTGGACAAATATCCTCTACAGAACATTTTTTACATCCTTTACATTTGTCTTCATTGAAATTTGGTATATATTGAGACATTATTCCTATTTCACAAAGATTTATTTTTGTACAATCATTTGGACATCCGCTTATAGCTACTTTAAATCTATGTGGAAGTTGCACATTTTTATATTTATTGTAGATCCTTTCATGTATCTCATCTGATAAACTCAATGTATCTGTCAACCCATATCTGCAATCTGTTCCTATACAAGATACTACTGGTCTTAATCTTGGCCCTACACCTCCAGTTTCAAGATTTTCTTTTTCTATATATTTTCTAAAATCATTTATTTTTTCATATGGTATTCCTCGTACTTCTATAGTAAAAGAAGTGCTAAGTTTTATTATTCCGTTACCAAATAACTCTGCTGCTTTACTTATACATTGATGCTGAGAGGCTGTTAGTATTCCATTTACAGTTATTATGTTTGCTGTATATGTATTTGTTTTTTCATTAATTATAAATCCCATATTTTTCAAGTCTTTTTCATCTTCTTTTATGAGTAAATCAATCATGCTCTTTCTCCTTTGTTGCTTTTAAAGATTATTGCATTACTAATATATTAACATTTATTAGTTTTATTTTAAATAAAAATAACTCTATCTTAGCTAAAGAGCACTAAAATAAAGTTATTTTTTTAACAATTCTTTTTTATTAATATTAAATATTTATTATTTTTTTGTTAAAATATTTTATAAAATCAATACTATTTTAAAAACATAACTTAAACATAAAAAACCGTATCAAATAGATACGGTCTTTTTATTTAAACTTTTCAGATAATCTTTATTTTATAATTGTAACTAATACTTTACTAGTTACTCTAGCAATTACATTATGTTCTTTTCTTGCATCAAAAGGTAGAAAATCACCTTTGTTAAGTTCAAACTCTTCACCATCTGTAAATTTCATATCAACTATTCCATCTAATACTTGGATAGATGCATAGCCATTATGAGTATGATTTGGAATACCTTTAGTTGGTTCAAACTTGAAGAATAATGTTTTATATTTTTCATTTTCTACTAAAAATTCTCTATTACTTTCTATTTGGTTTACGTTAATTTTGTTTATATTGATACTCCTACAAAAATTAATCTTTGATATCTATTGCAGAAACTGGACAAGAATCCCTAGCTTCCACTGCACCATCTTGTAAGTTTTCTGGTATATCATCATTTATAGCTACTGATTTTCCATCATCATCCATACTAAAAACATCTGGACAAATTTGAGTACATAATTCACATCCTATACAAGTATCTTTATCTACATATGCTTTCATTTTTATTGCTCCTTTTTGTTAATATTTTTATACTTCTTGTTGTAAACAACTTTTTAAATCGTCTTGTGGTGTACTTATTAAACGAATATCAAATGTATCTACTAAATATTGAAGTACGTTTGGACTAAAGAATGCTGGAAGTGTCGGTCCTAAGTATATTCCTTTTATTCCTAATGATAATAATGCAAGTAAGTCTGCTACTGCTTTTTGTTCATACCAAGATATGATTAGTGATAGAGGTAATCCATTTACATCTGTTTCAAAAGCATCAGCAAGAGCTGTTGCTATTCTAACTGCTGAATAAGCATCATTACATTGACCAACATCTAGTAATCTTGGAAGTCCTGCAACTTCACCAAAATCTAATTTATTAAATCTATATTTACCACAAGCAAGTGTTAATATTACACAATCGTCTGGAACTTGTTTAGCAAATTCTGTATAGTAATTTCTACCTGGTCTTGCACCATCACATCCACCTATTAAGAAGAAGTGTCTTATTTTTCCGTCTTTTACTGCATTAACTATTTCTTCTGCATGAGAAAGTGTAGCATGGTGACCAAATCCTACTAGTATTTCATGTGGCTCTTGATCTTCTTCATATCCACCAAGTTCTAGTGCTTTTTCTATAATTGGTGTAAAATCTTTCTTACCATCTGGTCCTACACCAATATGTTGAACTCCATCCCATCCAACTACACTAGTAGTAAATATTCTATCTTTATAAGATTCTCTAGGTCTCATTAAGCAGTTAGTAGTCATTAATACACAACCTGGTATATTATCAAATTCTTTTTGTTGATCTTGCCAAGCTCCACCGAAGTTTCCTACTAAATGATCGTATTTTTTAAGTTCAGGATATCCATGGCATGGAATCATTTCGCCGTGAGTATATATATTAATTCCTTTACCTTCTGTTTGTTCAAGTAACATTTGTAAATCCCATAAATCATGACCTGACACTATGATAAATGGACCTTTTTTCACATGAACATTAACTTTTTGAGGTGATGGATTTTGATATGTTTTAGTGTTAGCTTCATCTAATTTTGCCATAACTGCCACACTCATATCTCCAGTTCTCATAGTCCATCTTATTAATTCTTCCACACTTAGATTATCATCTGTAGTAGCTTCTAGTGCTCTAACATAGAAATTATCTACTTGGTCGTCAAAGTATCCAAGTTCTCTTGCTTGATGTCCATAAGCTGATATTCCTTTTAGACCATAAACTATAGTTTGACGAAGAGAACGAATATCTGGATCTAGGTCTTGATCATACATTATACCTGCTTTTTTAGCATCTTTAAGCATTTCTGTTTTAGTTTCACTTAAATCATATGTAGCATGCTCAGTATTATTTTTTATTTTTCCGACTCTTTTTCTCAAAGCTTCTTTTATCTTTTGAGATTCTCTTAGCATTTTTACATGAACATCTGCATCAAAGTTAACATTAGTTAATGTTGTAAATAAAGAGTTTTCTATAAAGCTAACTATATCTTTATCTACATTCTCACCTTTCTCAATTATTTCTTTTGCATAGCAACTTATTCCTTTTATTTGAAATATTAATAAGTCTTGAAGGGCTGCAACTTCTGGTGTTTTACCACATACCCCCATTTTCGTACAGCCCTTTCCTCCTGCTGTTTGTTCACATTGATAACAAAACATAGGATATTCCATTGCCATATTATTTTCCATATTTACTTCCTCCTAATTTGTAATTTTTTTCGTTCTGTTTTAGTATTTACAAGTTTGTTAAAAATATAGTTACATATGTAACTAATAGGAGGTTATTTTTATGAAAATAGACCAATATATTAAAATACTCTCTAAATGTGATTTATTTACTAATATTGACAAGGATGAATTACTTAAAATATTTAATTCTATAAATTATAGAATAATTAAATATACTAAAAATACTATTATTCACAAGAAAAATGATTCTTGTAAAGACCTTATAATTATTTTAAAGGGCACATTATCTTTATATGAAGACAATTTTAATAATAAAACTTTTACTGTCTATAGTTTTTCTCCTGTAAGTATTGTAGGAGCTAATACTTTATTTTCTGAAAATAATCATTATAAACTCAATATTATTTGTAAGACAAATTGTACCTTATTATATATTTCAAGAGATGTTATTTTTAATTTATTTAATAAAAATGATATAGTTTTAAGAAATTATTTAAATCATATGAGCAAGAAAAGCCAAATTTTATTAGATAAAATCTCTATACTTTCTAATAAATCACTAAGATTATCCATAGCTTCTTATCTCAATAACGAGTATGCAAAACAACATAACCGCAAAATCTTATTGAATATGACTAAAACTGAATTAGCTACCCATTTTGGTGTGGAGAGAACTTCTTTATCTAGAGAACTTCAATCTATGAAAAAAGATAATTTAATTGATTATGATAGAAATAGTATCACTATCTTAGATTCTAATTTTTTTAATATAAAATAATATCATATACAATAAAAATTCCTTACAATTAAAAAATAGCTATATATTAGGATATTTATATATAGCTACTCTTTTTATGATTAAACTTGCATTATATTTATATACTTTATTTTATATTTATTTTTTCAAATTAAAATCGTATAGTGCGTTTACTACTTCATTTAAGCTATTATCAACTAAATAAATACCAACGTATGGTTGTTCTAAAGTTAATTTCCCCTTATGAAAATACATAAAATATGTAGTTGTATAGTCTTTAGTTATTAGGTGAATTTCTATATAATTTTCGCAATCTGGCACATCTTGTACACTTTCTTTATTTGTGGCAATTGCATTATTCATTTTATCTGTCAATTTTAAAATAACATCTTTATCATTACTTACAAATTTTGCTTGATTATCAGTTATAACAACACTATTTATTTCTTTTACTGATGGTAAAACTATATTTTTAGATGTTGTTTTATTACATCCAATTAACAATAGAGCTGATAAAACAAAACTCCATATAAGTATTCCATATTTTTTCATATATCCCCACCTTCATGCAATTATTTCTTTACACCTTATATGAATTTTAATAATGTCTTTAGATTCTATTAAAATCATTTACTTCTTTTTAAATATAAAATTAGTTATAGTACCTAAAATTAAGGCTGGTATTGTAGCTCCTATTAGTATACCTATTACAGATGTTAGTGATAACTCTAGTAATTGAATTATAAATATAACCAAAATGATTAAATAGAATAATATATAATCTAATTTTCTAAATCTTGAAAAATTCATCTTATCTCCCCTTTTTTAGCATTATATATTAATTATATACTTATTTTTATAAATAATAGAATTTTAGTAATAAATAAAAAACACTGATTATATTTAATTTTACTATAAATTAGAATAATTTAATTGAAGCAGGAATACCTGCATCTGGAAGTAGGTAGATAAATATAGTAAATAAAGTTTGGATAATACTTATTAGAATTAATAATATTTTAAGATACCCTTTAGTTATAATATTCATCATACTTAAAATCAAACTTGATATATTTATTATTACACTTATCCAAAATGTAAAATAAATATTATTTATACTACTTGTTGCAAGATATAATAAAATATAAAGTATTTGTATACTTATTATGGCTCTTTGAATTAATTTATTATTTATATTTTTTGCCATTATAATTCTCCCTCATAATATATAATAATCGTGTATTTATTTTTTATTATATCATTCTAAATATGAATTTTATAAACTATTTTTATAATAAAAAATTAAAAAATCACCGATGATAAAAGTGTAAATATTATCATTGTTCCAATGACATTTTTACCTTTCTATATAAGACTAATATTTTATACTTATTATAAATTAGAATTTTTGCCCCTAATTGCCTGTGTAAGTTTTTTTATATTACTGTTAATACAAAGTAATACAACTACAATAATCAATCCAATCCCAGATGAAGAACCACCATTATTATAGTTTTGGCTAAATTCTTGTAAGCTACTGTCAATACTTCCTATTGAATCTGATATGTATTCTAGTTGTTGCTCTACTCCATCCATATTGTCGCCCCCATTTTATTTATTAAATTTCAACTATTATAAAATCATCTATAGTCACATTTTTTTATATCTATAAACATTTCCCCTATATTAAATTTGCTGATGTGCTAATTATATCTATAATTTCTATTCATTTCAATAATTTTACTAAAATTGATAATTATAACTATAGTTTTTATTTCTAAATAATTATAATAATTTACTTTTATGTTACTTTTCATCTTTACTATATAAATCAAGAAGGGTGTAGAAAATAAAAATTTAAATTTATATAAGAAAGAAGGAATATTAAAATGAATTGTAAGAATATGTTTAGATATGTAATTGAATCTTTAAAAGATGGTGTTAAAATGTGGCTAGACTGTAATAGAAAATCATATGAATTTGAATTATCCCATAAAGTTTTTGATAAAATATTTTAGTATAATGAAAACAAATCAAATATATATTCAGTTTAAAGAAATTAAAATAAACAAAAAGTAATGAAATTATAATTTCGTTACTTTTGTTTACATTTATGTTACTTTTATAGTATAAATTAGTATATATTTAGCAAAAGGTGGTAATAGGGATGGTGACAATTTTACTAGTAGAAGATGATGAAAATATTAGATTATTAACTTACTCATATTTAAAAAGTCAATATAATGTTTTAACTGCAAAAGATGGCAAAGAAGCATTGGATATTATTTATAGTAAAAAAATTGATTTAATGATTACAGATATTATGATGCCAAATATGGATGGTTATGAATTAGTAAAGACCATACGTGATTGTGGTTATGAATTTCCTGTAATTTTACTTACTGCAAAACAAAGTTTTGATGATAAAAGAAGGGGGTTTTCTTTGGGAACTGATGATTATTTGACAAAACCCTTTCATCAGGAAGAATTAAAATGGAGAATAGAATCTTTATTAAGAAGAGCTAACATTAATACAAGTAAACAAATAAAAATAAACAATTTAGTTGTTGACTCAAAAACTTATACTGTTCAAAAAGGTGACAATGTAGTTACTTTAACTAAAAAAGAATTTGATTTATTATATAAATTATTATCTTATCCAAATGTTATTTTTACAAAAAATCAATTATTAGATGATGTGTGGGGATATGATAGTGATACATCTGAAGATACAATTAAAACTCATATTAATAGATTAAGACATAAAATAAATGATTTTGAGGAATTAAAAATTACTACTGTTAAGGGATTAGGCTACAAGATGGTGGTTTATAATGGGTAGAAAAAGATTTAGAAATTTTTTAATTTTAGGTTGTACTATTATTGTTATTTTATCTGTTATGTGTTTTGCACTTATTGATTTTGCAGCAAATGAAATATTTCTAGTAGATAGTTCTGTATATGATCCAATTAATGCAATTGGAATGATTTTACCCATGAGCTTTTTCATGTTTAAAATAACTCAGTGGTTTACAAAGGTTATTTATAAATGTGTAGTTGAAATAATAAACGGATTAGAAGAAGTTGCACATGGTAATTTCAATGTTCAGCTAGATTTAAAAAAGTCAGGACCCCTGGAGGATGTATTCAAAAATTTCAATACTATGGTCAATGAACTTAAACAAATAAGTACATTAAGTGAGGATTTTATAAATAATTTCTCCCATGAATTCAAAACACCAATAACGTCTATTAATGGATTTGCCAGTTTATTAAAAGATCCTAATATAAGTGAAGATGATAAAGAAATGTATATTGATATTATATATAATGAATCTGAAAAATTAGCAAGTTTAGCTAATAGTACTTTATTGATGTCCAAGTTAGAAAACCAAAATATTATCTTTAATAAAAATTATTATTTATTAGATGAACAAATTAAAGAATGCATTATTTTACTTTCACCTCAATGGAATGAAAAAAATATAGAATTTCATATTCAATTGGATGAATGTAATTTTTATGGAAATAAAGATTTAATGGATCATATTTGGATTAACTTAATCAATAATGCCATTAAGTACACACCTGAAAATGGTAATATCTCTGTCAAATTAATAAATGATGATAATATAAATGTCATTATAAGCGATGATGGTATGGGAATGGACGAAGATACAAAAGCACATATTTTTGATAAATACTTCCAAGGTGATTTATCTCGTAGTATGAAAGGGTTAGGTTTGGGACTATCAATTGTAAAAAGAATTGTAGAACTAAGTTGTGGAAATATATATGTAACTTCAAAACTAAATGAAGGTACAACCTTCAAAATAGTTTTACCTAAAGAAGAAAAAATAAAAACAAACATATCCTAATTAAAATAGTCATTCATAATTTCCTAAAAACAAAGGGTGTATCATTTTTGATACACCCTTTGGACACTTTCATATTACATTTTTCCATGGAATGTTCTATTGATTACATCCATTTGTTGTTCTCTAGTTAATTTAATAAAGTTAACTGCATATCCAGATACCCTAATTGTAAGTTGAGGATATTCTTCTGGATGATCCATGGCATGAAGTAGAGTTTCTCTAACAAGGACATTTACATTTAAGTGATGAGCATCTTGTGAGAAATATCCATCCATTAAATTACTTAAATTTTTTACTCTTTCTTCATCTGTCTTACCTAATGCATTTGGTATAATAGAGAAAGTATTAGATATTCCATCTATTGAATGATTATAAGGAAGTTTTGCAACAGATGCAAGTGATGCCAATGAACCATTTTTATCTCTACCATGCATTGGGTTAGCTCCTGGAGCAAATGGTTCTCCTGCTTTTCTACCATCTGGTGTAGCTCCAGTTTTCTTACCATAAACCACATTTGAAGTTATAGTCAGAACTGATTGAGTATGAATAGAATTTCTATAAGTTTTATTTTTTCTTATTTTATTCATCATACTTTCAACTAGATAAACTGCTATACTATCTACTCTATCGTCGTTGTTACCATAAGTAGGGAAATCTCCTTCTATTTCAAAATCAACAGCTATACCTTGTTCATTTCTTATAGGTTTAACTTTAGCATATTTAATAGCTGATAAACTGTCGGCACAAACTGATAATCCTGCTATACCACAAGCCATAGTTCTAATTATATCCCTATCATGTAGAGCCATTTGTAAACGTTCATAACAATATTTATCATGCATATAGTGGATTACATTTAATGTATTTACATAAAGTTTTGCTAACCATTCAGTGTAGTGTTCAAATTTTTCTAAAACTTCATCGTAATCTAAGTACTCACCTTCTATTTTGCCAAAGCTAGGTGCCACTTGTATTCCTAGTTTTTCATCTACACCATTATTTATAGTATAAAGTAGTGTTTTAGCTAAGTTAACTCTAGCTCCGAAAAATTGCATTTGTTTACCAACACCCATGGCTGATACACAACAAGCTATGGCATAATCATCTCCATAGTAATTTGTCATCAAATCGTCGTTTTCATATTGAACTGAACTTGTATCTATGGAAACTTTTGAACAAAAATCTTTAAATCCTTGTGGTAATTTAGTTGACCATAAAACTGTCAAGTTTGGCTCTGGTGATGGTCCAAGGGTATAAAGTGTATTTAACATTCTAAAAGAGTTTTTAGTTACTAATGTTCTTCCATCAAGTCCCATACCACCTATACTTTCAGTTACCCAAGTTGGATCTCCACTAAATAATTCATTGTAGTCTGTAGTTCTTAAGAATTTAACAAGTCTTAATTTCATTACAAAATGGTCGATTAGTTCTTGAGCACCTTCTTCTGTAATTAGACCGTTTTTTAAATCTCTTTCAATATAAATATCTAAAAATGTGGAAGTTTTACCTAAAGACATGGCTGCACCATTTTGGTCTTTTATAGCTCCTAAAAATCCAAAGTATACCCATTGAACAGCTTCTCTTGCATTAGTTGCAGGTTTTGAAATATCAAATCCATAAGTTTGAGCCATTTCTTTTAATTGCTCTAATGCTCTCATTTGTTCAGATAATTCTTCTCTAAGTCTTATTACATCTTCTGTCATTTCTTCATTATCTAATTCATCTTTTTCAATTTGTTTAACTTGTATTAATCTATCAACACCATATAAAGCAACTCTTCTGTAATCTCCTATTATTCTACCTCTACCATAGGCATCTGGTAAACCTGTAATAATTCCTGCTTTTCTTGCTGTTCTCATTTCTTTTGTATAAGCATCAAATACACCTTGGTTATGAGTTTTTCTGTATTTAGTAAATATTTCTTTTATTTCTTCATCTAATTCATATCCATAGGCTTTACAAGAAGTTTCCACCATTCTTATACCACCAAAAGGCATGACTGCTCTTTTGAAAGGCTGGTCAGTTTGAACACCAACTATAGTTTCTAAATCTTTGTCTATATAACCTGCTTTATAAGCATTTATACCAGATACAGTATGAGTATCAACGTCCCATACACCACCTCTTTCTCTTTCTTCCTTATTTAATTGCATTACTTTATCCCATAGCTTTTTAGTATTTTCAGTGGCACCTGCTAAAAATGATCCATCACCTTCATATGGAGTGTAATTACTTTGTATAAAATCCCTAACGTCTATTTTATCTTGCCAAATTCCCTATTTAAAATCTTTCCAAGCATTTACTTCCATTTTACTTTATCCTTTCGTCTTTATATTATAAAAATAATCTTTAAGTAAGAATAATAAAACTTCTAAGTAGTATTCATATGAATTTTATTTCATAGTATATATACCCCCAAATTTTCATATTATTATTTAATGTATAAATAGGTTATATTTTACACATTTTTTATATTTAATCTTAAATCACTCT
>CAMBXR010000066.1 GCA_945871955.1 uncultured Clostridium sp. | reverse complement strand
AATATAGTTAAGTTCGTAATTTTAATATAATACGAACTACTTACAACAAATTAAACAACCATACCTTAGAAATTGAAATTTCTAAGGTATGGTTGTTTTTTATTATAATTATCACGAAGTAAGCTAACAGAGTCTTATTTTATAGAAAAAAACGTGTATAATCACCGAAAATACTTTAAAAAATACATAAAATAAGATATAATAAATAAGGGTGATTATAACCACCTATAATATGTATTATAGGTGAAAAAGTAAAAATTAAGGAGATATATATAATGGCAAGAAAGATTCCAGAAGTTTTAGATATAGATGAACAAGAAATGCTGCTGCAAGTATTCAACAAGAGATATTTCAACTCTAGAAGAAATAAGTGCATGGTTCAATTGTTCCTGAATACAGGATTAAGATTATCGGAGATGTTGGATTTAAAATGGGAAAATGTGAATCTAATGACAGGTCAATTAAAAGTTGTTGATGGTAAGGGTGGTAATGACAGAATACTTTGGGTAAACGAAGTTATGTTACAAGAGTTGTGTAACTGGAGAGAAGATCAATCAGAAAACATAGGAAAGTCTGAGTATGTATTCTCTACTAGAGAGGGGAGGAGGTTAAAAGATAGAGATGTAAGAGGGGTGTTATATAAATATTCCGAGAAGGCTCTTAACAAGAGAATAAGTCCTCATACATTAAGGCATACATATGCAACTGACCTTTACCGACAAACAAAGGATATCAGACTGGTCCAGAAAGCATTAGGACATGCTGATTTAAGCACAACAATGATATATACACATATTGTTGATGATGAACTGGAAAATGCTTTAAAAAGCTTTAGAACAGTAACAAATTAGATATTTCAAAAAATGCAAGATTTGATTTTTTCTGCATGGTAGAATATACTGAAATAAAAAAAAGCTCCTATCAGGAACTAGAGGAAACAACAACTATAATGTTTCTAAAATTTAATTAATCGCCAAATTAATTAAATTCTCTAAATTCGAGATAAAAGCACTCGCATACATATATAATATTTACCTATATTATATACTTTTATAATGAATTTTGCAAGAATTGTTGTTTCCTTTTAACTGTAGGTTAACTGTAGGGTTAAAAGGAGGTAAAAATGAATAAAAGTGCTATTCGAGAAAATAGTAATACAACTAAACTTAATAAAGTAGTACATATATTAAATAGAAGAGTGAATCCGCTAGTGAATGCAAAAAGAATCGAAGATGCTCAAAGTCATATTTTTAATTTACATAGAGATTATGATGGAAAACTTGTAATAGCTGCAACATCTGATGAAGATTCATTTAGAACTTGGAATCAGTATAGTTTTTCTACAGAAGAATTATTAGATGTTGTATGGAAGTTCCTATCGGAAAAGGATGTTTACATAAGTGCAAATGGATTTTGGAATAACAGAAGAAGGCTTGCAGATCTTAGACATTTAAAAGCATTCGTAATAGATTTGGATTATTATAAAGTTGAAAAATATGCGAATAAGACTCAAGAAGAAATGTACACTATTTTATTAAAAAAAGAGAAAAAGTTTTTTGATAGAATCGGATATCCGTCCTTTACCATTAACTCGGGTAAAGGACTATATATGATATGGCTAATAGACTCTGCGCCATATCAGGCGTTGGCATTGTGGCAGCTTTGCATGGATGAATTGTTTAAAAAATTTGAACAATATGGGGCAGATCCCAAGGCTAAAGATGCTGCACATGTGTATCGACTTTGTGGTTCTAAAAATAGTAAAAATGGACAGGTAGTAAAATTTTTAAATAATAAGATAGAAAAAGATATACCTATTTATACATTGGACCATTTTAGGATACAACTTTTACCGAATGAATTTGAGAAGTATATACCTAAAAAAGAAAGGGATAATGTTAAAAATAAAAATGGTAAAAAACGTAAAATAACTAAAAAGGAATTATCTGCAAGGCAAGCGGCTAGTTTATTTACAACTCACATGCTACATCATAAGAGAATTTTAGACTTACAAAGATTAGTTGAGTTACGAAATTATGAAATAACAGGTTGCAGAGAAAAGCTATTGTTTTACTTTAGATATTGGAACTGCTGTTTTGTAAAAGATACAGATAGATCTTTAGAAGAAACAGTAAATTTGAATAATATGTTTACTGAACCACTGGAATTAAATGAAGTTGTTAACGCCACCGCAAGTGCAGAAGTATATTTCAAAAAGTGGGAAGAAACTTTTGATAAGTTTTGTGAAGTAGAAAAGAAAACAAAAGAGAAAATGACTCAAAGGCAAATGAATAATTTCTTTTATAAAGAAGGTTGCCATATTTTTACATCTGACAAAGTTATTGAAGATTTAAGCATATCGGATGAAGAGATGAAAGAAATGGATACTCTATTTAACACAAAAGAAAAGAATAGAAGAAGTAAACCGTACCGTAATGAATGGAAGAAGGAGAGACAGAAGGAAAGTTTAAGAAATGAAGAAGGAAGAACTTCCAGGGAACAGGATAAACATGAAAAAATGATTGTAATTGCAGAAATGTTAGAGTCTGGCTATAAACAAAAAGATATTGCTGAAAGACTTGGTATTAATAAAGCAACAGTATCTAAATATAAAAAAGAATTAGAAACAGGTAAATATGTAATTGAGAACAGTGAAAGCCAGGAAGTTTCGACTAAACTTGCATAATATGCGAAATAAAAAAAAAGTTGCCTGAAATATGGTATCTATAAATTATAGTATTAGTGTATTAGTTCTTTGACTTTAGGAAGCAACTTTATATGTAGATAATAAATAGGACCAGGACCGATACCTGGTCTTTTATATAAGGAAAAAAAAAGTTGCCTGAAATATGGTATCTATAAATTATAGTATTAGTGTCTTAAAAATCTCTTGAAGGCTTTTTACTCCTCTAATACATATCTATCATCTATCAATCCTCTAATAAGTACAAACCAACCCCACCCATAGACCAACTGTAATGAAATGGAGAGGCGGTAGTGCTACGGGCGGCCTTACTACTTTACACAGTAAACTATAAAAAGGTATCACGAAATGGAGGTATTGTGAATGTTTGACTTAAATAAAGAAATAGATGAAATTAGGCTACAATACTATATATCTAATAATGCAGCTGGTGGACTTATAGAGTTTAGTTTAAGCGATATAGCAAAGCTCTTGAATATAAGCAAATCTAAGGCTCAGAGACTTATTGATAAGTTTATAAAACTAGCTATATTAGAAGTAAAAGAAAAAAGTAACTCTAGGACCAATAAGACTATATATAGATACTTGAAAACAATAACTGAAACTAATATTGATACGGTTAAAACTAAGAGAATAGCTACAAAAGAAGTATTGCATGATACGGATATTGAAACCAATAGCGATACGATTTATTCGATATATGAGCAAAAATTCAAATTAAATGGATTTATGAAAGAAAAGTTAAAAGAATATCATAACGATATGGACTTAGAGTTATTTGAATATTTAATTGAGCATATTTCGGCAAGAGCTGATATAAAAGCCAAAGAAAGTTATCTTCTTCAATTACTTAAAGATTTAAAAAAACATAATATTAGAAATATAGAAAAATTTTTAAATCATACCAAAAACCATAAACAAAGAAAGAACTGGAATTATACAGAATTGGATGAAGATGTGGATTTTGATGAATTAGCGAGATTAACAAGAGAACGATTTTAAGCAACCATAGAAGGTTTTAAAAGTCTTCTATGATAAAAATATCGGTAAGTTATTAAAAAATGATTTAAAAGCTTTATAATATGTAAAAAAGCAGAGCAGAAACCTCTTATTGAAGGTCCTGCTCTGCTTTTTTATTACAAGATAGAAAATATTATAATTTGCTATTTTTTTAAAATAGGTTTATAATAAAAATATGAAAGTTGGTATACCTATGGTAAACCATTGGAAATACTATATAAATATATGGTATACTACGGTAAACCATTGGAAATACTAAATTTATTACGGTATACCGTGGTATACCAAACAAGGAGGAAAATATGACTACTGAAATAATTAAAGAAAAAAACAATGCGACAATTAGCGGGAAGGTTAAGCCAAGCCAAAAAGTGTATATTGACGAGGCTATGACGGGTGAATTTAACGAAAAATTAGCTGAATTAATAGAAGCACATAAAGAGATGAAAAGAAAAAAACAAGCAAATAAAGTGCAAATAACAAATAAATTAGAAAAAATAAATCAATACAATGATTCTATAAATGAAATAATAAAATCTATTGCTTTGGATTCAGAGCAACTAGTCGAATTGAATATAGAAAATGTAAATACTAAAATAGATGAATTAAAAAGTTTAGATGAAGAAAATAAGAGTCTTCAAAAGCAACATGATGAAATATGTAAAGAAAAAGATCAGCTACTTGAAGAAAACAATGAATTAAAAGAACAAGTAGTTACATTAGAGGGAAATACTAATGAACTTGAAATTACTATAAAAGAAAGAGAAAAAGAATTAATTGAGTTAAAAGCAGAGTATAACAAAAATTCAGAACAAGTGACTAAATTAACTAATGAGAAAACTGATTTAGTGAATGAACATACAAAAGCATTAGATTCTAAAAATCAAAGTATATCAGATTTAAAAAGTAATATAGAAAATCTTAAAAGAGATGTAGCTGATAAAGAAAATGAGTTATCTAGAAAAGATATTATCATAGACAATAAGGATACTGAATTATCTCAAAAAAATGAACAAATAGATAGTTTAAGAACAGATAAAACATTCATGCAGCAACAAATAGAAGAATTTAGAACTAACATCACTAATAAAGATAATACAATTGCTGCAAAAGATAATATAATAGCTGAAAAAGATAAATTAATAAATCAAAAAGTAGATGAAAATAAGAAACTTTCACAAGAAAAAGAAAGTTTAAATAAAAATATTAATGAAAAAGAAATAGAAATTACTAATAAAAATAATGAAATATCTGAACTAAATAGAGAAAAAGTAACATTAGAAGATAAGCATAAAAAAGAAATCACAGATATTAATAAAAAGCATTTAACTGATATCCAAAATTTAAATGAAGAATATAATAATAAAATATCTGAAATGGAAAAAGGTTATGAAGCGGATATTAGTAAAATGCAACAAAAACATGAAGAAGAATTAAGTTCGATAAAAGCTGATAATGAAAAAATTAGTAATGAGTTATCAAAGTTACAAGCAGCAGTAGAATCTGATTATATAGAAAAAGATACTTTCAATGCATTAAATTCTAAATGTGCTCACTTAGTAAATATACTAAAAAAAGAAGGGTTACTAGAAAAGTATAGAATAAATGTAAATTCAAAATAAACAAAAAGGGCTTTTAATTATATTAAAAGCTCTTTTTTCTAGCAGAGATATTTGAATCAATTTGTGTTAATTTTTAAAAAGGGTTATAATAAAAAAAATAGTATATATTATAATTAAATCAAAAATAAAAAGTATAATAAGATTTATAATAAGAAATAAAATAAAATTATTTGGAGGATGAAAAATTGAAAATACTAACTTTTTTCAATATAAAAGGTGGAATAGGAAAAACAACTTTAACACTTCTTACATCATATAAACTAGCAAAAGAAAATAAGAAAATATTATTAATAGATGCTGATTTACAAGCAAACTTAACACAGTATATTTACAAAATGAATCATAGTGATAAAACAATGGTTAATGCAATAATGGGTAATGCAGCTGCAGAGGAATTGATTATAAAATCTCCAAATGAATCATACATAAATATTGATTTAATTCCAGGGGATATAGAGTTATGTATTTTAGCAGAAAATATGGCTTTAAGAGAAGATAAAAATTTATTAATAGCCAAGTGGTTTAGAAAGAATATGGAAGTACTAAAAAGGTACGATTATGTCTTTGTAGACTTATCTCCGTCAATAGATTTATTGAATCGTAATTTCCTATATACAATGGATAGCATTGTGATACCGATGTCGCACGGCGACCTAGCTAGTATAAGGGGGGCTGAACTATTCAATAAATTATATTTAGCTGATCTAAAAAAGTTGGGTATAGATGACACATCTAAAAAAGGTGTCTTACTTAACAACAATAAATCATATAAAAGAAAAATATTAGAATTGTTTGATAAACAATTATTAAAATATAAATTTTCATCAGAGCATTTACTTGAAACTAAGATAAGTGAAAGTACTACTATTCAACAAGCGCCTATACTGAAGATTGGTATAGGAGAACTTACTGGTTCATACAAAAATAGAAAAATAGAAAAACAGATAAATGACCTAGTTGAAGAATTGAAAGAAAAGGAGATTTTATAATATGTCAAATTTATTAGATCAATTAGAAGATGAAGAATTAGAATTAAATAAAGATGTAAATACAGTTGGAAGTAAGCCTTTATTAAGAGGAGCTAAAAGTCTTGCAGATATGATTGAAGATAAAAAGAAGAAACCTCAAAAGTCGCCAGTTGCAGTGTATCTTGAAGAAGATGTTTTAAATAAACTAAAAACTTTATCAATCAGCTCTGGACTATCTATAGCAAATATATTAGAAACTGCTATAAATGAATTAACTTTAGATTTACCTATAGATGAAAAAGCTGTAAAAAAATATGATAAAAATAACAAATCTAGAGGTAGAAAGAAAACTAGCAAATAAAAATATAATAAAAAATATTGTAAAGTGTATAGTAAAAAATACTATATACTTTATTTTTTTATAAAAAATAAAATTTATTATAAAAAATATAATAAAATATATTATAAAAAATATAATAAAAAGTATAATATGTATTATTATATAAAATATAGTATTTTCAATGTACTGGAGTTATTTCAAGTAATTTATAACATTTAAAAATATTAAAAAGTCATGACTTTTTAATAAAAAAATAATTGACAATTAATGAGAAAAAATGATAATATAATTACAGATTAATGAGCTAGTAATTACAAAGTAATTAATAAAAAATATTAACAAATTACATTGTAATTATAAAATAATAAAAAGGAATGTTTTGTAATGAGTACTGTATATAATCTACAAGCAAAAATCAGTAAAGATGCTGAACAGAAGTATAGGATTTTATCTCAAAAAGACAAGAGAAAAATTAGTAACTTCGCAAAATTAGTTTTAGAAATGCTAGTAGAAGATATGGATGTATTAGATGAATCAACACATAGATTACATATCGAAAAACTAGCTATGTATAATAATATTCTTTCAACTGCTTCATCTAATATAGATGTTATAACTAGCACTGTAAAGAAAGAAGAACCAAAGAAAGAAGAACAGATAGTTGTTTCTGAATGTAAAGAAACACTAGAAAATCAATCAATCAACCAAAGAAATATTACAATAGCAAAATGTGAAGATAATCCTTTTGCAGGAAGATAGGAGTAAAAGATGTTTAAAAGAGTAAGAGAAATATCAATCGACTTAGGAAATATAGCTTTAAAAGGAGCTATGATAAAAGATGATGGGAATGTGGTATTAAAAACAATCCCTAACAAAGTTTCAACTGATAAGAGAATGATGAATTTTGATGCAGTTAAGCTAGAAGTAAATGGCAAACTTTTATTTGTTGGAGCAGGAAGATTAAATAATAATAGTAAAAAATATGATAGAGATTATTTACATGAACAAGCTTTAGTTATGATAAGTGAATTATTAGATGAAGCAAAAACTAATGATGAAGAAATAGATTATATAGTAGTAGATTTAAAATTGGGATTACCGCCGAGACAGTATTTCTCAGATGCAGCATTAAAAGCTTTTAAAGAGAAATTCACAGTAGGGGAATCAATAGAATGCAGAATAAGAAATAAGTATAAAAAGATTAAAATAAATTCATTGAAAGTATTTATGGAGGGTTATTCAGCTTTCAAAGCTATAGAAGCACAAGGTTATCTAAATAGTAGTACTAGAAGATTAATCTCATTAGATGTGGGTGGTGATACAACAGATACATGTGATTACGAATTTAGCACACAAAGAGCAAGATATAATCCAAACCTACCTGATACAATTGAAATTGGTATAGTAACACTATCTCAATTAATAGCAAATGAAATAAATGATAGAAATGAAGATGAAATAACAGCAGATCAAGTTGAATATGCAATAAGAAATGACTTCAAAACAATAGAAGGTATATATAATATAGATGATTATATGAAAAAAGCTGATGATTTAAAGAAAGATTTAATAAAGCAGATTAAAGATAAATATAATCTAGTAAACTTTAAATCGGTTGCTATATTAGGTGTAGGTGGAGGATTCAATACATTTTACAAGTTAATAAAAGAAGATATAGTAAATGTAATTGAAGTTCCAGAAGAACTAAAAGTGTATGGAAATGCTATAGGTTATTTATGTCAATAATAAAAAAGAAGGCCCCTTTAGTGGGACCTTCTTTTTTGATGTAGTAAGAGTATACTATCATCAATCAACCATAAATAGTTTATCATAATTTTTTAGATAACAAAAGTCATTTAGACTAATAAATAGTTATAGTATTAGATATATTTTATATAATGTAGTATTAAAAATAAAAGAAAAAGGTAGTAATAATTTAAAATTAAATTTAACTAATAAATACAGTCGCTAGAACGTATCAAGTGACTTGCTATTGTTTGTAGTGAGTGGGTAAACAGAGCATAGCTATATAAATTAAATATAGTTATGAAGTTACTTTAATTATCCTAGATAACTATTTAAGTTATAGATAATAATTCACCAACTCTAGTATTTATTAAAACTAAGATTGTAACTATCTAAACAGTAAAACTTTAGTTTCCTAAAGTGTACTTGTCTAGCTGTATACATGCTAGATTTAGATTTGTGATTAAAGTAAGAATACTCACGTATCTTATTATTTAACTCTTTATCTAAATCAATCTTAGAAATTTTAATAGTACTCACTACATATAAATTAATTTTAAGTTTAAAGGGTTCATAGTAGAAATTTTTATTTTTAAAGAAAAATGCTTTTTCAATAACTCCCAATAAGTGGTCGCAAAAGGTTGCAACTTCGCTTACTTGGGGGTTATTTTTATGAAAAATAACATCTACAGATTTAGTTTTAACATCATCTGAAATATCGAAATCTATTATTGCAATATTTCTATCATATCTTTCTTTAAATAAAGATAAATCAATTAGTTTATCATTATTACTAACAATTTGTTTATAATTTATTGCATTTGAAAAATCATTAATAATATCAAAAAATTCTACCGTTTTATCTTTATCATTTTTATCAGTTTTAATAAAAAAATTATAAATACAAGCATTTAGTAAGCATTGATTTAATCTTTCTTCTTGTATAGAACCTAGATCTCTATCGACACCTAGCAACCTCCAAGCAGGTTTGGTAAGTCGTGTAACAGTCCGAGAAGTTGAATTATAGTTAACTGTATCACAAGCTACTAAACCAGCTTGTGATAATTTATTTAATTTGTATCTAAGAGTATTCTTAGGAAGATTTAAAAGTTGCTCTATATGAATGTTATATAAAGCTCCTCCAGCAGCATGGAGAAGTTTAAAAATATCTTTATGCTTGTTAAAAAGTTTTTTTCTAAGTTCAATAGTTTCTTTAGAAACCCTTGCCATGTTTATCTCCTCCTTTTTGGTGTTTCAACTTTATGAGATTCATATTTTACTCCTAATACTTTTTCAGCATAGTTTCTATGCTTTGTAATTAGATTTTTTCTATAGTCTGTTTCAATTTCAATTGAATGCAAATTATTATTTGAATCAAAGTAAGCTATATCATTAACTGCAAATTTAATTTTATTTTGATAAGCATTATAAATTTGTTTCTTAAACTTCTTTAGTTGCTCCTTCTCATTAAAAATATCCTCAACAGGTATATTTTTATTGTTTAATAAGTCGTCTACTACTTTTTGCATGTGTTCCGAATGTCTATAGCCATTGAAAGGCTGAATTTCTGTGCAGAAACCTCTTTGAATTACTATTTCAATTCCAATCGAATCTAAAGAGTAAGAATATAAATCTTTCACTTTATTTTTTTTATTTTTAATAGAGTCATTTCTATATGGTTTATTCTTTTTTAATACATTAAGCTCAATCAGTCTTCTAATTCTTCTATCTCCGACTTTGCTGCATGCAAAGTCATAAGTAGCTCCTCCAGTAACACAGATATTTTTTAGTAAATCTAGATCGCTTTTAGAAAGTCTTGGTTTAGAATTATTCTTTGACATATAACACCTCCATATATTTATTAATATTTATTAAAAAGCTCCTTTCCTAAAAGGCTTCTTCTTTAAAAACCTCTTTCCCAAAAGGCTCCTTCCTTAAAAGGCTCCTTCCTTAAAAGGCTTCTTCCTAAAAAAGCTCCTTCTTAAAAAGGCTTCTCCCTCAAAAAAGGCTCCTTAAAAAAACAATGTGCGGCAGCACTAACAGATTCCGTAGGATCTGTTCCAACTAAAATACCAAACACCAAAAAAATAACAAGAGAAACAAATCGCTATGGAGTACCAATTTTGATTTAACTCCCCTAAAGGAGTTAAATCAAAAGAAAATATGCTGACTCAATAGTCAGGATATTTTCTCCCCCCAATCGTGAATAGTTTTGACTGGCGTATTAGCAGTGTGCTGCTAATAGACAGCAAAACCACGATTTAGGCGGGGCGAAGTGGGTCCCAGTAGACAATGAGTGAAACGAATTGTATTATGGCTAGACACACGAGCTCCGCCCAAATAAATCATTGAAGAACAGAGTGATTTCAATGATTTATTGAAAATAAAATTTGTAAGTGGTGACCAACTCGCTTACGAATTTTATATTATATATATGTTTCATGAAGTTTATAACTTCATGAAGGGGGGAGTAATGTTTCATCATATAATGGAAAAATATACCTTAACAAATGGCATTGCATATCTATTAAAATTAAAGAAAGAGATGCTATTTCTTAGTGGGGGATTGTACTAGGAGGTAATAAATTGAATAAAGTGAAATGTATTAAAATAAAAAATTTAAAGTTTTTCGCAGAAGTAAAATTAAATGCAGGTATTTATTGGCCTAAGTTAGTTTGGGATGATGAAGGTGGATATGAACACGTTTATGAATATGATACTTCGGTTAACTATGCAAATGTAAAAAAAGAGTTTGAGTATGATCAATTTAAAAATTTAGATGCTGAAGTTGGATTATATATAGCAAATAACTTAAGTGAAAATAAAGAGCTGGAAATCATAAAGGCTGCTGCATTAGATAGTCTTAAATATTATTTTGGTGATATATATAATGATGATGGATCTATTTTAAAGACAGATATAGAAATTATAGAATTTAAAATTTTAGGATTTGATAAAATTCAATCTGAAGCAAATGAGATACTTATAAAAAGATAGGTTGTATAAATAGGAGCAGGATTTACTGCTTCTATTTTTTTTATAAAATATTTTTTATAAAATATTTTATATAGTTTGCAATATTTGAAATAATTTTTTTTGTAAGTTATTATTATCACATAACTTGAAATTACAAATACTTGAAATTACAAATAAAAGAGGTGAAATTAATGTATAAAATAACGAGTTTCGATGCTTGGGGTTCAGTAGATATAAGTTTGGTGTGTGATGATAGGGATGATATGTATACGATGTGGGAATTAGATAGCGGTGAAATTGAATTGGGCAATATTGATTGCAAATTTGAGAAAAATCCAAGTGAAGAAGAAGTAGAGCAACATATAACACAACTATTTAAAGAATACGTTGAACGTGTAATGAGTACGTATTCAGTAGAACAAATGACTATGAGTGTTTATGACGGTGGAGGGGGTATGGAGAATGAAGAAGGTTTGAATTGGGAGGATGTATTAGAGCTGAGTTGGGGTGAAATTACTTATCTAAGTATAACTGTAAAAGAATATGAAGTAGAGGAAAAAGGAGGGGGAGTGAATGTATAAAATCACAGATGTATGTATATATGCAACAGTAAAGATTAGTTTGGATCATAAGACAGATAACGAAGAAAAAGAATATTTCACTACTTGGGATGTATTTAGTGATGATATAGTTGATAAATTAGATGAACATAGCTTTGAGCAAATGCCTAGTGAAGGTGAAGTAAGGGAGTTTGTAAAAAGTTTGATAGATGAACACGTGGAAGAAATTAAAGATAAATACGATGTACATGAAATTATGAGTTTGAGTATAGAAGTTGGAAATAACGAGAGTTGTGACGATTTAGATAGGCATGAGTTGGAGTGGGGAATCTTAGAAGATATAGATTTGACATTAGACGATTATGAAGTAGAGCAAGTGAACTAAATATGTTTGAATCATGATATAACTTTAATATAATTCCTAAAAAGATGTATCTATAACTGTGATATAATTTCTAATATATAAAAGTTGAAGGAGATGTAGTATATAAGTAGTTTTATGGAGAAAATTATTATAGATGGTAAAGAATATGAAGTAGTTAGTATTGAACCAGGAGTAGGTTTTAAGTCAAAAGAAGAAGAAGAAAAATTTATAGAAAGTATTTTCAATTATGATGAAGATTGTGAATTAAATATAAACAATATACCGAATGTCGGTTTAAGAGCCTAGTGAATAGGCTCTTTTATTTTAGGCTATGTTAGCTAACTTCGTGATTAATCATATATAATATAATTCGGTTCGTAATTGTTATATATTCCGAACAATTTATAATAATCTATAGAATTAACCAT
>CAMBXR010000065.1 GCA_945871955.1 uncultured Clostridium sp. | reverse complement strand
TTTTTCTGTGGGATTCAAATTTATATTAATATTTTATACCGCTCCAATATATATTTTCATTGACTTTCACCATGTTAGAAAGCTCTACACCCTCTAATGCCCATTTTTTAAATTCCATAAATCCAGTTCTATCAACTATATATCCTATGTGTTCTTTTCCTCCTGGTGCATTAGGATCTATATATTCCTTTGCATATTTATAAGTATTAAGAACTATTTTGATAATTGATTCTTCGTCCACCCATACTAAAAAATCTTCTGCCAGTCTAGGATTTTTCTTTCCACTTCTACCCATAATAGCAAGTCTGTAGTATTTTTGAGGATCTCTAGTCCATGCACTAGTTGGACAATTTAGAGTACATTCACCACATCCTATACATTTATCATGGTCCCTTACTATTTTGTAGTTTTCCATTTTTAGAGCACCTGTTGAAAGGGTTTGACATTTTTTCACACAAGCACTACATGATACACATCTATTTTTATCATATAAAGGAAGAGTCATTCCTATTATTCCAAAGTCATGGGTTCTTGCTTTAATACAGTCGTTTGGACATCCTGTAAAGGCAATTTTAACATGCAAATCATTTGGGAATATGGCCTTTTCCATTTTCTTTGCAAATTCAGTAGTATTGTATTGGGCCTTTGGACAGACTTTATTTCCTATACATGAACACACATTTCTAGTTCCTGCTGCTGGATATCCTTTGTCTCTTTCCTCTTGATTTATATCCATCTTATCTATTACAGGTTGGATTAATTTATTAACTTCTTCCATATCTTCCATTTTTATGCCTAGTATTTCAAATCCCTGTCTTGTGGTAATATGAATTTGACCATTTCCATATTCACTGGCAATTTTTGATACAGTCATTAAACTTTCAGGGTCCACACTTCCTCCAGGTATTCTAACTCTTAGAGAAGTTTCATATTTACTTTTTGTAATTCTATAAGCATTTTTCATTACTTTTTTAGTATTTACATCTCTTAACATTTTGCTCCCCCTTAATCCATTAGATTTTTTGCATAAGCATAATCAAATACTGGACCATCTATACATATATAAGTATCATCCATTTTACAGTGCCCACATTTTCCTAATCCACAGCACATTTTTCTTTCATAAGAAACCCATATATTTTTCTCATCTAAATCTCTTTTTAAAAATTCTCCCACACTAAATTTCATCATCATTGGAGGTCCTACAACTACAGCAGACATATTATTTAAATCTTCTATTTCAAGGTCTGGTATATATTTTGTAACAAGACCCACATTTCCTTCGTAGTCCTCATCCGCTCCATCAACTGTTACTAATATATCCAGTTTTTCACTCCATCTTTTTAAATCATCTTTGAATAAGATATCCTTTGGAGATTTAAATCCAACTATTAATTTAAAGTTTTTACATTTATCTGGATTGTTATAGAAATGTTCAATTATTCCCCTAACTGGAGCTAAACCACTTCCTCCAGCCACTACTACCACTTCTCTATTTTCATATAAGTTAACATCAAATCCATTTCCATAAGGTCCTCTTATGAAGAATTTATCTCCAACTTTATAGTTGAATAATTTGCTGGTTACCTTCCCCACATTTCTTATGGTAAAATCTATATAATTTTCTCCATATCCTGAAACTGATATGGGACTTTCCCCGTATTTTGGTATTGATATTTCATAGAACTTTCCTGGAAGTACATCCTTTGTGTCGCACTCAACTCTAAAAGTCCATTCTATATCTGTATGTTTAACTATACTTTTAACTTCTGCTGCAACTGGTATATATGGATTCATTTATTTCGCCTCCTCTTTCACACTCATAGCATTATTTACTTTATCTATACACTCAGAAAAAGATATATATTGTGGGCATGCATCGTCGCATCTACCACATCCCACACACATTTGATATCCAAATCTTTTGTTAAAATTATTGATTTTGTGCATTACCTTAAATCTCATTCTTTCCCCTTGTTTTTGTCTAAAAGAATGTCCTCCAGCCATATCAGTATATCCGTCAACTTGACATGATGCCCAAACTCTTCTTCTCTCGCCAACATTTTCATTTTCTTTATAGAAAATATCTTGCATAGTAAAACAAGTACATGTTGGACAGACAAAGTTACATCTTCCACAAGCTATACATCTTGAGTCATATTCATTCCACATTTCATGTTTTGCTAATTCAACTGCATCAATATTTTCTGGAATTTCCACAGATATTATATTTTTCTTAACAAAATCTACTTCAAATTCACATTCTTCTCCCTCAAATACATTTAATTCTTCGTCTTTTATATCTAGATATATTTCATCTTCTCTTATATTTATTCCTATGGAATAATTTTCAGTTTTGTTTGAATTCATACTTACACAGAAACAATTTCTAAAACTTTCTTGGCATCCAATTAGAACAAATTTTACTTTTTCTCTAAGTCTTTCATAGAAGAAATCTCTTTCTTCTCCATTTTCTAAATAGATTTGATCTATTCTTTTTATTCCATTAAGATCACAAGCTCTTAAAAAGACTAATAGCTTCTTACCCTCTATATCACTTGTTTTAAACTCTTTTTCTGTAAAATAGAAAAGTATTTGATTAATCGGAAGTATCACTTCTTTGACAGAGAAATTAGATTTTTTATTAAACTCTATTTCCTCTATTTTTTCTATCTCCTCATATTTAGTTAAATCCGAATCTGAATAAGTTCCTTTGAAAGGTGTAGTCACTGGTGCTAATATTTTATACTCTAATTTTAATTTATCTAAGCCTTTATTAAAGCTACATTTATCTAGTTTAATTTTCATACAATCTCCTCCCAAAACTTTGTTAAAAAAATAGTAGCATTTTTTACCATAAAGTTCTGTGACAAAAATCACATTCTCATAAAAAAATATTTAAATGTAAATTCTCATTATTATAGAAAGGGGTTTTGAATTTTATAGTAAAAAATTTTTACAATTAAAAAAGTACCCGTTAATGGGTACTTCTTATAGTCTTATGTATATTTAAAATATGCTGATAATTCATTTTTTCTAACATACACTTTTTTATTTTCAATTTTAACTAAATCTTTATCTTGCAATATTTTCATAGCCCTTGACAGAGACTCCCTTTTACAACCTAACATGTCTGCAATATATGTTATGGTTAAATTTGCATTAATTAAGGTCCATTCTCCTTTATCTACTCCAAATTCTCTACTAATTCTATAAAGCTTAGCAGCCAATTTTTTATCTATTCTAATGGATATGGAATTTTTCAATTGACGATAAAGTCTTCTATTGATATTTTCCATATGCAATAATATATTTTTAGTTAAAGAAAAGTCTTTTTCCATAATTTTAAGAAGATCCTTAGAATCACATTCCAGTATGGTAGTTTGCTCAAAGGCCTCACATGATACTGTATTACTTTTACTTTCATCTATTAAAATATTATTTATCATTTGACCACTTCTAAGTATGAAAATTACTTTTCTCTCTCCACTTTCATTAATCTTAAATATAGACATTTTTCCTTCTTTTATAAAATAAACTTTATTTGTAATTTCTCTTTCATAAAATAGTATCTCTTTTTTAGATAATTTTCTTGTCGTCAATATATTTTTTAGCTCTTCATAGGTTTCTTCTTTTATATTTTTAAACACCTCAATGTTTTTCATCTAATCACCTTATTTATCAAATGAATTTCTATGTATTTTATTTTTATCAAATTTATCTACAAAAGTATTTTTCTCTTCACTGTATCCAATAGAAATTATGGCATAAGGAACTAATTTATCTGGTAAATTTAAAGCATCTCTTACTTTATCTATTACTTTTTGTTTTGGATATACACCGACCCAGCATGAGGCTAAGTTTTGATTAGTACATTCCAGCAATAAATTTTCTGTACATGCACCAAGATCTTGTATCCATTTATCAGGTTTTAAAAATCTATCTTTATTACCTACAACTACTATACAAACATTGGCATCTTTAATATGATTTGCCTTATGATGAGCATGTGATAATTTTTCTAGTAAATTTTTATCATCCACCACAACAAACTCCCAAGGTGATGAATTTTTAGATGAAGGTGCTTGCATCCCCGCTTTTAATATTTCAATTATTTTCTCTTCTTCAACTTGCTTTTCAATATAGGTTCTTATGGAACGTCTATTTTTTATAACCTCTAACATTTTATATCCCCCAAATATAAATATTATTTAATACTTCTATATGATTTAATTCTATCAATTTTTGCTTAATTTTACTTCATAAATTTTTTACTAACTTCCATAATTAAACTTCCAACTACAGCTAAGCCAAAGGCTATTAATAAACTGCTTAAATTAAATGCTGCTGGCATAGAGAAAATATCTCTCATAAAAGGTAATAATGTTAAACTAAACATCATTAAACAGACAACAACTGCACCTAAAGCGTATTTATTACTTGTAAATCCTAAACTGAATATGGTTTCAGTATTTGATCTTGAAGCAAAAGTTTGAACTATTCTTGATAGTGTAAGTGTGGCAAAGGCCATTGCTATTCCCATCTCAGGTGAACTTTGCATTCCTATATACTGAGCTAATATTGTAAGTGATCCTATTATACTTCCTCTAAATAATACAGTCTTTAAAGTTCCTCCAGCTAGTATACTTTCATTTGGATGTCTCGGTGAATTTTTCATAATATTTTTCTCAGGTTCTTCAAATCCAAGGGCTATAGCTGGTAGAGAGTCCGTTACTAAGTTAATAAATAATAATTGTATTGTAGTAAATGGATTTGCCCAGTCTGCCATAACTGCAAATAATATGGCTATTATCCCACCTAAATTTCCAGAGAATAAGTAAGTAATTGATTTTTTTATATTGTTATAAACTGTTCTACCAACTTCAATGGCATTTACTATTGTGGCAAAATTATCATCTAATAAAACCATGGCGGAAGCATCTTTTGCAACTTCCGTTCCACTTCCCATTCCTATACCTATGTCTGCTTGTTTTAGAGCCGGAGCATCATTTACTCCATCTCCTGTCATGGCAGTTATTTTATTTTTTCTTTGCCAAGCCTTTACGATTCTTATTTTATTTTCAGGAGAAACTCTGGCATAAACTGAAATATGTTCTAATTTTTCATCTAATTCTTCATCACTTAAATCATCTAGCTCCTTACCTGTAAGGGCTAAATCACCATCTTCCATTATACCAATATCTCTACCTATGGCTGCTGCCGTAGCTTTATGATCTCCTGTTATCATGACTGTTTTTATTCCAGATTCCTTAGCTTCTTTTACTGCATCGTAAACTTCTTCTCTTGGTGGATCAATCATTGCCATAAGTCCAATTAAAATAAGGTCATCTTCGTCTTCTAAAGTAGGTTCAATATCTTCATTTTCTACATTCTTTGTTGCAAAGGCTAAGACTCTAAGTGCTTTATTTGAAAACTCTTCATTTATTTTTTTATATTCATTTATTATTTCTTCATTTATAGAAACTACCTCTCCATCATCTAGTGCATATTTACATCTACTAAATATGACATCTGGAGCCCCCTTTGTAAACATTAGTACTTCATCATTCACTTTATTTATTGTAGACATTAATTTTCTATCACTATCAAAAGGTAATTCATTTAATCTATTACATTTTTCTCTAACTGCTTTATAATCTATATTATTTTTATTTGCATGATTTATAAGCGCTACCTCTGTAGGATCACCGATTTCTATCCCTTCATTTGTTACATCTGAGTCATTACATAATGTTGATGCTAAAGTTAAAGCTATTTCTTGTTCTCCCAAATCATCATCTAATGCTACTTCACCACCATCTACATTAGTAGCTAATATTTTATCTTTAACTCCATACATATAAAAATCAACCACAGTCATTTTATTTTGAGTAAGTGTTCCCGTTTTATCAGTACATATTACACTTGTGCAACCTAATGTTTCAACAGCTGGTAATTTTCTTACAACCGATTGCTTTTTAGCCATAGTATTAGTACCTTTAGCTAAGACTATGGTAACTATTGATGATAAAGCTTCTGGTATGGCTGCCACTGCTATGGCTATGGCAAACATAAATGAATCGGCCACATTTGATCCCCTAAATACTTCTATTCCAAAAATAGCTATTGCTAAAATTACAATTGCCACACCAAGTTTTTTACCAAAGTCGTCTAATTTATTTTGAAGTGGTGTTGATTTACTTTCTGCATTATCTAATAAGTCTGCTATTTTTCCTATTTCCGTCTTCATTCCACATGCAGTAACCACATAAGTAGCTCTACCATAAACCACCATAGATCCACTAAACACCATGTTCTTTTGGTCACCTAGAGCACAATCTTCTTCTATTTTATCTTCATGCTTTAATACTGGTTCACTTTCACCAGTTAACATCCCTTCCACAACTTTGAAAGTCTGACATTCTATTATTCTACCATCTGCTGGTACATAATCTCCAGCTTCTAAAACAACTATATCTCCTTCTACTAAGTCTTTTGATAAAACAGTTATTTTATGCTTATCTCTAATAACTTTTGCATGGGGCACAGATAATTGCTTTAAGCTATCTAATGAACTTTCCGCCTTTTTAGTTTGAATTACACTTAAAATTGAATTAAGTATTAATACAATAAAAATAATTATTGATTCCATTATTTCTCCTAGAAATACTTGAACTAAAGCTGCAACCAAAAGTATTATTATTAGTGGATCCTTAAAACTATCAATAAATAACTTCCAAGTGGGTACTTTTTCCTTTTCTCTTAATTCGTTAAATCCATTTTCTTTTAATCTTTTTTTTGCTTCACTTTGTGACAATCCTTCAATGCTAGTATTAAAATACTTCATAGTTTGCTCACTTGTTTCTTTGTAAAACATATAATTTTTCCTCCCAATATATAAATTACAAATAAAAAAAGACCACCAAAGTAGAGTTTTTCTACTTCGAAGGTCTTGCTAACAAGTTTATACTCGCTAATCAACCGGGATTTTACTCCGTTTTGACGATTGATTATCACATTTTATGTGAAAGCTACTCCCCTTCATGGGAATTTTTTTATTTGTATATAATTATATATATTCCTTTGATTTTATGCAAGTTTTATTTATTAATTTATATTTATATATTCTTTTATTGCTGGTAGAAAATTTGTTTTAAATTTAGACATAGTATTTCCTCCAAAAAATTTAGTTCCTGGACAAGTCTTAATTGATTTATAAGGTATATAATCTTCCAAACAAGTACCACATGAATCAAACCAACTGTGATAACGTATTGTACTTGAGGATGGAGTGATATTAAAGTTCATCATGCTTTGGCTGATGGATATCATGCGGGATTATTTTTAGAAAAATTCCCAAAATATATAAATTCACCTAAAGGTTGGATGAAATAAGTTAAATATTTTCTACAATTATTGACTTTGTTTTAAAATTTATATTATACTACATTAGGCTTATATAATAATTAATACATACATATATATACATATCAAAATTTTTAAAAGAGGTGATTTATGAATATTGACTTAAACAGTAATTATAAAAAAGGCATCCTTAGAGTAGCATTATTTTTAGGTGAGTTAATGCTGGAAAATGGAGCTGAAACTTATCGTGTAGAAGATACAGTTCTTAGAATCTGTAAATCCAGAGGATTTAATCATATAAATTGCTTCACATCACCTACTGTAATCATTATATCTGACAATAGATTTGATGGATTTACTTTTATGAAAACTATAAAATCTAGATCTATCGATTTAGATAAAATATCTCAGCTAAATGATTTTTCTAGAAAATTTGTTAGTGACGATAATATAGATATAAAAGATGCCATGAGAGAACTAAAATCAATTTCTAACTCAACTTCATATTCAGAGATAACAAAATATATTTCAACTGGTATTGGGTCTGCATTTTTTGCTGGTCTTGTTGAGGGTAATAATATTCCTACATTTATAGCTACTTTTATTACTTCTATTTTAGCTGTAAAAATTTATAATAAAATAATAAAAGTAAGTACAATTTCTGCTTTCGCCAGCTTAATAGGAGCTATATTTATAGCTACAGTTGGAATTATACTTACTCAACTTAATATAATTAATACACCTACCATGCTAGTAGTCGGTTCTATCATGCCTTTACTTCCAGGTGTTTCATTTATAAAAGGACTTAGAGATTTAATTTCTGGTGACTTAATATCTGGTGTTGCTCGTGCTTTTGATGCTGGTGTAACAGCAGTAAGTATAGCATGTGGTGTTGGTATAATATTAAATATTTGGATTAAATTAGGAGGTACTTTATAATGACAGATATGCCTTTATTAATGCATTTTATTTATTCTTTTATATCTTCAATAGGATTTGCTATATTTTTAAATGCACCTAAGTCAACATTGCCTGCTTGTGGATTAACTGGTGGTGTTGGATGGGCTATTTATTATTATATAGTGAGAATATCAAATAATGATTTAGTTGCAAACTTTTTCGCTGCTGTCTGTGTTTCTCTTCTGAGTGAAATTTTAGCTAGAAAATTAAAACAACCAGCTATAGTATTTGTAATTCCTGGTATAATACTTTTAGTTCCAGGACTTGGTATGTACAACACCATGCTTTATTTAGTTCAAAATAATTATGCATTAGCTGTTAGTAAAGGGGCTGATACTTTATTTATTGGTTGTGCCTTATCTATGGGAGTACTTATAATTACATCATTATTTAGAACTATAAATTTAATTAAAACAAATAAAGGAGTTGTCTCAAAATGATTTTAAAGTCATTTTGAAACAACTCCTTTTTTATGAATTATAAAATTTTATACTTCATTTAAGTCTAATTTTCCCATAAGTATAAAATTTGTAAGTTTCTCACCATATGGTAAACATAGTTGTATAAAAGGTCCTGTTGTAGCCATAGCTATAATAGTTCCTACACCTACAGTACCACCTAACATAAATCCTGATATTAATAAAACTGCATCCATAACAATTCTAATCCATCTATATTGCCAGTTAGTTCTTTCCTTTATTATAAAAGGTATTATATCATTTGGTGCTACTCCAACTTTAGTAGCAGACAGCATTGAAAATCCTATAGCTATTATAAAACATCCTAATGCTATTAAAAACATTTTTAATAAGTAATTATACGATTCTACTGGAAAAATAGAAACTACACTTACTCCAAAATCTATAATTGGTCCAACTCCAACAACACATATCATTGTACCTATTTTTATATGACTTTTGTTCAGTAATAATATTATACTAAATAATACTACCAAAATTATTCTATTCGCTGTTCCTGTAGTTGCATTTACTCCAAAATTATTTAATGTAGTTGCTAATCCTTGAGTAAAAACTGTAAATGGATCTGAACCTATATTTACTTTTAAAAATAAAGCTACTCCGAATTGTATAATACTCATTCCTATTAAAAATATTGTTATTCTTTTTATTGCTTCACATAATTTTTTCATATAAACGTATTCCCCCTATTCATAATTTAAGGATATTATACTTCATTTTCAATGTCAATCTATTGCGGTTATTTTTTTAACAAATATACAATATTTTTTATATTTTTTATTTAATTTTTTAAAAATATCTCGTTATTTGTATACTATTGCTTATTTGTGATATATTATATGATTATTTGACCTTATATAACCATACACAAAAAGGATGAACTCAATAAAAGTTCATCCTTTTCGTGTAATTGTATTTTTAAACAATATATTTAGCTTATGGAATTTTAATATCTTAAATAATACCAAGTCTATTTTTTATTTCAGGTAAAGATTTTAGAAATACAGAATAGAAATTATCTTCTTTTAAATTAATACGATAACAACTCTCTAATAGAATTTTATTAATTTCATCAATTTCTTTATCATCTCTTACAAACTTTAAACGGAAAGTTAATGCTTTTATAAAGTTATACCATTCTAATATAAATCTTTTATTTTCGCCATAATTTTCAATTCCTATCCATTCTCTTACTTTAACATCTTTCAAATCTTCTTTAGGACAATTTCCTACTTGTAAGAAATACTTAAATTCATTGTCTTTATATACTCTTCCAAGAGGGAATAAACGACAAATATTTGGACGTTTTGAGTGAATTATACATCTACCCTCCTCATTTAAAAAGCTACAGTTTTTATTCTTGTCTTGCATTTTTAAATAAGGTAGTGAAATTTTATTATTTTCTCTAAGTTCAATCTTATTTCCTAATAATTCATCAAATTCAACACCTAAAAAACTTTTCATCTCATAAATGTCAAATGGAGTAAGTACAACTAAGTCTCCAACATCTTTACAACAATCACTACATCCATCACAACCACATGTGTCTGCCTTTACCATATCCTCAATATCATATAATTTTCCATCTGAAATTTCATCTAATATGTTTATAGATCTCATCTATTTTCATCCTCACTTCTTATAAAATACTCAATTATATTTTATTATACTAAAAATATTCTTACAACTTAATATATTTATTCAATATCCTTTATGTATTTAATCAAATCTATTTCCTTATTTATATGTATCTTAGATATTAGTAGTCTGTCTATTGGCAAATTTAAATATTTATTATCAAATACTCTTTCATACCTAATATCAACCCCATTTATATCTATATTCATATAAATACAATCTGTATATTTGTATTTACTTTTAAATATAACTAGACTATCTAAGTTTGTTTGTATTAACTTCCATTTGTACAAATCTAAATTTAATATGTATTTTTTCAAGCTTTCTATGTTCATATATAATAACATCCTTTTTAGTATATATTCTGCTAAAATTGTATATTTTATAAAAAAACCTGGATCATTTAATTCCAGGCTTTCATATTTATTTTTACAAATAAAGTTACTGTACTGATTCTACTTTATACTCTAACAATTTATAAATTTGCTTTCCATTACTATCCATAATATCCTGAACAACAGCCTCTACACTACCTATATACTCTATATTTTTATCAGAAGAAGGGTCACTCATAGGTTCATATCTCCAACTATTGTCACCTGTATCATCATAATTCTTAGGAGAATAAATATTAGCTACGATTCTCAATATATTAACTCCTTTGTAAACTTCTTTCACTTGTGTAAAATTAGGGAACATCTCTCCACTGGCAAGTGGTATTCTGTACTTTCCATCAATATATTCATAATTTTCTATACTCTGGTCTTTTACCGTAAACCCAAAGTATCTATCTATAACTTTTTGAATTTCTGATGCATCTATATATCCAGTATAATTATAATTACTATCACTTTCTTTTGGATATTTTATTTTTTCATATTGTTCATCCTTTCTGTCTTATCTTTACTGTCAGTCTTAATAATACCAATAATATACTCTTAATGGAATACTTACCATAGTTTTTCTTTATATTTGAATCTATCATATTTAACATAATATAACTTTTTATAAATATTTTTTAAGTTTTAGGAAAATATAATATAAAAATAAATATAAATCTATAATAAAAAAATAAATTATAGATATGTTTAAAAATATGAGGAATTATAATGGATATGATTTATAATATTTGTTTAATTTTAACTTTAGTTGGAGCTATTAACTGGGGCTTAGTATAATTACTTAAATTTGATTTAGTAGCTGCATTATTTGCTGGTGGTGGTGAATTTGGTAATATAAGCGGTTTAAACAGAGTAGTTTATGGTTTGGTTGGATTATCCGCAATATATGTAGCTGTTGCACACTTTTTATTGTAGTAAGTTATTTTATTGACTATATATTCTTAGGGTATTTTAATTATTTTTTCAAAAGATATGTTATGAAAATTTTAATTCATGACATATCTTTTATTAAGAAAGTATCTATGATAACTAAAACCACCAAATTTATTCAATGTGTTTTATGTAGTAAAATATATTAAAAAAATCAATAATTTTATCTTTTACTACATATTTAATTATTCCATATTTTTTAATTTTGAATGTTATCACTTTAAGAAATAAAAAACCATACTGATATTTAATCAGTATGGTTCACTTAATTTATATATTACAGTAACCTACAATTTTATAATCATCAGGTACTTTATAATCCTTATCCAAACTTCCCACATGCCACTTCAAATCAAACATTGTAGTATCTATTATTAAACTGAAATAAAGCATTGCTATTCCTGTATCTATGCTACTCTCATAATCACTACTAAAATCATCTGTTTTTACTGCTAATATAACTTTACCGCCGTCAATTATAAATCTCCATGGCTGTCTATTAAAACTTGAAGGGGCCATTCTAGCATAAGAAAATGCATCAAGAAGATATCTTTCTTCCAAGTCAGTTACACTTGCATTATTTCCCCATTCATCCATAAATACAATTTCTTCAACACTTAATCTGTCTGAAGTACTTTTATTTTTAGAATTTTTATTATCTTCATATCCCAAAGCAATTATGGCTGTAACTTCTTTATCACTTGAAATATTTAGTTTTTCTTTTATGGATTTGCTATCTTTAAATGTTATCCAACAAGAATCAATACCCAAATCTCTAGCTTTTAGTATTAATCTTTCACCAACATATCCACTATTTTCTATATATCCATTTTTCACATCTGAAAGAAGGATAATATAGTTTGGTGCTTTGATTAGATATCCATTATATCCTGCCAATTGATTTATGTTTTCATAGCAATCCTTAAAATCATACATCCTTATTTCAACTTCTATTTCTGGAAGTAATTTTTTAGAGTTGTTCATATACTCTTTTATTTCATTGAAGTATTTAGGATCTATGCTTGTGTCTTTAAATTCTCTTACTGATTTTCTATTCAATATAAGATTTTTGTAATTCATAATATATTCCCCC
>CAMBXR010000064.1 GCA_945871955.1 uncultured Clostridium sp. | reverse complement strand
TACTATTCAATTTTGTTATTTATCTAGAAAATACACAATTATATTTCCAGACTCAAAAAATCTAGTCCTTTTTAAGTTTTAATGAATAAATTTTTAATTTGATTTTAAATAATCTATTGCATATTGAACATATAAATTAGTGCCTATTTCTAAGGCGTCTTCATCAATATTGAAGTTACCACTATGGTGAGAATAGCAAGCACCCTTATCCTCATTTCTACATCCGACAAAAGCTAAAGCTCCAGGAGCGTGTCTTAGGTAATATGAAAAATCTTCTCCACCAGTAATCTTTTCAAATTTAGTTAATCCTTTTTCGCCAAGGATTTTCTTTACAGCTTCTTCACCAATAGATGTACAAGTTTCATCATTTATTGTTGCATCTAAAATAAAATTATAATCAAGTGTGGCAGTTGCACTATAAGACTTAGCAATATTATTTATAATTTGTTCCATTTTATAAGGAATTTCTTTTCTGAGTTCGTTATTAAAACATCTTGTAGTTCCTTCCATATATGCATTTTCTGCAATTACATTAAATCTACTACCTGAATTTAGCATTCCAACAGTTAAAACCACAGGCTCAAGTGGATTAAGTTGTCTACTTACAATATTTTGTAAATTCATTACTATGGAAGAGGCTATAACTAATGCATCTACACATTCATGAGGAGCAGAACCATGACCACCTTTACCAGTCACATTAATTTTGAACCAATCTGCACTGGCCATTCTAGGTCCAGATTCTATTGAAACTTTGCCAGTATCTATGCTTGACCACAAATGTATACCAAAGACTGAATCTACATTTTCCATGGCACCATCTGCTATCATGGCCTTAGCACCTTCACCTATTTCTTCAGCAGGTTGGAAAAATAATTTTACAGTTCCGTATATTTCATCTTTTTTATCGTTTAAAACTTTTGCTGCTCCTAAAAGCATAGATGTATGACCATCATGTCCGCAGGCATGCATCATACCAGGAACTTGAGATTTATAATCTATATTATTTAATTCTTGTACAGATAAAGCATCTATATCACCTCTTAGAGCTATAGTTTTGCCAGGATAATTACCTTTTATAGTAGCAACTACTCCTGTATTTGCACAAGAAATATATTCTATTCCCATTTTATCCAATTCTTCTTTAATTCTTTTTGAAGTATTATACTCTTTAAAGCTGGCCTCTGGATTCTTATGAAATTCTCTTCTTAAATTTATAACATATTCTTTATTTTCTTTTACTAATTCATTAATTGTCATTTTTATTACCTCCGTTAGTATATATAAATTTAAAGAACTATATCGCCTGGATATAGTTCTTCAGTTATAAGGTTATTATATTAATATATAAATTACATAGAATAATATATTCCACTACCTGGTCCTAAAGGTAAATTAAATACCATAAATATGACTAAAAGAATAATCCACATTAATCCAAATAATAAAGAGTAAGGTGTCATACTTGCCATTACTGTACCCATACCTATATCTTTATCATATTTCTTAGCAAAAGCTAATATAACAGGGAAATAAGTAAATATTGGGCTTATTGGGTTAGTTATAGAATCACCAATACGATAAGCCATTTGAGTTAACGCTGGGTCATATCCAAGTAATAAGAACATTGGAACAAATATTGGAGCCATTACAGCCCATTTGGCAGAACAGCTACCAACAAATAAATTTATGAAAGCAGCAAATAAAACAAAAGCTACTAATAAACCAGGGCCAGTAAGACCTATACCTTTTAACCACTCAGCACCTTTGATAGATAAAAGTGAACTCATATTAGATGCATTAAATAAAGCTAAGAATTGACCAGCTGCAAATGCTAATACTATATAAGAACCCATACCAGCCATTGAATCATATAAAATAGCTGCTAAATCTTTATCATTTTTTATCTTTTTAGTAAGAATTCCATAAGTAAGTCCTGGAACAAAGAAAACTATAGTTATTATTGGAACCATACCAGCCATAAGAGGTGAAGATGCAGAAAGAAGAGAACCTGTTTGTGGATCTTTCATAAATGCATTAGGACCTATACATAAAGCAACAAGTATAATTACACAAACTAATAGTCCTATAGAAGCATACTTCATAGCTTTTTTCTCTAGTGGAGTAATATCTGAATCTACATCACTATCAGCTGCTATATAATCAGTTCCTTCAAAACGAGGAGCTAAATATCTTTCAGTTACAAATGTACCAACAACTACTAGTATAAATGTAGAAACTATTAAGAAGTACCAGTTCATTGCTGGAGTACCAGAATAGTTTGGATCAATAATTTGGGCAGCTGGAATAGTAAATCCTGCAACAAGTACATCTAGCATACTTATTATTAAGTTGGCAGAAAAACCAGCAGCAACACCGGCATATCCAGCAAATAGACCTACAAGTGGATGTCTACCAACTCCTAAAAATACTAATGCAGCTAGTGGTGGAAGTACAACAAAACCAGCATCAGCAACTGCATTTGCCATTATACCAACAAATATTAATGTACCTGTTAATAATTTTTTAGGAACTTTAGTAACAGAGCTTTTCATAACAGCTTCCATATAACCAGACTTTTCAGCAAGACCGGCACCAAGCATAGTAACAAGTACTAATCCTAAAGGAGCAAAACCTGTAAAGTTAGTAACCATACTAGTTAAGAATAATTGCAATTGTTCTTTACTTAATAAATTTACACCTTTTACAACTAAATTTTTACCAGTTGCTTCATCAATTTGACCGGGATGTATGGCAGTTACACCAGATTTCGCTACAAAATATGATATTATCATAACAACAAACCAAAGAATTACGAAAATCGTAACTGGGTCTGGTAGCTTATTACCAACGCGCTCAACAACATTTAAGAAACGCATTAGTAATCCTTGATTCTCTTTTGCTTTAGCTTTAGTTTTACCCAAGCTAATCGCCCCCTTTTTTATAAAATATTAATTATTTAAATAGTCAAGAGCTACTTGACATAAACTCTTGCAAAGCACTTTCATATTCTTATCATCCCAAGCAAACTTTGAGTTATGATGAAGAATAGGATTATTTTCATCTTCTGCAATTCCTACAAAAACAAATGTAGCAGGTACATTGCATGCAAGATAAGCGAAATCTTCACCACCCATTGATGGTTCATTTAGTTCAAATACATTTTTTGCTCCAACAACTTTAGATATGGATGAAGCTGCTAAATCAGTCATTTCTTTGTCGTTTACAAGTGGTGGGAATTGTCTAATATATTCATATTCATAAGTTGCACCTTGGCAAGTAGTAATTCCTTTTACAATATCTTCAATTGTTTTTTCTGCGAAAACTCTAGTTTTTTCGTCAAAAGTTCTAACAGTACCACCAACAATTGCTTCTGTAGGTATGGCATTGTGACAGTCTGTATTTCCAGCTTTAAGATGACAGCAAGATAATACTAATGGATTTATTGGATTATTTTTTCTACTTACAATTGTTTGAAGTGTATTTACGATTTGACATAAAATTGGAATAGGATCTATGGTATTTTGAGGAACTCCACCATGTCCGCCTTTTCCTATTACTTTAATGTTAAATATATCTGGAGATGCCATCATAGGACCATGTTTTATTCCAACTTTTCCTTCTTTTACTCCACCCCATAAATGTCCACCAAATGCGGCATCTACATGTGGATTTTCAAGGATGCCCTCTTCTATCATAGGCAATGCTCCACCTTCAATTTCTTCATCTGGTTGAAACATTAACTTTACATTCCCATGTAATTCATCTTTTAACTCATTTAAAATCATAGCTGCTCCAAGAAGAGAGGCTGTATGACCATCATGACCACATGCATGCATTACACCAGGAATTTGAGATTTAAACTCTACATCAGTTTCTTCATTTACTCTAAGAGCATCCATATCAGCTCTAAGTAAAATAGTTTTTCCAGGATGTTTACCTTTTATTAAACCAACAACACCTGTTTTAGCAACATTAGTTTTTACTTCTATACCTAAATTAGTGAGTGTGTCAGCTATTAATTTAGATGTTTTAAATTCAGCATATCCAACTTCAGGATGCATATGTAATTCATGTCTAATACCAACTATATTGGAATAATACTTTTCACATAATTCATTGATTCTGTTTATCATTTGTATTCCTCCTATTTTGTCTATAATTGTTTTATCAGTACTATAAAGATGTATTTTTATAAATCGTAGCATTCTTTTATAATGTATGCCATAAAATTTATGAATTTTATACAAAAAAGTAAGATAAATAATTATTTTGAAAAATATATATAATAAGATGCCATTTGTTATATAAGACAAATAACATCTTATTTAAATAATATGTAATTCCTTAAATGTTTTTATAAATAAAGATGAAATAATCATAGAAGTAAAACTAGTAACTAATATACAAATCCTTGAAAGTTCTATAAGTTCCATATTTGGATAAAAAGCAACTTCTGATACAAATATTGACATAGTAAAGCCAATACTACAAATAAGAGAAACTAAGAAAATAGAGGTCCAATTTAAATCACTAGGCTTTTTTGTAAATCCTATCAAATTACTTAAATATGTAAAAAGCATTATTCCTAAAGGTTTTCCTATTAATAAACCTAAATATATACCTAAAAATACAGTAGGATACTTTGTTAAATCTAAATTAGAAGTAATATTAATACCCGTATTAGCAAAAGCAAATAATGGTATGATAATTAAATTATTAATTATGTTAAAATTCTTCCTTATATAATAAGAAGTAGAATATCTTTTTTTATATGACTTAGTGGGAATTGTTATAGCTAAAAGAATTCCACTTAAAGTAGAATGAATCCCACTTAAATGTATAAAATACCAAAGAAAAATTCCACACAATAAATAAAAAGATACCCTTTCAATTTTTAAGATTTTATTACTTATACACATAATTGCTAAAGTAAGTAAAGTTAAAGTTAAAAAGTATAAATTTAATTTATTAGAAAACATAGTACCTATTAAAACCATGGAAACTAAATCATCTACAACAGCTAAAGATAATAAGAACATTTTTAATGAAGGTTTTAAATATTTACTAAATAAAAAATATATACCCATAGAAAAGGCAATATCCGTTGAAATTGGTATATAAACACCATTCATATATTCAGTATTTAAATTAAAATATGTAAATATTACAGCTGGCATTATGACACCGCCCAGAGATGCTACTACAGGGAAAGAAGCTTTTTTAAAAGAAGATAAACTTCCATATAAAATTTCTTCTTTTATTTCTAAACCAGCCAGCAAAAAGAATATAGACATAAGAAAATTATTTACGAAGCTATGTAAACTAAAACCATCTACCAAGTAAGTATTATAAAATAAATTGTTATAAAAATCTCTGTATGAAGAATTACTAATAATGAGAGCTAAAATAGTGGAAATAATAAGTAGAATGCTAGTAATTACTTCTAAATTTATATTAAAAGATATTTTATATTTTTTATTCATAATATCACCTCATATAAAATAGTCATTTGTTAATACCTTATATATGTATATGATTAAACTCTCAAAATAAATATAAAATCTTAACCATTATGATATTGAGATATTTGTGAATTTATAATATAATCGTTCATGTTACATAATATTAAAAGAAAGTATAACTTATGCTTAGGAGGATAGTATGACAAATAAAAGTAAAAAGATAGCTGCAGTTGGATTAGTGGCGGCTTCTTATGCAGTAATAACTATAGTTTTTGGAGCTATAAGTTATGGACCTGTTCAATTTAGAATTTCTGAAATGCTTATGTTCTTACCTTTATTTGGGACAGAATATATATTAGGTTTAACAATGGGATGTTTCATAGCAAATATAGCAGGTGGGCTAGGTCTTGTTGATATGGTATTTGGTACATTAGCAACTTTAATAAGTTGTATTTTAGTTTACTATACACCAAAACTTATAAAAAATGAAAAGTTATCATTATTTGTAGCATCTCTTTGGCCAACAATAGTAAATGCTTTAATAATAGGATGGGAATTATATAAATTCTTTGGATTACCATTTGGTCTGTCAGCACTTCAAGTAGGTTTTGGAGAATTTGTAGTAATAACTATAGTAGGTTTACCAGTTTTCAAAATGGTCAATAATAAATATGGTAACAGAATAAAAAATTTTAGCAGCAAGTAATTAGGAGGTAACCATGGAGGAGAAATACTCGAAATTTATAGGAGTAGGTAGTGAAGGAGTAGAAACTCTGAACTCTTTTAAAAATAAATTAGAAAAAAACTTTTCTTTTGAAGAAATAAATTTAAATCAAGATGTGGATAAAGAATATGTTAGAGCCTTACTTGATGGAATTGACGTATTAGTTTTAAGTTATAATAGTGAAGATAAAAAAGTAAGAGATATAATAAAGGCTATATCATTTATGGCAAATGAAAGAAGAGTACTTTGCTTAGGATTAGATTCATCTTTAAAAGAAAATAAAGATGATATGGGGTTAGATCAAGAAATAAAAATCAATAAATACAATTTTGATAAAATTCAAGATTTAATAAACATAGTTGTAGAATCTATAGATGAAGATGTATTTTTAAGTATAGACTTAACTGACTTAAGAGATATATTCAATAAGGAAAGTGCTATATCGTATTCTTATGAAGAGTTTGATAAAGATGCACAAATGGACCATATAGTAAAAACTATAACTGAGGAAACTTACTCTACTGAAGGTGAAGCGGCTAAGAAAAAAGCCATATTATTCTACGAATTTGAAAAAGAATTAATAGAAAATGAATTATTATTTATAAATGATATAAATATGAAGGTAAGTGAAATCTTAGGAGAAACTTACGATTTATTATTCTCATTTAATCCAGTAAATGATAATAATAAAAAGTTAAAAATCAGTTTAATAACAAAATAAATTTAAAGGGCAAATAGTTTATAACTGTTTGCTTTTTTTGTTACAATTTTATTTTTGTGGATATAACCATAATAGTAAAAAAATATTAGATATTCTATCTATTGTATTATTGACTAAAGTGGTAATTTATTATAAGATTAGACTGTTATGTTTTTAAATTGACAACAAGAGAAAGGATTGATATAAATGTTACAAGTTACTAACGTTGGACTTAGATTCGGTGATAAAGAATTATATAAAGATGTTAACTTAAAATTTACTAAAGGAAACTGTTACGGAATAATAGGGGCTAATGGTGCTGGGAAAACTACTTTCTTAAAAATATTAGCTGGTGATATAGAACCAAATACAGGATCTGTAAGTATAACAGAAAAAGAAAGAATGTCTGTTTTAAGACAGGACCACTTCAGATATGATGAAGAAACTGTTTTAGACGTTGTTATAATGGGACATGAAAGATTATACCAAATAATGAAAGAGAAAGATGCTTTATACATGAAAGAAGACTTCTCTGAAGAAGATGGTATAAAAGCTGCAGAACTTGAAGGAGAGTTCGCTGAACTTGATGGATGGGATGCAGAGACTAATGCAGAAAAAATATTAATGGGTCTTGGAATAGAAAAAGACTTACACTACAAGCAATTAAAAGAATTAGAAGGTGGAGAAAAAGTTAAGGTATTATTAGCTAAAGCTTTATTTGGTAAACCAGAAATACTATTACTAGATGAGCCTACTAACCACTTAGACTTCCAATCTATAAACTGGTTAAATAACTTCATAATGGATTTAGAAGATTCTATCGTTATAGTTGTATCACATGATAGACACTTCTTAAACCAAATATGTACAAATATAGTTGACGTTGACTTCGGTAAAATCCAAATGTATGTAGGTAACTACGACTTCTGGTATGAATCAAGTCAATTAGCGCTACAATTACAAAAAGACCAAAACAAAAAGACTGAAGAAAAAATAGCTCAATTAAAAGAGTTCATCGCAAGATTCTCTTCTAATGCTTCTAAAGCAAAACAAGCTACTTCAAGAAAGAAACAATTAGATAAATTACAAGTAGAAGATATACAACCATCAAGAAGAAGATATCCATACGTTGGATTCACTCCAGAAAGAGAAATCGGAAACGAAGTTCTTGAAGTTGAAGGATTAACTAAAACTGTTGACGGTGTTAAAGTTTTAGACAACGTATCTTTCAGACTTGATAGAGAAGATAAAGTTGCTTTTATGGGAGATGAAATAGCAATAACTACTTTATTCAATATATTAATGGGAGAAGAAGAAGCAGATGCTGGTACATTCAAATGGGGTGTAACTACTTCTCAATCTTACCTTCCTAAAAACCACAACCAATTCTTCGATGGATGTGAGTATTCATTAGTTGACTGGTTAAGACAATTCTCTGAAGAAAAATCAGAATCTTTCATAAGAGGATTCTTAGGAAGAATGTTATTCAGTGGTGAAGAAGCTTTAAAACAAGCTCACGTATTATCAGGAGGGGAAAAAGTTAGATGTATGTTATCTAGAATGATGCTTTCTAACTCAAACGTTTTAGTATTAGACGACCCAACTAACCACTTAGACCTTGAGTCAATAACTTCTGTAAATAAAGGATTAGAAAAATTCCCTGGAGTTATGTTATTTAGTTCTCATGACCATGAGATGATACAAACTCTTGCTAACAGAATAATAGAAATTACTCCTGGTGGAATAATGGATAGAAAAACTACTTTAGAAGAGTATTTAGAAAATAAAGATATACAAGCTCAATTAAAGAAAATGTATGCTGTTAATGCATAATTTTTGTGATTAGCATTTAATAATAATACCTTTTTGTGTTATAAAGTTCTTTATAATGCAAGGAGGTATTTTTTTATGCGTAAATAGATCAGGGAGGAAATCTTTAATGAAAGTAGAATATTTAAAATGAACAATGAATTATTAAGCTTATTTAAAGGAATTAAAGATATATTTGATAATAATGGCGAAGCATGTAAATCATTTCATATAAGGAATATACAACCTAGTTTTAAATCATTAAATGATGATGAGAAGTATAATGTTATAAGTATAAAAATAAATAAGGGAGGAATATTTATATGAAATATGTCAAAGCAGTATTAAATAATAATAATGTTGTTAATGGTGAAATGATAGGCCTTAAAGATAATGTGATCATACTAAATAATGCTACAGAATATTATAATGGTAAGTTATTAAATTCATATAATGGATTTGTAGAATATAGTACATTCTGTACATTTAATATAATAGAAGATACTAAAGAGTTTAAATTATATAATAAATAAAAAAGTTTTATTTCACCCGCAACCCAAACCCTGCCGCCCTTAAGGGCTCTCAGGGTTTTTATTATAACGTTAATATTTGAGTGAATATTTTGCTTGTAGCTGCTTTATATTTATTAATAACATACGATAAAAAGCCTTTTACATTTAATGTAAGAAGGCTTTTTTACTTTTCAACTTCTCGACTGAGCAATGGACATGCTTTTTGAGCAACGTGTTGGCGAAATATTTAAGGTAGTTGGCGACATGAAGTGTAGAGCTCATGCAGTGGATTGAGCGAAGCAAATTTTTTACTTATGTCAAAAATAAAAAAATAATATGAATAAATGTAAAAATATCACTAAAATATCTTTCATGAATAAAATAATATAAGAACTATTGTAAAAGGAGGTTGAAATAATGGATGAAAGATGGATTATAGTGATTGCAGCATTTATAGTTGTATTACAATTTTTTATATATAGACGAACAGTAAAAAGAAAAGAAGCAATCCACAATGTATTACAAAAAGCTGATAAAGAAAAAATTGAAGAAATTAATAGTGGACTAGATGATTATGGTTTTTACTTTGAGGATAGTGAGGATATTATTTCTTCAAAAATGTACTGTTGGCAGAGGGAAATGGGATATTGTCAACTTTATGATGATTTAGCTCCTTCCCTAAATATGATAATTGATTGCGAACCTATTTATTTTTATTATGATAAAAGAAGATGGCTTATAGAGTTTTGGAAAGGTCAATATGGTATGACAACTGGTGGAGAAGTTGGTATATATGTAACTGACAAGGAAGATGTGGATATACCAGGATTTTTTTCAGGACCTTTTTATGAGTGTGTAACAGATGAAGAACGTTTAAATATGAGATTTACTTTGACAAAGAAAGAAAAGACACTCTTTAAAAGAAAAGACTATCATTGGTGGTTAACAGGATTTGATGTGGGGACATTTTCAAAGCCTAGCAATTTATCCATGGATATTAAATTAACATTTCCTGATTTTGAGATGAAAAAATCATTTATAGATGGATTAAAAAGAGCAGGATATAAAGATGATGATTATAAATCAGTTAATAATGTGGTTTATATAAAATTTGACACGCCTAAGTCTAATAAACCTAAAAAAGGTTACAAACTATTATTACCTTTTATACAATTAATGAATAAAATTTATTGCAATTTATACAACTGGTTGACTAGAGATTTTAAGAGAACAATAGATAAAATTTACTTCCTATGTGTTTACTATCCTATTTTATTTAAAATACTTTCAAGAGATAATCAATTACAAAAAATTCAAAGCATTTACAAGACTATTCAATCCTATTTAAATGAAGAGGAGAGAAAATATCATGAACACATATAAACGATTATCAGAAGTTTATAAAAGTGCAAAAATAATTCCTTATAACTCTTCTTCAAAATTTATCATAATGAGTGATTGCCATAGAGGTATTGGTAATTATGGAGATAATTTTTTAAAGAATCAATATATTTTCTTTGCAGCCTTGAATAATTATTATGAAAAAGGCTTTACTTATATTGAACTTGGAGATGGAGATGAGCTTTGGGAAAATAGATGTATGCAAAAAATAATTGAAATTCACAGCAGAACCTTTAACTTGATGTCTAAATTTTATAATGATAATAGGATGTACATGATTTTGGGTAATCATGATAAAGACAAGAAGTACAATATACTTTCCAAGTGTAATTTATACGAATATAGTAAAAAAAATAAACCTATATTTCCAGGAATGAAAATACATGAAGGCTTGATTTTAGAAAATGAGGATAATAGAGATCATAGAATTTTTCTTACACATGGTCACCAAGGGGATTTGATTAATGATGAATTATACAGAGTGGGAAGATTTTTAGTAAGATATTTTTGGAGAACTTTAGAAATATGGGGTGTTAATGATACTACTGATGCAGGTAAAAATTATAAAAAGAAAAATAGAGTAGAGCGTAAGCTTATGCAATGGGCAAAAGAAGAAAATACAATGTTAATAGCAGGTCACACACACAAACCTACTTTTGCATCTGTTGGCAAAACTATGTATTTTAATGATGGAAGTTGTGTACACCCAGAATGTATCACAGCAATAGAAATTGAAAATGGATGTATTTCCTTGGTTAAATGGAGTGTTATGACGAGAGAAGATAGAACCCTGTATGTGGAAAAAGAGATATTAGAAGGACCTGCAAAATTAGAAGATTATTTTGAATATAATAAAGCTAATAAAAGTTAAGATATTTTTTAAATTACTATTATGTATTTTTATATAAATTAGATAAGATAAAATAAAAGCATATAATTAATTCTTTTAGTTATATGCTTTTTTATGATGTAGAATAATTATGAAAAAATATAGTATAAAAATACAAAATAAGGTAAGATGGTTATTATAAGAAAAGTAACAGTAGGGGGAAATATGAGATATAAATTAATAGCATGTGATATGGATGAAACTTTATTAAATGACAATCACCTTATATGTGAAGAAAATATAAAACTAATAAAAAAAGCTACTCAAGAGTATGGTGTAAAATTTGTGCCTACTACAGGTAGAGGATATATGTTTATACAAAATATATTAAAAGAATTAGATTTACAAGATAAGTCAGGTGAATATGTAATTTCTTTTAATGGAGGAGCATTAACTGAGAATAAAAACAATAAGGTATTAGACTTTAAAGGTATAAATCTTGATAAAGTAAAAGAAATATTTGAATTTGGCTTAAAAGAAGATGTGGGTATTCAAATTTATACACAAGATAAATTATATATTTATAATTTGACAGAAGATGAGAGAAAAAGAAAAGAAGGTCAAAAGATAGAATATACTATTTTAGATGACAATAACTTAGATTTTTTAGAAAATGAATATATAGCAAAAGTCTTATTCCAAAATACAGATGTACCTTATTTAATGAGCTTAGAACCAAAGATGAAACATATTATCAAAAATCATTGTAGCGTTAGTTATTCATCAAATCGCTTTATGGAGTTTAATGCACCTAATGTGAACAAAGGTAATGGATTAATTAATTTAGCTAAAATGCTTAATATAGAAATAGAAGAAGTTATAGCTATAGGAGATAACTATAATGATTTATCTATGTTAGAAGTAGCTGGATTATCAGTGGCTGCAGGAAATGCAGTGGAAGATGTGAAAAAGATTTGTGATTATACAACAAAAGCTAATAATAATGAGGGAGTTGTATCTGAGGTTATAGAAAAATTTATATTAAATAAATAAATTTAATAGAGTATTATCATGTAGTAAGCACTTAGGAAAAACCAAGTGCTTTTTATATATAAAAGCATATAAATTCCTAGTAGAAAATAATATTAAAATAATAAAAACATATATAATAATGAATACTATAAGTAAATAATAAAAGGAGGCGCTATGGCTAGAAAAAGGTATAAATGTAGTTGTAAAGGTTTAGCTGATCAATATTTAACACTAGTTACCATATATGCAGCTATTATTAATCAGCAATTTGACAATGCAGATGAATTGGAAATATTTGCAGAGTTTCTAATAGCTTTAGGTGAAGAATTGGCCTTAGCAGCTGCTGTCAGAGGTCAATGTGAAGAAGGAGTTGGAGCAGATTTTGAAGTCGATGTAGATGAAAGTACAATAACTAGTTTAGTAGATGGATTTAAGAGAGCTTACAAAGGAAAGAATAGGAAGAATAAGTTTAAATAAAACTATAAAAATATTAAATTAA
>CAMBXR010000063.1 GCA_945871955.1 uncultured Clostridium sp. | reverse complement strand
TAGTATATTATTTTTTACATATTAATTTTAGTTCAACAGGAGCAAAGTTTTCAACTTTTTCTCCAGATAAAAATCTATGAGCTAGATTTACAGCAGTTTCACCTATTAATTTAGGCTGCTGAGCTATAGTCGCAGACATTTCACCTTTTTCAACAGACGCAACAGCATCATCAGTAGCATCAAATCCAACAACTAATATATCGTTCATATTAGCATCTTGTAAGGCTTTTAGAGCTCCTAATGCCATTTCATCATTTTGAGCAAATACGGCATCAATATCACCTTTTGATTGAATTATGTTTTCCATAACAGAAAGACCTTTAGTTCTATCAAAATCAGCACTTTGCTTAGTTATTATATTTAAATTACTATTTTCTATTTCATTATCAAATCCAGCACCTCTGTCACGAGTGGCAGAAGAACCAGCTATACCTTCAAGTTCTACGATGTTTGCATTATCTCCCAATTGATTTATTAAATACTGAGCAGCCATTTTTCCACCTTCTGCATTATCAGAGGCAACGTGAGAGACAACCTCACCGCCGTTGGCAGCTCTATCAACTGTTATTACAGGAAGATCTAAGTTATTTGCAACCATAACAGATGCTATAGCAGAATCTGAATCCACAGGGTTTAATAAAACCACATCAACATCCTTGACAGATATATCTTCCATATTAGAAACTTCTTTGGCTGGATCGTTTTGAGAGTCCAAAACAACTACATCATATCCAAGTTTTTTAGCTTGATTCTCAATTCCAGTTTTTAAGTCTACAAAGAATGGGTTGTTTAAAGTTGAAACAATAAGTCCAATCTTTTGAGTGTCACTGTTTGTATTTTTACCACATCCAACTAATAATGATGAGCATAATACAAATGACATCATAAGGGTAGCAAGTTTTTTTAACATATTTACTACCTCCTAGTTACTTTTTCTATCTAAAAGTACAGCTACTAATATAACAGCACCTTTAACCATCATTTGATAGTATGATGATACGTCTAATATATTTAAGGCATTACTTAAAACACCTATGATTAATGCACCGATTATTGTACCAGTAATTTTACCTTTACCACCAGTAAGAGAAGTTCCGCCAAGAACTACAGCAGCTATAGCATCAAGTTCATATCCATCTCCAGCAGTAGGTTGAGCAGAGTATAATCTAGAAGTGATTATTATTCCTGCAACTGCTGCAAGTATTCCGCTTATTGTATAAACTGCTATTTTTACTTTGTCTGTATTTATACCAGAAAGTTTTGTTGCTTCTTCGTTTGAACCTAAAGCATAAGTATATCTACCCATTTGAGTATTTTTTAATATATAAGCACAAAATGCAAATGTTATTATCATTATTAAAGCAGGAGTAGGTATACCTAATATTTTTCCTCCACCAATTTGTCCGAAGTTTAAAGCCAAATCTCCGCTTCCAAGTGTTATTGGTTTACCATCAGTATAAACTAAAGTTAAACCTCTAAGAATAGTCATAGTAGAAAGAGTAGCTATGAAAGGTTGTAACTTACCTTTTGTTATTATAAATCCATTTATAAATCCAACTACAGTCCCTACAACTAAAGCAGCTATTACAGCTACAAATATATTTTGACCAGATACTAGTAAAGAGGCACAAATTGCACCACTTATGGCAAGAATAGAACCTACTGATAAATCTATTCCACCAGTTAATATAACAAATGTCATACCTGCTGCAATTATTCCATTTACTGAAGTTTGTCTTAATATATTAAATATATTTTTTGTACTTAAGAATGATGGGCTTAGTATTGAAACTACAAGAATTAGAGCAAGTAGTCCAACTAAACTTTTATATTTTATTAATGTTTCTTTTAAATCTAAATTATTATGCTGTTGCTTCACTTGAGTTGACATCTCTGTGATCCTCCTTAATTTCCACTGCACATTTTAATATTTTTTCTTGAGTGGCATCTTTTATATCAAATTCTCCTGTTATTTGACCATGACTTAAAACTAGAACTCTATCAGATAGACCTAGTAATTCAGGCATCTCAGAAGAAATCATAATAATTGCTTTTCCTTGTGATTTAAACTCATTTATTAAATCATAAATTTCTTTTTTTGCACCAACGTCAACGCCACGTGTTGGTTCGTCTAATATTAATACATCTGGATGGATCATAAGAGCTTTTGCTATGGCAACTTTTTGTTGATTTCCACCAGAAAGATTTTTTATTAATTGTTCCATATTAGGAGTTTTTATTCTTATTCTATCAATATAACTATTAACTCTTTCTTTTTCTTTATTTTTATCAACTACAAAAGAGTTTGAAATTCTTTCAAGAGAAGAAATAGTCATATTTTCTCTTATTGATAAATCTAGAATAAGTCCATCACCTTTTCTATCTTCACTAACATAAGCTATTCTATTTTTAACACCGTCAGCTGAAGATTTTAGGTTCATTTGTAGATCTTTGTTTAATTTCATATCTTTCTTTATCATAGTACCACTTTCAATAGGGTAGTGGCCGTAAATAGTTTTAGCTAGTTCACTTCTACCAGCACCCATAAGACCTGATATACCAAGTATTTCACCAGCTTTAACTTCGAAAGAAATATCTTTTACAAATTTATTAGATACATTTTCTAATTTTAAAATTGTTTCACCTTTTTCAACTTCTAAATGAGGGAATTGATCAGTTAATTTTCTACCAACCATCATTTCTATCATCTTATCTTCATCAAGGTTTGATATTTCTTCTTGTCCAACGAATTTACCATCTCTAAGAACTGTTATATAATCACAAAGTTCAAAGATTTCCTTTAATCTATGAGATATATAAACAATAGCTTTATTATCAGCTTTTAATTCATTAATAACTTTGAATAAAGATTCCGTTTCTTTATCAGTTAAAGCATCTGTTGGTTCATCCATTATTATAATTTGAGCATCTAGAGAAAGAGCTTTAGCAATTTCTATCATTTGCTTTTCACCTATACTTAGGTTTTCAACAAGTTCTCTAGAGCTTTTATTTATATTTAATCTTTTTAATAAAACTTCACTATCAGCGTGTAATTTATCAAAATCTATTCTAAATCCTTTTTTAGGTTCTCTTCCTAAGAAGATATTTTCACCTATACTTAAGTCATTAACTAGATTTAATTCTTGGTGTATTATAGCGATACCTTTATTTGTGGCATCTTTTGGTCCTTTAATATCTTCTTTTTTACCTTTATAGAAGATTTCACCACCGTCTTTTTTATACACACCACTTAGTATTTTCATAAGTGTTGATTTCCCAGCACCATTTTCACCCATAAGAGCCATGACCCTACCTTCGTAAAGTTCAATGTTAACTCCATCTAATGCCTTAACACCAGGAAACTCTTTAACTATATTTGTCATTTTTAAAATTGGTGTTTTCATTAAAATACTACTCCTGATTTTAATATTATGTTAGCATAAGGACTGCATTCTCCAGTTCTTACTACTGCCTTACTGTCTTTTGTTAAAACTTTAAATTCTTCATGACTTACTTCTTGTAAGTTAGAAACTCTTTTCTTTATTGCTTCATAAACTTCTGGGTTTTTTTCTTTTATTTCAGAAGCAATTATGGCTTCTTCAACACATAATTCTTCAAGAACTACATCTAAAGTTTGAATAAAAGTAGGGACATTATGAGTTAAAGCTAAATCAATTCTTTTAGTTTGTGGAGGAATAGGTAAACCACAATCTCCAATTGTTAAAGAATCAGTATGTCCCATTTGACTTATTACATAAGATAATTCACTATTTATCATTTTTGTTTTTTTCATAATTACCTCCCGAAGTTTTCAACGTCTTTTAATGTTGGTAGAGAGCTTTGAGCTCCTTCTTTCATAACAGATAAAGCACCTACTTTAGAAGCAAAGTCCATAGCTTCTTCCATAGTTTTGTTATTTGATAGAGCAACTGCTAAAGCACCAGTAAATGAATCACCAGCAGCTGTAGTATCAACTGCTTCAACTTTATAAGCTGATTTGAAGAATGATTTTTCTTTGTTTATATATAAGCTACCTTTAGAACCAAGAGTAACTATTAATTCTTTAACACCTTTTTCAATCATTTTATTAGCTGCTTTATTTATATCATTTTCATTTTCTATTTTTAATTCAGATATAATTTCTAACTCAGTTTCATTAGGAGTTAATAAATCAACATTTTTTATTATCTCATCATCTAACTTAACTGCAGGTGCAGGGTTAAGTATTGTGTACTTATTTAAGTCTTTTGCAACTTGTAGCGCATATTTTACAGTTTCAAGTGGAGTTTCTAATTGTATAACCACTATATCACTATTTTTTATACAGTTTATATTTTTATCCATATCATCTTTAGTTAATTCAAAATTTGCTCCTGGAGCTACAACTATAGCATTTTGTGCATTTTTATCTACAGTTATAAATGCTACACCAGTAGAGCAGTCTGCTGTATGAATATGATCTGTATTAACATTATCATTATTTAGGGCTTCTATTAATGTTTTACCAAAACCATCATTTCCAACTTTACCTATCATAGAAACATTTCCTTCTAGTCTAGCCATTGCAACTGCTTGGTTAGCTCCTTTACCACCTGGTACTTCTTTGAAATTTCCTCCTAAAAGAGTTTGTCCAGGTTTTGGCATTGTATCTACATTAACAACTAAATCCATATTTAAGCTGCCTATAACGCATATATTTTTCATGTGTTACCTCCAAAGTTGTATTGTATACATATTATGTATAATATTTATTTTACTTTAAATAGAATAACATAATCAGAATAATAGTGCAACATAATCTGATTAAATATGACAAATTTAAAGAAATAGTATTGAATAATAAAGTGAATAGTGTTTTATAATATGAAATATTATTATAATAAGTGCAGTTGTAGTTATTGTTGAATTTATTTTTATGACAAGAAGAAAAAATAAAGTAGCTTAATATAAAGAGTTTTATATCAGTAAATTTGAGAAGAATACCATTTTTAAAATATAAAAAGCCAGTTAATTACTGGCTTTACATTAAAAACTTTTTAATTATTTATTCTTCTATTTTAACTTTTACATAAACAGTTCCAGTAAAAATATGATTTATGCCAGAAAAATCAAAGCTAACATCGCAAGGTATACAATTTAAATTCCAAGTTATAGAATTTTCATCTTCATTATATATACCATCTTGAAATGGAGTTATATTTTTTATAATGCCTCCATCAATATCCTTTACAAAATCCAGAGACAAATTAAATAAGTTATTTTGAGGATTTATATTTTTTTCAATATTAATTTTTTGATTATTAGCATAAATATAAGATATATTTTGATAAAAAGAAGATAGGGGTGATAAATCTCTTAAATTATTATTACTAAGATCTAAATAAGTAAGTCTAGTTAAAGCGCATAGAGGATTTATATCAGAAATTCTATTATTTAAAAGACTTAAAATCTTTAAATTTTCAGCATACTGCAATCCTTCTAAGGAGTTAATATGATTAGCAAACTCATCTAATACAGTTAAATTCTTTATATCATTAAAAGTAAGAATACTTTTATCATTTTTACCAAGAATTATATTTATAAGGGATTTTAATCTATCATCTGGAATATTTACTTCATTTTTTAGATTTTTAGAAGAAATATAATTAACAGATGAAGGAACATACTGTAAATCAGTGACATAAGTATTATCTAAGATTAATGTATATAAATTACTTGCATGTTCTAAACCTTTTAAGGATTTAATATTTTTATTACTTAAATCTAAAGATCTGAGTTTTAATATATCTTTTAACATTAGAATATCACTTTCTATATTTAAAATATCAATTAATTCACTTTTTAAAACTTCATCATCAATTATGACAGTTTGATTAATATCAATTAAGTTCACTGTAACTACTCCAGAAAAATAACCATCATCACTTTCAAAAGCAAAGCCAGGGCTTTCAAAAGAAATTAAGGTAGTATCCCATATAATTTCTTTATTTTCACTGTCATACTCTCCGAAGTGAGTAGGTAGTATTTTACTTGGTACGTTTCCATTGATATCTTTCAAAAAACTTATATCTAATGTATAAAAATCAGATGATTCTATAACATCCTTTATTTCTATATCTTGATTTGTGGCACGTAATTCTTTAAGGTTTTCTAAAGTAGATAATGAAGATAAATCAGAAATTCTATTTTCATTAATTTTAATAAATCTAAGATTTTTTCCCGTAGAAATAGATGAAACATCTTTGATTTCATTGCCATTAAGTAGTAAAGATGTCAAATTAGTCATATTAGACAAATCAGGAACAACTGTAATTAAATTGTTATTTAAAAATAAAGTGCTTAAATTTTCTAAATTAATAAGTTGATCCATGCTAGTTAATAAATTATTTTCAATAATCAACTCAGTCATATTAGTGGCATACTGAAGACCTTCCAAACTACAGATATATTTGCCTAAGGAGGATATATCTGAATATATATAACCTTTTATATTTTTCAAGTCTGCCTGAGTTATTTCTGTTTCTTCTAATCTGGAAAAATATTGATTGATGACAGTCTTTAGATTTATATCAGGAACTAGGTTAGTCATTTTACGCACCTCCTTTGTTATTTATATGATTGAAGATGTTGATTTGTTAATACTGATTGATATAGTTAGTAATAATTTATATTTAATCATAATATACTTAAATAATATTTATTAAAATTAATAATATAGGGGTGATTAAATGGACGGGGATAATGTATTACAACAATTAATAAAAGTAGTTAATAATGCTAAAAAATTAAAAATTGAGTATGGAGTTACAGGGCAAGAAGTTAATAAAGATAATAATATAATTACATTTTCTTCAAATACAACTATGGAAGTAGATTATCTTCAAAAAACAGGTACTAGAGTGACTATTAGAAGTGATTTTTCAGGAACATATACAACTGAAGAAGTTTTTGAAAATGGCAAGGAAGAAATAAGAGAGAAAAATAGTAATACTACAATAGAAAAATCATCAATAGTTTCATACAATCAATTAGATTATGATAAGCTTTTTAAGTCTGGAGGAAAGTTACACCCTATTCAAATTGAAGAATTAATTCCTGTTGATAGCCAAATGAATAATAATGCTTGTCAAGTGTGTTATCCATCTAAGTCAATAACAGATTATATACCAGGATATATAAAGTCTACCTATGCTATTTATAAAAAAGATGAGAATTATTATGATATTACAATGATTATGAATCAATTAGATAAAGAAAATAATATACCACTTATGCAGTATTGTAATACTAAAATATATATTATTTAATAAAATTATAAATTAACAAATTTTCCAGTAAATGCATTAATAAACACTTACCAAATCAAATAAAGCTAAAATAAATAAAGTTTAAAATAGAAATGCTTTATAAAATAAAGAAAATTTACATTAGAATATACGCATGCTTAAAAAAATAAATAAAATTGCGAAAAATGTTGTATAATGTAATTGCACAAAAGAAAAAACAAAAAGGGAGATTGAAGAAATGAAGAAAAGAATTACATTAACAAGTAAAATTTTATTAGGTTTATTTTTAGGTTTTATATTTGGATTAACTTTAAAATCTTTACCAGAAAGTTATATTAAGGATACTGTAATCATAGATGGAATATTTAAGGTATTAGGTGGTGGATTTACATCAGCAATTAAAATGATGGTTGTACCACTAGTATTTGTTTCATTAGTATGTGGATCATCATCTATGGGCGATGTTAAACAATTGGGAAGAATAGGGACTAAAACAATGGCGTTTTATTTATCTACTACTGCTATAGCGATAATAACAGCTTTATTTTTAGGAAGTGTATTAAAACCAGGTGTAGGATTAGATATGAGTTCTGTAGTTACTGGAGATGTATCAATAGGTGAATCTAAATCAATTATAGACATTATACTGGGGATTATACCGTCAAATCCAATTGCATCATTTGCCAATGGAGATATGTTACAAATAATATTCTTTGCTTTACTTACTGGAGTAGCAATGAGTATGGTAGGTGAAAAAGCAGAGCCAGTAAGAAAATTATTTGAAAGTGCTAATGATATATGTATGAAAATGGTTGGAATAATAATGATGGCAGCTCCAATAGGTGTATTTGCTTTAGTTGCAGAAACTTTTTCAACTGTTGGAAAAGATGCCATATTAGTTTTACTTAAATACTTGGCAGTTGTACTTTTAGGACTTGCTATACATGTAAGTGTAGTTTATTGTGGTTTATTTAAAATATTCACAAAACAAAAGATTATGCCATTCTTAAAGAAATTTACAAAAGTCGCTGCTATTACTTTTTCAACTTCATCAAGTAATGCATCAGTTCCTGCAAGTATGGAAATACTAGAAGATTTAGGTGTAGGAAAAACTACAAGATCTTTTACCATACCAATGGGAGCTACAATAAATATGGATGGAACAGCTATAATGCAAGGTATTGCAGTTTTATTTATAGCTCAAATTTATGGAATAGATTTAGAAATAAATCAAATGATGACAATAGTTTTAACAGCTACTTTAGCATCTATAGGAACTGCTGGTGTTCCTGGTGTAGGAATGATAATGTTATCAATGGTATTAACTTCAGTAAACTTACCACTTGAAGGAATAGGATTAATAATGGGAGTTGAAAGAATAGTAGATATGTTTAGAACAACTGTAAATGTTATGGGAGATAATATTTGTACATTAATTGTTGCTAACATGGAAAATGATTTTGATAAAGAAAAATACTATAATGAAGAACAAAAAGTAGCAGCATAAACTTTTATAATGTGATTTTCTTCATTAATATAGATATAAAATTGAAAAGAAATTACTAATAGGAATATATTCGTATATTCCTATTTTATTTTAAATAATCACCTTAAAAGAAAATTTTTATATTAAGTAATGACTTAGTAAATTCAAATAAAAATGAATTAAATCTATTTGGTTAATATAAAAACAGTTGGGAAAAATAAATAAAGACATTTAAGGTGAGGAGTGAAGTTGTTATTAAGAAGTTAAATAAAAGAAAAAAACATATACTAATATGTGTTGTAATATTTGTGGTAATTATGCTTATTCTAGGATTTGTATTAGGAAGGAAAATAGTTAATCTTGTGAAAAATCCTAAAGAATTTAGACAATGGGTAAGTGACTTAGGTATTTGGGGAAAATTTATCATGATTGGAATATCGGCTTTTCAAATTATTGTGGCAATTATACCAGGAGAGCCTATTGAAATTGCATCAGGTTATGCCTTTGGTTGGTTTTTAGGGGCAATTTTATGTTTAATAGGAAGTCTTTTAGGTCAAAGTGTAGTATTTTTAATTACTAAAAAGTATGGTTTAGATTTTGTAGAGATTTTCATATCAAAACAAAAACTAGAAAAGGTAAAATTCTTAAAAGACAATGAAAAAATTTATATGACAATATTTTTTATTTTTTTAATTCCAGGTACTCCAAAGGATGTTCTTTCTTATGCAGCAGGACTTACTTCTATAAAACTATTGCCTTTTTTATTAGTATCTGGAGTAGGAAGAATTCCATCTGTAGTTTCTTCAACTATTGGTGGTAGTTATTTAGGTACAAAAAATTATACTATGGCTATAATTATTTTCGCTATAACTATAGTTGTAAGTGGAATTTTGTATTTTATTTATAAAAGACATGAAAAGAAGAAAGCATAAACGTATAACAACCATTATACTCCATTATTTTTCAACTTGACCGAGATTTTCTTATCTGATATTATTTATAAGTTAAAATGATAAATGCAGACACTACTAAAATGATGTTTGCATTTTTTAATTGTGAAAACTTTAAAAATAAATATGATAGGAGATATAATTATATGGCTAATGATATGACTAAGGGAAATCCCTTAAAGATTTTTATATTTTTTACTATACCGTTATTAATAGGAAATGTATTTCAACAGTTATATAGTATGGTAGATACTATTATAGTTGGAAGATTTGTAGGGGTTGATGCACTAGCAGCAGTTGGTACAACAGGTTCCATGTTCTTTTTAGTAAATGGTATGATACTTGGAATTACTAGTGGATTTGGAGTATTAGTTGCTCAAAAATTTGGAGCGAAGGATGAGATAGGGGTAAAAAAAGCTGTAGCAAGTAATATTACTCTGACTTTACTTTTAACAGCTATAATAACAATAGTAGCTCTACTTGTTAAAAATCCTTTACTTAAAATGATGAATACTCCTGATAATATTCTTAATGATGCTAATACTTATATAACAATAATATTTGCAGGAACTATAACACAAGCTGTGTATAATATGTCAGCGGGAATACTTAGAGCTTTAGGAGATAGTAAAACACCATTGTATTTTCTAATAGTTTCATCAATTCTTAATGTTATTTTAGATTTAGTATTTATAATTAATTTTAAAATGGGTGTGGCAGGAGCTGCTTATGCTACAAATATAGCCCAAGGATTTTCGGGAATTTTATGTTTAATTTATAGTTATAAGAAATTTAAAATTTTAAGATTGAAAAAAGAAAACTTTAAGGTTGAATTAGATTATTATACTAAGCATTTGAAAGTTGCTATACCTATGGGGCTACAATTTTCAATAACAGCTGTAGGTATAATAATAGTTCAAAGTGCTATAAACGTATTTGGTTCAGTAGTAATAGCATCTTATACAGCTGCATCAAAAGTTTTACAGTTAGTTATGCAACCATCAATCTCATTTGGTGTAACTATAGCAACTTATGCAGGGCAAAACTTAGGTGCAAGAAGATTTGATAGAATTAAAAATGGAATGCAAATAATGAATATGGTATCAATAGTAACAAGTTTAATATCTGGTGCAGTACTTATATTTTTCGGAAGATATTTTGTTACATTATTTATAGAAAACCCTACACCAGAGATATTTGATTATGCACAACAAGTATTTAACTACTCAGCGGCATTTTTCATACTGCTTGGATTTATATTTGTATATAGAAATGTGCTTCAAGGAATGGGAGAATCTTTTGTTCCAATGATGGCAGGTGTATATGAGTTAGCAGCAAGAGCATTAGTTGCCTTTACACTACCAAAATTTATTGGATTTACAGGAATTTGTTTATCAGATCCAGTTGCATGGATAGCTGCATCAGTTCCTCTAATGATGACTTATTATAGAAAAATGAAAAATATAGAACTTGAAAATAAAGAAGAAGGTATGGCTTAAGGCCATACCTTTTTGTGTTTATTTTAATAAAAGGTTTAATTATAAATATGAATGTAATGTAATATAATATAAAAATTAAAAAAAGATAGTAGGGGGAAATATATGTATATCAAGGAGTTAATAGATGTATCAGTAAAAAATAAGCATGCAGATTTAGTATTTAAAAACGCCAACATAGTCAATGTATTTACACATGAAATAATAGTGGCAGATGTGGCTATACATAAGGGTGTTATAGTGGGGATTGGTCAATATGATGGCAATAAAAATATAGATTTAAGTGGAAAATATATGGCTCCAGGACTTATAGATTCTCATATTCATATAGAGTCATCCATGTTGTCTCCTGAGGAGTTTTCAAAGGTTATAGTTCCTAGAGGAACTACGACGATAATTGTAGATCCTCATGAAATAGCAAATGTATGTGGACTAGATGGTATTGAGTATATATTAGATTCTACAGAAGACTTACCACTAAATACATATATTATGTTACCTTCATGTGTGCCAGCAACTAATTTTGAAAATGCAGGTGCCATACTTAAAGCTAAAGATTTAGAAAAATACATAAATCATCCAAGGGTATTGGGTTTAGGCGAGATGATGAACTACCCTGGTATTATAAATAAAGACAAAAATGTAATGGATAAGTTAGAACTATTTTATAAAAATAAGAAAAGTATAGATGGTCATGCACCTTATGTAAGAGGAAAAAATTTAAATGCATATATTTTAAGTGGTATAAATACAGATCATGAATGCTCAGTAGAAGAAGAAATGATAGAAAAATTAAGACTTGGCATGTATATTATGATAAGAGAAGGTTCGGCAACTAAAGATTTAAAAAATCTTATAGAAGGTGTTAATCAATATAATTATCAAAGAATTTTATTTTGTACAGATGATAAACATCCAGAAGATTTATTAAAAGAAGGTCATATAAATTATAATATTAAACTATCAATAGAAAATGGAATAGATACTATAACTGCAATACAAATGGCAACAATAAATCCAGCAAACTGTTATAATTTGAAAAATGTTGGTGCTATAGCTCCAGGATATAAAGCTGATTTAATTATATTTGATAATTTAGAAAACTTTAATATAGAAGAAGTTTATAAAGATGGAAAGTTAGTAGGAAAAAATAAAAAGCCTTTATTTACAACACAAAAAAGAGATTTTTCTAAAGTTTTAAAAACGGTTCATCTTTCAAAAATTAATAAGGAAGATATACAGATATATTTTGAAAAAGAGCAGGGTGAAGAAGAAGTAAATGTTATATCATTACAACCCTATAGCATAATAACTAAAAAAATGAAAAGAAAAGTACAGATTTTAGATAATAAGTTCCAGTTTGATAAACAAAAAGATATATTAAAGTTGGCAGTAATAGAAAGACATAAAAATACAGGCAATATAGGTTTAGGCTTAGTGGAAAACTTTAAATTAAAAAATGGTGCCATAGCAACTACCATATCACATGATTCTCATAATCTTATAGTTGTAGGTGATAATGATGAAGATATGATAAATGCAGTTAATAAAATTATAAGTATGGATGGAGGAATTGCAATTTCATCATCTAATAAGATACTAGGAAGTTTATCTTTAAATATTGGAGGGCTAATGAGTGATAAAGATATAGAATATGTAAATTCTAAATTTAGTAAATTAGTAGATTTAGCTTATAATACATTAAAAGTTAATGAAGATATAGATCCATTTTTAACTTTAGCATTTTTAGCACTACCAGTGATACCTGAGATTAAATTGACAGATAAAGGCTTATTTGATGTTGAAAAATTTAAATTTATAAATTTAAGTTATTAATAAAAATAAAGAAATTTATACTTAGTTTTTTATTTACAAAGATATTGATATAAGAAGTTTTTTTTATGATAAAATATATATTAAAAAATATAAGATTATAAGGAGTGTATTTATGGCAGGAAATATATTTGGAAAGATGGCAGCAGATACTTTAGGATTATCAGATATAGGGAAGATAATTGATCCAAGTGACTTTAATAAAGTTGATGGTGATGATTATATAATGAATGAAGATGGAGAAAAAATTTACTTTGTTATTAAATCGAAATCAGATGAATATGTTTTTACAAACAGAGGATTAATACATGTGGATGGTGCATCAGCAGTAAGTAA
>CAMBXR010000062.1 GCA_945871955.1 uncultured Clostridium sp. | reverse complement strand
AAAGTTGAAGGAACACCTTTAAGTAATGTTTTTGATAAAATATAAGAAACTATCAAAGTTGTAAGAACTCCCACGATTATTAATAAAGTTATGGAAAGAGCAGTGATACTACTGGATAAAAAACTACTGCTAATAACCGAGCTAAAAAATATGCTGGATATAGTGATTAAAGTAGGAAATCTACCATTACAAGGTACAAAGTTATTAGTTAATATTGCAAGAAGTCTTTCTCTTGGAGAGTCGATAATTCTACAACCAATAACTCCTGCTGCATTACAACCAAATCCCATACACATGGTTAAGCATTGTTTTCCATGACAACAAGCTTTTTTGAATAAATGATCCAAGTTAAAAGCAACTCTAGGAAGATACCCCAAGTCCTCAAGTAAAGTAAATAAAGGAAAGAATATGGCCATAGGTGGCAACATAACTGATACTACCCAAGCTAGAGTTCTATACATTCCGTAGGTTAGCATTTCATTTAACCATAAAGGAAAGTTTAGAGTATTTAATAAATAATATATTTTAGGCTCTAGGGAAAATAGAAGATCAGATAATAGAGCTGATGGCATATTGGCACCTTCTATGGTAATCCAAAGTATGGCGCAAAGCAAAAGCAACATAAGAGGAATGCCAAAAACTTTAGAAGAAACTATTTTGTCTATTTTCTCATCTCTATCCATATTATTTTTATCTGCAATTGTAACAACTTCATCACTTATACTTTTTGCATAATCATAAGTGGTTTTAGTGAAATGACTTCTTATTTTACTTTTATCAAAAACATCTGGCAATTTAGCTTTTATATTATTTAAATCATCTATTACGTTATTTTCTGTATAATCATTTAATGATGTTAATATGCTTTCATCACCATCAATTAATCTAAGGCCTAGCCATCTAGGATTGATAAATGGAACTACTTCTTTCAAATCTTCTTTGATGGAGTCTACCATATTTTCTATTTCTTTATCATAATAAACTGGTTTGTTGTGAAACTGATAATCTCCTTTTACTACTGTATTTAAAGTTTCTTTCAGTTCATCCATTCCAAATCCACTTCTTGCAGCAGTTAAAACTACGGGAATACCTAGAATTTTTTCCATCTTATTCTTATTGATTTCAATTCCTTTTTTCTTAGCCTCGTCTAACAAATTTAAACATAAAATCACCTTATCTGTAAGTTCCATTACCTGAAATAGAAGATTTAAATTTCTCTCTATACAAGTACTATCACAAACTACAATAACAGCATCTGGATTTCCAAAACATATAAAATCACGGGCAACTATTTCCTCTTGAGAAAGAGGAAACAATGAATAAGTTCCTGGTAAATCTATAAGGCTATAATTAATATCTTTATAAGAAAAATCCCCTCTAGCAGTACAAACAGTTTTTCCAGGCCAGTTTCCCGTATGCTGTCTAAGTCCTGTTAAAAAATTAAAAACAGTACTTTTACCTGTATTTGGATTACCGGCTAGGGCAATCATAAACTCATCATCTTTTTTTTCTATATTAAAAATATCTTCTAGAGACTTAATTTTAGTAGATTCTTGTGTCAAACCCATAATGTAATCCCCCTAAAATTTTTATATATATGATACTAAAATTAAATTACTTTCTTCTTGTCTTAGAGCTATTTTACTTCCCCTAATATTGTAGACTGTTAAGTTGTTTTTTGGTCCTTTTCTCAATACATCTATTTGAGCACCCTCTGTTAATCCAAGGGCTAACATTCTTTCTCTTAAATTTCCTGTAGATAAAAGTCCTTCTACTTTAACAGTGTTTTTTACTTGAATATCTGTAAGTTTTTTCATTTTGCACCTCCAAAGTAAATATTAGCCTTAGCTAACATTCTTAATTTAGACTATGCACATTGTCTTAAAAGTGTTCAAGAAAAGATAGTAATATTTAATTCTTCTTAAAAATATAAAATTATAGGAGGAATTTTTGTGGTTAGAAGAGAGGATTATTATACATTTAATGAGTATATGAAAAATAATAAGTTAACACCTAGTGAAGAGGATTATATTGAGATGATTTATAGACTGACTATGGAAAATTATAAGGTGCAGGTTAAAGATATTTCTCAAAAGCTCAATATAAAACCACCTTCAGTTACAAAGATGATAAAAAAGCTAAATGACAAGGAAATGTTAAACTATAAAAAGTATGAAGACATAGAACTGACACCTTTAGGTCTTAAAGTAGGTGAAAGACTACTAAACAGACATAATACCATAAAAGAATTTTTAACTATATTAGGTATTGAAGATTCCATACATGAAGAAACTGAAACTATGGAACATACAATAAATGTGGAAACTTTAATAAAAATTGAGGAGTTGATAAATTTTTTTTATGAAAATGAAGATATCCTAAGTAAGCTGAAATCTTATCAAGATAAAAATAAAAGATAAAGGGTGATGAAATGAAATTAGATGATATTATAAAAGATATAAAAATAATATCAATACTAGGCCCTAAAGATATAGAAATAAAAGGATTAGCATACGACTCAAGAAAAGTAAAAAAAGATGATTTATTTATTTGTATTAATGGATCAAATATGGATGGTCATGAATTTATAGAAAGTGCAAAAGTAAAAGGTGCCATAGCATTCTTAATTGAAGAAGATGTGGAAAAAGACGATGGATTTACTTATATAAAAGTAAAAAGTACTGATGAAGTTTTATCTACTTTAGGAAGAAACTTTTATGATAATCCAAGTGATAAAATAAATTTAATAGGCGTTACGGGAACAAATGGAAAGACCAGTGTATCATCTTTTTTAAAGGATATACTGAGTGAATATTGTAATTGTGGTTTTATTGGAACAACAGGTATATATGATGGGAAAAATTATATTGAAAATAAAAACACAACTCCAAATAATATAGAAATTCAAAAGAATTTAAATAATATGTATGAAAATAATTGCAAATATTGTGCTATGGAAGTCTCTTCCCATGCTTTATCACTAAATAGAGTGGAAAATTTAAATTATAAAATAGGTATATTTACAAATCTAACAGAAGATCATTTAGATTTTCATAAAAACTTTGAAAACTATAGAAAAGCAAAAGAAAAATTATTTTTTATGACTTCTAAAGCAAATATTATAAATATTGATGATATAAATGGTAGAATAATTTTAGAAAATATAAAAAATTTACAAGTTCCTTGTTTAACTTATGGAATAAATTATGATGCCACATTTATGGGTAAAGATATAAAGCTTTGTGAAGATAAAACCACATTTACTTTATTGGGACCGGATAATTTAAAAAAAGAAATTACTTTAAATATGGTTGGACAATTTACAGTTTATAATATTTTAGCTGTAATATGTGCTTGTTATGCTTTAGATATAAATATAAATGAAATTATAAATAAATTAAGTAAACTAAAAGGTGTATGTGGCAGATTTGAAAAAGTAGAAAATGATAAAAATATAAATGTTGTTGTGGATTATGCCCATACACCTGACGCATTGGATAATGTTCTTAAAAGTATAAAAGCTTTTGTAAAGGGAAATATAATCACTGTTTTTGGATGTGGAGGAAATAGAGAAAAGTCAAAAAGACCGATTATGGGTGAGATTTCCCAGAAATATTCAGATTTGACTATTATAACTTCTGACAATCCAAGATATGAAGAGCCACAAGATATAATAGCAGATATTTTAGAAGGAATAGATAGAAAAAAAGATAATTATATTGTAATTGAAGATAGAAAAGAGGCAATTAAGTATGCCATAAATAAAGCTAAAAAAGGTGATTTTGTATTAATTGCAGGAAAAGGTCATGAAAGCTATCAAATTATAAAAGATCATATATTTGAGTTTGATGATAAACTGGTGGCAAATGAAATCATAGATAAATTGAATGATATAATATAATTTAAATAAATAAAGAAATTAAAAAGACTGAAATTAATCAGTCTTTTTTTACTTTATTAAACCAATTTATGGCGAAATCCCTAAATAGAGTTTCATTCTTGTTAAGTTTTTTGCTTTTTAATTGAGCTAAAAATATATTAGCTGAAAAAGTATTTTGTAAATTACAAATATGTATATTATTATCAATATCTTTTTTATAAGATGAAGCAACTTTAAAAGGTAAAAGTGTTATTCCTATATTTTCAGATACTAATGCCAATAAAGTTTTTGTTTGGCTGTCAATGTATAATGTATTTGGAAAGTAATTAAGATTTCCCCAAGTATTCAAAAATACATTATGTAAATAATAGTCTCCATTTACACAAATATATTTTTCTTTGGATGTATCAAAGATATCAATAGATGATTTTGAAGAAAAGATATGTTGTTTTGATGTTACTAAAACTAAATCATCATTTATTAATTTTCTTAAATTCAAATTTCCTCTATGTTCATAGTTGGAATTAATAAATCCTAGATTTATTGTGGAATTATTGAGATATTCAATGATTTTGTGATTGGATCTTTCTATTAAATCCACCTGGATGAAGGGATATTGTTTTTGAAAATCAGCAATAAGTGATGCAATGCCATATTCCACCATTGTATCTAGCACACCTATAGAAATAGAACTACTTTCTTCACAAGTATGCTTTTTCATCTCATATAAAATATTTTCATAATCTGCCATAGTTTTTTTTGCAAATTTGTAGAACTCTTCTCCTGCATCAGTAAGTCTTATATTTCTATGTTGTCTGTTAAATAGCTCAACACCTAATTCTTTTTCCAATGATTTTATATGTTTTGATATGGAGGATTGAGATATGTATAATTCTTGTGATGCTAGAGTAAAATGATTGTATTTTACTATGGCTAAGAAAGACTTTATTTGTTCAAATGTCATAAAAAATCCCCCTAACCTTGTATATATGTATAATTATAACAGATAAAATGTGAAAAAAGTGATATACTAGATGTAATTTAAAAGTTTTGGAGGATAAAATTGAATAGTTCAGTAAAAAAATTAACAGAAGCTGCCATACTATCATCACTATTTATAATAGTGACTATAATAGCTATATCAACTGGTATAGGGTATGGCTTATATTTAGATTTTGGAGTGCCAATTATATTTGCACTAATTTATTTTAGATGTGATTTAAAATATACATTTATGTGTGGAATAAGTAGTGTACTTTTAATTTTATTTGTGCTGGGAAATTTTGCAGCAGCTTTATTAGTCAGCCAAAGTTTCCTTTTAGGTCTTATGTGTGGTTATTTAATTTGTAAATCTTCAGAGATTTTTGATGATTTATATATAGGTTCCATTTTAGGTGTGGTATTTATGGTGATGATTGATATTTATGCTAGAAATATAATAGGATATAGTTTTATGGAAGAGTTTTATGGATATGTGGAATATATTAAAACTATACCTATGTTTAACTACATAAATTTTGAAGTTTTATATTATTTACTTATAGCCATATTTCCATTTGGAATGGTGTTTAGTGTGTATTTTATTTCCATTATGTGTGGAAAAAGACTTAGAATTTTAAACTACAACGGAAAAAGAAAATATTTTATGATGAGGTCCATAAGAAATTACGGCAACTTTATGTGCATAAGAAAGAAAAGTTTCTATATATCAATATTCTACATTGTTTTAGTTAATCTTCTTAGTATGGCCGATTTTCAGCTTAACAATGTATATCTAAAAACAATTATAACTTGCATAGAGTATTTATCATATTATTTTGTATTTAGAGACACTCATGTACTTATTGGAAATTATATTAATATTAAATTTAAAAAGAAAAGTTTAAATTTACTTTATTTTGTAATTACTTTGATTTTATTATGTAATTTATTTAAAATAGCTGTTTTATCTTATGTGATAATTGCTGTATATATGGATAAAAAATATCATCTAAGAGAAAAACAAGATTATATAGTTAAAGATCATACAGATAGATTAATGGAAATTTATAAAATTTAATAATTAAAGAATGATGTTATAGGAAAATATTTCAAAATATATTATAATATCCATAGTAAAAGTTTATTTAAATTAAATAAACTTACTTGGCAGTTTAAGAGGGGGACGAATTATGATAAATACTATAACTTACAATAAAAAAACAATTGAAAAAGAAAGAAAAATATTTGAAAAAGTATTATTCATTGTTTTATCAATATCATTTATTTATATAGGTAATATTTTTCTTAAGATTAATCAAGAAAAATTATATATAGAATCCACAATATTTTTTATTAGAGGATTTAACTCAGTATTGTCCATATTAGCTGTTGGAAGTGCTTTTATTTCTTATGGTAGATTAAAAAGTGATAGTCTTTTTATTATTGCATTAATGTATCTAGGTCTATCTGTAGGTATACTTACAGGTCAAGTTGACTTTTGGAGTTTTTATTATGATGAACTTACTTTATACAATTATATTACTGTTTCCACATCACTTCTTAGGGTGTTGTTGATAATAGTAGCTATAATACCAAAAAATAAAATAAAGACTTTTATAATGAATAATAAAAAAACATCAATAATATTTGTGATTTTATATACTATTATATTTAATATAATAGAAAAAAATATGGGAGTATTTGAACTATTACACAGTAGTGAATTTTTTATAGTATATAATATTTTTCTTGCAATAGTTTATGTTACTTGTTCCCTTTGGTTATCTTATGTAGGTATAAAGGAGAAAAGATATATATTCTTAATTTGGGGCTGTAGTATATTTATGCTAGGAATTAAAGCTGTTTATGCAATTTATATAGTAAATACAGCATCTTTTAATGTTAAACTAACATCTGTATCTATTACATATATTATATTTTTAATAGTGATTATAGGCTCATTTTGGGAAATATATCTATATATAAATAAAACTAAAATATTAAATGAAAATTTAAGTCTTTTTTATAATTTAGTAGATAATAACAAGCATAGTTTTATGTATATTACTAATGAATATGGAGAAATATCATATGCTAATAAGAAATTTAAAGAATATAATAATTTATCTATGAAAGAAGATGTAAAAAAATTAAATTCATCATTTTTTAAAGGTATGAGTACAATGGATAACAAAGCTGAGATTTTAGAAACTTTAAATAAAAAAGGTGTTTGGAGAGGTATCTTAAAAAATATAGATGAATATAAAGCCATAGATTGTTCTATACAACTTTTAGACAATTTATATGAAGAGAGACTTTATGCTATTACATATATGGATATATCTGAAATAATAGAGAAAGAATTGGAGCTGGAAAAACTTAAAGTATATACTAAGGAAAGAACTGAGTTTGTATCAAATATATCTCATGAATTTAGAACACCAATAAATATATTTTACTCAACTTTGCAATTACTAGATTCATTTTTACAAAAATCAGATAAGGACTTCAAGTCTACTTATGAAAAATACAGAAAAACATTACATATAAACTGTAAACGTATGTTGAGACTTGTAAATAATGTAATAGGTATTTCGAAAATAGAAATGGGGATAGGAAAAGGAAATTTTGATTATTATAACTTGGTAGCTTTAGTTGAAGATGTAACTTTATCTGTTGTAAATTATGCTCATATGAAATCAATTAATATAGAATTTGATACTAATGAAGAAGAATTTATAACTAGATGTGATCCAAATATGATAGAAAAGGTAATATTAAATTTACTTTCAAATGCAATAAAGTTTACTCCTGAAAACAAAAATATATACGTAAATATATGTGTAAATGATGACTATGCAGAAATAAGTATAAAAGATGAAGGAATAGGTATTTCACAAAATGATAAAATGTCAATTTTTGAAAGATTTGTTCAAGCTGATAAATCCCTAACTCGTCAAAATGAAGGTAGTGGAATAGGACTTAGCATAGTAAAATCCATTATAGATATTCATGGCGGATATATAAGTGTGGAAAGTGAAATAGGCAAAGGAAGTGTATTTAGAATAATAATGCCAAATAGGTATTATAATATAGATAATTATAAAGTATATGATATTGATAACTATAATACAGAACTTGAGTTATCAGATATCTATGAAATTTCAATATAATAAAAATCCCCTTAAAGGGGATTTTTTAATTCTTATTGAGCATCATCTATAACATGATTATTTAAAGTATTTATGTAGTCAGTAAAGAATTTTACTTTGTTTACTATAAATCCTAAAACCCAAGCAACAATGGCGTAGAATGCATAAGGTGCAGATGCAGTTATATAGTAGTTTACAACATCTATCATTTGAGATGACATATCTATACTTCCATAAGCTACAAGTTCAGATATGTAATTATAGCTATTGTATATAGTAAAACCAGTGTATCCTAAAAATAAAATTGCTATAAAGTATAAAAATATTGCTAACTTACTAATCTTTTTAAGATTAAAATTTATTCTTTTTTTAGTTTTTTCTTTTTCCACGATTATTTACTCCTTTTGTATTTTTATTTATCTTAATTATATCCTTCTAAGATGAATTTTATATGAAAAAGTTGGGAATTAATGTTGATAAATTAAAAACACAGTGCTATACTTTTATCATAAATTAAATAAAAAATTAATCAAGAAGATTATAGAAGCCATGAAGGTATATGTTACCTTTGTGGCTTTTTTGATATATTAAAAAATTATATTTTGGGGGTAGGTTAAAATGAAGCTAAAGAAAAATATAGCAAGGATACTAAGTATGGTGTTATTAATGGGAACGCTAGCAGGATGTTCAAACACATCTAACAGTGATTCTTCTTCAGATTCTAAAAGTAAATCTAAAGTGGAACAAAGAAAAGAAAATAATGAATTAGTAGTGGCAGTTGGTTCAGAGCCAGAAGGTGGATTCGATGCCATAACAGGAGGCCATGGATCCATAACAAAAGTATTCTTTTCAACTTTAATGAAAAGGGATAAAGAGCTAGGTTGGGAATATGATTTAGCAAAAGAATACGAAGTATCTGATGATAAATTAACTTGGACAGTTAAAATAAGAGATGATGTTAAGTTTACTGATGGTGAAAAATTAACTGCAAAAGACGTGGCATTTACTTATGAAACAACTAAGAAAAGTTCTACAGAAGTTGATTTAACTATGATAAAAGAAATAAAAGCAGTAGATGATACTACTGTTGAATTTGTATTAGAAAGACCTATGTCTACATTTGTAGAAAAATTAGGTGTTTGTGGTATAGTGCCAGAACATGCTTATGATGAAACCTTCAAAGATACTCCAATAGGATCTGGACCATACAAATTTGTTCAATGGGATAAAGGGCAACAAGTTATAGCAGAAGTTAATGAAGATTACTACGGCGATAAACCAAGTATAAAAAAATTAACTATGGTATTTATGGATACTGATGCTGCTTATGCTGCTGTAAAATCAGGGGATGTGGATATGGCATCAATAAATGGGGAATTGGCTAAAGAAAAAGTTGAAGGAACTAAAATATTAGATATATCTAGTATAGAAACTTATGGAGTAGAATTCCCAATGGTTGCAAATACAGGTAAGAAAACAAAAAGTGGATATGAAATAGGAAATAATGTTACAAGTGATATAGCTATAAGAAAAGCACTAAACACTGCTGTTGATAGACAAGGAATGGTAGATGGTGTGCTTAATGGATACGGTAGTGTATCTACAACTGGTTTAGAGAAAATGCCTTGGTTAAATAAAGATACAGTTTTATCTGAAGATGAGTACAACGATGTAGAAGAAGCTAAGAAAATATTAGAAGATGGTGGATGGAAAGATAGTGACAATGATGGCATAGTTGAAAAAGATGGAGAAAAAGCATCTTTTAAATTATTATACACATCTGGAAACTATAGACAAGAACTTGGATTGGAATTCCAAAAGAAAGCTAAAGAAATAGGAATAGAAGTTACTTTAGAAGAAAGAACTTGGGATACAATACTTACTGATATACATAAAGAAGCTGTATTATTTGGATTTGGTTCAGGAGATCCATCTGAACTTTATAATTTATACTACAGTGGTGCATCAAATACTCCAGTTGAATGGGATAATGCAGGATTCTATTCAAATAAAACAGTTGATGCTAATATAGACAAAGCTTTATTATGTGAAGATGAAGAAGAAGCTTTAACTTACTGGCAAAAAGCACAATTAGATAAAAACACTGGTGCCTCAGCTAAAGGTGATGCTCCATACTGTTGGTTAGTAAATGCAAATCACGTTTATATAGTAAGTGAAGGATTTGATATAGGAAATCCAGTTGTTCAACCTCATGGTGGAAGAATATTCGATAACGTGACAGAATGGTCATGGAAATAATAAATAAAAACTAATGTGCTATAAAGAGAGGATATTCTTATTTGGAATATCCTCCAATTTGAATTTATAAAGAAACAAAAAGGGGAATTTATTGGATGAAAAATAATAAAAAAATAGGAGTTTTCCTGGGAAAAAAATTTATAAGGCTGATTACTTTACTGGTGGCTCTTTGTATCGTAACATTTGTACTTATGGAATTATCCCCAATAGACCCTGTAACAGCTTATGTGGGAGCTAGTAGTAAGGTAAGTGCAGCCCAAAGAGAATTGATTGCAGAACATTGGGGATTAAATCAACCTCCAATTGAGAGATTTATGTGTTGGTTTAAATCCATAATTCAGGGAGACTGGGGAACATCTTTAATTTATAGAAGACCAGTTTTAGAAGTTATAGGACAAAAATTTAAAGCATCTTTATATTTAATGATTATTGCCTGGGTAATATCTGGAATTTTAGGATTTATTATGGGAATAATCAGCGGAAGCAATGAAGATAAATTAATAGATAAAATAATAAGAGGATATTGTTATATAGTCATATCAACACCAACATTTTGGCTGGGGATTTTATTTATAATGGTATTTTCCGTAAAACTTGGATGGTTTCCTGTGGCCTTGGGAGTGCCTATAGGAGTAAATGCAGCAGATGTTACATTTTGGGATTTACTAAAACATATGATTTTACCTGCAGCAACTTTAAGTTTAATAGCAGTTTCTAATATTTGTCTACATACTAGACAAAAGGTAATAGAAGTCTTAGACAGTGATTATGTTTTATTTGCAAAAGCACGTGGTGAAAGCAAGAAGAGTATAATTTTTAATCATGTAATAAAAAATGTATCACTTCCTGCCATAACGTTACAATTCTTGTCATTTAGTGAGTTATTTGCAGGAACTATATTTGCAGAACAGGTATTTTCATATCCAGGACTTGGTCAGGCTACAGTTTCAGCAGGACTTAAGGGAGATTTACCTCTTCTTATGGGAATAGTAATCATATCTTGTGTATTTGTTTATAGTGGAAATATAATAGCAGATTTACTTTATAGAGTAATAGATCCAAGAATTAAAGGAGGGGAAATAGCATAATGAGTATGTTAAATAGTAGTATAAAAAGAAAATTTTCTTCTCTTGAATTTGGAATAAGAGAAAAAACTATATTATCTCTTATGGTATTTGCAGTATTTTTTATAACAATACTTGTTACTGGAAGTATGATAGATCCTGAAAAATTTAGTATAGATTTAATTAATAAAAATCAAAGTCCTTCTATGGTACATATTTTTGGAACAGATTGGATAGGTAGAGATATGTTTTTTAGAACGTTAAAAGGACTTAGTATAAGTATGAAAATAGGAGTTTTATCTTCTATAATAAGTGGAGTAATAGCAGTGATTTTAGGAATAATAGGTCCTACATGTGGCAAAAGAGTTGATGCAGTTATAACTTGGTTTATAGACTTAGTTTTATCTGTGCCTCATACACTTATAATTATACTAATTTCCATGGCAGCAGGAGGAGGACTAAAGGGAATAGTTCTTGGAGTTTCACTAACTCACTGGACATCACTTACTAGAGTAATAAGAGCAGAAGTTATGCAAGTTAAGGAAGCTGAGTATACAAAAATTGCGAGAAACTTTGGCAAATCAAATTTTTATATAGCTAAAAATCATATTTTGCCTCACATAATACCACAACTTTTAGTGGGAATAGTGCTTATTTTTCCACATGCCATACTACATGAATCATCAGTTACATTTTTAGGATTTGGATTACAATCCCATGAACCTGCCATAGGAATTATTTTATCAGAATCTATGAAATACTTAACTAGTGGAAAATGGTGGTTAGCATTTTTCCCAGGCTTATCTCTAGTTTTAGTTTCCATTATGGTGGATAATATGGGTAAAAAATTAGGGAAATTAATAGACCCTAAAAGGGCTTATAATTAGGAGGTAGCCATGAATAAAAAACCAATATTAAGTGTTAGAAATTTGGAAATTTCCTTTAGCCAATATACTAAGGGTCTTAGAAGGATAGATTCAAAAGCTATAAATAATCTAGATATTGATTTGTATAAAGGTGAAATACTTGCTGTTGTTGGATCTAGTGGTTCGGGAAAAAGTCTACTTGCCCATTCAATACTGGGCATACTACCTACTAATGCCAATACAAATGGAGATATATATTACAAAGATGAAATTCTAGATGAAAAAAGAAAAGAAAAACTTAGAGGAAAAGAAATTGTTTTTATTCCTCAATCAGTAAATTATCTAGATCCTCTAATGGAAGTAGGTAAACAAGTGAAAATCTCCATAAAAGACAAGAAAAAAAGCAATGTCATACTTAGAAGAGTATTTAGAAAATATAATCTAGACAAGAAAGTGGAAAAATACTATCCCTTCCAATTATCAGGAGGAATGGCGAGAAAGGTACTTTTATCAAGTGCTTTAGTTTCTGATGCTGAAGTAATAATAGCAGATGAGCCAACACCAGGACTAGATGAGAAATCTTTAAATGAGGCATTAAAGGATTTTAGAGATTTAGCCGATAATGGATGTGCAGTTCTTATAATCACACATGATATAAGTGCAGCTTTAAAAATAGCAGATAGAGTTGCCATATTCTACGGTGGAACGACGTTGGAAGTGGCAAAGGCGGAGGATTTTAAAAATAATGGAGAAAATTTAAGACATCCATATACAAAGGCTTTATTTAATGCACTGCCTAATACTAAATTTACACCAATAAAGGGAAGTCAACCTTTAGCAAGTGAGTTACCTGTTGGATGTTTATTTTATGATAGATGTGAAAAAAGAACACCAGATTGTGAAAACATAAAACCTGAAATGAGAGAATTAAGAGATGGAAAGGTGAGATGTTTGTATGCTACTTAAAGCAAATAATATTAATTTTAAGTACAGAGAAGATAAATATATATTAAAGGATGTTTCTTTCAAAATAGATAGTAGTGAAGTTGTGGGGATTGTTGCTCCTAGTGGATTTGGAAAGAGTACTTTGGCAAAAATTTTAGCAGGATATATTAAACCTGATAAGGGAAAAGTTACTTTAGAAGGTGTCCATAGAAAAAAAGGAGATTTTAATCCAGTTCAATTAATTTTTCAACATCCTGAAAAATCAGTAAATCCTAAGTGGAAGATGAAAAAAATTCTAAATGAAGCCTATGAGCCAAGTGAAGAGATGATTGAAGCCATGGGTATAAAGAAAGAATGGTTAAATAGATGGCCTAGTGAACTTTCTGGGGGAGAATTGCAGAGATTTTGTGTACTTAGAGCTTTAAGTCCAAAGACGAAGTTTTTAATTGCCGATGAGATGACTACCATGCTGGATGCCATTACTCAAGCGCAGATTTGGCAAGTGGTAATTAAACACTGCAAGGAAAATAATATAGGACTTATTGTCATTAGCCATGATAAGGATTTGGTTAATAGAATTTGTGATAGGGTAATTAATTTGGAAGAAAAAGTGGAAGAAGAATTAATAGAGAATATAGTATAGATAACAAGGGATATATATTA
>CAMBXR010000061.1 GCA_945871955.1 uncultured Clostridium sp. | reverse complement strand
ATTTACAAACCACTTAGTTAATATAAAACCCCAATTTTTCAAATCAAAAAAACATTGGTATTACTAACTTCTAGAATACAATTATTTTATCATAATAATCAATTTTGCAGTGAACCATTAATAAAGTATTTGTATTTTTTAATAGAAACCTATATATACCTGTAAAATCAATAACTGAGGAATATTTTCTTTCATAAGTACTTCACTGCAATTATAAAAACATTTCATCAAAACTTTTTTCTTGACCATAAACAGACTTACTAATATGTTTAGGATTCTTTACTTCATAAACATACACTGAATCTTCTCTTTTATCAATATATTTTTCTAATTCACTCATACATTTATGTAATTTGCCTGGAGTGATTTCCCCTTCAAACACAGAATTTTGACTCCAAATTAAATACTTCTTTAAATGTTTTCTAATCTTATTAAGCTGCTTTTGTTCTGAAATATCATAAGTTACAATTACAAACATGCTACCACCACGCCTTCAGCACTTTATATTTTTGATCACCAACAAAATGTTTTATAAGTTTATAACATTCTAATCTTATAAAATATCTATACGAAACTTGCCTATTTAATTTTCTATGCTTGATAGTTGTGTTCATCTTACCTTCAAAATCAGCTAGAAACTTTTTCTTTCCACTTTCACTTAAATAACAAATTTCATCTTCATATATAAAATCATTTTTATTTAATCTTTTATTATTTACTAAACTGAATATTATAGGATCAATTATTAAAGGCTTAAAAATCTCTGCTATATCTAAGCTCAAAGAAAATCTCTTTGTTGAAGGTTCATGCAAAAAACTAATCGTTGGATCTAGTTGAGTTTTATATATTTCTTTTAGAACATTCGTATACATTACACTATTTCCAAATGAAATCAATGCATTTATCGGATCTCTTGGTGGTCTTTTTTCTCTTTTATCAAAAGTAAATTTATTTTTAAATATCTCATTAAATGATTTATAATAAGTTTTTCTTATTCTACCTTCAATTCCCATTAAAGTTTCTATATCCTGAACATATTTTAAATTCTCAGCTTCTTTTTGTATTTTTAATATAAGCTCATCATCAACTTTATAATGTCTCATATTTCTTAAAATATGGTGTACTGCACTTTCTATAAAAGACCTAGCAATATACACCCTTTCCTCATAGTCAAGATAACATGCTGACTGACACACCAAAGTAAAACCTGATACATTTTTCTTTTTAGGATAAAAAGTTCCTGTATAGTATCCATAATAATTGTAAAAATTAAGTATAATCCCATATTGACTAATATAATTAATCATCTTGCTATTAAAATCAACCTCAGAATAAATATGTATACTATCAATTTGTTCTATCGGCAAACCTCTTTTATTATCTTCTTCATCCTGAAAATATAAGGTATTATCTTTTCTTTTTAATCTTCCATTATTAAAAATATAGTAATCTCTAGACATTAATCTTCCTCCTTTACAAAACAAAATTCATAATAAGCACACTTAGTGCAGTATGATAATTTTTTCAATGTGGGAGGTTTCTTCATTTTGGAAATTTTAATAATATCTTCTATAGTTTTTTCTATTTCTTCTTCCTTTTCAGGAGTTAACTCTATTTCTTCTTGCTTCTTTTCTTTTACATAGTTAATCATACCTTTTTTATTGATTCCAAGCTTCTTTAAATAATAAATATAATAGTAAAGTTGCATTTCATCAGCCTTTTTCATTTTGCTACTAATTTTAACTTCTCTTACATACTCAGAATCCACAATATCTAATCTTAATAAATTATCTATTAGCAATTCTTTATGTTTTTGTCTTTTATAGGAATTTTCATGTATTATTTTTCCACTCATAACTCTATCACTATTTTGCTCCATAGTTATTCCTTTTGTAAATAACCATAGCTTTCTCTTGCAAATATAGTAATAGTTAATTTTTACACCTTGTATATTAAGTTGCTCCAAATCTAATGACATAAACTCACCTTCTTCGATTTTATTTATGCCACATAGGTAATATAAAAATGTTGCTCTATATAAAATTAAGTAATTCCTCTCCTATTAAAACTCCTCTTCCTTCTAACTTTCCATTAACTTCTTCTAATTCATATTTATAATGTAATATACTTATATCATCTAATCCCCTTATAGATATCGGTGTTTTTACTCCTAGTTTTTTAGTTTTATAAGCAGGTATGTTCACCGTTTTCTTTAAAATCTCTCTCTTTATTGACTTTCTTTGATTTTTCAAATATTTTATATAATTATCACATCTACTATCATTTTTATATTCATTATCTAAAAATTCGCCTAAAGTTTCATATAATTTTATATAGGTGTTTTCAATTTGAATGTATATTTCTTCTGGAATAACTGTATCACTTTCAATTTCTCTAAGTATACTCTGAGCCTCACCTTTAGATAATTCACATGGTTCAAGGGCATCTAATATGTCCAAAGCTTTTCTAAATTTGTTATAAAAGTCTGTCCCCTTTAAATTTTCCTCACTATAAACTTTTTCTACCATTTCAAGTTTGTCATCTTCTGTTATCTTTGATGATTTTTCATTTATACATATTTCAAGTAATTCCAAACCTTTATTTACAATATCTTTATCATAAATACTTCCTATTCCACTAGCTTCCTCTTTATATATAAATATATTAGGATTATCAATAAGTTTTAAACCTTTTCTATTACATCTACCAAATCTTTGGAATAAACTATCTAGCGTTGATACTTCCGTATGTAATATATCAAAATCAACATCTAAAGATGCTTCAACAAGCTGAGTCGTTATCCATATTCCACTATTTTTACTCTTAGCAAATTCTTTAATATTATTTTCTAATTTCGCTCTATCTTCTTGTATATACATAGAGTGTAATAAATTCAAATTAACATTATCATTAATATTTTTTAATTTTTCATAAGTTTCTACAGCTGACTTGACTGTATTTACAATAACTAATACCTTTTTATCTTTTCCCTCTTCTATTATCTTATTTAGATTTTTATGTAAACTCATATCTTCAACTTTAACATTATGCCTTACTATATCCGTATTAAAAGTTCCAGTTACTAAATTGTCATCAAACACACCTCTTTTTTTCAATTCATTTTCATAAATAGTTGGCATAGTTGCTGTCATTATCATAAATTTCCCACCTATTTTATGTATCATTTCAATGCCTTTAATAAGAACTGCACATATTTCTGGTGAATAAGCTTGTATCTCATCTATAACCACTTTTGAATAAGCAAGTGTTGCAAATTCCTTTTCATATCCTCTATACATAAATGGAAACTTAAAAATCTGATCTATTGTTGAAAAAGTCAATTTTGTAGACATAAGTCTTGATTGATTTACTCTATCTTCATAATCATTATACTTATTTTCTTCTAAATAATCTAAACTAGATGAGTGTAATAGACCTGCAAAATTATACTTTATATCATCTTTTGAAACTCTATCAAATAAGGCATTTATACTAACTCTTAGAGGTAGTGTAAAAAATGATTTGTCATTATCAATCCAAATAAGAGCTGTTTCAGTTTTTCCCATACCCGTAGATGCTTTTAAAATCACATTTTTATCTCTATTATTTTTAGCGAACTGCTGTACTTCTCTTAACTCATAGCTATTGTTTTTAAAAAATCTTTCTGTATACTCACCCACATTTTCATCAACATTTAGCTCTATTTCTTCATGAGCCGATGCACTATGGTCTATTCTATGAGTTAAACCTTTTAACATTATATATAATTTATAATTTTCATCTTTAGGCTTTATTCTTCTGTTATTTTTCATAGACTCTAAATAATAATTACTTAAATATTCTTTTTCAATTGGATATCTTATTTTAAAGTCATTTTCGATTTGATTGACCTTATTTCTCAAATCTTTATCTATTATTTCTTGTATCTTATTTTCAAAATCACTATCGATTTCTCTTGCCCTTTCATGATGAAATCCAATAGATTGTATAATTACATCTACTAATTCTCTTTCTATTCCCAATAATCTACAGTCCAAAAAGACTGGTGATAAATAATTATGTGGTCCATCATCATATTTAAACTCTGTTGATAATTCTTTTTCTCCTACTTTAAGCTTGATTGCATTTTGAAAAGGAGTGAATACTTTACCTAAATCATGAAACTCAACTATTATATCTAGTAAATTCCAAAACTTATCTGGACTAATATCAATTACTTTTTCTATTTTATATCCATATTTATCCCTAATTACATTTAACTGCTTTAATAAATTATCTGTATGTTCTCTTAATGTTTCTTTAGGGTCTGATTTAGCATATATCATAATTTTTCCTTCCTAATATTTAAATTAATAAGAGGTAAGATTTAAACACTGTCACCCTACCCCTAATTTTTGATTTTTATATATTATTAAAACACACAATATCACTTTCACTATCTAATAATATTTTTCCTAATCCTATTTTTCTTTCTCTATCCACATATAAAGTATCTATCTTTGTCCAGTTATTTCTTGTTTTTTCATAATAACTATTTAATCTATAATTTATACCACTTAATCTATAACTATTTTTCTTTGGTATATATATATTGTTTTTTAGAGTATAAAATCTAAATTGTTTTTTATCCATGTCATTTATTCTATACTTATAATCATCAACTTCATATTCATCAACTTCTACAAACCTAACATTATCTATTCTAACTAAATCTTCTTTTCTACCAAGAGATAAATATTCATCTAGATTTAAAATCGAATCATATATCTTATCTAAAATCTCATCTTCAGCATTAACATGAGTAATTAGTTTTACATTTAACAACATATGTTGATTCATTGGCATGGTAGTAACTTCTTTTTTCTTATAGAAATAAGTAGTCTGATAATTATTGACTATACTTTCATAATCTCCTTGAATACTAATATTCATAGGAATATATTCTTTGGCATCCAATAATTTATGCAACATACCATTTACTGTTGAATATGGTGGTAGAGGATAAGTTTCTGATATTTTTAATGCAAATGGCTTTTTATAACATGCCGTTTCTTGAAATAAATCTAATCTCAACGCTCTCATATCTTACACCCCGTAATATTCTTTTACTCCTGATATTAAATTATTAAAGAATTTGTCCACTGTTAAAACTTTTTCTGGTAATATTTCTTCAAATTCTCCTTTATTATTAAACATTCCATCTGTCATTCCCACAAATGTATCTTCTAATAAAGATTTTCCTAAGAATGTTGAATCTACAACTTCTTTTATAGCTTTACTATTTATTTTATATCCCTTTTGTGATGCATCTAATTTAATTCTACCTAAGAAGAAAGGATTTGCTATATCATATATTCCACCTACTGCAAATAGAGGTGATAGATTTTCTTGTCTACCTCTTATATTTCTATTTAGCACTTTAACTATTTCTAAAAATTCAACTACTCTTTTAGCTTTTTCTTCTTTAGATAACTCTATATCTCCATCTTTACCTATTTTTGATAAATCAATTGTAAATGTATATGTGTAAAAACTTAAATGTTGCTCTATATTGGCAAGGTTAGGATGTTCATTAATTCTATCAGCTAACCCCTTATTATTTAGAAAATCCATATCACTTCTATATGGCTCTAAAGATATGGCATTACTTAGTCTAATCACAGCTTCTCTAGTTGCTGAACCACCTTTAGAATCATCTGTCTTTTTACTTGTTTTCATATATCCGAAAAGATCCATTTCTTGTGAATCTTCTATACTTAAATCATCTCTAAATTGTATAGTTCCCTTTGCTTTATCTACTACTTGTAAATTCCAGTTGAAAAATTCATTCCCTAATCTAACTACATCATATCTTAATGCTTGTCTTGATGCAAAAGTATACATATTTCCATCAGCTCTTGTTAGTTTTTTTAGTTCAGATATATTTCCTATTCCTTCTCCATAATTTAAACTTTGTGCTTTAAAAACTATACTTACAGTTAATCCCTTTTTCATTTATTTTCCCTCCTCAGTTATTTGTTCATCATTTTTAAGTTCATATTTATCTGAAATTAATCCTGATATAAAAGCATAAGCTATTGATTCAAAGTCTAAATCTTTTTCTGCCATTACATCTAAAAATACCATTGGAACATTCATACTATGCCATTTATCGTCTTTACCTTTTTTCTTACTACTCATAAATAGTCTTAAAACTATATCCATAAAATCTTTTTTATTTCTAACCTTAGCTGTATTTAATAACCTATAACCTATTCCTTCTAATTTATTTTCTGAATTAGTATAAACATAATAGTCATGTATGTCTCTTCCTGCATATCTAATTGCTTTGAGCTTTTTATCATCCATTTTTTCTGTTCCTCCCTTTTTATAACAAGATAATATATATCTAATTCTTACAGTTTTGAATATATCAGAACTTGATGTATGAAATTCTTTACTTGAACTTAGAATATTTGGTATTTCTTCTCTAAACTTATCATTTATTAAATATTTCAAATCCTTTTCTTTTAATATAATATCTATGATTGATGCGCTTAAACTTCTATCCTTTATACTATTTAATATTTTTGTTTCTTTAGATAAAAACTTAGAAAGATACGTTGGCATATTAAGATAATTCATTTTACATTTTTTAGCATCTATACTTGCCTTAAATTCTACAAATAGAATGTTTTCTAACTGCCATCTACTTTTTTCCTTATTTTCATCAATTATATTAACTATCAATTCTTTAAATGGATTTTCTTTGTCTCTATTATTTCTAAGATTAGAGTTTGTATTATATAACTCTTGTATTGATGTATCCATATTTACAAAAGAATAAAATTCATTTTCCTCATTAGTTATATATTTTTTTCTAACAAGGGTAGCTCCTGCTGGTGTGCAAAAAAGCATTAACTTACATAAATCACAAATAGAGAAATTCATATCCATATTCCAGTACATATTTCTAGAATTATCTGCACTAACTGCCAGTGGAACAAAATCACTTTCTGTATAATTATCAACTAATCCTTTCATATCTCCACACATTTGGCAATTATCTAAATTTCCTAGATAATCTTTTATATCATCCATATTCTTTTTCTTTTTTATAAGTTTGTTTATTTCTTTGAGGATTTTTTCTATGGTTTTTATACTGTTTTTACTTATTGTTTTTGCTTTTACTTCATCACTAAAATATTGTAAACTTTTTTCTATCCAATCTTTAAGTGAATTTTCATCATTAGCTTCTATATAATCTTGTAATTTACAATAATATATAATAGATAATAAGTAGTCATTGAACATTACTCTTTTCAAACCTTCTACGTCTAAACTAGATTTGGCAACATTGAAAAAACTAACTTGTCCAAAATAATTATCACCAACTACATATTTATATAAATTTGCTGTGAGTTTTTCATTGATGTGACTGATTTTTAATATGTCTACACACTCATTGCATAATTTTTCAATTTCTTCAAATTGATCAAAGTTTTTAATATTACCTATAGCATCGTATTTTTCTTTTAGTAACTTGAAATTCTCATCATCAAACTTTTTAACTTTGTCACCTTGATATTTAATGCCTTCTTTAATTCTTTTAGTGACCTCTTTTGCTTTATCTTGATTATTTTTTAGATATGCTAAATTATATTTAATGTTATTTTTCAATTTTTCTGATACATCATATTCTTTCATAAAATAGTCAAAATAGTAATCTTGAAAATTTTCTAAAAGTTCGCTATCAAACTCTATATAATTATCTTTTTTTATTACCTTTTCTTCCATATTAGACTGTTTCAATATATTAAGAAATCCTATAATTCCCATATTTATTGCCCAATCATTCATATAAACCCTAAGTTTCATTTACTCACCTCCCATTTACAACTTCCAAATTACCAAAACCTTGACCTCGCTTAAATCCTAACCCAAGCTTATATATATCATTTAGATCTTCATTATCTCCTCTTAGTATGAATCTTCCTTTATATGAGTTAACACATTGATACTCTCTTTTGGTAACTCTTTGAAATTCTCTAAATGGCTCTTTGACTACTACTTTTTTCAAATCTAAATTTTCAAACTCAATATCTTTTTTTATTCCATATCCTCTGTAGTTTTTTAAAACTATATCTACTATATAATTTAATTCCTTAACATAATTTTCATTGTTAAAATCCAAGAATTTTCCTGAACTATCTTTAATACATACAGGTGATAAGGTATTAAATATAGCTTCCTCTCCATATATATCACTTTCTTTTACTAAATCTACTCTCAATCTAGTTATTTCATAGTTCTTATACTTTATAGTTTTATTGTTGATAATTCCATTATATATATGAAGCCCCAATTCTAAATCTGGTGTACTTATATACATAACTACTCTATCCTGCACTAAAAAATCATCACCATCAATTTCATATCCCTTAATATAAAATGAATATGTAAAGTTCTTACTTGTTTTATTACTTTTATCATTATAAAAATATAACTTTTCATAATACTCTTGACTTGATTTCTTGATTGCTTCTTTTATAAGGCTTACTCCCAAAACATTATAGTATCTTGGAAACCTTGAAGTAGCAAATTCAACTTTAATTCTCATTTTCTTCACCTCTTTTACACGTATTATAAACATATATTCAGAACTATTTTTGTAGTAATCTAAAATTTAATATAATTTTTTTATTTCTTCTATTTCACAAATAATATCATCCCTTAGTTTTTTAGGTTCAATAACTTCTACATTAGATCCCATACTAAGTATCCAGCTCTTAATTTCACTATACCCTTTCATAGTTGCTTTAAAAATTATAGATTTATCTTCATTTTCTATAATTTCTTGATTAGCAACCCATATTTTTTCTTTTATTATTGTTGAAAAAGGATGTTTAACTTTAAGAACTACTTGAAACTCTCCATCTTTATAAATGCCCATACAATTTTTGTTATAGTTCTCCCAATTAAAACAATCATTTATTTTATATTTTTCTTCTAATACATCATAAGTTGATATTCTACATATTTTAAAATCTAAAAAAGTTTTTCTATTTTCACAGTAAGCCACCATGTATATATCCCCTTTATAATTAAACATTCCATAAGGATGAACAATTCTAATATTTTCTCCAGAGGTTAAAGAATAATAGTTAATTTTTATTTTTCTTTTTGTAATATAAGCATATATTATATCGTTATATAATTTCTTTTGTTTTTCAATATCAAAATTACTTTTAGGTTGTATAGTGAAGTAATCCATGTAATCTCTAGAATCATTTTTACTATTAACTATAACCTTCAACTTATCTACAATATTAATAAATTCATCTTTATTCATATCGTTATTGTATATAAGCTGCTCTTTTATCATTTCTAAGATAGAAATTTCTTTATTATCTATTTTTACTCCTAACAAATTACTTCCAAGTAAAGTATAACCACCATAAATCCCCTGCTTAGAGTCTATCATTATACCAGCTTCTTCTAAGGCATTTTTATATTTCAAAATCTGCCTTTCAGTTACACCTAACTCTTGTGCCAGCTCATATCCTTTCATTTTTCCCCTACTTTGAAGTAATATCGCCATTTTTATAGAATTATTTAATGCACTAATTTTTATCATTCCCTTTCAAATTTTTATAACCACCTTTCCTACCACTAATTACCATTATACTATTATTTTCCCTTAAAATCTCTTTTATATCTCTTACAATAGTTCTTTCGGAAACATAAAACTTTGATGCAAGCTCATTTTTTCTCACAATACCTTCTGAGCGATTTAACTCTTCTAATATCATACTTTGCCTATCTTCTTTTCTAAAGAAATCAAGTTGCGTATTTCTTATGAATTTGTTCATGCCTCTTACTCCTTATTAATAATTAACATTATTTTAACATTCACTAATCATGGATTAAAACTAATATAAATTTAATAGTATTATGTGTTTATTCATACATAATAATCGTGACATTTTTATTTAAAATAAAAATAGTATGCTAATGATAGATTACAAACTCATTAAACATACTACTTTATAATAAACACCACATAGTTAATATAAATATTTTCCAATCTTAAACTTTCACTAATCAATTTACAAACCACTTAGTTAATTTAACTTTTATTATTTTTTCCATTAATTTAGATTTTGAATCTTTCCTGTATATATCTATATAAATTATTTCTATAAATTCATTAATGATCTCAAAAAGGGTGTATCAGTTTTGATACACCCTTGTAATGCAAGGTATATATTTTTTCTTATATATCTATAAACTAACTATATCATCTCAACATATGTAAAAAGTAGTTACTTAGTTTTTATTCTTAGTAACTACTTATTTGATGTTATATACTAAACTCCATCTATTTATAGTTATAGAAAAATTTATAAACCACTTAGTTAATATAAAACAAGAAAGTATTGTAAGAAGTCTTGTCAGAAGGTGGGTATTTACAAATCACTTAGTTAATATAAAACTTATATCTTATGAAATAAATGACTGTTATTTATATTATTTACAAATCACTTAGTTAATATAAAACCCGTAATGTTGTTATCTACTTCACAGAAGAATCAAATTTACAAATCACTTAGTTAATATAAAACTTTTATTATCCCATTCCTTAAGTTGTTTCCAATATTGATTTACAAATCACTTAGTTAATATAAAACTTGTTGTTGGTAAAACATCGCCATAGAAAAATACTTTATTTACAAATCACTTAGTTAATATAAAACTTGTAAAGAAAGCCTTTAATAATGAAACTTACTCTAAAATTTACAAATCACTTAGTTAATATAAAACTTAGAAAAATACATAGAAAGAATTAAAAAAATCAAAATTTACAAATCACTTAGTTAATATAAAACTAGGAGAACCTAGGACAACTCTAGGAGATATTATTGCATTTACAAATCACTTAGTTAATATAAAACAATTCTCATTAAAAGCAAATGCCAAAGTACACTTGTCATTTACAAATCACTTAGTTAATATAAAACATGATAGAAAAACAGATAAGAGAAGAAAGAATAAGACATTTACAAATCACTTAGTTAATATAAAACAAATCACTATAAGTGTCCATTATGCAAAGATACACAATTTACAAATCACTTAGTTAATATAAAACGTCTTTTGCTTGTAAATCTATGTCATTAATTACTTTATTTACAAATCACTTAGTTAATATAAAACAGCTATACAGTTGGCCTAAGAGTACATTTTACTATAATTTACAAATCACTTAGTTAATATAAAACAAAGAGTTAAGAAAGACTTTAAAACATCTTTAAAAAAATTTACAAATCACTTAGTTAATATAAAACTATGGCAGAGAGTGCATTATTATCGAGTAATTTAAGATTTACAAATCACTTAGTTAATATAAAACCCTAAATTTCAAATTATTTAAAATATTGATATAACTTTATTATAAGCTAGAATCATTATTAAATATATATATTTTTTGCAGTGAACCTACGGTAATGTAAATATCTATTTATAAAAAAGTAGTTATAATTATTGTATTTTCAGTAATTATATACTATATATTAAAAAATCACTCACTGCAGTTTATAAATTAATATTTTTATTACTCATATATTTCTAATAACAAATACACTACACTCTTATTTTAATTTTTAGACTCGAAATATATTATACATAGTCCAACTAATATCCATAAAATACCTGGGCATATTTTGGACATTTGTCCTCAACTTTACATAAACTTATTGCATGAAAAATTCAATATGATATAATCATTATACTTTATTCAAATCATTAGTAAGGAGATTAGAAATGAACAACTTATCTTATTATTTAGATACTTGTCCTGACTTTATAAAAAATAAATTTATAAATATAAATTTTAAAACATTTGATAAAATTCTTAAACAAAATGAAGATCCTTCTTTTGTATATATAATCAAAAAAGGAAAGGTGAAAGTCTATTCTCTAACACCTACTCAACTTAAATACTTAGAGAGAATATATTGTGAATATGAGTTGTTTGGAGAATTGGAAGTGTTTATTGACAAACCTATACTAAACTTTGTGGAAGCAGTTGAACCCTGTGAAGTAATTAAAATTCCAAAGAATACTTTTTTAGAGTGGATTAAGTATGATAGCGACTTTTCTCTATTCGTACATGTTCAAATGGCTGAAAAAATGTATCATACTTCTATAAGCAGCAAGGCAAATATAGCCTATAATCTAAAGTCTAGAATTATCTTCTTTTTATGGAGTTTTCTAGATGAACATAATTTAGACTCAGTTCACAAAGATATTTTGGTGGAAGGCGTTGGATCTAATATTAGAAGTGTTAATAGAATAATCAAAGAATTAGTAGATGAAAACCTTATTGAATACAACAAAGGATTTATAAAAGTCAAGGATATGGATAAACTTGTGGATGAAATCTTCCCACTAATGAGTACTTATTAAGCATTTAACTTTAGGAGGACAAATTGATGATAGATAGAAAATTACTAATAGAAAAAGCATTTGAAGCACAAAAATTCTGCTACACACCATACTCAAACTTCAACGTTGGTGCTGCATTACTTGGCGCTAACGGGAAAATATACCAAGGATGTAATATAGAAAACGCAGCTTACTCTCCTACAAACTGTGCTGAAAGAACAGCTTTCTTCAAAGCAGTATCTGAAGGTCAAATGGAATTTAGCGCTATTGCAATTGTTGGAAACAAAGAAGGTGTAAAACAAGGCGAAGGAGATTACTGTGCACCTTGTGCTGTTTGTAGACAAGTTATGGCAGAGTTTTGCGATTTAAAGACTTTCAAAGTTATAATAGCAAAAAGTGCTGATGATTACTTAGAATATACTTTAGAAGAACTTTTACCTCTTGCATTTACAGGAAAAGATTTAGATAAATAATAAATTAATTAAAACTAAAATAATCAAAAGGGTGTAACAATTTAATTTTATTACACCCTTTGAATTTTTCTATAAATTTAAATTAAATCATTTCTATTTTGTATAATAAGCAATTCCTATACTACCTGGTCCTACATGAACTCCAATAACAGGACCAATTGATTGAATATCTACTTTTTTACAAAGTCTCTCTTCCAATGCTTTTGCCAGTTTTAGTCCATCCTCTTCGCAATTTATATGATGAACAACAATATCACCAAGTCCTTTAGATTCTATTTCTTCCAATACTGATTTTACTATTTCTTCTATGGCTTTTTTTCTAGTTCTAACCTTTTTAAATACAGAGGTTTCCCCATTTACAACTGTAAGTATTGGTTTTATCTGTAACACGTTCCCAAATAAAGCAGCAGCTCCCCCTATTCTTCCACCTTTTTTTAAGTATTCTAATGTTTCAGGTGTAAATAAAAATCTACTATTATTAATAACATGATTTGCTGCATTTATAACTTCATCTATACTTTTACCTTCACTAGCTGCACGAGCTGCTTCTATAACAGCAAATCCCATTTGCATACAATTTGTCTTGGAATCAAGTATATGTATATCTGCATCTGGATAATCTTCTAGTATCATATCTTTAATCATATTTGCATTAGAATATGTACCACTCATTTTTGAAGATAAAAATATTCCAACTATAGAGTCTCCAGCTTCTACTATTTCTTTAAAAGTATTTAATATTTCCTTAGGTATTGGTTGAGATGATTTTGGTATTTCTTTACTATTTTTTACATCTTCATAAAAAACTTTATTTTCTATATCCATCTCACGACTGCTTACTCCATTTATAATAACATTTAAAGAAACTACTTTTATATCGTATTCTTTTATATATTTATCAGCTATATATGATGTACTGTCAGTTACTATTTTAATCGCCATATTTATCCCTCCCTTATTATTAATATAACACCATTTTTTCCAATATTTAATT
>CAMBXR010000060.1 GCA_945871955.1 uncultured Clostridium sp. | reverse complement strand
ATATACTAAAAAATCCCCATAAAATTTTACTTATGGGGATTTTACTTTATCTATTATTTCTAATTTCTTTTTGAATTTTCTTTAAAGCTTTTTTCGAACCACGTTCTATATCTTTTTCTAACTTTCTTTTTTCAGAAGTCACAAATAAGCTATTTAAATCATAACCTTCAGGATATAAATCTTTAGCTTTAAACTGTATTTTCAATCTTCTAGCATTTATTTTTATGAATTCATTCTTATAAAAAACTTCCACATTATTGAATTTGTCCATTGGCTTATATACTATGGCAAAATCTTTAAAATCAAGTAACTCAACTTTATCTCCCACTTCAAAATTAGTAAAAGTTATTAAAGAAGATTTTTCTTCTTCAAAATATGGTTTGGATATTTTATTTTCATTTATTAAAGTAAAATCATATTCTTTATTATCCATATAAGATTTTGCTTTTTCTAGAACTTTTTCTTTTATTCCCATTTTCTTAAAAATATATAAAGCATTACTGTCTTCTGATTTTCCTATAGTTAATTTATATAATGGCTCTAGTGTCTCTTTGTCAAACATCATACCTGCATTTTCAAAATGAGGATGTTTATTGGCAAATCTTTTTATTTCTTCATAATGAGTAGATGCAACAGTTATACATCCCATTTGATAAAACTCTTCTAGTAGTGCAATAGCCAAACTGGCACCTTCATTTGGATCTGTACCAGATCCTATTTCATCAAACAAAACTAAAGTATTTTTATTAGAGTCTCTCATTATATTTGATATATTTTTAATATGGGATGAAAAAGTACTAAGTGCATTTTCAATACTTTGATTATCTCCAATATCCACAAATATTTTCTCAAATATACTAATTTCAGTATTTTCATCAGCTAATATATCAAATCCACATTGTGTCATTAGAGTTAAAATTCCAACAGTCTTTAATGTAACAGTCTTTCCACCTGCATTTGGACCAGTAATAATTAGACTTCTATATGTCTTACCTATTTCAAAATCAAGAGGAATTACATTACCTTTTAATAGTGGATGTTTTCCCTTTATAATTTTTGTATATCCATGATTATTTATCTTAGGTGTAATACATTTATTATTTTCACTGAACTTAGCTTTTGCAAATATCATATCATACTCTGCAACTATTTCCATATTTAATTTTATTTCTCTAATTTTATCGTAAATTAATTCTGTAAGATATGATAAAATTTTGTATTCTTCAATAGCTTCTTCACTTTTTAAAGTTATTAACTCTAAAGAGTACTTGCTTATGGATGCTGGTTCAATAAATACAGTGGAGCCCTTTGATGAAGTATCAAGAATTGTTCCTTCAACTTCATTTTTAAAAGATGATTTAATAGGAATCACAAATCTATCATCTCTTTTACTTATGATAAACTCTTGAATATATTTTTTATTTGTTGAAGAAGTTAAAAATTTATTTAATTTTTCTCTAATTCTACCTTCACAAATATCTATATTTCGTCTAATTTTTTTAAGTTCTTTACTAGCATCACTGCATACTTTATTATTTTTAATTGAAAATTTAATTTCTTCTTCAATATTCTCACATTCTGTTATATTCAATGCATAAGAGCTCAATGTAGGTGAATAAAATTCCTTATCTATCATAAAGTTTTTTATTTTTCTACATCCTCTTAAAAAATCTTCACAAGCAACAAGTTCTACTGGCTCTAGTATCATTCCTTTTTCTACTTTTTCTATTACAGGATTTGCATTGAATAATCCCTCTAATGGTATATGATTGCTATTTTTTAATACTTTTCTTGCTTCTTTATTTTCGTCTAGTCTTCTTTTAACTACTGTATAATTTCCACTAGGCTCTATTTTATCAATTAAATTCTTTCCTAATGAACTTACGCAGTGTATTTTTATTAACTCTTTTACTTTATTTAATTCTAACTTTTCAAATGTATCTAAATTCATTTTAATCTCCTTTATTTATATATAAATCTTTTCTCTAAGAAAGACTTCTTTATAAATAAGGATTTTATCATGGTGATTGCTCCTTATTTACAAAGAAGTTCTCCCACAATGCTCTTATTATTTTTCAAAAACAACACTCCTTATCACTTATTTTCATTATTATATTATCATATTTATAATATACTTTCAAAAATACCTTGTTACAATTTTATATCAAATCTTCTCTATAAAAATTTCTTAAAATTAAAAAAAGGTGCAGATTTTAAAAATCTACACCTAAGTTTACTTTAATTTTAAATTAAGCCATTACCATAACTTCTGTAGCTTTTACTATTGCAGTTACATCAGTACCTACTGCTAATCCTAACTCTTTTACTGCTTCACAAGTTATTGTTGAAGATATTACTTCTCCACCTTCTAACTCAACTTTTACTACATCGTTAACTTTACCTTCATTTATTGTAACAACTTTTCCGTTTAATTTATTTCTTGCACTTAATCCATTTGGATTTGTTGATATTATTACTGAAGTTGATTTTATTACTGCAGTTGCATCAGCACCTACTGTTAAACCTAAATCTTCTACAGCTTCTTTAGTTATTGTTGAAGTTACAACTTGTCCTTTTGGTAATTCTATTTTTACTAAAGAATTTACTGCTCCTTCGCTTATTTCTTTTACTTTACCTGCAAATTGATTTCTCGCACTTAGTTTCATCTTTATTCGTCCCCCTAGATATTTGTTTAATATACTATATATTTTGGTCATATAAAACTAACTTTTTAATTTGTTTGTTTATATTCACTATAATTAGTATGAGGTAATTTTTTACATTTTTCAATAATATATATTTTTTTATATATTTTATTTTATTAAATCCAACAAAAGATAATAAAATCTTACTATTAAACTATTTTTAAATTTATATTTAGCAAAAATCAAACAAACAGCCTTGGTCAAATTTAACTAAAACTTTATCTCCTATTTTTAATGGTGATCCATTTTTATTTATTTCCAATTGCATTACTTTAGAGTTTTTATTGGCTAAATTTTGTACATATATTATATAAGTAAATGAGCTTTCAAAAACTTTCACTACAGAAAGTTCAAATAAATTCTCTCTACTAAATTGTAAATTATTTTCTATAATTCTCATATGATGTGCTCTAATTCCAACATATTTTGCATTGTCTATTAATTTTTGAGATAAAGTACACTCTATACACCAATCCTTAGCAAAAACTTTGTTATCATCAATAACTTCTATTTCTGAAATATTTTTACATCCTGTAATAACTGCTTCAGTCATTGACATTGGATGTTTAAACAATTCATCTTTAGATCTTTTATTTATACCAAGACCTTTACTGAAAACTACTATATCATCACATATACGATAACACTCACTTATATCATGAGTAACATACACTATATGACCTGAAAATTCTTTAATAATTTCTATTAATTCATTTTCCATATTACTTTTTAGATGATAATCTAATGCTGAAAATGGTTCATCTAAAATAAGTATATCTGGATTACAAGCTAAAGCTCTAGCAAATGCTATTCTTTGTTTTTGTCCTCCTGATAATTGATGAGGATATCTAGATTCAAATCCTTCTAATTTCATTTTTTTCAAATACTGTTTTGTTATCTTATCCTTTTCACTTTTAGATAAGTTTTGTAAACCAATTTCAATATTTTCTTTTATTGTCATGTGAGGAAATAATGCATAGTTTTGAAATAAATAACCTACTTTTCTTTCTTGTGGTGGTAAGTTAATTTTCTTCTCAGAGTCAAATAATACTCTGCCATTTAGAATTATTTTACCTTTATCGGGTTTTACAATTCCTGCTATACATTTTAAAGTCATACTTTTTCCACAACCTGACTCACCTAAAAAACCTAAAACACCATTTTCTTGTTCTATATTAACTTTTAGAGAAAAGGAACCAAAGTCTTTTTCTATATCTACTATTAATGACATATTTTATCCCCTCTTCCCTACTATTTTTTGTTGTTTATCAGACCATTTATTTAGTATTAATATCATTACAACTGAAATTGCAACTATAGTCCAAACCCAAAGCATTGCCCCTTTATAGTCCATAGCTTGAACTTTAAAAAATATGGCTAAAGGCATTGTTTGTGTCTTTCCTGGAATATTTCCTGCAATCATTAATGTTGCACCAAATTCTCCTAATGCTCTTGCAAAAGATAAGACTACTCCACCAATTATTCCAGGCCAAGCAAGAGGTATTGCAATTTTATAAAAAATCTTCCAGTTACTAAGCCCTAAAGTTTTTGCTGCCGAAATTAAATTATTATCAATTTGCTCAAAAGCAGAGCGAGCACTTCTATACATCATAGGAAAAGCCACTACAACAGCTGCTATAACAGTGGCACTCCAAGTAAATATAATACTTGTGTTCATAAGTTCCAATAATTTTCCCATAGGTCCATTTTTACCAAATAAAAGTAGTAAAAAGAAACCAAGAACAGTTGGAGGAAGAACAAGAGGCAGTGTAAATAAACTATCTATTAAACCTCTCCACTTACCTTTGTAATTTGCTACTAAGTATGCGCTTCCTATTCCTATAAAAAATGTTATAAATGTTGCTAATAATGATGTCTTTAGGGAAATCCAAAGAGGCGTTAATCCTGCATTCATTCTTCTTACTCCTATCTTAAAGCCTAGTTAGCTTTTTTAAATCCGTATTTTTCTAATATAGTTTGTCCGTCATCACTTAATAAGAAGTCTTCAAAAGATTTTGCTTTATCTTGTTTTTCACTAGCTTTTAGAACTGCTATTGGATAGTTTATAGGTGAATGAGTATTTGCTTCAGTAGTATAAGCAACTTCAACACCTTTTGCACCTATAGCATCGCTTAAGTATACAAATCCAACTTGAGCATTACCTTGTTGTACCCAAGCTAAAACTTCTTTAACATCTTTAGCTAAAACTAATTTCTTTTCAACTTTATCATATAATTTTGTATTATCTAAAACTTCTTTAGCATATTTACCTGCTGGTACTGATTCTGGATCTCCTATAGCTATTTTAGTTATATCATCTGTAGTTAATGTATCTAAATCTTTAATTTCTGTTCCTTCAGCTGCTACTAATACTAAGTCATTTGTTAATAAAGTTTTATTAGTATCTTCTAATAATAAATCTTTATCTGCTAAAGCTGTCATTTGTTTTTCACCTGCTGATATAAATACATCACATGGTGCTCCTTCTTCTATTTGTTGTTGAAGTGCTCCAGATGCACCTAAATTAACTTCTAATTTTACATTTGATTCAATTTCTTTGAATTTTTCTTCTAATTCAATCATTGCTTCTTGTAAAGATGCTGCTGCTGATACATTTAATGTTACTTCTTCATTTGAAGAGTTTTCATTATTGTTATCACTTCCATTTTTACTAGAGCATCCTACAGCCCCCATAGTTAAACTTAAAACTAACCCCATTATTCCTATTTTTTTTAATAGTTTCATTATTTTTCTTCCACCTAAGATACGTTTAATATTTTTTCGTCACGTTAAGTCACGTTTCATTTGTTTATATTGTATATTTTTACCAATTTTTCCACAACAACTTTCTTTGTATTTTTTTATTTTTAAATATAATTGTTTTTTTCATGATACAATTATATTTACGGAGGTGTTTATTATGGGTTCGTCATCATTAAATGCAATGGAAGTTGCACAAATATTAAATATAAGAAAAAATACAGTTTATGAAATGATAAAAAGAGGAGAACTTCCTGCTTATAAAATCGGTAGAAAAATACGAATAGATAAGGCAGATATTGATAATTACATAAATAGCCAAAAAAATACATCTACTAAAATTAGCATTGTTGATAATTTTGAGTCTACAAAAAAGGTAATTGTTGATTCTTCACAAAATAATAAAAAAATACAAGATGGAGAAATTATTATTTCAGGTCAAGATATAATTTTAGATATATTGTGTAAAATGATAGAAAACAAAACGAATAATATTAGAACCTATCGTTCTAATACGGGAAGTTATAATGGGTTATATGAAATGTACAATGATAGAGTTTCTTTAGCATCTTGTCATCTTTGGGATAGTGAAACAGATACATACAACACTAATTTTGTGAAAAAACTACTTCCAGGTGTTCCTTGTATTTTAATTAATATAGCATATCGAACACAAGGCTTTTATGTTAAAAAAGGCAATCCAAAAAACATAAAAGATTGGCAAGATTTAAACAGAACTGATATTACTATGGTTAATAGAGAAAAAGGCTCTGGTGTAAGAATTTTACTAGATGGTAAACTTAATTCACTAAATATATCGCCATGTATTAAAGGTTATGATATTGAAGAAACCTCTCATCTAAGTGTGGCTAGTTGTATAGCACGTGGTATAGCTGATGTAGGTATAGGTAATGAAAAAGTTTCTAAACAGGTAGATAATATTGAGTTTATACCTCTTCAAAAAGAAAGATATGATTTAGTTATAAAAAAAGCTGATTTAGATAATCCAATATATAAAGCTATTATTAATATTATATCTTCTCAAGAATTTAGAAGTGAACTTGAGGGACTTGGTGGATATGATTTAAAAGATATAGGTAAAATTGTAGGTCAAACATAGAAAAAATCTCCTAATTAAAGGAGATTTTTTCTATTCTATAATTTTAAAATGTTTCATAGCATGTTCTATTCCATCTTCATCTATATGTTTTGTAACAAAAGTAGCCTTTTCAAATAAATCTGGATTTCCATTTCCCATAACTATACTATTTTTCACATGTTCAAGCATTGGTAAATCATTATTACTGTCTCCAAAGGCAAAAGTATCTTCCATATCTATATTGAAATAATCCACTAAAAAATCTATTCCACTTCCCTTAGAATGTCCCTTTGGAACTAATTCTCTTGTTCCTTTTCCATGGTCTATATAATCGAATATATCTTTTGTATCTTCACAGAAATTATCTATATATTTATTATCACCATATCTAATAAACATTTTATTAAATGTCATATTATCTAGACTATAGGGTTTTATTGGATAATTTTGTTTTCTAAGATTAGAAAGTAAAAAATCATCCTCTGCATCTTCATTAACATATATAGCTTCTTCACCTTCAAATACAGCATTTAAATTATATTTTTTTAATGAATCTATAAGTTCGCCATACTTATCTTTATCAACTCTATTGGTATAAAGGACTTCATCATTAACTTCTATATAAGTTCCACATCCACAAACGTATCCATGAAATCCTAATTCTCTTATATCATCACCGATTAGCGATTTTGTTCTCCCCGTATTTATAAATATTAAATGACCATTTTCCTTAGCTTGTTTTAAAGCATTTTTTGTACTTTCTGGTATGGTAAAAGTCTTATGAGAAAGCAGTGTTTCATCAATATCAAAAAATAAAATTTTTCTTTTTCCCATTTTATCATCCTCCCAATGTCTTTATATTTACATATAAAGTATTAAACTATACCTTTTTCAATTGTGTTTTTCCTATAATATTATTATTTCTATCGTATGTAATTATATTATACAATATCCAACATCTAAGAAGAAACTTTATAAGTATAAAAGTTAACCTATGTAAAAAAGCCAGGTTTAACCTGACTTTTAATCTTCATCTTTAATACTAAAATTTGCATCATCTATTATATTTGGATCTTTATATACTTTTTTACTTCCTCTTATGCTAGAAATTTGCGGACCTTTGTATTTCTCCAACTCTTCATTTATAGTACCTACCATCCATATTACCATAAATGCATCATCTAAAAATCCTATGGGACCAAATAATAATTCTGGAATTATATCTATGGCAAATACAAAGTATATTAAAGTAGCTAAAAAAGCGAAAAATATTTTTGCTTTTCCAATTAAAGACACATCTCTATCATTAAAGTAATCTGCTACTTTAGGAAGATTTTTTATAAATTTTATACCAAAGCCAGCTTCTCTGAATTTTACTAATATCCTTTTGAAGCTATCTAAAAATCTATTGCTAATATTCATAGTCTTGTTCATCTATACATTCTCCTTAAGAATAAGTTATTTTCATATAATTGTTTATACAATATATTAAAACAAATATAGGCTGTGTTCAAGAAAATTATATATATTGCTTTGGTTTATTCTATAATTAATCCTATTAATTTAACTAAATCTAATCCTTGGCTAGCATTAACTTTGGCTTTGTAAAGCTCTGGTATTCCAATTTCTATTCCATCTATTTCACAGTTTGATAAATTAACATCTTCCAAATATGTTTTTGTAAACACTGATTTCTTAAAATTACAATCATCAAAGTTCATATATTTATTTTTCACTTCCATAAAAATACTAGAAGCAAAAGATGAGCTTTCAAAACTTACCTTATTTAGTTTACTAAATGCAAAACTACTATAATCACCTAAAATATTTTTAAATAAGCAATCCTTCAAATGAGCATCCTCTATTTTAGACCCTATCATCTTGCAATTTACGAACTCAGTCCTAAAGATACTACCTTCTGAAAAATCTATATTGGACAAATCACATTTTTCAAATGTAACATCCATTAAGTCTATATATCTAAAAGTACAGTTTTCAAAATTTACATTTCTAAAAACACAACTATCAAAAGATACTCTAGACTCATCCATACTCAGTATGTCAATATTTTCAATTAATTTATCACAAATTTTTTCATCTTCTTCAATTAGTTGTATTAGTTCTTCAATAGTATTTATCACTTCTAAGTTCAGGTTTATCTTAGGCTTTTGAATCTTCTTCAACTTACTCATCTCCATCCTTGAAATTCATCTGTATATTTCAGAGGAATTATTATTTTTATTTAATTATATTACCATTTATTAATTTCTTTACTTAAAATTTTACCATCTGCATATTTTTCTAAATATTCACAAGCTTGATCCATATATTTACCTAGTTCATGATCCCCATTAAAAGAAATAATATTCATTAAAATATGTTTTGCATCATTAGTTATCATAGCTCTTATCGAGTCTGAAGTAGTGCTTCCAAACTTCCCTTTATCATCATAAAAAACTGGTAGATTAGAAATATTTAAATCTCCTCTTCCTATTCCAACATAGGTTTCTCCTTCACCAGCAATTGTAAAATGAATTTCTCCACTTAATTTATCTAAATCATAAGTTCCTACTGAATAAGCAGAGTTTAATGAGATTAAATTATTTATATCTACAATATTATTCACCTTATACAATCCTAATCCCCTTGAAATCCTTCTATATAAAGCTTCAGAAGATAATCTATATCTAGATGGATCTTTGCCAAAAACTTTATAGGCACTTCTAGAGTCTGCTATGTTTTTTATTGATGAAATTTGTTTTACTGGCACATTTTTTTCTATCTCTACTGCCTTTTCATCTATTATTTTCCATAAATCTTCATTGTCTTCTTTTACTTTTACATAAGACTCTATGGAAGCAATGGCAATCTGACTACATTTTTCATTAATTTTATTATCTATAATAATTTTCATTTTTCATCTCCTTCTGTGCTTTAAAGTAATTATACTATAAAAATACACATTTATCATTTTTAGCTAAAATTCTACTTTATATTCTCTACTTATACTACTTAATAAGAACAATTTCAAAGTATGAAAGCCCTTTTGTTGCTAATTTATCCCATAATTGTGATAAAATTATAATAGTTAAAAATATTATATAAAGAGGTGTATATATGTTAAGTGAAAAATTAGAAAAAAGCCTAAATGATCAAATAACTTTTGAATTTTATTCTTCATATACTTATTTAGCAATGGCTGCTTATTGTGAATCTTCTGATTTAAGTGGCTTTGCTAATTTCTTTAGAGTTCAAGCAAAAGAAGAATTAGATCATGCAATGAAGCTATATGATTATGTATTCCAAAAAGGTGGTAGAGTAATTCTTGGGGAGATAGAAGAGCCTAAAAAAGAATATGAAAGTATGGTTGATGTATTTGAAACTGGTTTAGCTCATGAAAGAATAGTAACAAGTAAAATTTATGCTATTACTGATATTGCCACTGAAGAAAGAGAACATGCTACTATGAGTTTCTTAAAATGGTTTATCGATGAGCAAGTTGAAGAAGAAAATAACTTTAGTTCTCTACTAAAAAAAGTAAAAAGATGTGAATCTAATCCAGCAGCACTTTATATGCTAGATGATGAATTAGCTAATAGAGTTTATGTGGCACCTGCTACAAATTAGTTTAGATAGTTACCTAGAATTATTATAATTTTAGGTAACTATTTTTATTTAATATAAAATTTAAATGAACTTTTTATTCAAATAAAAAATATTTTTCAAATCGAAATATAGTATTATAATAATGTTAAATAAATCCAAATAAAATGTAATTCCATTTTACCCCTTTAATAATTAAAATTTTACAATATAAAGGAGCATCCATATGAATATGTCAAATGCTACAACCATAAAAGATATGGAAAGAAATATACTACTAGTATCTACAAATTTATTTATAAATCAGGGATATGATAAAACTACTATTAGACAAATTGCTGAAGCTGCCGGTATAGGAAGAGGTCACTTATATTATTACTTCAGAAAAAAAGAAGATATTTTAATTCATATTTTAAAACAAATTATAAACAAAATATATGATGATGTTATAGAAAGTAGCAATAATGCAAATGAAATAATGCTAAGCTATGCATTAATCCAATGTATATATACTTACACTTTAGTTTATAACGAAAAACTATTTAGAATTTATATTCAGGCTTCCGATATAGAAATAGTTCGACGAGAAGCTCAAAATATTTTAATTGATTTATGTAAGAAAAAAGCAAAGGAAATGAATTATGATATTTGCGAAAAGGATATATGTCTTAGTGTTACTATAGGATTCGCTGGTGAATGTGAATTACTTAAAAGATTTTATAATGGTGATAAAAACTTTGATATTGATTCAATTGTCAGAAGTATAACTTCAACTCGTTTACTTTTACTTAATATTGTAAATCACCAAGAAGTAAATGAAATTGTTGACAAAGCCATGTTAGAGGCAAAAAAATTTGATTACCACCATGCCATTGAAAAACTTCACTTTCTTAAATTTTAAATGAACAGATTTATCTGTTCATTTTTTACTGTGAATTTTTAACAAATTTAGTTGACATATATTTGGGCGCGCCCTACAATTTTATTATAAAAATTAGGAATGCCTTAAAACATACCTATTTTGGAGGGGTAAATATGGGAAAAATAGCAGAGAAAATAGTAAAATATAACAAATTGATTTTACTATTAGCAGTAATTCTTTTAGTTCCATCTGTATTTGGTTATTTCAATACAGGTATAAACTATGATATATTGAGTTACTTACCAGAGGATTTATCTTCAATGAAAGCAGAAGACATATTAACAGACGATTTTGATTGTGGTGCTTTATCTATGCTTATACTTGAAAACATGAATAACAAAGATATTACTACAATAAAAGAAAAAGTTAAGGATGTGGATGGAGTTAAAGAAGTATTATGGATTGATGATTTAGTTGACTTATCAATTCCAAAAGAGATTTTGCCAAAAGATCTTACCGATTTTTTCTATAGTGGTGACAATTCCACTATGCTTTTAATTAAACTAGCAGAGGGTACTGGTGCTGAAAAAAGTTTAAAGGCTGTTGAATCTATAAGAAAAATAGCATCAAAACAATCTTTCTTAAGTGGTATGAGTGGTATGCTTGAAGATACTAAAAATCTATTAGATAGTGAGATGCCAATATATATCATAATTGCATCCATCTCAATATTAATTGTTCTAGGATGCACAGTTGAATCTACTATTATGCCTTTTATTTTCTTATTAAGCTTAGGTATAGCTATTATCTACAACTTTGGTTCCAATGTATTCTTAGGTCAAATATCTTATTTAACAAAAGCTTTAGCCGCTGTATTACAACTTGCAGTTACTACCGACTATTCTATATTCTTGCTACAAAGGTATGAAGAAGAAAAAGAGTTATCTCCAGATGACAATAATCTAGCCATGTCAAAGGCTATTAAAAATACTGTAACATCTGTATTTGGTAGTTCAACAACCACGTTTGCAGGATTTTTAGCTTTATGCGTCATGGATTTAGGATTAGGTCGTGACATGGGTATAGTAATGGCAAAAGGTGTTGTCATAGGTGTTTTATGTACCGTTACTATATTACCTTCTATGATGTTAATTTTCGATAAACAAATTTCAAAATATAAACATAAAACTCTTTTACCTAAATTTGATAAAGTCTCATCTTTAGTCGTTAAACATTATAAAAAATTTGTTGTTGCTTTTATAGTTATACTTATTCCAGGTTACTTTGGATATACTCATGCAAAACAATATTATAATTTAACAGACACTTTGCCAGATTCTTTCGATTCCATAATTTCAACAAACAAAATGAGAGATGACTATAACATGGAAAGTACAAACTTCATTTTAGTTAAAAATAGTTTGAAATCAAATGAAGTGAGTGGAATGATTAAAGAAATTGAGAATTTAGATGGCATAACATCTGTCATGGGACTTGAAAAATATATTGGCCCAAGAATTAATCAAGATTTCCTACCATCAGATATAACTAGCGCAGTAAAGTCTGGTGGATACGAACAAATACTTGTTAACTCTGAATATAAAGCCGCCAGTGATGAATGCAATAAACAAATCGAAGAAATAAATGCAATTGTTCATAAATATGATAAGGATGGTTTAGTCAGTGGTGAAGCTCCTTTAACTTATGATTTAATAAAAATAGCAAATAGTGACTTTGCTAAGGTAAATATAGTCTCCATAATTGCCATATTTATTATAATTACTATTGTATTTAAATCAATATCCATACCAGTTATATTAGTGGCAGTTATAGAATGTGCAATATTTGTAAATTTAGGTATCCCTTACTATACAAGAACTGTTGAGCCATTTATAGCTTCCATAGTTTTAGGTACTATACAACTTGGTGCAACTGTTGACTATGCAATATTACTTACTTCTAGATTCAAAGAAGAAAGAAATAAAGGCTTTAATAAAAAACAAGCTATGACTCTTGCCATAAAAAATAGTGCACCTTCCATATTAACAAGTGCATTAAGCTTCTTTGCATCAACTGTTGGCGTTGGTCTTTACTCTCAACTTGAAATTATAAGTTGTCTTTGTACTCTAATGTCAAGAGGAGCTTTAATAAGTATGATTATGATTATATTTATATTACCAGCAATTTTATTATTATTTGAAAAAGTAATAATTAAAACTTCAAAAGGTTTTATAGAAACTAAAAAAAATAGTGAACAAGGAAATCCTGTTTTTGCAGGAAATAATTAAATTTATTTATTTCATAATAGGGGGCTTGAAAATGAATAATAAAGAAATAAAAAATAAATCTGTTGCTCTAGCAACTATAGTATTAATGCTTGGTAACTCTTCTTGTGTATTTGCTGATAATAATATAAATAAAGATGAAATAGTTTATTCCATATTAGATGAGAATGGTCATGTTAATAAAAATATCGTATCTGCTTGGATAAATAGCTCATCATCTCTTGGTACTATCCATGATATAAGTTCATTAAGTAATATAAAAAATGTAAAAGGTGATGAAAAACCAGAAATAAATGGAAGTAAATTAACTTGGAATGTACCTGAAGATGACTTATATTATCAAGGTGAAACTAATAAAAACTTACCTATATCTGTAAATATAAAATATGAATTAAACGGTCAAGAAATAAATCCTAAGGATATTCAAGGAAAAACTGGTAAATTTAAAATCACTTTATCCTTAAAAAATAATGAAAGCCGTAAAGTTTATATAAATGGAAAAAATAGAACAATTTATGTTCCTTTTATTACAGCTTCTGAGATTATGTTGAAAAGAGATAACTTTAAAGATATAAAAACAAGCACTGGTGCTCTTTTAGACGATGGAAGTCACTCTTCCATAACATTTGTTTCTATACCAGGTTTTAAAGAATCTCTCGATTTAAATAGCAAATACTCAAGTTATTTAAATTTAAAAGATGAAATAGTTATCGAAGGTAATACTACTGGATTTGAAACTCCTACTATCATGATTACTGCCACAAGTGACGTATCCAAGTACTTAGAAGATATTGATGAAGACACTGATTTTAGTGATTTAAAAGATTCTTTAGATAAATTACAAAATGCTGGTCAAGAATTAGTTGAAGGTGCTAAAAAAGTTAGTGATGGTGCTTCTACATTAAATACTAATTATAAAAAATTTAACGATGGTGTTAAAACATTAGATTCCGGTATAACAACTTTAAACAATGGTGCTTCTCAACTTGTTACTAAATTACCTGAGTTAAACAATGGTGCTCAAAGTTTATCTAGTGGACTTGGAACTTTAAG
>CAMBXR010000059.1 GCA_945871955.1 uncultured Clostridium sp. | reverse complement strand
ATTTTTTTAGCTATATTCTATTTTTACTTTTGAGCCTCTGCCCACATCACTTGAAGTAACAAGAAGTTTTACTGGTACCCTATTTTTTAATTCTTCCACATGAGAAATTATACCTATACTTAAATTATCACTATGAAGATTTTCAAGAGACTCCATAACTACATCTAAAAGATCTGTATCTAAAGACCCAAATCCCTCATCTAAGAAGAAAAATTCCAATGGACTACTTCCTTTTAGCTGAATTTGAGATGATAAAGCAAGTGCTAAAGATAAAGAAGTTAAAAATGTTTCTCCTCCTGATAAAGAGTCTACACTTCTTCTTTGTCCTCCATTCATATTATCTCTCATAATAAAATTAAGATTTTCATCTATTTCTAAAGCATATCTACCTCTAGTTATACTACCTAGTCTTTTAGATGCTTCAAGTGCTATATATTTAAGTTGATTTGTTGCCACATATTCAACAAATTTATTACCCATTATTAGCTTATTTATCTCATCTAATAGAGATAGTTCATGTTCTTCTTTTTTAAGTTCCTTACTTAATTCTTTTATGGATTCTAAAGATTTTTCTATATTATTTAATTCATTTTCTTTTGAACCAATATCTTTTCTTAAAGTTGATATTTCATTTTTTAAAGTAGTAATTAAAGCACGAAGATTTTCAAATTCCTCTGGTTTAACACTTCTTCCATTTAACTTTTTATTTAAATCAGATATTTTAAGAATTAAGTACTTAGTTTCTTCATCAAAGTATTCTATCTCACTACTATATTTATTTTTTTCTTCTAATGGTAATATAGCTTTTTCTACAGAATTAATCGATTCAAATTTATATTCTATTAATAAATTTGTTAATGTCTTTTGCTTAATTTCTAATTGTTTTTTTGCTTGAGATAAGATACCCTCATTACTACTTTTCACTTTAGAGTTTTCATCAAATTCTTGCTTTTTACTACTAAGTTCATCATGTAATTCTTTTTCGTTATTTGTAATTCTATTAATATTTTCTAAAGTAGACTGTAATAGTTTTTCAGGAGATATTCCTTTAGCTATTTTATTAAGCTCATCTTCATTAGATTTTAATTCTTTATATTTAGTATCTTTAAGTTGAACTACATTAGAAAGTTTTTTATCAATTTCATTAAATAAAATGTTAACTTCTTTTTGTTTTAAATCTATTTCTTCTTTTTCTTTATTTAAAATAGATACTTCTTTATTTAATTGTTCAACCTTTTTTTCATTCTCAGCAATTTCCTTCACCTTAGATGATAAATCACTAACTTTTACCTTAGATTTTAATTCTAAATATTCTAAATTAATATTTTTATATTTACGATTTAGATTATCAATTTTGTCTTTCAAATCACTACAAAGTTTTTTATCTAAATTTAAATTTTCTTTTATTTTTACTTCATTTTTTTCTATATCATTTTTATCATCTTTTACTATATATATTTCTTCTGTAGTTTTATTTTTATCATTTTCCCAAGATACTACTTTTTCCTCTAGGATTTTTAACTCTTTTTGTTTTAAATCTATTTCTTTTTGTAATGATGTAGAACTATAGTCTCCCAACTTATTTTCTAATTCATTTAAATTCTTTCTTTTTATATGTTCCACAGAATTTATTTCTGTAATTTTTAAAGATAATTCATCATAATTACTTTTTTCTTTATTATAATCATCTTCTAGTTTTTTAATTTTTTCCTCAACCAACTTAGCTTCTTCAAAGTTAACGCTAGTATGTATTTTTTCATGATGAGTTGAACCACAAACAGGACAAGGTTCATTATCTTTTAACTCTTGTCTTAAATATGAAGCCATATTTTGATAAATTAAATTTCCTTGTTCCTTTTTTAAATCATCTATAGCTTTATTTATTCTCTCTAACTTATCACTAGATTCTTTTAAATATCTTTGATTATCAAATTTATTTTTTGCATTTATATTTAAATCATCTTTAAGAGATTTAATTTGCTTTTCATAATCACTTGTATTTTCTAATCTTGATTTTAAGTTATGAAGATATTCTTTTTCACTAGATATTATTTTATTATCGCCGGGACAACTTCTATTTAAATATTCCTGATGTTCTAATAATCTTTTTAATTTTTCATCTATAGATCTTTTATTTTTTTCTACATCAATATTTTTATATTTTAATTCTTCTATTCTTTTATTTACTTCTTTTAATAACTTATTATTTTCTTCTATTTCTTCATTTAAATTTTTTAAATCATCTTCTTTATTATATGCTTCAAATATATTGTTTTTTAGTTCACTACTTACTCTTAAATCATCAATTTTCTCGTAATTTTCTTGAATCTTTTTATAAGTACTACTAGCCTTACTCTCTAAATCCTTTACTTGTTTTTCTAGATTTTCTTTTTCTTTAGAATTTACATCAATTTCATTTTTTAGATCTTTAATAGATATATTTAAAGATTCTATTTTTTCCTCTAATTCAATACCTCTTTGAAGTTTTCCCTTTTCTTCAATTAATACAGGTATTTTTTCATTTTTTTCTTTCTTTGCATCTTCATATCTTATAGATAATAAGTCTATTTCTTTTTTTATATTGCTTATAATTCCTTCTAATCGCTCTACTTCATTAGAATTTTCATATATATCCTTTTCTAAGATTTTAATATCTTTTATATGAGGAATTATTATTTCTCCTCTTTCACTTCTTTCAATTTCTTCTCTTTTTATATTTATTTCTTTTTCTCTAGAATCAAGTTGTACTTTTTTATCTATATATTTTTGCAAAGCTTTTTGGTCTTCAAATATTATTTTATTTTCTTCATATTCTTTTTCAAATTTAGCTAAGTCTTCATTTTTTATTTTTTCTCTTTTTTTAGCTTGTAATAGTTCTTCCCTTTTTTGTTCATATAAATCTTCTGTCATGCCTTCATGTTGGCTAAGTTTACCATGCAAACTGGTTATCTTCTCTTTAGATTCATTTCTTTTTGTTTTTACTTTGTTGGAAAGTTTCTCACCATATTTACCTAGATTAAATATTCTTTCCAACATTTTTCTTCTATCTCTATCTTGTAATTTTAAGAACTCACTAAATTTACCTTGTGGTAAAACTACAGATCTAGTAAAATCATCAGAAGTTAATCCTATAATATCTTGGATTTTATTTTTTACTTCTCCCACCTTATCGGCAAGTACATTTATATCACCATCTTCTTTTATCTCACCTAAAAGTACACGTGTAGTTTTAGTTCCACCAGCTGGAGTGTTTTTTATAGTTCTTTCAACAAAGTATCTATTTCTATTATTTTTACTTCCTATTTCAAACTCAAATTTCACAACAGCCTTATCACAGTTTGTATTTATATAATCAGTAGTATCTCTAGAAATGTCTCCATATAAAGCTATAGTTATGGCATCTAATATGGTAGATTTCCCACTTCCTGTATTTCCAAAAATACCAAATAAACCTCTTGATGTTAATTTTTCAAAATCTATAGTTTGCTTTTCACTGTAGCTATTTAATCCCATTAACTCTAACTTAATTGGTTTCATCTTCTTCACCTTCTTCACTTACTATGTTCAAGAATATGTCCATAAGCTCTCCCCTAGGCTCACATTTTTCTCTAAATTTATAAAAGTCACTAAATAGTTGAGCCATGGATTTTTCTTTTAAGTCAATTTCTTCTTCCTCATACTCAGATGTTATAATTGGCTTAATTTCAACAATATCCTTTAAGTATGACTTCATCTTTTTTATATTTTCCTGACTTATAACCTCATCTGTTTTTATTTCAAAATAGGACCAAATATCTCTATCTTTATTTTCTTCACAAACTTTTAATGCTTCTTCTATACCATCACATTTAAAAACTTCAATAGGCTTATAATTATTAAAATAAATAGTCTCAATTATTGGAGTTTCTTTTGCATGTATTTCTACAATATTTGCACCCTTTGCATACATTCTTTCTTTTACACTATATTGAAGTGGTGAACCTGAATAATATACATTAAGTCTCTCAGAAGCTTTTTGTGGTTTATGTAAATGTCCTAAAGCTGTATATTGAGAATTTTGTGGTAAATCATGTTTATCCACCACAAGACTTCCTCCCAACTGAATTTGTCTTTCTGAATCTGATGGATCTCCTCCAGATACAAATAAATGAGATACAGCTATATTAATACTATCTTCTTCAAAGTTTTCTTCTAACTTTGTAAAAATATCACCTATTTTTTTTGAATAAGTCTTTTGTAATTCTTCTTCACTATCCACATTTCTAATAGCATCATTTAATCTTTTTTCACTTGGATATGGTAAAGTTATTACTGTTACTTTTTCACCCTTTATATTTAATTTTAGATAACCCTCTCCTGATTCTATAATTTCATATCCTTTATATTTTGCTTCTGTCGTACTACTTAAAGGATAACCTAAAATTATAATACCTTGTTCTTTTGCAAGAGGTGTAACAGCAGATAACCTCTCTGGATTATCGTGGTTACCTGCTATAACTAATACACATCTATTTCCGTCATCTGCTAATCTACTAACTGTCTTATAAAATAAAGTTTCAGCCCCAGCTGGAGGATTTGAAGTATCATACACATCTCCAGCAATAATAACCATATCTATATTGTTGTTTTCCACAATTTTAACAAAATCGTCGCAAAACTTTTCTTGTTCTTCTAGTCTTGAATGACCCTCTAGGTTTTTACCTATATGCCAATCTGATGTATGAATAAATTTCATGTCTCCTCCTTAAATTTTATAATTTAACTTCTTCATCTACATTAAATAAATATAGATATTTCTCTTTAACTTTTTTACCTGTTAATTTTGTTAATGCATCTGCATATAAATCAAGCTGCTTTCTATATCTATTTATCACATCTTGTTTATTTTCTTCGTCTATATAATCTGTCTTATAATCTACAATTACTATTTCATCGTCTTCTTCAAAGTATAAGTCTATAATACCTCTCAGCATCATACTCTCTTCTTCATATATTGCCCTATTATTTTGAATATCTTCATTATTTAAGTAAATATCGTTCATTTTTATCTGAGAATATATACTTTGTTCTCTTTTCATAAAATTAGATGATAATGCTCTTTTACCTATCTTTGATTTATAGAACTTATAAACTTTAAAAGGATTAATAACTAAAGATTGCTTTTCACTTATTATTTCTCTCTTAATTAAGTCTTTTATTTGTTCTTTTATCTCATCTATAGTATTTACTCTATTTAAATCAAGTACTTCCATAACTAAATGGACTATTGTACCCCTCTCCTGTGGGCTTATTTTATTTTTAGATTCACTTTCTTGAATAAATAGTGGTCTTTTTAAAGTTATTTTTTCATCGTACATAGGCTTAGAATAATCTTCTTCATGAGTACTTTGCATTTTCTTTATCTCTGAAACAGATATACTGGCAGATACTTTTACACTTTCTTCATAAGGATAAGTATAGTTCAATTTCTTAACTATCTCATCCATATGATCAGCTTCACCACTATTTTCTTCCATATTTTTCAATAATGATTCTATATTAGTTTCTTCTTCTTTTTTCTCAACTATTACGTCTTCTCTTTCCCAAGTTTTAAAAGACCATTTAGAATCATGATTAGATTGAGACAAGGTATCAATGTCGTACTCTTTTCTTATTTCTTTAAAGTCTTTATGTTTTAATACTGATGGCATAATCCAATCTAGATAGTTTTTAGCTTTTAATACATCGTATTGTGATAGAGGATTATTTCCATCTAGGTTTTTGCCCCATTTATGTAGAGTTCCTGGAATATCTTTTACTGCTCCAGTTAAAATAAGTTTTTCTTTAGCTCTTGTTAAAGCCACGTATAAAATCCTCATTTCTTCCGATAAATTTTCCAGATTCATTTTGTATTTTAAAGCTTCCTTTGCAATACTTGGATAAGATATACGCCTATCTATATCCACAAGCTGTGGTCCAAAACCTAGTTCATAGTGATATAACATATCCTTTTTAAAATCCATTGTATTAAAATTCTTACTCATAGCTGAACAAAATACTATTGGGAATTCCAATCCCTTACTTTTATGTATAGACATTATTCTAACCACATTGGCATTTTCTCCAAGGGTCTTTGCACTTCCCATATCAGAATTAGATTTTTTAATTTTATCTATAAAGTTAATAAAATTGAAAATTCCTTTAAAGCTAGTTTCTTCAAATTGCTTTGCCCTCTCAAATAAAATCTTTAAGTTGGCCTGTCTTTGACTTCCACTTGGAAGTGCTCCCACATAAGCATAGTATCCACTTTTCATGTATAAGTGCCATAAAAACTCATCAGTACTCATATATAGAGATTTTTCCTTATATTCTTTCAATTCACTTAAGAATCTTCTACATTTTTCCCTAATTTCCTTCTTTTTTTCATCTTCATTTTCACTAATTAATCTTATACATTCAAATAAATTAGTATCTGGGTTTTCTAATCTAATATCTATAAAATCCTCTGGTGTAAATGAAGTACATGGTAAAATTGGAGATTTTAAAACTGCAAGTAATGGAATATCTTGCATTGGATTATCTATTATTCTTAAAAAAGACATAACAGTTTTTATTTCTATAGTATCAAAATATCCCATTCCTGTATCTGCATATGTTGGTATTCCCATATTTATTAATTCATCGGCAAATACTGGTGCCCATGAAGATGTGGCTCTAAGTAGTATTACAATATCTTTAAAGTCCACCATTCTATAATCATCCATCTTTTTATCATATATTTTATATGTATTTCCTTCTTCATCTGATGACATTAAATCTTTTATAATTTTACCTACCATACGTGCTTCCAGTTGTATATTGTCTAACTCTTCTTCAACTTGATCTTCATCATTTTGATCATCATCTTGTTTTTGGGCTTTTTCCATTAGATGAATTTCTGTAGCTCCTCCCACCATTACATTTTCTTCTAAGTTTTCTTTAAAAGAAGCTCCTAAGTTTAATGCTTCATCTTTTGTATATTCTATTTCACCTATATTTTTACTCATTATATTTTCGAAAATATAGTTACAACTATCTATAACTTCTTTTCTACTTCTAAAGTTTTTATATAGCATTATTTTTCTGTTTTTATCGCCTTTTTGTGTTCCATAAGTAGCGTATTTTTCTAAGAAAATTTCAGGCTTAGCTTGTCTAAATCTATAGATACTTTGCTTAACATCACCAACCATAAATCTGTTTGATGGTTTTGCTATAGTTGAAAGTAAAACTTCTTGTACAAAGTTTGAATCCTGATACTCATCTATAAATATCTCATAAAATTTTTCTTCATATTCATGAGCAACATCACTACCTACTATTTGTCCATTTTCATCTTCTTTTGTTAATATGGCTAGAGCAAAGTGTTCTATATCATTGAAGTCTATTATTCCCTTTTCTCGTTTTCTATCACTGTATAATTCTATAAATCTTGTAAGAATTCTACTTAAAGCAGTTACTATAGGGTGTAGCATTTTAATCTCTTTATTTAATTCAGAAATATCCTTATTAAAAGTTGAGTGTTGTATAGCTTCTATAGATTTTTTAGCATCATCTCTAATTTTCTTAGCTTTATCCTTTGCATCTTTTATATATTCTTCTGCATCCTTTGGAATTCTTTTTACTCCTTTAACATAGTTTTCAAACTCCAAAGAAGTGGCAGCTTTATATGCTTCTTCCCAACCATCCTCACAGCTATCTAATAAATTTTTCATCATTTTATATTCTATTTTTACTTTATCTGTGAAAGTTTCTAGTTCTTCAATTCCATCTATCATTTCTAAGGCTTTTTCCATATTGTTTACTATTCCACCCACTTGAATTTTTATAGTATCCAATATGATTTCCGACCATTTAGATTTTGAAAAATCGAAATCATCATCTATATTAAAATCATTTACACTATCTTCTAGCCATTTCATTGGATAAGGCGCTGACATTATAAATGAATAGATGCTAAGAATCATCTGTTGTAAATTATTATCTCCTCTTTTTTCACTATAACTTTCCACTAGTTTATAAAAGTCTTGCGATTTTTCTTCATAAAATTCTTCAAAAACTTCTTCTATAGTTTCCAGCTTTAAAATAGTACATTCTGTTTCATCACCTATTCTAAAATTAGGGTCTAAGTCGATTTTATGGAAGTTTGATTTTATTACTTCTAAACAGAAGGAGTGTATTGTAGTTATACTCGCCTTATTAAGTAAAATCAGCTGATTTTGAAGATGACTATCTTCTGGATTTTTCTCCAATGCTTTACCTATAGCATCTCCTATTCTCTCCCTCATTTCTGATGCTGCTGCATTGGTGAAGGTAACCACTAGTAAGCTATCTATATCTACAGGTTTTTCTTTATTTGTTATTATTTGTATTATTCTTTCAACTAATACTGCTGTTTTTCCCGAACCAGCAGCCGCTGCTACCAATAGATTACAATCTCTACTGTCTATTACTTCTTGTTGTTCTTTTGTCCATTTTGGTGAGCTCACTATTTTTTAACCTCCTTATCCATTAATTTAATTATTTCTTCATCTTTTTTCTCATTAATGATAGTATACATATTTCCTCTTATTGATGAATCAAATTGACATATTGATGAATATGTGCAGAAGTCACAAGATGTTCCATTTTTACTTTTGCATGGAATTATACTTATATCTCCTCCAACCATTCTTTCGCAAAGCTCTTTTACTTCATGTTTTACATATTGTCTTAATATATCAAATTCTTGTTCTGTAACGCCCTTTGTATATCTACCTATATTACCATTTTTATCAAAATTAGCAGGTATTACTAAAGATGTTTTTCTTTCTCCATCTTTTAAAGAATGATCCATTTCACCTATAATATCCACATCCTTTAATACTAAGCCATTCATTCTAAGTTTCTTTAATATTTCTTCGTTTATAATTGAATCCTTTTGATCTTCATTAGCTTTTACTATAGGATTATCTATTCTGTTATATAATATGGCTGCCGGTTTTAAATTGAATTTCTTATTTCTATCACTTTCTATAATGGCATCAAGATAAACTAATAATTGTAGCTGTAATCCATAATAAACTTCTGTTAAGTTAATAGATTTATCTCCTGATTTATAATCTATAATACGGATATATTTGCTATCATCTTTTTCCAACTCATCTATTCTATCTATCTGTCCAACTAATGTAATCTCCTCACCATCATTAAGGATAATTTTTATAGGTGGATATTTCCCATTTTTTCTAAAACTAACTTCATAGTCTACAGGTTCAAAGTTGCCTTGTTTTATTTGCATAGAAATTATACTAATTGCTGACACTAACATTTTCTTTAATCTATAAGCTAAATATTTATATCTTTCTGATGAATTTAATATAAATCCTGGAATTTTACTTATCATTTCATCAACTATAAGAGAAACTCTACTTTTTATATAATCATCATCAATTTCATGCCAGTTAAGTTTATCTTTATTTAGCGATTTTGAGAAAATATCTAAAATATTATGTATAAATGATCCTAAGTCTGGTGCAGTAAAAGAGTATTCTCTTCTTTCTTGTGCCTTCAATCCATATTGTATAAAGTAAGAGAATGGACATTGTGCATATCTTTCCAATTTAGATATACTTAGATTTTTATTTTCATATAACTGTTTAATCTTTTCTCTCTCCACTTTTTCCACTTGATTTGTATAACTTAGACCACTTACTACCTTTTCCAGTTTATTTTTATATTCTTTATCGTCTAAGAAATATCTATATAAATCCAAATAAACAGGATTTATTTCTCCTCTAATTTCAAATTCTTTAATGGCATTTATAAGTTCATTGAAAGTTGGTGCTTTTACTGTTATATCTTCTAAAGCCCTTTCGGAATAATTATCTAAATCCTTTAATACATAACTCTTCATAGTTATATTAGGGAAGATTTTTTTTAGTCTTGAAACTATAATAGAAGGTCTTAAAGTTTTTCCCTCATGATCTGATATAGGATAACTTATAATTAAGTTTTCACTAGTATAAGTTAAAGCTTTATAAACAAGGAATTGCTCTTCATAAGTCCTTGTTTTACTATCTATATCAACTTCCACACCTTTTTCACCTAAAGTTTCTCTATCTTTATCACTTAAAAGTCCACTTTCTTTAGATATAAGCGGGAAAATACCATCTGTCGTACCTATTAAATAAAGATATTTTGTGTTAGCATTTTTCATTCTATCTATGGAACTAACTAAAACTTGGTCCATACTTGGAGGTACAAGGCCTAGCTCATATTCATCAAATCCAAGACTTATTACCTTCATAAATTTATCCAGAGATATTTTTTCATCTCCCATCAGTTCCACCATTTGATCTAAAATATCTACAACTATCTGCCAAACTTGTGAATATTCATCGGCAATTTCTAGGTCTCCCTTTTCAGTGAAACTATTTATTAGATTTTCTAAAGTCTCTTCTATATTAATATCTAATAAAAATTCATATACATATATACAAATTTCTCTTACTGTTTTATTTGGTTTCTTTAGCTTATCTTGTAGCTTTATGATTGGCTCCAATACCTTCTCTCTAGTTTCATTAATTCTTTCTTTTTGTGCTAAATCAAATTCACTTTCTTCTGATAAATAATTGGGATTTACTTTATAGTCCCATCTTTCTTCAAACCACTTCTTACCTTTTATTCCATTTTGTAATACATAGTTTTCCAATAAACTTATATCCTCTTCATTAACCCCTATAAGCCCACTTTTTAAATATCTAAACATGGTCTCATAGGAATATCTTCTATTTCTCATTTCTAGAGCAGATAAAATTAGCACTATAATAGGATTACTTTTAGCTTCTCTCTTTGAATCAATAAAGTTTGGAATTTCATATTCTTTAAATATGGATTTTACTAAAAAGTCATATCTATTTAAATCCCTTGTGGCAACAGTTATATCTTTATATCTAACATTTTTGTCTCTGACTAAATGTACTATTTCTTTTGCCACTTGCTCTACTTCATCATATAAGTTATTAAACTCGTTAATCCTAATATGTTCTGTCTTTTTTTCATACTTTCTATAAGGATAAGCATGATAAAAAGCTTCCAGATGTTTTAATTCATCATTTCCTTTAAATCTTTTTACTTCTTCTGTATTCAAATTAATATTTGTATGAATTTTTACACCTTCTTCTACAGCTATCTTATATAACTTTTCAAAAGTATATTTAGTTCTTGAGAAAGCATCATTTTTTGAATAAGTAAATTGAGTTAAAGAATCTATAGTTAAAGAAATATATACTTCTTTTGCTTGTTTTAAAAGAACTCTTAAAATCCCGTACTGATTTGGTGTAAAACCTGTAAATTCATCTATGTAAATATAGGCATCTTTAAAATAGTCACATTGCTCCAGCTTTGCTGCTAAAGATGTCAGCATATCTTGTGAGTCCACATAATTTTCATGTAGATTTTTTTCAAATTCTCCATATATCTTAGCAATATCCATTAATTTATATCTTAAAGTTTCGTTTTCCATTTCTCCTGCTATATTTTCCAACATATCTGGAGATACATTATATTGCTTTAACTCAGATATCATATCAGTTATGGATCCTACAAATCCCGATTGAGATGAAGATTTTCCATAAACTTTTAATTCACTGGCTATTCTATCTATAGATTTATATATCATCATTGCCTTACCACTAGAGTTTATATTTACATCAGTAAGTCCTCCTACTTTAGAAAATACAATGCTACTCATTGTTTTAAAACTCAGTACCCTACTTCTTAAATACTTGTCCTTTTCTTCTCCTTGAAAAAGTTTAGACATATTTTTTTCCATCTCAAATGAGTATTGTTCAGGAACTAAAAGAATAACAGGGCTTGTCTCATCATCTTGTACTCTTTTTTTTATTTCATTTAGCATAAAGGTTGTTTTTCCGATACCACCTCTACCTAATACAAACCTAAGGCCCATAAATGTCTTCCTCCAAAATTTCATAATTTATATCTTCACTGTTACAAAGCTTATTAAATTCGCAGTATTTACAGTGATCTTTATTTTTATTTATTTCATTTTCATTATTAAAATCAGTTGATTCAATACTATCTATTAAATTTAAAATTTTTATTTTATTTTCTTCATGTAATTTTTCATTATAAGTAATTGTTATAGGTTTATTTCCTAAAGCTGGCTGATAATAATTCATACTTATACTTTCTATCTGATAATTTGGATAGAAATTTTTTCTTATTATTTCTTCAGCTAAAAACATATATACCACAGTTTGCATTCTATTTAATGCATTTTTATATGTTATTTCTCTATTTTCAGTTTTCCAGTCCCAAAGATTTATTTTATCCTTTTTTATCTCTACTAAGTCAACTTTTGCAATTATATTTCTATTATAAAAATTTAACCTCATATCATATTCTGGTAGATATGTATCTTCTTTTATAGGAAGTATGTCTTTTATTTTATTCATCCAATTATTAAACTCTTTATTATTACAGTTTCCTAATGGAATATTAGAAAAATACCTTTCGCATAATAAGTGAAATTCCCGTCCCGATTTTAAACTATCATAATATTCTCGACTTTCCACATCATCATATTTCCAGTTTATATTATCTATATATTTATATTTAAATTTAAAAGGACATGATTTATAAGTATTTAAGGAATTTTGACTGTAAGTAAAATATTTTAGACTTTTATTCATTTAATCATTCTCCTTTCTTATCAATTATATTTTTTAATATACTTAAATACATAGATGGTTTTTGATTTCTCTTATCACTGGCAGAATTTTTTGCACTTGCCGACAAAATAAGCATTTCTTTCGCCCTTGTAATTCCCACATATAAAAGTCTTATTTTCTCTTTGATTAAGTTTTCTTTAATTTCTCTAGGGTAATTTGTAGTTACTTCACCTTGTAACATTAAATCTATTTCTCCCTTTATATTAGCTTCCGGATTTTTGTATTTTTCTTTTAGATACCATTTATCACATTGGAATTTTTGATAAATATTGTCTGGGAAATTAAATTCTGTCATTCCCAATAAAAATACACAATCCCACTCTAATCCCTTTGATTTATGATAATTACACACAGTAATACTTCCAGGATAAGGCTCATATCCATTGATTTCACTGACAACCTCAATTATATAACTAAATACCCTATTTTTTCTATCACTTAACAAATTATATATTTGTTGTAAGTTTATATTATTGTTTTCACATACTAAATATTTCACATAAAAACCTAAGTAATCTACTATAGCTCTTTCTTGTGCTTCTATGGAAATATTGTCTCCTATGAAAAGAATCAGTTTATCTATTCTAGTAAGTGGATATTCTATTATATTTTTTAAACTTTCTAAACCAAATAAAAAACTTTTATATAGGTCACTGTCTATATCTATTATTATCTCTTTAGAAATTTCTCTATCATATAATAAATCTTCCACAGTATAATTATTTTCTCTTAATAGTTGAATAAAGTCTTTTTTTCCCTCTTTATTGTCAGCTTTTATATAAACCTTGTCTAAAACTTCTATTAACTTTTCCATATCATCGCAATTTAATATAAAGTCTATTACTTGTGCAATATTATCTATAACTCTTCTTTTTCTAAGAGAATTAGGTCCTAACTCTTCAAATTCTAAATCTTCTTTTATAAGTTCTTTGGCCACAAGATTAATGTGTTCATTGTATGGTACAAGTACACCTATACTTTTATCTGGGTACTTTTTATGGATATTTCTCACAAACTTAACTGTCTGCTCTATTTCCTTGTCAAAAGTTTCATAATACTTATAATTTATTTGGTATTTATCTGGCTTGGGATTTTCCTTATATCCCATATTTGTAGGTACTGTTTTAATATCCATTTCTTCCAATGCATCTCTACATTCTTCTTGTAGATTTTGTGTCACATATCTAACTAATTCATTTGCTAGATTTATAACATCCTTTGAACTTCTATTGGACATGTCCATTCTATAGCAATAGTCACTTTCTTCTATAAACTGTTTAAAAAATTTAGGATCAGAAGATGAAAATGTTCCCGTTATACTTTGGTTTATATCTCCAACTCTTACAAGATTATTGTGCTCTTCACATATTAGGCCAATTATCTTCCCTTGAATTTCATTGGAATCTTGGCATTCATCTTCAAATACATATTGATATTTATTTTGATACTTTCTTTTTAAATCTTCATCTATACTTAAAGCCCTATGAGCTAAAATCAACATATCATCATAATCTAATAAACCATTTGCCTTTAACTTTTTCTCATACTGAGTATATATAGGAAGAATTATTTTTAATATTCCCCTACGATTTTCTTTTATATATTCTTCTAGCTTCTGAGGCGTAATATCTTTATATTTTAATTCACTTATGGTATTTTGAACTAAGTCATAAAACCCTTTCTCCCAGGCATCTAACTGTCTATCAAACCACATAACATCTTTTTGTTCTTTTAAGAAAAATCT
>CAMBXR010000058.1 GCA_945871955.1 uncultured Clostridium sp. | reverse complement strand
TTTCTTCTACATCTGTATCAAATATAAATTCAAGACCTTTTTCTTCTATATAATCCCTCATATCAATAACAGTTTCTTCAACTAAATAAACTATATCTATATCTTCTTTATTTAAAACATAACTATTATTTTCAATTTTTGTATTATCCATAATATTATTAATTAAATTCAACAATCTAGAAGTATTTCTATCCATTATATCCATATAATAAGATAGCTTATCATGAGTTATAAACATCTCTTTCTTAGAAATATTTCTTATTAATTGGCTGATACCACATAAAACATTTAAAGGAGTTCTAAGTTCATGAGATAAATTAACAAAGTAATTATTTTTATTTTGTTCAAGATTTAATACCTTTTTAAATAGTGATTCATTTTTCTCCATTTCTATTCTTAAATCATTAGTTCTTTCGCTAACTAATCTATCTAGCTTTTTTACCTCATATCTATTTTTAATTATGAATAAAGCTATAAGTAATAAATATATACAAATTGCTAATTTACTTTTCCAAAATGGAGGTTTAATAGTAAACTTAATTACATGTTCTTCACTCATAACACCTTGTTGACTTTTTGCTTTTACCCTTAATTCATATTTACCAGGATTTAAATTAACAAATAAAATAGAATTATTTTTCGTTGTATCCCACTCTTCTCCATTTAACTTATAATAATATTGAATTGCTCTTGTATTTCTATAATCATTTGTAAAAAAACTTATCTTTATATTATTTTCACTATACTTAAGTTCAGTGCTACATATATCTTTTTTATTTACTCCATTAACTTCAAAATCATCAACCATAATTTCGGGTTTAACTTTACATGCATTTACCTCACTAGGATTAAAAACATTAAATCCATTTACACCACCAAAATACATATATCCAGTGTTGGCTTTAAAACATGATCTTCCATTAAATTCATTAGATTGAAGTCCATCTGTTATAGTAAAATTCTCAAATACATCTTTCTTAGTTGAAAGTCTAGATATACCTCCATTTGTACTCATCCATATATTGTTATCATCATCAACAAGTACACCATAAACAATATTATTTATAAGTCCATCTTTTTCTGTATAGCTTTCAAATCTATCTTTATTTGTATCTAAAATATTTAACCCATAGCTTGTTCCAACTAATATATTTCCATTTAAATCCTCATTTATATATCTTATACAGTTGCTACTTATGCTAGTTTTATCACCTTCAATATTTCTATATACTTTATATTCTTTAGTTTTTGGATTAATTTTTATTAAGCCTCCATCTAAAAAGCATCCAATATAATAATTTCCTTTTGAATCTTCAAATACAGCTCTTATAAATTTATCCGATACTCCCATATCATCCAGCATATAGGTAATATCTGTAAGGTTGTTATTTGAATCTAATATGGCTAATCCCTTATAAGTTCCTATCCATAAATTTTCTTTTGAATCAAAAAATAAGGATCTTATTTTATTTGATGGTAAACCATCTTCTTCTGTATAGTTTGTTATAGTATAATCATAACCATTTTTAACTAAAACAGATAAACCTTCATTAGTTCCTATAAATATATTATCTTTATATCCTGTTATATCCTGTATTGTATTACTAAGTAAATTACTATTTTCTGTATTTATGTACTTAGTACTTTTACCATCCATAATGTTAATTCCTTGTTCGCCAGTTCCCATCCATACTAGATTATCATCGTCTTTGTATATACCTTGAATCATATCTCCGTTTATACTGTCATTATCATTTGGATTTGACTTATAATGTAAAAACTTAGTATCTGGATTAAAGATAGATACTCCTTTATATGTACCTAGCCACATAATCCCACTTCTATCCTTAAATAAACAAAATACCATATTATCTACTAAAGTATTGCTTTCATATGCCTTTTTATTATATTTTTTAAACTTATCCGTTTTATAATCAAAAGCACAAATCCCTTTCTCTGTAGCAACCCATAACTTTCCATTAGAATCATTTATCACATCTCTTACAGTATTGCTCATTATTGAAAATTCACTAGAGGTATTTTTATAATTCTTTACACTTTTATCACTTAAATTTATTCTAAATAATCCATTATCCAAAGTGCAAACCCATAAATTGCCTTTTGAATCATCATATACATTATATACTTCATTTTCTCCAATTGTATCTTCATAAGACTTTACTAAGTTTAAATTTTTATCTAACTCAACTAAACCCTTATCAGTTCCAACCCATATATGACCATTAGAATCTTCTTTTACTGAATATATAAACTGGCTTGGAAGTTCATTTTCTTTAGATAGCACTCTATTAAATGTATCATTTTCTTCATCATATAAATTAAGTCCATTTATACTTGAAACTAAAAGCTTACCTTCTGTAGTATAAAGAATTTGCCATAAGTTATCATCAGATAAATTACCATTATTTTTATCTGAGTAGTAATTTTTTATCTCATCTGTATCCCTATCTATTCTACTTAGTCCATTTATAGTAGAAACCCATATGTATCCTTTTTTATCTTCTATAATATCTACAATATAATTATTAGGGATTGAATTTTTATCGTCTTTATCATGTTTATAATATTTAAATTCGTATCCATTATATCTATCAAGACCATCATTAGTTCCTATCCATATGTAGCCTTTGCTATCTTGGTATATAGTTTCTACAGTAGATTGAGATAATCCATCTTCTATTGTTATATTTTTAAAATTATAATTTTCAACTATATTTGCATAGCTTGTATTAATATTTATACAAAAAAACATACAAGCCATAGCTAATACTTTTTTTATATGTTTATTTTTCATTATAATTCACCTTTATTTTTACAGCAAACGACAAAATTCGACTTTTAGTCATTGTTATACTATATTACCATACATTAATTTAAATTTGTTGTTAATTAGAATAATTTATTTGGAAATAAATAGATAATCTATTGTCAACATCATAAGTATTTTCTACTGTTTCGTTTGTCATGCTATCTTTTTCCTCAGTTTAATTTCCGTTAGCATTATAAATATAAGTTTTATTCGATGTTTCTTTTCCATCTTTACTTTCTACAGATAATATAAGCTTATTTAGGTTATTATATTCATAACTAGTTATTGAGCCTTCTTTTATCATTTATGTCTTATTACCAACTTTATCATATTCATAAGTTACACTACTTTTCTTATTAGTTATATAAGTCTTTACAGTTCTCCCTAAAACCCAATTTATAGATTTATAATTCTAGCTTTATTCAAAGTTATTACTATCAATATATTTGATTTAATATTGCTCGGTCAAGTTTGTATTAGATAATAATATATTTTTTTAATAAAGTGATTATTACAATAATAAAAAAAATATTAAGCTACATTATTAACTCAAAATATAAATTAAAATAAAAAAACTACTAAGTCATAAACTTAGTAGTTCCTTTTTCCTCTTTTCGAGGGTTTGAATGGTGGAGATGATTCACAACAATCAAATCCACCATTCCATATCTTAAATTTTATAAATAAACTTTACCTAAAAGTTTATAAAATTAGTTTTATATTTTTTACTTTTCCATGTGCATCGTAAGTATATTCTCTATAGTTAGCTTCTCCTATTAAAAAGTTTCTTTTTATCTTGGCTTTTATTTTCATTAACCAGCCATCACTATTGTATTCAAATTTTAATCCTTTTACTTAGTCATTTGAATCTGAATAGCAAAAGTTGACACATAGTATCAACTTTCGTACGCCCGGACATCATAGGCAAGTCATTGAAATTGCTTGACTTGCTATCTATTACAAATCTGGTAACTACGCTTCCTACATTACCATAAGTATAGTCTGTATATATACAATTGGTCTTTTCTCTTACAGTATTTCCTGATTTATCTAAGTATTTTTCACTAGCTAAAATATTGTTTATATAGTTTTTTTATATAAATATTAGATAATATTTTGAATGGTAAAACATCACAACAGGTATGATATATTTATTCATACCTGTTGCTAATATTATTAATTAGAGAGTTTTATATATCTATCTTTTATTTGAATTTTCTTAAAGTTAGCTGATAACTTTAACCCTCACTAATTAATATCTTTCTACCAAATAATATCCCTACAAAACCTTGTAAAGCTAAAATAGCATAAGTAATAGTTGGCAATGGCATCATCTTAAAATCAGTTATATTTATCACCTTTTTTTCACTTCCAACTAAAACCAATAGCTTATTATACTTAAGCTCATAATATTCTTTACTATTTTCATATTTAGGAAAATCTAAGAAATAAGCTTTTGACTTATCAATCTCTTCCTCATCGCTTTCTCCAAGACACTATAAACTTACAATTTTCTGGTTATCTATATCCACTATATACTTATAATATATACTACTATGATTCTTCCTTGTATACACCTCCATGTTACTGGTATCGTTTATTTCAACATTAACTACAAAATCATATGGCATAAATAATCTAAAAATAAATGTACCATCCTTGGCAAACACCTGTGTGCTATGCTCCTCTTTACTTGATATAATAATGTTTTCATCATTTACATATATTTCACTTATATTATATAAAGTTCCTGGTACATTACTTATATAATTTTGTATGTTTTCATTATACTCATTAATATTTTTATTTTTTAATGTGATAACAAAAGAAGATAAAAATCCTATAACACCTACTGCTAAGAAAATTATAGCTATAAGTTTTTGTATTTTATAAACACTCCCTTTAAAATTATTTTCTTTATCTGTTATATATATATTATTTATATTTATTTCACTAGTCTGAAAAATAAAACTGCTTATTTCATTTAACATTTGATTTATAAATTCACTGTTTAGGTTGTATTTATAAATCCATAATATATATATCCCTTGGAAAAAAAGTATGGATATACTTGAAAAAAGATTAACCTTAGATAATATAAATAATAAAAGTAAAGTTAGTAGGATACATTTTATTTTGTAGATTTTAGAAGTTTTAATTACTCCTTGTAACTTACAACCACTCTCTTCCTCTATTATTTTTCCATATAGTATATAATCTCTTTTATTAGCTACATCATTTTGAGTCAAAAATGTAGTAACCAATATATTATCATCAAAATGCTTGCCGTATATGCCATAGTGATTTTTTATAAAGTAGTTCATTAAGTTAATATCTTTCAACTTAGATACACACTTTTCTATAAACTCTTCTTTATTGCAATCTAAATCTATTTCTACATTATACATTTATAACCTCCTATCATCAATTATATAATCATCTACTTCTAAGCTGATACCATTTTATTTTTATAAATTTTAAAACCTTTAGTTAAAATTTACGGCAACAGCATCTAGTGGAATTTCTTTTAAGTTATCATCTAACCACTCATAAAATTTCTTTCTACTCATTTTTTCTCTCTCCATATTTAAAATCTATGATTATATATATCTTTTCCTTTAATTACTTTATAACCTAACTTTCCATTTCCATAATTATTTATAATTAATAAATCAAATCTCCTTATTTCTTTTTAATCCTTTTAAATTGGTCTAAAGACTTATAATATCTATATCCATAATAAACATCAAGATTTAATATTAATAAAAAACTACTAAGCCATAAACTTAGTAGTTCCTTATCCTCATTTTTGAAGATTTGAATGTTGGATATAAATGTAAAAATCATATCCTCAACCTTATATTACACGATTCTACACAATTTTTATCCCCTTGTAAAATCCTAAGATACATAATGGCTCAATTGCTAGCTATTTAAAATATACCACATAAATATTCGTAACTCCTTATTCTCCCTAAATAAATCTCCACATATTGTTATGTTATCATCTTTAGATATATTTTCTATATGTTTTAAGCACTTATTAGTTATAGAAGCACTATTAGCAATAATAACGAAATCATTTTTCGATTTAAATAATATGTATAAATTTTTTTCATTAGTAACTTCAATTTTTGAAACTTCTCCTGTTAATTTCACATACTTACCATTATACTTTTTATCTGATTTATATAGGTCGTTATTATAATCATTTAAAAGCTTGTATGATGTAACACTAATATCCTCTCTTTTATAATTAAACTTATCGCACCAAACTAATATTAATATCAGTATTATGATAATAACATATTTTAAAAAATTATTATTTTTATAGTTATTAATCTCAATTACCATGTAACATAATAAAAACAATATTGTATATAATCTTATATTATTTTTATTATTACTCTTCATACACTGTATATATTTGTTCATAATTTTTACTCCTTTATTTAATAAAATATATACTTGTTATTTTTACTATATCCTAACTTAGGATCTATATATCTATTAATCGCCTTTGCAATTAGTTCTCCCATACTAGTTCCTGTAAATGTGAATATTAAATTTATTATATTTGATGTGAAAAACGAAGCTTTTGACCCAACTTCTTTAGCAAGTCTTTTCTTAACTACACGAGTAATCTTTCCTCCTGATTTTGATATAGCTTTCTTTAATGCTTTCTTACTTAAATATACATTTATTCCTGTAGCGATCAGAATTGCTGCATCAATAATTCTTCCTGCCCAAGTTATACTTATTTTAATTCTTCTATGACCACTTGGATCCACATAATTAATAGGATTATTTGCACAATATACATATAAGTGCAACGTATTTGGTTCATCTAATTCTCCTCTATAAGTATCCCTTGTTATAAACCTTCCATTCCTAGGGTCATAGTATCTAGCATTCAAATAGTATAAACCTGTACTTACATCATATATTCCACCTGTATAGCATACTTCATTGAAGAAAGTACTATCCCCTATAGTTGTTGTTACTCCAAAATCATCATACTCATAAGCTACTGGTGATATTCCATCTTCTCCTACTACACTTGTTGTACTTCCTTGAACATCCTTGTTATAAGTATAATACTTGAATCCTTCATTACTATATCTTGTAGTACCTATAACATTTCCGTCAATACCTAAGAAGTTTTGGCTTGTCTTATTTCCGTCCTTATCTGATGTATATAAGACTACTCCATCTTGGTAGAAGTAATTTACTACATTGTTTCCTTCTTTTTTCTGTATACGCTTACCGTTTCCGTTGTATAAATTTTCTTGATTTACAACTTCCTTTGTTCCATTAATTGTAATAGAGGTAGATAGCCTATTATCAACATCATAAGTATTTTCTACTGTTATATTTGTTACACTGTCTTTTTCCTTTATTTGATTTCCGTTAGCATCATAAGTATATTTTTTAGTTTCATTTATTTTATCCGAATCTTTTTTAGGATAGTTATTTACTGTCGTTTTTGATTTTATATTATCATTTTTATCATAAGTATATGAATAGGATTCCATAACTTTATGTAAATTGCTACTATCAATATATTTCATTTATGTTACTCTATCAAATGTATCAGAATCAAAGTTTATATATTTTTTATATTTGTTACTTTTCCATGTGTATAATAATAAGCAAGAACTTGACAAAAATGTCAAGTTCTGAGCTGCCGTAAGGAAATTGTGATTCTATATCCATTTTATCTATTATTAAATCTATAACTCTTCCTTCTCTATATTCTTCAACGTAAGATTCTATAGATTCTAATCTGACTTGTTCTCTTTCTTGTCCTTGGATATAAGTTCATGGCATTTTTCCCCTAAACGTTATATTTATACCATAATAGTATCAGATTTAGAGGATTTTTGTACAACCTGACTTCCATATTATCCAAGGCCTGTTAATGCATTAGATTTACTACTTATTTTCTCACTTAATATTTTTAAGCATAAATCATCCTTTTAAATTTTAATCTACTCTGATTCTTCTACAGTCCAACCGAAATCTCTGGTATATTCTTCTAAATTTTTAAGTTCTATGCTGTATAAAATATCTAAATCGTCCTTCTTATTATTAAACTCATTTTCGTTAAGAGGTCCATATTTAATTACTTCTTTTGTATCTATTATGTAGTACAAATTTAGATTAGTTTTGGCAACTATATATCTATTTTTATCATGACCTACTTCTACTATAAATTCATTTTTATCATCTGAATTATCCTCAAAGTCAGGTACAACTATATCATCAAGAGAATCACTAGCAGGAAATATTGTTATAGATTCCGGAGAACTTTTAACTACTCTGTATCCATTTATTAACTCTATTTCATAATCTCCTAAACCAGCACAGCCTACCATGTATATAGCTATTAATATAATACTTAAATTAACAATAATTTTTTTCATTTGATATCTCCCTTTAATATAAATGTTAACCATACAATTTAATAAAATAGCATTTTTCATCATAATCAATTAAAATGAATCTTTGACTTTAACCGTTACTTTAAATGGTTTTATAATTCCCCTACTCAATGCCATCTCTGCATAGTTATTGACTGATGCTACTACATTATACGGTAAGTTTTTAATACCTTTTTTATACTTCCACGGCTCAAAATTATAAGGATCTGAAATTTTCATTTCATAACTCCACTTTCCATTATTTTTCTTACAAGTTACAGTGTATTTTGCTAAATGAATGGCTAAGTACATATCCAATGCTTTTCTACTAAGTCCAGATCTTTGAAAGTTTAAGTCACCTTTTGTTGTCATTGATTTACTTTTTCCACTACACTTTTTCTTAATTTTATTTTTAGCATCTTTATATGTTTTTTGTTTTTTTATGTCTTTTGCTAAATTTGAAGATGCTGAATAATTTTTATTTCTAGGTCTTTTAGATAATGAATTTAGCAAGAAATCCCCAGTATAATAAAGCCCTACACTTTTACATACAATTCCAGCAGTATATAAATCATCATGAATCAGTATATTCGCAGGAACATTTCCTAATGGATCTATATAACTTACAGGATTATTATAACAATATGCGTACAAATTAAATGTTTCTGGTTTATTAACCTCCCCCCTATAAGTATCTTGCGTAATAAATCTCCCATTATTAGGATTATAATATCTAGCATTTAAGTAGTACCCCCCTGTACTTACATCATAAATTCCACCTGTATAGCAAACCTCATTAAAGAATATACTATCCCCTATAGTTTTGGTTACTCCAAAGTCATCATAGTCATAAGCTACTGGTGATGTCCCATCTTCTCCTACTATACTAGTTGTACTTCCTTGAATATCCTTGTTATAAGTATAATACTCAAATCCTTCACTACTATATCTTGTAGTACCTATAACATTTCTATCAATACCTAAGAAGTTTTGACTTGTCTTATTTCCATTTTTATCTGATGTATATAAAACAACACCATCTTGGTAGAAGTAATTTACTACGTTATTTCCTTCTTTCTTTTGTATACGCTTACCATTTCCGTTGTATAAATTTTCTTGATTTACAACTTCTTTTTCTCCGTTTGTCGTGATAGAAGTAGATAGCCTATCATCAAGATCATAAGTATTTTCTACTGTTATATTTGTTACACTGTCTTTTTCTTTTATTTGATTTCCGTTAACATCATAAGTATAAGTCTTATTTGATGTTATTTTTCCATCTTTACTTTCTGTTGACTTTGTTAATTGATTTAAATCATTGTATGTATAGTTAGTAGTTACTCCATCTTTTGTCATTGATGTTCTATTACCAACTTTATCATATCCATAAGTTATACTACTATTTTTACCTGTAGAATGATTAGTTACATCAGTTTTTACAAGCCTTCCTAAAGCATCATAAGTATATTTTTTAGTTTCATTTATTTTATCTGAATCTTTAACTGGATAATTATTTACTACTTTTTTTGATTTTATATTATCATTTTTATCATAAGTATATGAATAGGATTCCATAACTTTATCTAGATTGCTACTATCAATATATTTCATTGATGTTACTCTATCAAATACATCATACCCATATGTTTTTAATATATATTTATCTTGTGATTCAAAATTTCTATATTCCTTAATATTTTTTACTTTTCCGTCTGTATGATAAGAGTACTCTCTATAATCTATAGTATTTATTAAGAAATTCTTCTTAATCTTAGCCTGGATCTTTGTTAACCATCCATCATCATTATATATAAACTTCAATCCTTACTAGCTAACTTTCTTCCTTTTATTAAAGATCTATAAATTCCATTGCTACCTCTTCCTACTGGAAATGCCGTTGTACCACTGTCGTAAAAGTTAATATCTCCATATTTTGTTCCACTAATTATATAGGTATCAATTATATTACTATCTCCTGACCAAGTAATTGTAGGATCTATTTTTACTGAATATTGTCTATCCTCGCTTTTAAGATAATCTTCATCCACTGTCATAGTTAATATGTACGTGTCTTTTTCTCCAGACTTAGGATTTATATCATAAGTAATTTCTTCACTATATGCCTTGTTACTAGCATCATTCATGAATGGTACATCTATACTACCTATAACTTCATTAGTCTTATCATCTATAAATACAATACTTTCCTCAAGCTCACACTTCTTAGGCTTAGATCCATCTAACTTTATTTCATATTCAAATACATTAGAATCTGGAACTTCATTCAAAATTATATTTTCTTTAATTCCATTTTCTTTTGATATATACTCTAATAATGATTTTTCATCTTTTGCTTCATATATAGCTTTAACTGGTAAGTTAACTTCTTCATCGTATATGTTTAATACATTTTCATCTTCTACTTTAACCTTCTTAGTTTCTTTTTCTGTTGGTGAAATTGTAATTTGGTAATTATTATTTTCTAAAATTATTGGCGTTTCTTCTGAGATACTCTCCGGAATGTAATTCTTTTTATCCCCTTTATTATTTTCGTATGCGTATTCTGAAATGTCTGTATTATTTTCTGTTTTATTATCCTCAATTTTAACTAAAGATGGATCATAATCTATAAGTTTACCATCTTCTTCAAATCTTATATTACTATCATGAATCACCTCTCTTTTCATTCCATCATCTAGTTGATAAATTGTAGAGTTTTCTGTCTTCTTAATAATTTTTTCTGAATCTGATTGATTATCAGATTCTTTTGATTCATTTTCTCCTTCTTTTAACTTCTATGATATTTCTTTTGTCTGTTCTGCAAATACTCCCATTGGCATATATGTAACACATATACATAAAGCCATAAAAATAGCACCTATTTTTTGTATAAACCTTTTTTTCATTATATGCCTCCTTTAAAAATACTTTTCACTACATATAGTAGCATATTTTTACATTTTTCAGTAATATATATTATTTTTTATTAAAAATAAATCGAAATATGTAAAATAAAATTATAAACTGTAGTATTTATATTGCTGTGCTACATAATTTTATTATTAGGCTGTAAATTAATAAAACATCAACAAAAAGATTTATACTTTTTTAAATATAATAAAAAAACTACTAAGCTATAAGCTTAGTAGTTCTCTATCCCCGTTTTCGAGAGTTTGAATGGTGGATATGAGGGGAGTCGAACCCCTGTTAACTAAATATATATTGAGTGAATCTAAAACTATTTACATTATTTTAGAAAAGTAACTCTAATCCAATAAAAAAATAAAGTAAAAATTAAATAAAATACCCCCTCCATAGAAAAATGTCTTTGCTTTACTTCTTTAATACCAGCTCTAACTTCCTCCACTAATTCATTATAAAAATCCACATACTTTATATCCCTACAATTCAAAGTTATTTCCATTATTGAACTACGAACAAATATAGTCTTACAAATATCTGGGAAGTATATTTCTTCACCTCTTACTTCGTATTTTATATTTTTTCTTTCCAAATACTTCTCTATAATATTCATTACATCATCTTCTTTAACATTATGTATGGAATATATGTATTTATTTCTTCTATATCCCCAAATAACAATTAATAAAAATATTATACTAATGATTATTACGCTATTAATATCAATATAGTTTAGTTTGTATCCTTCTATTAATTCTGCAATCGGTATATACATTATAAATATTGCTATTATTAATTGAAAGTATTTAGAATTAAACATTATTTTTATGCCACTTAATAAAATTACACTCATTATAAATAATGCTACTATCATTAAATCAAATATTATCACTATTTTTCTCCTCCATAATCTCATATATTTTATTTAAATAGTAGCAGTTTTAGATATAAAGTTCACTATTTTAGTACAATTCTATTATTGACTTTATCTTATCTTCACTTTTTACTGTAACAATATATTTATCATCATAATGTGCATAGTAACATTCAATATTTTCACCGTATACTATTTCTTTTTTGTATACTATTCTCACATTATCGAAAATTTTATTCTTATAAATCTCATTTGGTAAAATTTCATATGCCATATCCAGGTAGCTTAAGTTGTGCATATGTTCATTTATATCAATATCTCTTCTTTGAATATAGTATTCCTTTTTGAAAATATAATCTTCTTCGTATTCAATGTCTTTTATTTCCTCAGGGAATACATTTTTATCAGTTTCAGACTCATATAAATCTGCAATATCTGCTGTAAGTCTTACTGGTCTTCTTCTATCTGTATCAACAAAAATCCATCTTGATGTTCCAATGGCTACTATATTTCCATCTTTATCTTTAAGCTGAAAATCACGATATGCATATAATCTTTCTACTTTTCTTGACCATGTTTCTGCTTTTATCTCATCATTATATTTAGGTCTTTTTATAACCTTCATCTTCCAGTCTAAAAGCATCCATGCTCTTTTTTTAGTTTCTATTTCGAGTACTCCATATCCTATAGATGCACTGTGAAGTGCTGACACATCTTGCATTATTGCAAGAAGAGCTTTATTAGTTGCTTCGCTATTTACTCCTATATCTTCTATCCCTATTTTATAATCATTACTGTATATCATAAATCTTCACCTTTCTATTTAATTTGTAACATATTATAAATACTATTTGTTTCTAAGTTAATTATATACATATTAATCATAGCATAAAGGTTTTATTTTCACATTTATAAAAACGTATTTTCTTCTTTTTAACCTAAAAAATAGGTATAGGATTTAATAATCCTATACCTATATATATTATAATAATTGATTTTTCTTCAATTAATTTATTCTTATTTTATTTCAAACCCTGCATTTGTAAGAGCTTCCACTATTTTAGCTATATGCTCATGATCAAATGTTTCTATTGTTATTTCTACTGCTAATTTGTTGATACCTTGGCTAGATTTGTCTTTTGACATATTAGCATCTAATATATTAGCATCTAATTCATTTAATATTGCTGTTACTTGTGATAACCCTCCTGGTTTGTTTTCTATATGTGTTCTGAAGCTGAATCTTCTTCCACATTTAACTAGACCTTTATCTATTACTCTATATAAAGTATTAGTATCTACGTTACCACCAGATATTATACAAACAACATTTTCATCTTTTTTAGGTTGATATTTCCCTGACCATATAGCAGCTGTTGATACAGCTCCAGCACCTTCAGCAGCAACTTTTTGATATTCTAATAAGAATAACATTGCTTGGTATATTTCATCTTCTTCAACTGTTATTACTTCATCTACTAAATCTTTTATTATATCAAAAGTTAAGTTTCCTGGAGTTTTAACAGCTATACCATCTGCTACAGTGTTTGCATTGAATGCAGTAGTTACCTTTCCGTTTTTTACTGATTCTTTCATTGAAGGTATATTAGCAGTTTGAACACCTACTATTTTAACATTAGGATTTAATGCTTTTGCTGCAGTAGCAACACCAGCTATTATTCCTCCTCCTCCAATTGGACATACTATAGTGTCAACGTTTTCATTTAATTGTTCAAATATTTCTAAAGATATTGTTCCTTGTCCTGAGATAACGTATTCATCATCGAATGGATGTAAGAATGTTGCTCCAGTTTCTTTTTGTATTTCAACTGCTTTTGCATAAGCATCATCATAAACTAGTCCATTTAAAACTACTTTTGCACCATATCCTTTTGTAGCTTTTACTTTTGCTAAAGGTGCAGTAGCTGGCATTGCTATAGTTGCATCTATACCATTCATTTTAGCTCCTAATGCAACCCCTTGTGCATGATTTCCTGCACTTGATGCGATAACTCCATTTGCTTTTTCCTCATCAGTAAGATTAGCTATTTTATTACAAGCTCCTCTTATTTTGAAAGAACCAGTTTTTTGAAGATTCTCACATTTTAAATATACATTTGCACCTGTTTTTTCACTCATTTTAGTACTTTCTAATACAGGTGTTATATTTATTATATCCTTTATAGTTTCTCTTGCGTTTTGAATTGTTTCTAATGTAACTTTTTTCATTTGTCTTTACTCCTTGATGTCTAATAAAAAAATCGTTTTCACATACAAAATATATGCCCTACATGCTATATTATACTTACTTAGTTAATATATGGCAAGTTAATATTTAAATTCTTTTATTTACAATTTTTAACATTTATCTTAACCCTTTAAATTTTCTTATTGCAAGACCTATTATACCTCCATAAATCAAAAGGGGTTGTCTCAAAATGATTTTAAAATCATAAAAAGAGGCAGCTCTTTTTT
>CAMBXR010000057.1 GCA_945871955.1 uncultured Clostridium sp. | reverse complement strand
TAAAAGGTCTTAGAGATAAATATGAAGCTCATCATAAAGTAAAAATAACAGATGAATCAATTAAAGCTGCTGTAAACTTATCTGTTAGATATATTACAGACAGATTTTTACCTGATAAAGCAATAGATTTAATAGATGAAGCAGCATCAAAAGTTAGATTAAAAGAAAATACTCCTCCAAAGGACATAAAAGATTTAGAGGAGCAGATAAATAATATAAAAAAAGAAAAAGAAGAATCAGTAAGAGGTCAAAATTTTGAAAAGGCAGCAAAATTACGAGATGAACAAAGAAAAACTCAGGAAGAACTAGATGAAGTTAGAAGTAAGTGGAATAAATTATCTAAACATTCTAATGTTGTTGATGAGGAAGTAATTGCAGAAGTTGTTGCTTCATGGACTGGAATTCCTGTAAGTAGAATGATGGAAGAAGAAACAGAAAGATTACTAAAATTAGAAGATATTTTACATGAAAGAGTAATCGGTCAAGACCAAGCAATAAAATCTATATGTACTGCAATTAGAAGATCTAGAGCAGGTCTTAAGGACCCTAATAGACCAATTGGATCATTCTTGTTTTTAGGGCCAACTGGAGTAGGTAAAACAGAGCTAAGTAAAGCATTAGCAGAGGCTGAGTTTGGAGATGAAAACCAAATTGTTCGTATAGATATGTCAGAATACATGGAGAAACATTCCGTATCTAGACTTATAGGTTCTCCTCCTGGATATGTAGGTTATGATGAGGGAGGTCAGTTAACAGAAAAAGTTAGAAGACATCCATATTCAGTAGTATTGTTTGATGAAATAGAAAAGGCACATCCTGATGTGTTTAATATTTTATTACAAATACTTGATGATGGTAGACTTACAGATTCAAAAGGTAGAACTGTGGACTTCAAGAATACTATACTAATAATGACTTCAAATGTGGGAGCATCAACTATTAAAAAGCAAAAAACACTAGGCTTTGGTACTCCAAATGAAGAGGACCAAGAAAAGAATGAATATGAAAAGATGAAAGAAAATATTCTAAGAGAACTTAAAAAGCAATTTAGACCTGAATTTTTAAATAGAATAGACGATATAATAGTATTCCATTCACTTAACAAAGACGACATATCTCAAATTGTAAAATTAATGTGTAAGACATTGGTTAATAGATTGGAAGAAATGACAATAAAGTTAGAAATGGATGAAGAAGCTATAGCCTTGATAGCTAAATCAGGTTTTGATTTAGAATATGGTGCTAGACCATTAAAAAGATCAATTCAAAAAGAATTGGAAAATGAATTATCAGATTTAATATTACAGGGAACAATAAAATCAGGTGATACTGTAGAAGCAACTGTTAAAGAAGGTAAAATGGCTTTTGAAGTAAAATAAATTTTTATTAAATAGAGGGAGTTTTAATCCCTCTATTTTAAGATTTATTAAGAATTATTTTCATATATTTAACATAAATCGGAATAATACTATATGCAGACATTCACAATATATAGTACAATAAAGTAATAATAAAGCATTTAAGGGTGAATAATAATGGCAAAAATTAAAACAAAATATGTATGCCAGTCATGCGGATATGAGACAAGCAAATGGTTAGGAAAATGTCCAGAATGTACAAAATGGAATACATTTGTTGAAGAAATAGAAGAAAAAAAATCTCAAAAGGAAGTTTTTATAATAAATAAAGGTGATTCAAAACCTGTTAGTATAAATTCCATAGAGATAAAACATGAAGAAAGATTTTCTACAGAAATAGAAGAATTAGATAGAGTATTAGGTGGAGGAATTGTAAAAGGTTCTTTAGTATTAGTAGGTGGTGATCCCGGTATAGGAAAGTCCACACTTTTAATGCAGGTATCTAGAAATGTATCTTGTGCAGGTAAAAAAGTACTATACATATCTGGTGAGGAATCACAATCCCAAATAAAAATGAGAGCACATAGATTAGGAGTTAACACTGATAATCTACTTATTTTCTCAGAGAATAATTTAAGCATTATAGAAGCTTATTTAGACAGTATAAACCCAGATTTAATAATAGTAGACTCTATACAAACTGTATATAGTCCTGAAATATCTTCAGCTCCAGGAACAGTTAGTCAAATCAAAGAGGGAACTTCTAGATTTATGAAGATTTCTAAAAAAATGGGTATATCAACCTTTATAGTTGGACATGTAACAAAGGAAGGTTCTTTAGCGGGACCTAAGTTATTAGAACATATGGTGGACACAGTTTTATATTTTGAAGGAGAAAGATACAATACATATAGACTTGTTAGGGCAGTAAAAAATAGATTTGGTTCAACAAATGAACTTGGTGTATTCGAAATGAAGGATACAGGATTAATTGAACTTACTAATCCTTCTGAGGTTTTAATTTCAGAAAAACCGAAAGATGTATCAGGTTCAGTTATAATATCAACTGTAGAAGGAACAAGACCAATGCTTTTAGAGTTACAGGCATTAGTATCTCCAACAAGTTTTGGTATTGCAAAAAGAACAGCCACAGGAGTAGACTACAATAGGGTTGCCTTATTATTAGCTGTTTTAGAAAAAAGAGTAGGATTACAAATACAAAATCAAGACGTATACATTAATGTTGTTGGTGGAATAAAAATCAATGAGCCTTCAATGGACTTAGGTATAATACTATCTGTAGCTTCTAGTTTTAGAAACTTACCTATTGATGGAGACGTAGTTGTTACAGGAGAAGTTGGTTTAACAGGAGAAATTAGAGCTGTTAGTTATATAGAAAAAAGAATAGCAGAATGTAAAAAGTTAGGGTTCAAAAAAATAGTTATTCCTAAAAATAATTATGCTGCTGTAAAAGATATAAAAGGTATAGAAATAATACCTGTAGATAATTTAAGACAAGCTATAAATTTAGTATTAAGGGGGTGATGAATAAGAATGTATAATATCGATAACATTATGGATAATAAAAATTTACTTCATGCTCTTAGAAAGATATCTCCAGGAACTCCTCTAAGACAAGGATTAGATAATGTGCTTAGGGCTAAGACTGGAGGACTTATAGTGCTTGCCAATGATGATGATATTTCAGAAATTGTGGATGGAGGATTTAAGATAAATGCAGAATATTCTCCAGCATACTTATATGAATTAGCTAAGATGGATGGGGCTATAGTTTTAAGTGAAGATGTAAAGACAATATTATTGGCAAATGCACAATTAATACCTGATTATTCCATATCAACATCAGAAACTGGAACTAGACATAGAACAGCAGAAAGGGTTGCTAAACAAACAGGTGCAATAGTAATATCTATTTCCCAAAGAAGAAATATTATCACAGTTTATAGGGGAGAACAAAAATATGTAGTTGAAGAAATATCTAAGATATTTACTAAGGCTAATCAAGCATTGCAAACATTAGAAAAATATAAATCAGTTTTAGATCAAGCTATATTAGATCTTAATTCATTTGAATTTAAAGATATGGTTACTATTTATGAAGTAGCATTAGTTGTTCAAAAAATAGAAATGGTTATGAGAATTATAACTGTAATTGAAAAGTATATAATTGAGCTAGGAGAAGAAGGTACACTAGTGAGAATGCAGTTAGAAGAACTAATGGGAACTACAAAAAATGATAGAAAAATGATTTATATGGATTATAAGAAGGATAATGTTGAACTAAAAGATATTCAAAGAAAGATGAAAAGTCTGACAGATGATGAATTACTTGACTTAGTAAAAGTTTCTAAAATTTTAGGCTACTCAGGAATTACTGAAAGTATGGATATGGAAATTAGACCGAAAGGATACAGAATTTTAAATAAAATTCATAGATTACCAGCTGGAATTATAGAAAATATTATTAATTATTTTGAAGACTTTAAGAGTATTCAATCAGCTTCAATAGAAGATCTAGATGAAGTTGAAGGAATAGGGGAAATAAGAGCAACTCATATAAAAAATGGACTTATAAAAATGGAGAAAATGGCATCATTAGATATGCAAATATAAAGAAAAATTCAGAAAAAATTAATAAAAAATTCATATAAATAAGATATCATATAAATGGCACACTATAGGGGGTGAAGCTATGTTAAGCAAAATAATAAGAATATTAATATCAATTTTAGGAATTATATTAGGAACAACATTATATTCTACTTTAGTTAAATATTTTCCACAAGTTAGTTTTGGAATAGAAAATATACACTTAGTAACTATAATAGTAGGGCTAGTAATAGGGACAATATTCTATCTAATAAGTCCTTGGATTTTCAAAGAAGTAAGATCAGCTATTAAGACATTAGATAAGGAAATATCTAAATATCCTCAAACAGATATATTATTAGGTTTAATAGGATTAGTAGTAGGTCTTGTAATAGCATATTTAATAGTAGGTGGATTATTAGGACCACTTTCAGGAATGCCTTTATTTAAGACGGTATTATCTATAATAATTTACTTATTAATGGGATATGTGGGTATAAAAATTACATTGAAAAGTAGAGATGATTTATTTAATATAAATAAATTAAGTAGATTATCTTCAGTTATGGCAAGAGAGAAATCAAGTAAAAAGGATTCTTCCAAAAAATCAATGTCACCAAAAATATTAGACACTAGTGTAATAATAGATGGAAGAATAGCAGATATATGTAGGACAGGTTTTATAGAAGGAAAACTTATAATACCTAAATTTGTACTAAATGAATTACAACATATAGCAGATTCTTCAGATGACTTAAAAAGAGTTAGAGGAAGAAGAGGTCTTGATATACTTAATATAATACAAAAAGAACTAGATATAGAAGTAGAAATAACAGAAAAAGACTTTGATAACATACCAGAAGTTGATAGTAAACTTCTAAAGCTTGCTCAAACAATGAATGGTAAAGTTGTTACAAATGACTATAATTTAAATAAAGTTGCTCAGTTCCAAGGTGTAGAAGTTTTAAATATAAATGAGCTTGCTAATGCAGTTAAACCAGTAGCTATACCTGGAGAAGAGATGATAGCTCAAATTGTAAAAGAAGGTAAAGAATCTAATCAAGGAGTAGCTTATTTAGATGATGGAACGATGATAGTTGTAGAAGATGGAAAGAAATATATTGGTGAAACTATTAATGTATTAGTTACATCTGTACTTCAAACTTCTGCAGGAAGAATGATATTTGGAAAACCTAGAAATTAATATAAAAGGACCTTCGATTTTTAGAAGGTCCTTTTTAGTCATATATAATAAAGAGGTGCAATTATGAATAGTGTTGTTATTGTTAGTGCTGGCAAGGGAAGTAGGATGAAAGCTGATATAAATAAGCAGTTTCTAAAACTAGGAAACAAAGAAGTTATAGCCCATACCATAGATAAATTTTATAACAATGAAAATATAGGAGAAATTATTGTAGTTGTCAGAGAGGATGAAGCAGAATTTTTCCAAAAAAATATTATAGATAAATATGGATATGAAAATATTAAAATTGCTTTTGGAGGAAAAGAAAGACAGGACTCTGTTTACAATGGATTAAAAATGGTAAATGAAAATTGCCATATAGTATTAATTCACGATGGAGCAAGACCTTTTTTAACTAATAAAATTATAGAAGATTCCGTAGAATATGCTAATAAATATAGCTGTTGTGTAGTAGGTGTTCCAGTGAAAGATACAATAAAAATTCTAGATGAAAATAACAATGTATCAAATACACCTAATCGTAGTACATTATGGGCTATACAAACTCCTCAAGCTTTTGAATATTCGTTAATTATGAAAGCACATGAAAAAGCAAATAAGGAAGGTTATAATGGAACAGATGATTCCATGCTAATGGAATACTTTGGTTATAATGTTAAGGTAATAGAAGGTTCTTATAATAATATTAAAATTACTACTCCAGAGGATTTAAAAATAGGTGAGGAAATTTTAAAAGAAAAATAAAAAGGAGAATATGTATATGAGAATTGGTTTAGGTTATGATGTACATAAACTTGTAGAAGGAAGAGATTTAATAATTGGAGGAGTAAATATTCCTCATGAAAAGGGATTACTAGGACATTCTGATGCAGATGTATTAATTCATGCCATAATGGATGGAATGTTAGGAGCATTAGCTCTAGGAGATATAGGTAAACACTTCCCAGATACAGATGAAAGATACAAAGGTTCAGATAGTATGAAATTATTACAATGTGTAAATAATTTAATAAATGAAAAAGGATATGAGATAAATAACATAGACAGTATAATAATAGCTCAAAGTCCTAAAATGGCACCTCATATTGAGAATATGAGAAAAAATATTGCCAATGTATTAAATACAGACATAGAGAATGTAAGTGTGAAAGCTACTACAGAAGAAGGGCTTGGATTTACAGGTACAAAGCAAGGTATTTCTGCTCAAAGTATTTGCTTATTAAATAAAATAGATTAAAAATTTTAAATGAAAGCATATTAATATTAATTAAGGATATAATACTTATAAAGTAGACATAAATTCAAAAATTATTAAAAACTTATTTAAAAGTGAAGTTGACAATAAAAATAAAATACTATATGATTAAACTACTATATTTTATAAAAACTTAAATAAGACTAAAAACAATAATAAAGAAATAGTAAAAAATGAAATCTTTACAGAGAGGGAACGTTGGTGAGAGTTCCTAAGAGGAAGTTTTTGAACCAGTCTTTTAGTATAAAAACGGTAAAAAGTTTTTACGGGAGGGACCGTTACATCCTTTGAGAGAGTCATATTGTTAATATGACTAATTAGAGTGGTACCGCGGAAATTCAGCCTTTCGTCTCTATTTTAGAGACGAAGGGCTTTTTATATTTTATAAATAAAATTTAGGAGGTAAAATGATATGAGAATGTCAAAAATGTTTGTGCCAACGTTAAAAGAAGTTCCAGCTGATGCAGAGATAACAAGTCATCAGTTAATGTTAAGAGCAGGTATGATTAAAAAAATGTCTTCAGGACTTTATAATCATTTACCTTTAGGATTAAGAGTGTTTAGAAAAATAAGCGATATAATAAGAGAAGAAATGAATGCTAAAGATGCTAATGAAATCTTCTGTACAGGTATAATACCTGCTGAATTATGGCAAGAATCTGGAAGATGGGACACTATGGGACCAGAAATGTTCAGATTAAAAGATAGAGGTGGAAGAGATTACTGTCTTGGACCAACACATGAAGAGGTATTTACTGATATAGTAAGACAAGAAGTAAAATCATACAAAGATCTTCCTTTAAACTTATATCAAATACAAGCTAAATACAGAGATGAAAGAAGACCAAGATTTGGTGTTATGAGAACTAGAACATTCTTAATGAAAGATGCTTATAGTTTTGATATAGATGAAGCAGGACTTGATAAATCATATCAAGATATGTTTGATGCATATACAAGAATATTTGCTAGATGTGGACTTGAAAACTCACCAGTTCAAGCAGATTCAGGAGCTATAGGTGGATCATTCTCAGCAGAATTCATGGTTAAATCAGAAGTTGGAGAAGATGAAATAGTATTCTGTAAAGAATGCGATTATGCAGCTAATATAGAAAAAGCTGTTTCTGTAAATCATGAACCATGTAAAGACGAAATGTTAGAGTTAGAAGAAGTTGAAACTCCAGAAATAAAAACAATAGAAGAATTACAAGCATTTATGAATGTTGATGCAAGTAAATGTGCAAAAACTTTAATATTTGATGCAGATGGAAAATCAGTAGCAGTTGTTGTTAGAGGAGACAGAGATGTTAACGATACAAAAGTTGCAAATGCTGTAGGGGAAGTTGTAGAAATGGATATGGCATCAGCAGAAATGGTTAAAGAAGTTACTGGTGCTGAAACAGGATTTGCTGGTCCAATAGGAATAAAAGCAGATTACTTATTTATAGATCAAGAAGTTGTAGACCAATCTAACATAATAGTTGGTGCTAACAAAACAAACTACCATATAAAAAATGCTAACTACGGAAGAGATTTTGAAGGTGTAGTAGGAGATTTCAGATCAGTACAACACGGAGATAAATGTACAAAATGTGGTGGAGAATTAGAAATAATGAGAGGTGTTGAAGTAGGTCACATCTTCAAATTAGGAACTAAATACTCAGAAGCTATGAACTGTACTTACGTTGATCAAAATGGTAAATCTCATCCAATACAAATGGGATGTTACGGAATAGGTGTTGAAAGAACAGCAGCAGCTATAATAGAACAACATTACGATGAAAATGGTATAAAATGGCCACTATCAGTAGCTCCATACCATGTAATAGTAGTTCCAGTTAACATGAAAAAAGAAGAACAAGTAGAAAATGCTGAAAAAATATACAGACAATTAGAATCTATAGGTGTAGAAACTATATTAGACGATAGAAATGAAAGACCAGGATTCAAATTCAAAGATGCTGAATTAATAGGTATACCAATGAGAATTACTGTTGGTAAAGATATAGTAGACGGAAAAGTTGAATTTGTATTAAGAGAAACTGGTGAAAAAGAATTAATAGCTGTAGAAGATATAGAAGCTAGAGTTAGAGAAGAATTCAAAAAAAATAATGTAAGATTATAATAGGTTAGTTTTTAGGAGGCACAATATGAGTAATGTAAGAGTAAGATTTGCTCCAAGTCCGACAGGGTTTGTTCATATAGGTAGTTTAAGAACAGCTCTTTATAACTATTTATTCGCTAAAAAAATGGGTGGAGAATACATATTAAGAGTTGAAGATACTGATAGAACTAGACTTGTTGATGGTGCAATAGAAAATATGCTAAATGCTATGAAATGGGCTGGTGTAAACCATACAGAAGGTGTTATGCTAGATGACAATGGAAATGTAGTTCAAAAAGGTGACTGCGGACCATATATACAATCTGAAAGATTAGATATATATCAAAAATATATTCAAGAACTTTTAGATAGTGGTAAAGCTTACTACTGCTTCTGTACAAAAGAAAGGTTAGATGAAGTAAGAGAAAAACAAAGAGAAGCAGGAGAAACTGCTAAATATGATGGTCACTGTAGAGATTTAACTAAAGAAGAAGTTGAAGCTAAAATAGCTGCAGGTGAACCATATGTTATAAGACTTAGATTACCAGAAAACCATGTTATAAAATTTGTAGATGGTGTAAGAGGAGAAACTGAGTTCAATACTAATGATTTAGATGACCAAGTTTTAATAAAAACTGATGGATTCCCAACTTACCACTTCGCAGTTGTAGTTGATGACCATTTAATGAAAATAACTCACGTAATAAGAGGAGAAGAATGGGTTTCTTCAACTCCAAAACACGTTTACTTATATGAAGCATTTGGATGGGAAGCTCCAGTATTTGTACACTTACCAAACATACTTAATAAAGAAAAGAAAAAATTAAGTAAAAGACATGGTGATGTTGCAGTAGAAGACTTCAAGAAAAAAGGATACTTACCAGAAGGATTAGTTAACTATGTTGCTCTAGTTGGTTGGTCTCCAGAAGAAAACAAAGAAATATTCTCTATGGAAGAACTTGAACAAGCATTCTCAATAGAGAGAGTTTCAAAAAGTGGTGGAGTATTTGACACAGAAAAATTAAACTGGGTTAACCAACACTATATGAAAGATGGAGATGACGAAGTTTTAACTGCATTAGCTACTCCATTCTTAGTAGAAGCTGGATTTGTAACTGAGCAAGAAGCTGAAGAAAGACATGACTTCATAAAAGGTATGGTTTCAGTTCTTAAAGAAAAATTACAATATGTAAAAGAAATAACTGATCATGCTTCAATATTCTTTGGAGATACAGTTGAATTAGAAACTGAAGAATGTGGAGACTTCTTAAAATTAGAACATATACCTACATTAGTAGATGCTTTAATAGAAAAACTTTCTAATATGGAAGTTTTAGATGAAGCAAGTGCAAAAGCTATGCTTAAAGAAATACAAAAAGAACATGGTATAAAAGGTAAAAACTTATTCATGGGATCAAGAATAAGTTTAACAGGACAAATGCATGGTCCAGACCTTAACAAAATAATGGAAGTTATCGGAAAAGAAACTTGTTTAAAAAGATTAGCTTATGTTAAAAATAACATATTATAATAACCAAGAATTGCTACTATTTCAGTAGCAATTCTTTTGCTTTAATTTAACAAATATAAAATAATATGTTTTTTATAGAGAAGTATTTATGTATAATAATATAGTAGATAAAAGTTATTAGAAAATATTTGTATTTTCTTTATGTTTTATGAGCAAAATTAAGGTTAGAAGTGGAATATACAAGGGTATAATAATATCATTATTACATAATGAAATAAATTTATTTATATTAAGAATATTTATAAAATACATAATAAAGAAGGAAACTAAATAGAAAGGAGAGATGGGAAAATGAAAATATTTAATACCATGACAAGAACAAAAGAAGAATTTAAACCATTAGAAGAAGGAAAGGTTAAAATGTACGTTTGTGGTCCAACAGTATATAATTACATACATGTTGGAAATGCAAGACCATTTATAATTTTTGATACATTAAGAAGATACTTAGAATATAGAGGATATGAAGTAACTTATGTTCAAAACTTCACTGATGTAGATGATAAAATAATAAAAAGAGGTCATGAGGAAAATATAGCACCAGAAGAAGTTGCTAAAAAATATATAGAAGAGTACTTTGTAGATGCAGATGGTCTTGGAATAAAAAGAGCTACTGTACACCCACAAGTTACAGAAAATATCCAAGAAATAATAGACTTTGTTAGAGAATTAGAAGAAAAAGGGTATGCATATGCAGTAAATGGAGATGTATACTTTGATACTCAAAAATTCAACGATTACGGAAAACTTTCAGGGATAAAACAAGATGAATTAGAAGCTGGATCAAGAATAGAAGTAAATGATCAAAAAAGACATCCAATGGACTTCGTTTTATGGAAAGCTAAAAAAGAGGGAGAACCAGGATGGATGAGTCCATGGGGAGAAGGTAGACCAGGATGGCATATAGAATGTTCTGTTATGTCTCGTAGATATTTAGGAGATACTATAGATATACATGCTGGAGGACAAGATTTAAAATTCCCTCATCATGAAAATGAAATAGCACAAAGTGAAGCTAGAAGTGGAAAAACTTTCTCTAATTACTGGATGCATAATGAATACATCAATATAAATAATGAAAAAATGAGTAAGTCAAAAGGAAATTTCTTCACAGTAAGAGATATATCAAAACTTTATGACTTAGAAATAGTAAGATTATTCATGCTATCAACTCATTATAGAAATCCAATTAACTTTAGTGATGAAATATTAAATCAATCTAAAGCTGGACTTGAGAGATTATACAATGCTAAAGAAAGATTAGAATTCATAATCAGTAAATTAAGCGATAATGCTGAAAATGCTGAAGAGTTAAAGTTAGAAGAAGAATTAAATTCATTTAGAAAAAGATTTATAGAAGCTATGGATGATGATTTAAATACAGCAGATGCATTAAGTATCGTATTTGAACTTGCTAGATTTATGAACTCTAACGTAAATGAAAACTCAACTAAAGAATTTGCTAAGAAAGTATTAGATGAGTTTAATGAGTTAACTAGTGTATTAAACGTTGTTAATAAGAAACAAGATGATATGCTAGATGAAGAAATAGAAACATTAATACAAAAAAGAACTGAGGCTAAGAAAAATAGAGATTTCAAATTAGCTGATGAAATAAGAGATGAATTATTAGAAAAAGGTATTATCCTTGAAGATACAAGACAAGGAGTCAAATGGAGAAGAGCATAAAAATGGATAAAACACAACTAGTGACTATGTCACCTTTGGTATTAGCTTATTTAGGAGATACTGTATATGAATCATATATAAGAGAGTATTTAATTAGAGATAACAGCAATAAAAAAGTTAATGATTTGCATAAAACAGCTATTAAATATTCTAATGCAAAAGCCCAAGCTTCTATAATTCATTCAATGATAGATGAATTTACAGAAGAAGAAATGAGAATATACAAAAGAGGAAGAAATCAAAAATCTCATACATCTCCTAAAAATGCAGATATTATAGATTATAAATGTGCAACAGGGCTTGAGGCTCTAGTAGGATACCTATATTTAAAAGAAGACAAGGAAAGACTGGAATATATAATATATAAAGGAATTTCTATAATAGAGAACAACATGTAATTAAAAAAGTATTGCCTTTTGTGCAATACTTTTTTAATTAGTTGGTAAATATATTCTCATAAAGAGAGTAGATACTAAAATATTCAGTAAATAATATGGTAATATAGTATAATGTATTTATAACATTTATAATTAGGAGGTAATAATATATTATTCCTCCATAAATAGGAAATAAAAGAAGTTGTACTAATATTGTTTAAAAACTATGATTCAAGATGAAATATGAGTTGTGGGCAAATAGTCAACATAATTAAAAATTTATAGGCGGTGAATAAAATTGACAAATATAGAGGGTAGAAATCCCGTAATTGAAGTTTTAAAAAGTGATAGACAAATAGATAAAATAATGATTGCAAATGGAGCTAAAGAAGGTTCTATTAAAAAAATCATAGGAATGGCTAAAGATAAAAATGTAGTTGTTCAATATGTAGATAGAAATAAATTAGATGAAATAAGTACAAGTCACTCTCATCAAGGTGTAATAGCTGTAGTTAGTGAGTATAAATATTATGAATTAGATGAATTAATTGAAAAAGCAAAAGCTACTAATGAAGACATGTTCTTTATTATACTAGATGAAATTACTGACCCACATAACTTAGGAACAATAATAAGAACAGCTGATGCTGTTGGAGCTCATGGTGTAATAATACCAAAGAGAAGATCTGTACATATAACTCCTGTAGTTGCTAAAGCATCTGCAGGAGCAGTAGAATATATGCCTGTTTGTAAAGTAACCAATATAGTTAATACAATAAAAAGATTAAAAGAAGAAGGACTTTGGATAGCAGCGGCTGATATGGATGGTGAAGTTTTCTATGAACAAAATTTAACTGGACCAATAGGCCTTGTTATAGGAAGCGAAGGTTTTGGTATATCTAGATTAGTAAAACAAAACTGTGATTTTACAGTAAAAATGCCAATGACAGGTAATGTTACTTCATTAAATGCTTCTGTAGCTGGAGGAATACTTCTATATGAAATATTCAGACAAAGAAATAGAGGCTAAAAAATAAGAAAATATGAGGAGAACTAATAAAAATTCTTATTTGATAGTAGATGGTTACAATATTATAAACGCATGGGATGAATTAAAAGAAATATCTAAAGCGGATTTAGAAGGGGCAAGAGAAAAACTAATCCACTATATTATAGAATATGCACAATATACTGGCAAAAAAGCAATTATAGTCTTTGATGCCTATAATGTCAAAAATTCAAAAGAAAAAATAGAAGAAAGAAAATATATAACTATTGTATATACAAAAGAACATCAAACGGCAGATAGTTATATAGAAAAATATATTAGTTCATTATCAAAGTATGATGATATAGAAGTAGCAACTAGTGATTACGCAGAGCAGCAGATAATTTTAGGAAAAGGGGCATCTAGAATATCGGCAAGAGAGTTAAAACTCTATGTAGACAGTGCTATGGTGAAAATTAAAGAAGAACAAGAAAAACGTCAGCAAAAAATACAACGAAATTTTTTAGAGGAAAGGTTAGATAAAGACATATTGTCGAAACTTGAAAACATTCGTAGAATGCATTGAAAACACTGGGTTTCGTGAAGTATAATATACTTATGAAACTTTAATTGGGGGAGATTTTAATGGCGGTAGCTAATAATGATTATGATTTTTTGGATAATAATCAACAAGATGAGTATAATATTGTATTAAAAGCAAGCAATGGGGATAAAATAGCGTTAGAATATATTATTACAAAATATAAGAACTTTGTTAAAGCAAAGGCAAAATCCTACTTTCTAGTAGGAGCAGATAAAGAGGACATAATACAAGAGGGAATGATTGGGCTTTATAAAGCAGTAAGAGATTTTGATGGAAGTAAAACAAATTCTTTTAAATGTTTTGCTGAAATTTGTATAACTAGGCAAATAATAACTGCTATAAAAACTGCTACAAGACAAAAACATATACCTCTTAATTCTTATGTTTCTCTAAATAAGCCTATATATGATGAAGAATCAGATAGAACTCTTCTAGATATCATAGCTACAAGTATAGTTACAGACCCAGAAGAACTAATCATTAGTAAAGAAGAACTTAAAAATATCGAAAAAAAAATGAATGAACTTCTTAGTGATTTGGAACAAGAAGTACTGGAACTATATTTGAATGGAAAGTCTTATCAGTATATAGCAGACAAGCTTAATAGAGATGTAAAATCTATAGATAATGCTCTTCAAAGAGTAAAGAGAAAATTGGAAAAACATCTTGAAAACAGAAATGATTAATAGTAAAATACTTATCATAGGCTTATAGTAAGCATTTTAATTATATTTAAATACAACAGGAGGTATTTTAAAATGGCTAAGGCTAAATTTGAAAGAAATAAACCACACGTTAATATAGGTACTATA
>CAMBXR010000056.1 GCA_945871955.1 uncultured Clostridium sp. | reverse complement strand
TATTATCTACCTTCAGCAACTTTCTTAGCAACATTTGCTGGAACTTGCTCATAGTGGTCGAATATCATTGTGTAAGTTGCTCTACCTTGAGTAGTAGATCTTAATTCAGTAGAGTATCCGAACATTTCTGAAAGTGGAACGAATGCATTTATAACTTGTGCACCATTTCTAGCTTCCATACCTTGGATTAGACCTCTCTTAGAGTTTAGTCCACCCATAACGTCTCCCATGTACTCTTCTGGAGTAACAACTTCAACTTTGAAGAATGGCTCAAGTAATACTGAGTTACCTTTTTTAAGAGCTTCTTTCATAGCCATTGAACCAGCCATTTTGAACGCCATTTCTGATGAATCGACTTCATGGTAAGAACCATCGTATAATTCAACAGCAACGTCAACAACTGGGTAACCAGCTACTAGACCTGATTGCATAGCACCTTGGATACCAGCATCAGTTGGTCCAACGTATTCTTTAGGTACAGATCCACCAACAGTTTTGTTTTCGAATTTGTATCCAGCACCAGCTTCTTGAGGGTTAACTCTAAGCTTAACATGTCCGTATTGTCCTCTACCACCTGATTGTTTAGAGTATTTGTACTCTACATCAACTGGTTGAGTTATAGTTTCTCTGTAAGCAACTTGTGGAGCACCAACGTTAGCTTCAACTTTGAATTCTCTTAATAATCTATCTACGATTATCTCTAAGTGTAATTCACCCATACCTGATATTATTGTTTGTCCTGTTTCTTCATCAGTTTTAACTACGAAAGTTGGATCTTCCTCAGCTAATTTTTGAAGAGCTATACCCATTTTTTCTTGAGCAGCTTTAGATTTTGGCTCTATAGCAACAGATATAACTGGCTCAGGGAATTCCATAGATTCAAGTATTATTGGATGATTTGGATCACATAAAGTATCTCCAGTAGTAGTATCTTTAAGACCTACTGCTGCAGCTATGTCTCCAGCGTATACTTCTGTTATTTCTTCTCTTGTATTAGCATGCATTTGAAGGATACGACCTATTCTTTCTCTCTTACCTTTTGTAGAGTTAAGAACATAAGATCCACCTTGCATTACACCAGAGTAAACTCTGAAGAATGCTAATTTCCCAACGAATGGGTCAGTCATTATTTTGAATGCTAAAGCTGAGAATGGTTCTTCATCAGATGAATGTCTTTCAGACTCTTCTCCGTTAGCTAATACACCTTTTATAGCTGGTATATCAGTTGGAGCTGGTAAGTAATCAACAACACCATCTAATAATAACTGAACACCTTTGTTTCTGTATGCAGAACCACAGAATACTGGGTTCATTTCACATGCTATAGTAGCTTTTCTTATAGCAGCTTTTATTTCTTCTACAGAGAACTCTTCACCTTCAAGATATTTCATCATTAACTCTTCGTCAGTTTCAGCTACTGCTTCAACTAAGTTTTCTCTCCATTTAGCAGCTAATTCTTTCATATCTTCTGGTATTTCAGTTTTTTCTATTACTTTTCCTAAGTCATCTTTGTAGATGTGAGCACACATTTCTACTAAGTCAACTTCACCTTCTAACCAATCTTCTTTACCTATTGGTAATTGAACTGGTACAGCATTTGCATTTAATCTATCTTTCATCATTTGTACAACATTGTAGAAATCTGCACCCATGATGTCCATTTTATTTACGAATGCTATTCTAGGCACTCCGTAGTTGTCAGCTTGTCTCCATACGTTTTCAGATTGAGGCTCAACCCCACCTTTAGCACAGAATACTGCAACAGATCCGTCAAGAACTCTTAGAGATCTTTCAACCTCAACAGTGAAATCGACGTGTCCTGGAGTATCTATTATATTTATTCTATGACCGTTCCATTGAGCAGTAGTAGCAGCAGAAGTTATTGTTATACCTCTTTCTTTCTCTTGCTCCATCCAGTCCATTTGAGAAGCCCCTTCATGAGTTTCTCCTATTTTATGAGTTTGCCCAGTATAGAACAGGATTCTTTCAGTAGTAGTAGTTTTCCCTGCATCTATATGCGCCATTATTCCTATATTTCTAGTTTTCTGTAAAGGAAACTTTCTAGTCATGGTTATCCTCCTTAAGATATCCTTTATTATTTCATATACAACAAATTCTATTCTTTATTTGTATAAAATTAGAATCTGTAGTGAGCAAATGCTTTATTAGCTTCTGCCATTTTATGAGTATCTTCTTTTTTCTTAACTGATGCACCAGTGTTGTTAGCAGCATCCATTATTTCTTTAGCAAGTTTTTCAACCATACCTTTTTCACCACGAGCTCTAGTGTAGTTTACTAACCATCTTAAACCTAAAGTTTGTCTTCTTTCTGGTCTAACTTCAACTGGAACTTGGTAGTTAGCTCCACCAACTCTTCTAGCTTTAACTTCTAAAACTGGCATTATGTTATCCATAGCTTTGTTGAATACTTCTAAAGCATCTTCTCCAGTTTTTTCAGCTACCATAGCGAAAGCATCATAAACTATTGTTTGAGCTTTCCCTTTTTTTCCATCTATCATTAAGTTATTTATTAATTTACTTACCACTTTACTTCCATACATTGGATCTGGTAAAACGTCTCTTTTTGGAACATTACCTTTTCTTGGCATTTTGCTTCCCTCCTTAATTATTTAATCTTAAATCATAGGTACTCGACATAATAAAATGCCGTGATGCCATAAATACATATATATTTAAAGCACCGCACTATAATATTGTTTTGTTATTTTCGTATTATTTAATTTAGCAATCTATTTTTTTGCAGCTTTAGGTTTTTTAGCACCGTATTTAGATCTTGCTTGCATTCTTTTATCAACACCTGCAGTATCTAAAGTACCTCTTAATATGTGGTATCTAACCCCTGGAAGGTCTTTTACTCTTCCTCCTCTTATAAGAACAACACTATGTTCTTGTAAGTTGTGTCCTTCTCCTGGTATATAAGCAGAAACTTCTATACCGTTTGTTAATCTAACTCTGGCAACTTTTCTTAAAGCTGAGTTAGGTTTTTTAGGAGTAACTGTTTTTACTGAAGTACAAACTCCTCTTTTTTGTGGAGCACTAGCATTAGTAGTTTTTTTGTGTAAAGAGTTGAACCCTTTTTGTAATGCTGGAGCAGTAGATTTTTTTTCTATATCTTTTCTACTTTTACGAACTAATTGGTTAATTGTTGGCATCATCTGCACCTCCTTTTCAATATTTTCGATCTTAAAATGATCGCCAACTAAATCAATATGAATTCATACTGACTTTGTAATAGTTTGTCACTATAAAATGTCATAAAAAGCCACTATGATTATAGGGGCAACATTTAATAGCTTGGTACTTATAGTTCTTTATTTATATATAAATGCTTTTTTAAAAGTTTACTAAAAACCAGTAGTTTCAAGTAAACTTTTAAATTTCACACTTTTACATTTTAACATCACCGTTAATTCATGTCAAGAACTCTTTAATTTGCAATTTTGCATTATTCTTCTATCTTTTCAACGGCTATATTTCTATATTTTTTCATTCCTGTTCCTGCTGGAATTAACTTACCTAATATAACATTTTCTTTAAGTCCTATTAAGTGGTCTTCTTTTCCTTTTATAGCAGCTTCAGTTAAAACTCTAGTAGTTTCTTGGAATGAAGCAGCAGATAGGAATGATTCTGTAGCAAGAGATGCTTTAGTTATTCCAAGTAATACTCTCTTAGCAGTTGCTGGTCTAAGACCTTTTTCTATAGCTTCTTCATTACATTTTTCAAATGTTAATACATCTTCATAACCACCTGGTAATAAATCTGTATCTCCTGGATCTTCAACCTTAACTTTAGAAAGCATTTGTCTTACTATAACTTCTATATGCTTATCGTTAACGTCAACCCCTTGAAGTCTATACACTCTTTGAACCTCTTTAACAATGTATTCTTGAACTCCATCTATACCTTTAACTCTAACGATATCATGTGGATTTATAGAACCTTGTGTTAAAGGATCACCAGCTTCAACCATTTGGCCTTCTTTAACTCTTAATCTAGAGTTATAAGCTATTGAGTGAACTTGTTTTTCACCTTCAGCAGGTACAACTATTATTTCTTTTCTCTTACCTGTTTCATCTATTTCTACTCTACCTGATATTTCAGCTATTACAGCTAAACCTTTAGGTTTTCTTGCTTCGAATAACTCTTCAACCCTTGGAAGACCTTGAGTTATATCTCCACCGGCAACCCCACCTGTATGGAATGTACGCATTGTAAGCTGTGTACCTGGTTCACCGATTGATTGAGCAGCTATTATACCTATAGCTTCACCTATATTAACTTCTTTACCAGTAGCTAAGTTTCTACCATAACATTTTGAACAAACACCATGTCTAGTTTTACAGTTAAGAACAGTTCTTATTTCAACTTTTTCTATTCCTGCATTAACTATTTTTTCTGCTTGTTCTTCTAATATCATAGAATCTGCTTCTACTATAACTTCACCTGTAAGTGGATTTACTATTGGATCTATAGTATATCTACCTACTATTCTATCATAGATATCTTCGATAACTTCGTTACCTTCTTTTATAGCTGTGATTATTGAAGTATCAGTAGTTCCACAGTCGTATTCTCTAACTATAACGTCTTGAGATACGTCAACAAGTCTTCTTGTTAAGTATCCTGAATCGGCTGTACGAAGAGCTGTATCTGAAAGACCTTTTCTAGCACCGTGTGATGATATAAAGTATTCCATAACTGATAACCCTTCACGGAAGTTAGACTTAACTGGAATTTCTACTGTTTTACCAGATGCATTGGCCATCAGACCACGCATACCAGCTAACTGTCTTATCTGGTTCTTAGAACCCCTTGCTCCTGAATGGGCCATTATATAGATGTTGTTCATTCTTTCAAGACCATCCATAAGAGCGTCAGTTACTTTATTAGTAGTTTCTGTCCAAGTTTCTATAACTTTCTCATATCTTTCTTCATCAGATATAAGACCTCTTCCGTAAGCTTTTTCAAACTTATCAACTTGTTTTTCAGCATAAGCTATATACTCAGCTTTTTCTTTTGGTATTTTCATATCTGCAACAGCAACTGTTATACCACCAACTGTAGAATATTTGAATCCTAAAGCTTTTATGTGGTCTAGAACTTCTGCAGTTTTTGTATTACCATGTCTTCTAAAGCATTTGTCAATTATTTTTCCTAATGCTTTTTTGTCAACTAAGAAATCTATTTCTAATCCAAATGGATCTTCATTTCTATCTACAAATCCTAAGTCTTGAGGCATATTTTCATTGAAGATAAATCTACCTACAGTACTTTCTACTAATCCTTTTCTTCCATCTGGAAGTACTTTTCTCATCTTAACAGTAGCATGTAATTCAACAGCTTTAGTTTGATAAGCCATTAATAGTTCATTGTAGTCTTTGTATATACTTCCTGTTCCCTTTTCTCCTCCTTGAGATTCTATAGTTAAGTAGTAACTTCCTAGAACCATATCTTGAGATGGAGTAGTTATTGGAGAACCATCTTTAGGTGCAAGTATATTATTTACAGAAAGCATTAAGAATCTTGCTTCTGCTTGTGCTTCAACAGATAAAGGAACGTGAACGGCCATTTGGTCACCATCGAAGTCGGCATTGTATGCTGTACATACAAGTGGATGTAGCTTTATAGCTTTTCCTTCAACTAAGATTGGCTCAAATGCTTGTATCCCTAGTCTGTGTAGAGTCGGTGCACGGTTTAGTAAAACTGGGTGACTCTTGATTACATCTTCAAGTACATCCCAAACTTCTGGTTTTACTTTCTCTACTATAGATTTAGCACTCTTAATATTGTGTGCATAACCTTCTTTAACTAATCTATCCATTACGAATGGTTTGAATAATTCAAGAGCCATTTTTCTTGGAAGACCACATTGATAGAATTTAAGTTCTGGTCCAACAACGATAACTGAACGTCCTGAGTAGTCAACACGTTTACCAAGTAAGTTTTGACGGAAACGTCCTTGCTTACCTTTTAACATGTCTGATAAAGACTTAAGTGGTCTGTTACCTGGCCCAGTAACTGGTCTACCTCTTCTACCGTTATCTATTAGAGCATCTACTGCTTCTTGAAGCATTCTCTTTTCATTTCTAACGATGATATCAGGAGCTCCAAGTTCTAATAATCTTTTAAGTCTGTTATTTCTATTTATAACTCTTCTATATAAATCATTTAAGTCAGAAGTTGCAAATCTACCCCCATCTAATTGAACCATTGGTCTTAAATCTGGTGGTATTACTGGAATTGCATCTAGTATCATCCATTCTGGTTTATTTCCAGATTTTCTGAAAGCTTCAACAACTTCTAATCTTCTTATTGTTCTTACTCTTTTTTGTCCAGTACTGTCTTTTAAGTCTTCTCTTAACATTTTAGACTCTTTTTCTAAGTCTATTCTTTGTAAAAGTTTCTTAACAGCTTCTGCACCCATTCCAACTTCAAAAGTGTTTCCATGTTCTCTGTAAACAGTTCTGAATTTCTCTTCGTTTATAAGCTCTTTTTCATTTAATCCTGTTTCACCTGGATCAATTACTACATAAGAAGCAAAGTATAATATTTTTTCTAGTGATCTAGGTGACATATCAAGTAAAAGACCCATTCTACTTGGTATTCCTTTGAAGTACCAGATGTGAGACATAGGAGCTGCAAGCTCTATATGTCCCATTCTAGATCTTCTTACTTTTGATTTAGTGACTTCAACACCACATCTGTCACATATAACACCTTTATATCTAACTCTTCTGTATTTCCCACAATGACATTCCCAGTCTTTTTGTGGTCCAAATATTCTTTCGCAGAATAAACCGTCTTTTTCTGGTTTTAAAGTACGGTAATTTATAGTTTCAGGTTTTTTTACTTCACCATAAGACCATTCTCTTATTCTTTCTGGAGAAGCTAATCCTATTTTAATCGACTCGAAATTGTTTAATTCAAACAAGGAGTTCTCTCCCTTCTATTTGATATTTATTTTATAAAACTACATTTCATAATCATCGTTATCATCATTAGTGTAGTCAAAATCATCGTAACTCATATCATCTAATAAATCTTCATCTTCATCAACTTCTATTTCTTCTATCATGTGATTTTCTTGAACGTCAGCGTCATCACTTATTACAGTTCCTTCAAATTCACTTTCTGGTTCATCGAAGTCAATATTTTCTTTAACTTCTAATTCTTCATCTTCTTCTGATAAAATCTTAACATCTAAACATAAAGATTGAAGTTCTTTTATTAATACTTTGAATGATTCTGGTATTCCTGGTTCTGGTATGTTTTCACCTTTAACGATAGCTTCGTAAGTTCTAACACGACCAACAACGTCATCTGATTTAACAGTAAGTATTTCTTGTAGGATGTGAGCAGCACCGTATGCTTCTAATGCCCAAACCTCCATCTCACCGAATCTTTGTCCACCAAATTGTGCTTTACCACCTAGTGGTTGTTGAGTAACTAGTGAGTATGGTCCTGTACTTCTTGCATGTAACTTGTCATCTACTAGATGGTGAAGTTTTAAGTAGTACATGTATCCAACTGTTATTCTATTATCAAATGCTTCACCTGTTCTACCATCAAATAAAGTTAATTTACCATCTCTTGGATATCCTGCTAATTCAAGAGCATCTTGTATATCATGCTCATTAGCTCCATCGAATACTGATGTTGCAACATGCCATCCTAATTTCTTAGCAGCAAGTCCTAAGTGCATCTCAAGTACCTGACCGATGTTCATACGAGATGGGATACCTTGTGGGTTCAGAACTATATCCATAGGAGTTCCGTCTTCCATAAATGGCATATCTTCTTCTGGTAATACTCTTGAGATAACCCCTTTGTTACCATGACGTCCGGCCATTTTATCTCCGACTTTTATTTTTCTCTTCTTAGCGATGTAACATCTAACGCTTTCGTTTACTCCTGGTGATAAGTCATCGCCATTTTCTCTTGTGAATACTTTTATATCAACTATGATACCAGATTCTCCATGAGGAACTTTAAGAGATGTATCTCTAACTTCTCTTGCTTTTTCTCCGAAGATTGCACGAAGTAATCTTTCTTCAGCAGTAAGTTCAGTTTCTCCTTTTGGAGTTACTTTACCAACTAGTATATCTCCTGAGTCTACTTCAGCACCTATTCTGATTATACCTCTTTCATCTAAGTTTTTGATTGCATTCTCAGATACGTTTGGTATATCTCTAGTTATTTCTTCTGGTCCTAGTTTAGTATCTCTTGCTTCACATTCATATTCTTCGATATGAATTGTTGATAATCTATCTTCTTTAACAAGTCTTTCGTTTATTAAAACAGCATCCTCATAGTTGTATCCTTCCCAAGTCATGAAGGCTATCAGGCAGTTTCTTCCTAAAGCTACTTCTCCTAAATCTGTAGCTGGTCCATCTGCTATAACATCTCCAGCTTCTATCACATCATTTTTGTTTATGATAGGAGTTTGGTTAACACATGTTCCAGAGTTTGATCTCTTGAATTTAAGTAGTTTATACTTGTCTTTATTTCCGTCTTCTCTTCTTATTACTATTTCATCTGCAGTAACTCTTTCTGCTATACCAGAATGTTTAGCTACTACAACTGCTCCTGAGTCTTTAGCTGCTCTATACTCACAACCAGTTCCTATGATTGGTGCTTCTCTTCTTACTAGAGGCACGGCTTGACGTTGCATGTTTGATCCCATTAGGGCACGGTTGGCATCGTCATTTTCAAGGAATGGTATCATAGCTGTTGCTATAGATACAACTTGTTTTGGAGATATATCCATGAAGTCAACTCTATTTGCAGGAAGTAATTCAACTGTACCATTTACAGTTCTACAAACTACTCTCTCATTTACGAATTCACCATTTTCATTTAATGGTTCATTTGCTTGAGCTCTTACAAATATATCTTCTTCATCAGCAGTTAAATATTGAATTTCATCAGTTATTTTACCAGTTTCTTTATCATATCTTCTGTATGGAGACTCTATGAATCCATATTCATTTATCTTAGCATAAGTACTAAGTGAGTTTATAAGACCGATGTTTGGTCCCTCTGGAGTCTCTATAGGACACATTCTACCATAGTGTGAATGGTGAACGTCACGCACTTCGAATCCAGCTCTTTCTCTTGAAAGTCCACCTGGTCCTAATGCAGATAATCTTCTCTTATGAGTTAATTCTGATAATGGATTTGTTTGATCCATGAACTGAGATAACTGAGAACTACCAAAGAATTCTTTAATCGCAGCTGAAACAGGTCTTATGTTCACTAATGCTTGTGGAGTTATAGATTCCATGTCTTGAACAGTCATTCTTTCTCTTATAACTCTTTCCATTCTTGAAAGACCAATTCTAACTTGATTTTGAAGTAATTCCCCAACAGATCTTATTCTTCTATTTCCTAAGTGGTCTATATCATCTATAGTTCCTACATCAGAGAATAGGTTGAATTGATAATTTATAGAAGCTATAATATCATCTAATAAGATATGTTTTGGTATTAATTCTCTCATTCTTATTTTTAATGCTTCTTTTATTTCTTCTTCTGTAGTACATTCATCTAAAATTTCTTTTAGAGTTGGGTAGTGTACTTTTTCTTTGATTTTTAAATCATCTATATCAAATTTAATGTGAGACTTAATGTCTACAAAATTATTTCCTATTACTTTAACTTTTTTGTCATCTTCAGCTAAAACGTGAACAACGTTTATACCTGAGTTTTGTATTTCCCAAGCTTTTTCGTAAGATATTTTTTCTCCTTCTTTAACGAAAACTTCTCCTGTTTCAGGATTTATTACATCTTCGCAAGAAATTCTATTCATTATTCTGTAAGCTAAAGCTAACTTTTTATTGAATTTGTATCTACCTACTTTTGCAAGGTCATATCTCTTTGGATCAAAGAATAAAGCATTTATTAGTGATGAAGCACTTTCAACTGTAGGTGGTTCACCTGGTCTAAGTTTTTTGTAGATTTCTATTAGACCTGATTCTACTGAATTAGTATTATCTTTGTCTAATGTAGCTAATAATCTTTCATCTTCACCTAATAATTCTTTTATTTCTTCGTCTGTACCTATACCTAAAGCTCTTAAAAGAACTGTTACAGGTTGTTTTCTTGTTCTATCAACTCTTACATAGATAACATCATTAGTGTCAGTTTCATACTCTAACCATGCTCCTCTATTTGGTATAACAGTTGAAGATATCATTTTTTTACCAGTTTTCATATCTCTATCAAGTGCATAATATACACCAGGAGATCTAACTAGCTGACTTACTATAACTCTTTCCGCTCCATTAATTACAAAAGTTCCTCTATCTGTCATCAGAGGGAAGTCTCCCATGAAGACCTTTTGTTCTTTAATTTCTCCAGTTTCTTTGTTTATAAGTCTTACTTTTACATTTAGAGGTGCATGATATGTAGCATCTCTTTCTTTACACTCTTCTATATCGTATTTTGGTTTTTCGTCTAAAGAGTAATCTACGAATTCTAATATTAAATTTCCCGTGTAGTCTTCTATTGGAGAAATATCTTCAAATACTTCTTTTAAACCTTCTTCTAAAAACCACTTATAGGAATCAACTTGTATTTCTATAAGATTTGGTAAATCAGCTATTTCCTTTATTTTAGAAAAGCTCATTCTAGTTCTCTTACCTATCGTGACAGGGTATGGCATTCACTTTTCACCTCTCAATAATTAAAAATAAAACCATTGTGATTCTAACGCATCTAGGAATTATACCACAAATCTGACTAAATTTCAATGTTTTTTATTGCCCAATCTTTTCATTTTTATGTATTAAATTTTATTCATAAAATATGCATTATTTATTATGCACAAAAAATCAAGCAATAATTCTAGTTTTTTTAAAATTTCCAAACTAGAGAATAGAAAGCATACGTACCTAACATCTACTTTCTATTCTCTAGTTTATCATTTTGTTTTCATTGTAAAAAAAGGCATCTAACTAAAGATGCCTTTTTTATTTTTAATTTTAGTTTATAACTATTTAACTTCTACAGTAGCTCCAGTTTCTTCTAATTTAGCTTTCATTTCTTCAGCTTCTTCTTTAGAAACACCTTCTTTTAATGTTTTAGGAGCGTTGTCAACTAAATCTTTAGCTTCTTTTAATCCTAAACCAGTTACTTCTCTAACTACTTTTATAACTTTAACTTTTGATGCACCAGCGTTAGCTAATACTACATCGAATTCAGTTTTTTCTTCAGCAGCAGCTCCACCAGCAGCACCAGCAACCATTACTGGAGCAGAAGCAGATACACCGAATTTTTCTTCTGCAGCTTTTACTAATTCATTTAATTCTGTAACTTTCATTTGCTCTATAGCTTCTAATATTTGTTCTATTGTCATTTTTCGCACCTCCGAAATTTTTTATTATCTTTTTTTAATTTAAATTTAATTTAATTTATTAAGCGACAATTAAGCTTCTTGTCCTTCTTTTTCTTTTATTAATGCGTCTACTAAGTAAACGAAGTTTGACATTGGAGCTTTTAAGCTACCAAGTAATTTAGCAAGAAGAACTTCTCTTGGTGGTATGTTAGCAAACTCAACGATTTGAGCTTCGTTGTAGAATTCACCTTCAACAACACCCATTTTTAATTTCATCTTTGGATGAGATTCCATAAAGTCTTTTATAACTCTTGCTGGAGCTATTGGATCATCGTATCCGAATGCTATAGCATTAGTTCCAACTAGTAACTCATCGTTGAACTCAGATATTCCAACTTCTTGAGCTGCTCTTCTTACTAAAGTATTTTTGTATACTTTGTATTCAACACCAGCTTCTCTCATTTTTTTTCTAAGTTCAGTAACTTCTTCAACTGTTAGTCCTTTGTAATCAACAACTATAGTAGAAGATGATTTTTGTAATTTTTCAACTATCTCTGCAACAACTTGTGATTTTATTTGTAAAGCTTCTCTCATCTAGATGTGCACCTCCTTCACCATATAAGGTTGTAATTCGCCGCGATTCATATAAAAAGCTTTTATATTATCTATTCATAGACCACATAAAAGCTTTAGTTTATCATTTATCTAAAACCTCGGTAGGATATTTAAGCATAAGCACCTACTGTCTACGGCAAATTCATTCATTTTTTATATCAACAAATGTTATATTAACATTTTTGTTAGCTTGTGTCAACTGGAATAATTAATCAATAATTAGTCAGTTATTTTAGCTGCGTTTATTTTAACTCCAGGTCCCATTGTAGAAGCAACTGTTATACTTCTTAAGTAAGTTCCTTTTGCTGAAGCTGGTTTAGCTTTTACTATAGCAGACATTAAAGTCGCGAAGTTTTCAGCTAATTTTTCTCCACCGAAAGATACTTTTCCTACTGGAACGTGAACTATATTGTTTTTATCTAATCTGTATTCAACTTTACCAGCTTTTATTTCTTCTATAGCTTTAGTAACATCGAATGTAACTGTTCCTGATTTTGGGTTTGGCATTAAACCTTTTGGTCCTAATACTCTACCTAATCTACCAACTACACCCATCATGTCTGGAGTAGCAACAACTACATCAAAGTCGAACCAGTTGTCTTTTTGTATTTTTTGTACTAAATCTTCAGCACCTACGAAGTCTGCTCCTGCAGCTTGAGCTTCAGCAGCTTTTTCTCCTTTAGCGAAAACTAAAACTTTTTTAGTTTTCCCAGTTCCGTGAGGTAATACTATAGCACCTCTAACTTGTTGGTCAGCGTGACGTCCGTCAACACCTAATTTTATATGAGCTTCTACAGTCTCATCGAATTTAGCTGTAGCTATATCAGCAACTAAGCTTAAAGCTTCTTGAGAATCATATAATTTAGTTCTGTCTATTTTAGCTACTGCTTGAGTATATTTTTTACTTTTTTTAGCCATTTTATTTTCCTCCTGTGGTTAATTTACGGTTTTACAACCTCCCACTTCTAACGAAGTGTCTAATCTAAAATTAGTCTTCTACTACGATACCCATACTTCTTGCAGTACCAGCGATCATTCTCATTGCAGATTCTACTGATGCAGCATTTAAGTCAGGCATTTTTAATTCAGCTATTTCTCTTATTTGAGCTGATGATAATGTTGCAACTTTCTTTTTGTTTGGTTCTCCAGACGCAGTGTCTAAACCAGCAGCTTTTTTAAGTAATACTGCAGCTGGTGGAGTTTTAGTTATGAAGCTGAAAGATCTATCTTGATATACAGTTATAACAACTGGTATTATCATTCCAGCTTGATCTGCAGTTTTAGCATTGAATTCTTTAGTGAATCCCATTATGTTAACCCCGTGTTGCCCTAAAGCTGGACCAACTGGTGGAGCTGGAGTAGCCTTTCCTGCAGGTATTTGTAATTTTATTTGACCTATAACTTTTTTAGCCATTTCGAGCGCACCTCCTCAGATTTCCTATTCTGTATTATATTCTTTCTATGTTTTTAAGACTTACTTCAAGTGGAGTTTCTTTACCACCGAATGCGTCTATACATATTCTTGCTGTATCATTATGAGTGTCAATTTGTTTAACAGTTCCTGTTTGACCTACAAATGGACCAGCTGTAATTGTTACAACTTCTCCTTCTTCTAAGTCTTCTGGACCGCTTACTTTAAATACAGTTAAATCAATTCCCATTGCTTCAACTTCAGCGTCACTTAGTGGAACTGGCTTAGACCCAGGGCCTACAAACCCTGTAACACCTTTAGTATTTCTTACTATATACCAAGATTCATCTGTTATTATCATTTTAATTAACACATAACTTGGATATATTTTTCTTTGTCTAACTTTTTCTTTTCCTGTTTTTGTAGTTTCTACTACATCTTCAGTTGGCACAACCACTTCTTGTATGAATTGTTCCATGCCTCTTGTTTTTACGGCTTTTTCTATGGTAGCTTTAACTTTGTTCTCATGTCCTGAATAAGTATGAACTACATACCATCTTGATTCTTGTAACTCTGACATTTGCATTCTCCTTTTAATCTATTTTAGTATTAATCCTAGTGCACCAGATAATACAGTGTCTAATCCCCATACTAATATAGTAAACGAAATAATTGTAGCTAAAACTATCCCTGTATTTTTTAGCAATTCTTTTTTGGTTGACCATGTAACTCTTTTAAGCTCTTGCTTAGTGTCTTTTAAATATCCCACTAAACCAGATTTCTTTTTTATTTTTTGGCTTTCTTGAGTTGCCATCTACACTCACATCCTTAAAATAAAACTATTTTGTTTCTTTATGAGTAGTATGTTTTTTACAGAATTTACAGTATTTGTTTAATTCTATTCTGTCTGGGTTGTTTTTTTTGTTTTTTGTAGTGTTGTAATTTCTTTGTTTACATTCTGAACAAGCTAATGTTACTTTTACTCTCATCTGCTACACCTCCAAATTTGTAAATACAATAATATATATTGTTAAATAATACTTAATCATTTATTAAAATAAATGTTAGATATTATTACCTTCCTTTAATCATTACTTTGTATAAGTTATCACAAATTTATATTGATGTCAATGTTTTTGTAAGTATACTGCTAAAAAAAGAGAGGTATAAACCCCTCTTTTCCTATATATAAATAATCTAAAATAGATTATTCTATTATTGAAGCAACAACTCCTGAA
>CAMBXR010000055.1 GCA_945871955.1 uncultured Clostridium sp. | reverse complement strand
CCACTTACTGGGAATACTGCTGCAATTACACAGTTGGCATTAGTCATACCAGCAGTTGATAAAGTTGATGCCACCATTGATGATGTAACCCAAGTTATATTTGCAGTTTTTACATTTATTCCACCGCTATTAGTAGGTTGAACATAAGCACATGAGTAAGTTTTTGTTCCAAGTTGTGCCTCTGTAGCTATTCCTCCTAAGTATTCTCTTTCTTCTTTATTGTTTACTTCTAAAATTTGTACTTCATTTTCTTTTACACCAAAATAGTTTAGAATTTTTTGTCTTTGCTCAGCTGTATTGTTAACACCTATTGTAACTACATTTGTACCATCAGCAAAAGCTGGCATAATACTACCTGCAACTATAGTCATAGCTACTAATAGAGAGCTAACTTTTTGTTTAAATTTCATAATATTTCCTCCTAAAATTCCTACTTAAAATAATTATATTAATTTTCCAAGCAAGTTTATGTAAAGATTTAATATAAAGAGTATAAAAACTCTGTAAATATATTATTATATTTATTCGCCAATTGCGATTACAATATTGTAATTGTGATTACAATTCATTCATAAATCTTTACAGCTTATCTACCTATTATATTATAAAATTTAGAATTTGTGGAGTTTTTAAGAAAATCGTAAGATTTAAGAAGGATGTATAAAAGTTAAACAATTCATATAAAGAATTCTTCATATTGACATATAAATCATATATTATATAATTGAATGAAGTTATATATATAAATAAAAATTAGTTTTTGATTGTTAAATGTGGGAGGAGTTTTATATGTCAGATTTTATGACGACGTTTTCAAAAGTTGAATTTACTCCATTAAATCCTAAAAAAGAGGATATATTGGTAGATGATATTGCACATGCATTATCTTTTATGACTAGGGCAAATGGTCATTTCCCAGAGTTTTACTCTGTAGGACAACACTGTATTTTTTGTTGTGAGGAAGCAATAGCTAGAGGATTTAGTAATAGAGTTGCTCTTGCCTGTTTATTACATGATGCAAGTGAAGCCTATATGGCGGATATTATTAGACCAGTAAAAAAACATCTAAGTGAGTATTTAGAAATAGAAGAAAAGTTACAGACTTTTATTTATAAAACTTTCATAGAGGAAGATTTAAATGATGATGAATTAAAATTAGTACACTTTATTGATAATGCTTTACTTTATAATGAATTTATACATTATGCTAATAAAGAATTAGAAATTGATAAAGTTGATTTAGTTAGTAAACCTGTATTCAAGTTTACAGATTTTAAGGAAGTTGAAAATAAATATAAAGAGTTATTTTATAACCTTATAAATAATATATAGTAATTAGTATAAAGATTAAAATATTAAAGAGTATATTTTTACTCCCCCTTAAAGTAGACAGTTCAGAAATTATAAATTGTTGAAATAAGGAGGAGCATTTTTATGTCAGCATAAAAAATGTTGACCAAAAGAAAAATTAAAAGCGGTATAAGATTATTTATCAAATAAAAAACTTCCTATAAAAATTGAAAATGGACATATGGAGATGGTTGGGGTTATTTTAACTTAGGTTTTGAAGAAAATTGATCTTTAGCAAACTTATTTAATAAATAACAACCTATCTTATATTCGTATACAATATATTCCATATATGATAAGATAATTATATTAAAAATTAAAATTATATTATAAATATTACACAGAAATTGAGTGAGTAAATTTATTTATGAGGAGAAAAAATGAAGTATTTAGGAAGAGATTTAATGGATATAAGATCTAATATATCCAAAATGAGTAGTTTTACTGGAGTAATGGATTATAAAAAGTTATTACAAAATAAAGAAAATCAAAATCAAGAATTATGTATTAGAGCAGTTATCCAAGATGGATTAAATTTAGAATTTATAGAAAATCAAAATGAGAAAATATGTTTTTTAGCAGTTGAAGATAATGGAATGGCCTTACAGTTTGTAAAAGAACAAACTGAGATAATATGTCAGCAGGCAGTGGAATCAAATGGATTAGCTTTGCAATTTGTAAAAAATCCTTCACATCAAACTAAATATAAGGCAGTAAATGAAAACGGTCTAGCACTTCAGTATATAGAGGGATCAAAAGAAATATTTTATCATGATGCAGTTATGGAAAACGGTTTAGCGCTACAGTTTGTAGAACATCAAACAGAAGAATTATGTATGAAAGCAGTATTATCAAATCCTAGAGCCATTGAATTTGTAGAAAATCAGACAGAAGAGTTATGTCTTACAGCAGTAAAAAAAGATGGGGAGTTACTTAAATTTGTAGAAAATCAGACAGAAGAAATATGTATAGAAGCTTTAAAAAACAATATTAATTCTTTTGAATATATAAAAGATGTAAGTGAAGAGTTTTGTATAAAAGCATTAAAAATAAATCATAACATATTACGTTTGATAAAAAAACAAAGTGAAGATATATGTGTGGAAGCGTTAAAAATTAACTGGAATATAATACCGTATATATCGAAAGAATTTCTTTATTCTTCAATAAGTAAACTTAGGCAAAGTATAAATAAAAATCAGTTTTCTAATATTGTAAATAATATAAGTACAAAATTTACTGCAGAGTTTTATGAATTAATAAGTGAGGATGAGAGCTTATTTGAGTATATAAAAAACCCTTCAAAAGCACTTTCTATAAACTGTATAAGTAAGAATGGGATGATTTTAAAATATATAAAGAATCAAACATTAGAAATATGCTTAGAAGCTATAAATCAAAATATAAAAACCATAGAATTTGTAGATGATAAGTTTATAAATGATATTTTAATAAATAATTTAAATAATGAAGAATTAAAAAATTATATAGAAAAAAACTGTGCAGAAATTTATGAAAAAGTAGTTAAAAATGATTATACATTTATTCAATATATAAATAAGCCAAGTGAAAAAATAATAGAGATTGCTATAAATAAAAGTTATAAAGCTATAGAGTTTATAGATAATCCTAAAGAAGAGATTTTAGAAAAAGCTGTAGCGAAAAATTATAAGTCAATGGAAGTTATCAAAAATCAAAGTGAAAACTTATGTGAGATAGCTATAAGTAAAACTCATAAAGCTTTGGAATTTATAAAAAATCCAAGTGAGGAAATTTGTATCAAAGCATTAAATAAATCATGGGAAGCTATAAAATACATTGAAAATCAAAATGAAGAGTTATGTACCTTAGCTCTAAAAAATAACTTAAAAGCTTTGCCATATTGTAATATCCAACCAATGGAGTATGTGAAGAAAGCTTTAGATAAAGATTTCAAAAATATTCAACATATAAAAAATCCAAGTGAAGAAATACTTTTATATGCTATTAACAAAAACCCAAAATCAATAAAATATATCAAAAAACAAAATGAGAAAATAGCTTTATTAGCTTATGAAAAAGATGAAAAAGTTTTTGGTTTACTTGACGAACAATATCAGTTATTAATTAAACAAGATACTAAGAAAGCTGAAGAAGAAAATATTAATAAAGAAGAAAAATGTTTAGAAGAGAAAACTTCATACACAAAGGAAGATTTAGAAAGGGATGGTTTACTTTTAAGGTTTATAGAAGATCAAAGTCCATCCCTATGTTTAGCAGCAGTTAAACAAAATGGTTTGGCACTTGAGTATGTAAAATATAAAACTACTAAAATTCAAGAAGCAGCAGTTAAACAAAATGGAAATGCAATTAAATTTGTAAGTGCACCAACAACTGCTATGATAGCCATGGCATTAGAGGAGGACGTTAGAAATATAGACTATATAGAAAATATAAGTCAAGAATTAGCTTATGGAGTAGTAAGAAAAAAAGATTTCTCTTTGGAAAAAGTTAAAAATAGAGATGAAAATCTATGTATCGAAGCAGTTAGATATAGTTTTAGAAATATAAACTACATAGAAAATCCTACTGATGAACTTATAGATTGTGCAGTTTCTAATGAAAATTTCTCATTAGAATTTATAGACAATCCATCTGATAAGCTATATTTAAAAGCAGTGGAAGCTGATTTTAAACATATAAACTATATAGAAAATCCTACAGATGAGATGTATGATCTTTGTATTACAGATGAAAACTTTTCCTTTGAGAAAGTTAATATAGATATAGATGAGCTTTGTGAAGGTGCAGTAAGATTCCATTGGGATAATATAAACCGTGTAAATAACTTAACACCATTAATTTGTCACCTGGCTATAAATCATGATGATTTTAATGAAGAGGAAGTAGACTGGGATCTAAATACAGTATACTCAAATGCTGTAGAGTATGATTTTAGAAATATAAATTTATTAAAAAATCCAAATAATCAAATATGTAGTATTTGTGTTTCTCAAGAAAACTTTAATCCATTGGAGATAGATGGTAACTTAGAAGATATATATATGAAAGCAGTTGCTTATGATTTTAGAAATTTAAATTATATAGATGAACCAAGTTATAAAGTTTGTTTTGAAGCAATTAAACAAAATAAGTTTTCTTTGAAAGAGATTTATAACCAATCATATAACCTGTGTATTTATACAGTAGGAAAAGATCCTTTTGCCATTCAACATGTGAAAAATCCTATGAAAGAGATTTGTTTAGAAGCAGTAAAAATAAATGGGATGGCATTGGAACTAATAGAAAATCCAAGTGAAGAAATATGTTTAGAAGCAGTAAAACAAAATGGATATGCTTTGCAATATATTAAAAATCCAAGTGAAAAAGTTATAAAAGAAGCTAGTAAACAGTTGGATAAGGTTGAAGATTTAATTAATACTACTTTAGAAAATGAAGAAGTGGCTGCCACTGATGAAATTGAAAGTATAGAAGAGATAATAAATAAAGAGAGTTCAGATATGCAAGAATCATCAAATGAAGATACTGAAAAGAAAGATGAAATAGTAACTGAATTAGCAGCGAAAAATGAAGATAATAAATCAGAATCAGTTGAAAGAGAGTGTATAACTAATGTTTCAAATATAAATATTGAAGAAATAAGAAGAATGTTATTAGCTGAAACTCAAAGTTATATTGATAAAAGATTAAATGAAATTATAAATGGAAATTCTCATATTGAAGATATTAGAGAAGTGACAGAAGAAAAATCATCATCAAAAGAATCAGTACCTGCCACACTATCAAGCACTCCTAACTTTGAGGATATAAGAAATAAAATAAAGTCTAAATATCCTAAGTTAGAAGAAAATTCAGTTGAATTTTTAAGCAATGCAGAATATTTCTATGAACTAGATGTGCAAGGAATGGTGGATTATTCACATATAGCTATAAACTACTTCAAAGTTATGGAACTAGAACTAAATAACTACCTATATAAAGAAGGATATACACAAAATTACCTTCCTTTAGGTGAGTTAGCAATTACACTAGGACGTAATCTAAAATACTTAAAAAGTTTAAACTATGTACATGAAGTTATAAAAGGACTTTTAGACTATAGAAATGATAGTGCACATGCAGGCATTATTTCAAAAGCAAAATTAAGAGAAGTAAGAAGCTCATTCTTTGATAAAGGAGTTCTTACTCAAATTTTAAATTTAAAATAATTTAAACTTATTGAATATTAAAAGGTTATATCACAATAAATTGCTCCCCCTTAAAGTAGACAGTTGAGAAATTATAAATTGTTGAAATAAGGAGGAGCATTTTTAAGTTTAAGCAATTTTTTATTATAATCTAAATAATACCTAGATAACAAATTTATTCAAACTAAGAAACTAGAAACTTTAAGTAATATTATTGCACATATAAAAAACATTTTATACAATAAAAATATGCACATGAAAAATATAAAATAGGGGTGATGAAATGAAAAAATATCTAAAAAAATTACTATGTACTATATTTGCAATAAGTATGCTACTAGTTAGTGCCATACATGTAAATGCAGCCACACCTTACAAAGCTATCTATGAAAAAACTAAAGTGGGGAGTTACTATATTTGGGCAACTTACAATAAGGGCATATATGTGTCAAAGAGTAAAACATCATCAGGAAAGAAAATTGTCACAGCTCCAAGTACATCAAACACTCGCCTAATTCATCAATTAGTTACTAATGGAAGTAAGATTTATTATGGAGTAGAGAAAAGTGGAAGTGACGGATGTAGTGATTACATGAAAATTTACAGAATAGATGTAAGTGGTAAAAACAAAATTTATATTGGGAAAGTAAGTCATGGAAGTAATGTGAGTGGCTACTACAATGGAAAACTTTTTGTGGAAAGAGATAGTTATTATAAGGGCTCATATGATCCAACTCAAGCAGACACATACTCTTACGATTTAAGTACTAAAAAACTATCTTTGGTAAAGAGAGGATTTAAAATAGACCAGCAAAATGGAAAATACATCTTAGGAAGCCCCTATACAGGAGACTATGGACCTCTACCAATTCATCTATACAATGCATCCACTAAAAAAATATACAAAATATCATCAACAGGAGCAAATGCTAAGTTCCTTAATGGAAAAATTTATTATGCAGATTTAAAAAATCTATACAATGAAAAAGCTTCAAGTCGTAAAGTTTCAATAAAAACATCTTCTTACACAGGTTCTAATCAAAAAACACTTTGTACAATTAAAATGGAAAATGGCGGATATATAGTGGATATAACTTCGTCATACGTTAAATACGGCAAAAACAACAAAGATTACTCAAGTACAACATATTACAAATGTTATTATTCATCAGGAAAGATAGTTAAAACTACTAAATAATGCAGTTAATATTATCTCATCTAAGAATGGAGTGATAATTTGAGTAAAGTAAATTATAAAAGTTTGTATGAATCTATAAACTTCTCAGAAGATGTCAACAAAGCTATATGCAACTTAGCAAAAGAACACAAAACACTACTATCCATCTATAAAATAGGTTCATCACTTGAAAACACACCAATATTAGCTATTAACCTAGGACTAGGAAAGAAAAAAATATTAATCAATGCCACTCATCATGCTAGAGAACTCATAAACACCATACTACTACTCGATCAAATTCAATATATAGTAAACTTGTACGAAACAAATGCAAGTGTGAAGGATGTCTGCATAAGAGAACTTCTAAATGATGTTACCTTTGTCTTTGTGCCATTGGTAAATCCTGATGGAGCAGATTTAGTTTTAAATGGAATTTCATCTGTATCAAATCAATATATAGATATGTTTTCTTTAAAAAGAGAATTCTTTGAAAGTTGGAAGTCTAATATTAGAGGAGTGGACTTAAATAGAAATTATCCTACGGGGTATCCCTCTAGTGATACAGTAGAGTATCCAGGTTCAAAGGGATATGGGGGAGTGTGGTATTTTTCAGAGCCAGAAACTTGTGCATTAAAAGACTTAACTGAATTTTGCTTATTTGAAGGAAGTATATCTTATCACTCATCAGGAGAAGAAATATACTGGGAATTTAATCAATTAGAAGAAGAAAAATATCGAGATTTTCAAATTGCCAAAAGTATATCAGAAGAAACTGGATATACTTTGATTGAAGAGCCAAGACCTAATAGAGGAAATGGATATAAAGATTGGTTTATAGAAAATTACAAAAAACCAGCTCTAACTATAGAAGTATCACCTTATGTGGGAGAGAGAAAAGTACCTATAAAATATTACCAACGAATTTTTCAACAAAATAAGAATGTACCTGTTATATTTGCAAGAGAAGTCTTGACAATAAAATAGTATCAGGATTTACAATATTATAATTAATTCTAGACTATTAAAATAAAGTGCTCCACTTAAAGTAGATGATTTATAAACTATAAATTCTTGAAATAAGGAGGAGCATTTTTATGTCTGTACAGAAAAATATTAAATAATTTATACATATATTAGAAATAGATAGTAAGATGATTGAAAAATAATGAAATGTATTATACTATAGAAAGGAATAAAATATAATAGTATTTTTTAACTTGATTTACATATTGAAAGGAGAATGACAATGTCACAAGAATTAGTTAAAGAAAGAGTATTAAAATATTTAATAGAGGATTTATACGTACCTCAAGATATGATAGATACAAATGTACCATTAAGCGAATTTGAAGAAGGTGCAGAAGGAATATTAGATATAGTTGTAAATGTAGAAGACAAACAAGGATACTTTGCACCAGTATTAATAGTAAGATGTACTGATGACGATGTAGCTTTAGAAGGAGATACTTTACAAAAAGAAATAGAATTCTTAGAGTATGTTGATAATATAACAATGGCTGGAAGAATGGTATTAACAAATGGAGATCAAATGATGTATGCAGATTGGACAGGAGAAGAATACGATACAGAAGCATCTCTACCTACATATGAACAAATGGAAAGAGAATTCTTCGAAGCTGAAGAAAGTCTTGCAGCTGAACATCATCATCACCATGATGGATGTGGTTGTGGACATGACCATGATGATCACGAATGTGGTTGCGGGGACGATTGTGGTTGTAAATAGATAAATTTTGATTTATACATGATATATATTATTTATAATAAAAAATAGTTTTGTAATATTTATTTATTAATTGTAGAATAAGATATATTTTTAAATTTTATAAAAAACAATAACTTAAAATTAAAGGTTTTTAAGTATACTTGTAGAATACTAATGAATGATAAAAATATACAATGAACATGCATTTTTTTTTAAGGTCAAACATATTATTTTTGATATAAATAAGATATGTTTTACCGATTTTTTTAATAAATAATATTGTATAAAGAAGGGGTTAGATTATATGGGGGCTAAAAAAGAGCATGCTTATGAAAACTATGTTTTTGGGGATTCATCATCTGCATCAAATGCTATGAAAATGTATTTAAAAGAAATTGAAGAATACAAAATGCTAACTGCAAATGAGGAAATAGAATTAGCCAAAGATATTGATAATTGTATTCCTGAAGCTAAAGAAAAATTTATTAATGCTAATTACAGATTAGTTGTCAGCATTGCAAAAAAATATAGAAAAGAAAATGTTGATATGCTTGATTTAATTCAAGCAGGTAATATTGGATTAATAAAAGCAGTTGAAAAATATGACTACAAAAAAGGCTATAAATTTAGTACTTATGCTACTTGGTGGATAAAACAAAGTATAACAAGATATATAGATGACTGTGAAAATACTATAAGAATACCAGTTCATCTACATCAAAGAATAAATTTTATAAAAAGAAAAAAACAGGAATTATCTAATGAATTACAAAGAGAGCCATCATTAGATGAATTAGCTGAAGTATGCGATATGGAGCCTGAAAAAGTATTAGAAATTTTAAAGAGGGATAAGAACGTAGTATCTTTAGATACTCCTATTAAAGAAGATGAAGATAGTTCTCTTGTGGAATTTATACCATCAGATGCAAACTTGGATGATGTGGTAATTCATGAAGTAGAACAAAAAAATCTTAGAGAAAAAATAGATGAGCTTCTTACAGGCCTTAACGACCAAGAACAAAAAGTACTAAGAATGAGATTTGGCCTAGATGATGATGATCCTAAGACTCTTGAAGAAATAGGAAAAGTATTTGGCGTTACAAGGGAAAGAATTAGACAAATTGAAGCTAAAGCTATTAGGAAGTTAAGACATCCTAGCAGACTTAAGCAACTAAAAAATTTCTATTAAAACACAGTATTAGATGGGTGATTATAATTTTATAATCACCTTTTTATGTATATATTAATTTAAATTAAACTTTTTTTTAGATAAAATATATAACTTCATGGCTGATTTTTTTACTAAACAATTAATGTAAAAATCGTTTTCATAATCATCTGCGCTATAAAGTTTTGTAACATCCATACCTAGTAATAAATTTAAACTATTTATACGATTAAATTGAATACATACTTTTAATAAAAAATACGCTAAACTTAAAAATAATATTGATAAAAGAATAAAAATATAAATGTTCATAACAATCCCCCTCCACCTATTAAATCTTTTATTAAGAAAATTGTACTATACCTAATTCTTATTTTCAGCACAAAAAATATTACATAAAATACTAAAATATTCACGAAAAACATATCAATTTTTAAAAAGATACAAATTACTACATAATTTAACATGAAAATTCACAAATTAGAAATAAATTAAATTATTCACAATAAGTTTTATTATTGATATTATAAAAAATACGTATTTGACTTATAATGTAAAAAATATTATACTGATTTAAGAAAAAAATAATAAAAAGTGAGGAAAAGAAAAGATGACATCACTGATAAATGACAGTATAAGTAGAATAAAGAATATATTACCAGGTTTTTTAGTAGCTTTAGCAGTAGCACTAGTTAGTATGTTTTTAGGAAAATTTGTACCTGCTCTTGGAGCTGCATCAATAGCAATATTTTTAGGTATGTTTGTAGGAAATGTATTTTTAAATCAAAAAATCTTTCAAAGTGGATATAAATACTCAGAAAGTAACCTATTATCATATTCTATAGTTTTACTTGGTGCAACACTTAGTATAAGTACAATTTCTCAAATAGGAGTAAATGGAGTTTTATTTATAGTATTACAAATGACATTTACAATTATTGGAGCTTTATATATAGGTAAAAAATTAGGATTTAGCGAAAACTTCAGATTTTTAATGGCTAGTGGAAATGCAGTATGTGGATCTTCTGCCATAGCAGCTACATCTCCTGTAATAGATGCAAAAGATGATGAAAAAGGTATAGCAATAACTATAGTAAATGTTACGGGAATAGTATTAATGTTTTTATTACCAGCAATAAGCTCATTTTTATATAACAATGATATATTACATTCATCAGCTATGATTGGTGGAGTATTACAATCTGTTGGTCAAGTTGTTGCTAGTGGAGCTATGATAAATGATAGTGTAAAGGATTTAGCTACAATATTTAAAATAGTTCGTATAATATTTTTAGTTGTAGTAGTATTCTCATTTGGTGAGTTAAAAAATAAAACAAATGCAGAAATAATAGAAGAAGAAACAGCGGATTTAAAAAAGAAAAAAATCAAAATACCATGGTATGTAATAGGATTTTTCATAACATGTGCTTTATTTTCAGCTAATATTATATCAATAGATGTATCTTTAGCATGCAAGGAAATAAGTCATGTCTTAGAAATAATAGCTCTTGCAGCCATAGGTCTTAGAGTTAATATAAAAGATTTAATTAAACAAGGAAAGAGTGTATCTTTATACGGTTTATTTGTTGCTATAGTACAAATAGTATCATCAGTAACTTTAATAGGAATTTTATTATAAAGTGATAATTATAACCTTGATTTATCAACATATTCAAAATATTGATAAATCAAGGTTATTTTACTTTGAGCAATGTGATAAGTCTGAAGTGTTAGCAAAGACTTAGACGTTGGCGATATGAGCAAAGCGAATTTTTATTAGGATTATTTTATGATATAATTACTATAGATAAATTATAAGCATATATAAATTGGGGGATATTAAAATGGATTTTCGACAAAGAATTAAAAATGCAAACAGAATTGTAATAAAAGTAGGTACATCTACAGTTACATATAAAAATGGGAATATTAATTTAGAAAGAATAGAGAATTTGGTAAAAGTTATATCAGATATAGTTAACTCTGGAAAAGAGGTAGTTCTTGTCACATCTGGAGCAGTAGGGGCTGGTGTTGGTAAATTAAGATTAAAGGAAAAACCAAAAGATGTTAGGCAGCAACAAGCTCTTGCAGCCATAGGACAATGTGAATTGATGCATATATATAGTAAGTTCTTTGCGGAATATTCTCATATAGTAGGTCAAATTTTATTAACTAGAGATGTTATAGAAGACAATCATATAAAAGAAAATGTATATAATACTTTTGAATTGCTGCTTGAGGAGGGAATAATTCCAATAGTAAATGAAAATGACTCTGTGTCCATAGATGAAATACAAAATATAGCTAAATTTGGTGATAATGATAATTTATCAGCCATAGTTTCATCATTGATAAATGCAGACTTATTAATTATATTATCAGATATAGATGGTTTTTATGATAGTGATCCAAGAATTAATAAAAATGCTAATATTATAAGAGAAATACATGAGATTACAAAAGAATTAGAAGAGTGTGCAGGAGATGCAGGATCAAGTTTAGGAACTGGTGGCATGGCAACAAAAATAAATGCAGCTAAAAGAACCATATCTGCTGGAGTTGATATGGTTGTGGCAGATGGTGAAGATCCATATATAATTAGAGAGATATTAAAAGGCGAAAATATAGGAACATTATTTGTAGGGAATAAATAAGGGGTGAATATAAGTATGGAAAATTTAATATTAATGGGGAAAAAGGCTAAAGAAGCTTCTTATGATTTATGTATAGCTTCAACAATAGAAAAAGACAACGCTTTAAAACTAATGGCAAAGGAGCTTTTAGATGCTAAAGATGACATAATAAAAGCAAATAAAATAGATATAGAAAATGCGAAAAACAAAAACATATCAGATGCTTTACTTGATAGATTATCTTTAGATGAGAAAAGAATAGAAGATATGGCAAATGGTCTTTTAGAAGTAGTAAATCTTCCAGATCCAGTAGGTGAAGTTGTAAGTATGTGGACTAGACCAAATGGATTACAAATGGGACAAAAAAGAGTTCCAATAGGCGTTATAGGTATGATATATGAGTCTAGACCAAATGTAACTTGTGATGCGGCAGGACTTTGTTTAAAAAGTGGAAATGCAGTAATACTTAGAGGTGGAAGTGATGCTATAAATTCTAATAAAGCCATAGTTAAAGCTTTATCTCAAGGATTAAGAAATGCAGGTCTTCCAAAAGATTCAATACAATTATTAGAAGACACAAGTAGAGAATCAGTAAATGAAATGATGAGATTAAATGATTATATAGATGTGCTAATACCAAGAGGTGGAGAAGGCCTTATAAAATCAGTAGTAAAAAATGCAACTGTGCCAGTTATACAAACAGGAACAGGAAATTGTCATATTTATGTGGATGAAAGTGCTAATTTCCAAATGGCAATAGATATAGTAGTAAATGCAAAAGCTCAAAGACCGGGAGTATGTAATGCAGCAGAAAAGCTTTTAGTACATGAAAATATAGCAGATGAATTTTTACCTAAAGTATCAAAAGCATTAAGAGAAAAAAATGTGGAAATTAGAGGCGATGAAAAATCAAAATCTATAGTAGATGATATTTTATTAATAGATGATGAAGAATGGGATAAAGAGTATTTAGATTATATAATAGGTGTAAAAATAGTAAAAGATGTAGATGAAGCTATAAAACATATAAATGCTCATGGAACAAAACATTCAGAAGCTATAATCACAGAAAGTTATAAAAATAGTCAAAAATTTTTACAAAGAGTAGATGCGGCGGCAGTTTATGTAAATGCATCTACAAGATTTACAGATGGTAGTGAATTTGGATTTGGAGCAGAAATAGGAATAAGCACACAAAAACTTCATGCCAGAGGCCCAATGGGACTAAAAGAGCTAACTACAATAAAATATATAATATTTGGCAGTGGTCAAATAAGATAAATATAAAAAAGTCATATTAAAATTTTTTAGTATGACTTTTTTATATTTATCTAACCATACAAAAATGTAGAGGGAAATTTAAATCATTTATTGTATATTTATATTAGAAATAAAAGATATGATATAAGTTTTTAATTATGGAGGATTATTATGAATAAAAAAGTTTCAATTAAAACTGTATTAAAAAATGGTGGATTGTTCATAGTTTTGATTATATTAACTTTTTATATAATATTTAGAAATAATAATATGGATTATATTAAAAGCGCCATATTAAATATAAATATAAAGTATATTACAATAGGTATAATATGTAGCTTATCTTTTATAATTTGTGAAGGATTAAATATTAGAAGAAGTTTAAGACTTATGGAATATGACATAGGATTTTTTATAGCTATCAAATATGCCATAGTGGGGTTATTTTTCAGTTCCATAACGCCTTCTGCCTCAGGGGGGCAGCCTATGCAAGTTTATTATATGCATAAAGATGGAATAGAAATTTCCCATTCTTCTTTGTCTTTACTTATGAACTTGGCTAGTTTTCAATTTGTAACAGTAAGCATGTGCATAATAGGATATATCATATCTCACAAATTATTATCAAATACTTTAGGCAGTATTAAATACTTAGTTTTATTAGGTATAATATTAAATACTTCTGCATTGATATTTATATTAACTGCTATTTTTTCAAAAAAATTTATAACAAAGCTTATAGATTTAATTTATTTTGTTTTAAGCAAAGTTAAGTATAAAAAAACTGAAGAATTAAAAAATACTATAAGTACTCAAGTAAATGAATATAAAGAAGGTGCTGTCTATTTTAAAGAAAATAAATTTACAGTTATGAAGATATTATTAACTACAATAGTACAAATAACTTCTTTTCACAGTATACCTTTTTGGATATATAAAGGATTTAATTTAAGTGGATATTCTTTAATTACAATTATTATGATTCAAGCAGTCTTATACATTAGTGTATCGGCACTACCTTTGCCTGGAGCTGTGGGAGTAAGTGAAAGTGGATTTATGATAATATATAAAACTTTGTTTCCAATTAAATTACTAAGTTCTGCCATGATTATAAGCAGAGGAATAAGTTTTTATTTATTAATAATGATAAGTGGATTTATTATATCTATAATTTATCTTATAAATATTAGAGGAAATCATTATATAAAAGTAGTAAGAAAAAGAAGAGGTGAGAATCTTGATATATAATATATTACTTGTTGAAGATAACTGAAAAGCATGGAGAATATAGTACTCCATGCTTTTTACTTTATACAATAATATTATAAATAGTAGTTGTTATAAAACACACTACAAAGGCGATGAGAGTAGGAATTAAAAATCCTAAAGCAGTCCATTTAAGGCTATTTGTTTCTTTTTTTATAGTTAGTAGTGTTGTAGTACATGGCCAGTGAAGTAAACTAAATAGCATCATATTTAAAGCTGTTAAATAAGTCCAGCCGTTGTTTCTAAGAAGTTCACCTAGAGCTGATAATTCATCAAATTCTATCATTTTGCCCGTTGCCATATAGCTCATAATTAAAATAGGAACTACTATTTCGTTGGCAGGAAATCCTAAAATAAAGGCAAGTAAAATAAAGCCATCTAGGCCGATTACTCTGCCTAAAGGATCTAGTAGATTGGCAACATAAGTTAATAAAGTTACATCTCCAATATGGATATTAGCAAAAATCCATATAATTATACCAGCAGGTATGGCTACACTGACAGCTCTTCTAAGAACAAATAAAGTTCTGTCCATAATAGATGTGTAGATTACTCGACCTATTTGAGGTGGTCTATAAGGTGGAAGTTCAAGAGTAAAAG
>CAMBXR010000054.1 GCA_945871955.1 uncultured Clostridium sp. | reverse complement strand
TTTTTTTAATCAATCATGGCTATAGCTCTTATTGGAGCGCCATCAGAGTTTTCTAATTTAAGTGGTAAAGCACAAAATACGAAATTATCTGTATCTATCAAATCTAAGTTAGTTAAGTTTTCAAATACTAATATATTGTTACTAAGAATCTTATGGTGTTTATGTAAGACAGTGGCATCTATTGAGTCTACAGAAATTGTATCAAAGGCAATTCCTTTTTTTTTAGAAGTTACAATAAAATCTACAACTTCATCACTTATAACTGGATAATTTCCTAAGTATTTATCTGTATTCCAATATTTGCTCCAATTAGTTTTAAAAACTATAAAATCACTATTATCAATAGCTTCCTTATGTTTTTCAATAAAATCATAAGTGATTATATCTCCCTCGCCAAGACAAGAACAGTCCACAAGAGCAGCATTACCTACAAAATTGATGACATCAATTTTATCAAGGGAAACTCCATCTTCAAAAACGTGATTGGGAGAATCCATATGAGTTCCATTATGAGAATTTATATGTATTTCAGTTTCTTTATACCCATCTTCTTTAACAGTACTTATAATTTTATTTTGTGGTTTGGGGCCACCAGGATAAACAGTCATTTCGTTACTAATAGTATGAGTTAAATCTATTATTTTCATTTTTTACCTCCTAAAAATTAAAATAAAAATATGGAAGTTAATAATTATAATTCTACTTCCATACTATAATTATATTATATATGAAGATTGCTTAACTATAGGTAGATCCATGCATGTTTTAAATGTACTTTATTTTAATGAAGAAAATTAATATATTTATAATAGTAAATAGACATATTAAGCATAGTAAAAATGCTTAATATGTCTATTTGTTTTTTTAAAAGTAAATTGTATTATTATACATACCTTTTTTATTCATATAATCATTAATATATTTAAGGTTTTCTACTTTTTCATCAATTATATATTTAAAAGCATTATTAAATTCAGTATTTTTAAATTCTAAACTAGAGGCACTATATGTAGAGTGAAGAAGTTCTTCTGTTGTTAAAGCATCAAAACATATAATTTTATCTCCATCTTGATAGCTATAATTATCATCCATAGATGTTAATGTCATATTGCCTACATTTAAATAATCATTGGAACTATAAGTATTATTTTCGTAATATGGATGAAGCTCTTGTTTATTAATTGTAGGATTATTTCCTTCTAACATTTCATCAACTATTTTTAAATGCTTTTCTTCGATTTTAACTAAATTAGAAAACAAGCTCTTGAGATCTGGATCATGGGATTGAAGAGCATAGTCATTGTATTTATCTATTGCTAATTGTTGTTGATATTTTTCACCCTCTAGTAAAAATCTTTCTTTACTACTCAAATTTACCATCGAATCACCTCCATTTATATTTTTACTTTAAAAATATAAATTATTCATATATTGCAAATAATAAAAAGAAGATAGTAGATGAAAATGAAAATTCTAAAATTAAAATAAATTGAATTAGTCAGTGAAAAGGAGAATAGACATGGGAAAAAGAAGAAGTGTAAAGATTATTCCTCTTGGTGGGTTAGGAGAGATTGGCAAAAATATTACAGCAATAGAATATGATGATGAAATTATAGTTATAGACTGTGGTATTTCATTTCCAGATGAAGATATGTATGGAGTTGATTTAGTAATTCCTGATGTAACTTATTTAATTGAAAATAAGGAAAAAGTTAAAGGTTTATTTTTAACTCATGGACACGAAGATCATATAGGAGCAATTCCATATATATTAAAACAAATTAATATGCCTATTTACGGAACAAAACTTACTGTAGGTTTAGTAGAAAATAAATTGGAAGAACATAAAATGATGGATATGGTGACTATTTATCCTGTGGAAAGTGGAGACACAGTTGCTTTTGAAAAAATAAAAGTTGAATTTATTAAAGCAACCCATTCCATAGCGGATGCTTGTTCTTTGGCTATAACTACACCTCTTGGTGTAATTATTCATACAGGAGATTTTAAAATTGATTATACTCCAATAGATGGGCGAGTTATGGATTTAAATAGACTTTCAACTCTTGGGAAAAAGGGAGTTTTATTACTTTTAGCAGATAGTACAAATATAGAAAGACAAGGACATTCTCTATCAGAAAAAACTATAGGTGAAACTTTAAATAGAATTTTTTCAGGAGCAAATGGAAGAATTATTGTAGCTACTTTTGCATCTAATATTCATAGGATGCAACAAATAGTGGATGCATCTATAAAAGAAAATAGAAAAATAGTGTTTAGTGGAAGAAGTATGGAAAATGTATCTAGGGTTGCCATTGATTTAGGATATTTAAATATACCACCAGAATCTTTATTAGATATAGATGATATGAATAGATATCCAGACGAAAACATAACTATAATAACTACAGGAAGTCAAGGAGAATCAGGAGCTGGACTTTCTAGAATAGCCTTTGGAAGTCATAGAAAAATAGATATTCATCAAAATGATTTATTTATTATTTCAGCTTCGCCAATTCCAGGTAATGATAAGATAATTTCTAGAGTTATAAATCAACTGTTTAGAAAAGGTGTGGAAGTTATTTACGAAGACTTAGAAGATATTCACGTATCAGGTCATGCATATCAAGAAGAATTAAAATTAATTCATACTTTAGTAAAACCAAAATATTTCATGCCTGTACATGGTGAATATAGACATTTAAAACACCATGCTGATTTAGCAATAAAACTTGGAATGGATCCTAAAAATGTATTTACTTTAGAAACAGGTCAAGTATTAGAAATTACATCACGAGGAGCTTATGCTACAGAAAGAGTACATACAGGCATATTGTATGTAGATGGGCTTGGTGTAGGTGATGTAGGCAATATTGTTTTAAGGGATAGAAGAAATCTTGCAAAAGATGGAATGGTTATAGTAGTAGTTGCCATAGACAAAACAAGTTATGAAATAGCTTCAGGTCCTGATGTAATTACGAGAGGATTTATTTATGTTAGAGAATCAGAAGATTTAATAAGAGAGATTAAAAATTTATCTAGAGATAAAATTGAGGAATGCTTATCAAACGAAATTATCGAATGGCAAGTACTAAAATCAAGTGTAAAAAAATCAGTAGAACAATTACTTTATGATAAAACAAAAAGAAGACCAAGTGTATTTCCTATAATAATGGAAATATAATGGGAAATATTTACAGAGTGATATTTATGTTATGCTATAATTTAATAAATATTTAAGTATATGGGGGAATATTGTGGGCGAATATATTGAATTTAGAGATGTAAAAAAAATTTACAAAATGGGTGAAGTTAATATAGAAGCTTTAAGTGGAGTAAACTTCACTGTAGATAAGGGAGAGTTTGTTGTAGTGGCTGGAGCCAGTGGAGCTGGTAAAAGTACCATATTAAATATTCTAGGAGGCATGGACAGCCCAACTAGTGGAAAAATAATAGTAGATAATAATGAGATAAATAAATACAACAATAAGGAGTTAATAACTTATAGAAGATATGATATAGGTTTTGTTTTTCAATTTTATAATCTAATACAGAACTTAACTGCACGTGAAAATGTGGAGATTGCCACACAAATTTGTAAAGATCCTCTAGATATAGATGAAGTTATGGAGGCGGTAGGACTTAGCCATAGAAAGAATAATTTTCCTGCCCAATTATCTGGAGGAGAACAACAAAGGGTCGCAATAGCAAGAGCATTGGCTAAAAATCCAAAGATCTTATTATGTGATGAACCAACGGGGGCCTTAGATTATAATACGGGAAAATCTATACTAAAACTTTTACAAGATACTTGTAGAAAATATAAGATGACAGTAATTATAATAACTCATAATTTAGCTTTAACACCAATGGGTGATAAGGTTATAAAAGTTAAAAATGGCAAAATTGATTCCATAACTATTAATGAAAATCCAACACCTGTTGAAAGGATAGAGTGGTAGTATGAGAAGTGCTTTAAATAAAGATTTTATCAGAGATATATTAAAATCTAAGGGTAGATTTTTATCTATAGTTGCCATAGTTGCTTTAGGTGTTGCATTTTTCATAGGAATTAAAAGTTCTCCAATAGTTATGAAAACTTCTTCTGATAAGTATTATGATGATAATAATTTAATGGATATTAGACTTATATCTACCTTGGGACTTACAGAAGATGATGTAAATGAAATAAAAAAAATTGATGGAGTAGATAAAATATTTCCAACTTACTCCACAGATGTTATATCAGATTATAAAAATAGTGAAAAAGTACTAAAAGTTCATGGGTTGGATATTACAAATTTAAATAAAGATAATAAAAATTACATAAATCAATTAACTTTATTGGAGGGAAGACTTCCAAATAAAAGTGGTGAGTGTGTAGTTGAAAAGCCTAAAATAAAAGCATTAGAATATGAAATAGGAAGTAAAATTAAATTATCTTCAGGAAATGAAGAAAAATTAAGGGATACACTTAAAACAACGGAATATACTGTGGTAGGATATGTTCAAACTCCCTATTATTTATCACAGGAAAAGGGGAATAGCTCTATCGGTAGTGGCGTTGTGGAAGGTGCTATAATGATTCCACAAAGTGATTTTAAGAGTGATGTATATACGGAAATATTCTTAACAGTCAAAGGTGCAAAAAAATTAGATACTTATAGTGATGAATACTTTGATTTAGTTGAAACAGTAACTAATAAAATTGAAGATATAAAAGATATTAGAACAGAAGTTAGATATAAAGAAATTTTATCAAAGGCTAATAAAGAATTAAAAAAAGCTGAGGATAAATTAAACAAAGCGAAAGATGACTTATTATCAGGAGAAAAAGAGTACAAAGAAAATAAATTAAAATCTGAAAAAGAACTAAAAGATGCACAAAATAAAATAAATAACTATTTAGCGCAAATATCAAAGGGACAAAAAGAATTAAAAGAAGAAAAACTATCTTCTAATGAAAAAATAAAAAATGGCGAAGCTAAAATAAAAAATGCAGAAAAAGAAATAGAAAATAGTGAAGTCAAGTATAAATCTTCACTAAAGGAATTTAATAAAAATAAAAAGTTAGCAGAAAGTGAGTTTAAAAAAGCTGAAAATGAGCTAAATCAACTTAATACTACAATTAATAATTTAAAAAGAGAAAATGGTTTAATAGAAGAACAATTAAAAAATGAAGAGTTACCAGAAGGAGAAAAAACTAAGCTGCAAAATAATTTAGCAGAAAATAAATATACTTTATCTCTATTAGAATCGCAATACGAAAGTGGTAATAAAGAATTACAAAATAAAAAACAAGAATTATTAATTATAGAAAGCAAGTTAAATAAAAGTAAGCAAGAATTAGAAAATAGTAAAATAAAAATAAAAGAAGAAAAAGCTAAACTACAATCATCAAAGAAAACAGCGGAAGAAAAATTTAAATCTGCTGAGAAAAAATTAGCTGATAAAAAAATAGAAATAGCCAAGGCTCAAGAAGAATTAAGTGAAAATAAAATTAAGGTACAAAATGAATTAGCTAAGGCTAAGAAAGAACTAGAAGAAGGAAAAGAAAAGATAGCTGATGGTGAAGAAGAAATAAAAGATGCTAAAAAAGAAATTGATAAAATAGAAAGACCAACTTGGTATATCTTAGATAGAAATTCACATCAATCATTTGTTGAATATAAAGGTTGTGCAGATAGTATAGATGCACTTGCTAAAGTATTTCCTGTATTTTTCTTTGCGGTAGCAGCATTAGTTTGTTTAACTACTATGACTAGAATGGTGGATGAACAAAGAATAAATATAGGTACATTAAAAGGATTAGGATATAAAACTAGCCAAATTTCTAAAAAATATATTTTATATGCATCTTTAGGTTGTATTATAGGTAGCATTTTAGGAATGATTGTTGGATACACCTTATTCCCGACAGTTATATTCTTCGCTTATGGAATGATGTATTCTATACCAAATATAATCTATATATTTAGCTTACCTATTTCTATAGGAATAACTGCTATAGCTTTAATAGTTATAACATCTTCAGCTATTTTAGCTTGTTATAAAGAATTACAAGAAACTCCAGCCATTTTAATGAGGCCTCGAGCTCCTAAAAATGGAAAGCGAATATTACTTGAAAGAATACCTTTTATTTGGAATAGATTTGGTTTTATAAGTAAAGTTACTATTAGAAATATCTTTAGATACAAAAAAAGATTTTTAATGACAGTCCTTGGGATAGCAGGATGCACAGCATTAATTCTTACAGGGTTTGGAATAAAAGATTCCATAGAGATAATTGTAACAGGTCAATATGGAAGAATATTTAAATATGATATGTCTATAGTTACAGATATTGATTTATCAAATAAAAAAATAAATAAATTAAAAGAAGACTTATCAGACTTTGATGAAATAAAAGATTTTGAACTTTTTAGTTATCAAAATGGTAATATAAAAGTAAACAAAACTACTAAGGAAATAAGTATAGTAGTGCCCGAAAATTTAAATAAAATGGATCAGTTTATTCATCTGCAAGATAGAAAAAGTCAAAAATTTATAAAACTAGATGATAGTGGTGTTGTTATTACGGAAAAAATGGCTAGAGATCTTAATGTAAAAACTGGAGACAATATAGATTTAATCAATAGCAATGATAAAAAATCTAAAGTTAAAATAATAGGTATAGCAGAAAATTATATTTCTCATTATATCTATATGACACCTTCTTATTATGAAAAAGTATTTAATGAAGACTTAAATTATAATAGATTACTTGGAGTTTTAGATAATCCAAATATAAAAATGGAAGATGATTTATCTAAAAAACTATTTAAAATTGACAATATAAATGGAGTAAGTTTTAATACAGCAGTAAAAGAAACTTTCCATCACACAATAAAAAATCTAAACTATGTTGTGCTTATTATGATTTTATCTGCAGGAGCTTTAGCATTTGTAGTTTTATATAATCTAACAAATGTTAATATCTCTGAAAGAATTAGAGAAATAGCTACAATTAAAGTTTTAGGATTTTACGATAATGAAGTAAGTGCATATATTTATAGAGAAAATATAATCTTAAGTATTATTGGTACAGGTGTAGGAATTGTTCTTGGAAAAATACTTCATCAATTTATTATGATTACAGTAGAAATACAATCTATGATGTTTGGTAGAGTAATTAGTAATAAAAGTTATATCATAGCAGCAATATTAACTATTATATTGAGTTGTTTTGTTAATTTTGTTATGTACTACAAACTTAAAAATATTAAAATGGTAGAATCTCTTAAATCAGTAGATTAAAAAATATTTATTTTTATAAAAAAAGTAATGGCAAAAAAGCACCCTCATTCATAGTATATTTTAGAAAATAAAATATTTAATATCAACAAGGGGGTAACACAATGTTAGATAGATTCTTTGGTGGATGTGGATGTGAAGGTGGATTCTTCGGAGCAGGATGGTGGATAATAATACTATTCTTCTTATTCTTAGCATTCCAAGATTGTTGGGCAGAAATAGATATTTTTGCATGGATACCATTCTTAATATTATTATTAATCGTATGTGCTTGTGGATTTGATGACGATGGCGGTTGTGGATGCTAGTCAAAAATAACAAAACATTTATAGCATAAAATATATGAAAGTCTATTTGGAATTATCCAAATAGACTTTTTTTTATCTTGAAACAATTTAATTAAATAATTTTAAGTTAAAGTGAACTTTTATATTAATTTCAAAAAACATATTGACTAATAAATTTATTTATCATATAATAGAAATCCACCATAAAAATTGGTGGAAACATTATGCACTATTTTTCACTAAAATTTATTAAAATAAAGTTAAATAAAAATTCATAAAAACAAGCCTTAAAGATAGAAAAAATGCACCTATCTTTTATTCCTATTTAAAAAAATCCCAAAAACATAAAAAATTATTGAAAAAAATAACTTCTATAGTATATAATATAACCTTAGTGAAAAATAATAAAGTGAAAAATATGTTTTGAGAGGTGCATAATGAAAATAGGATTCGATCATAAAAAATATCTAGAAGAACAATCTAAATATATCCTAGAGAGAGTAGAAAAATTTGATAAATTATACTTAGAATTTGGTGGAAAACTAATGGGAGATTTACATGCAAAAAGAATACTTCCAGGATTTGATGAAAATGCCAAAATAAAAGTTTTACAACATATAAAAGATCAAGTAGAAGTAGTAATATGTGTTTATGCAGGAGATATAGAACGTAATAAAGTAAGAGGAGATTTTGGAATAACTTACGATATGGAAGTTCTAAGACTTATAGATGATTTAAGAGATTATAACTTAGATGTAAACAGTGTAGTTATAACAAGATACGAAGGACAACCTGCTACAACTGTATTTATAAATAAATTAGAAAGACGTGGAATAAAAGTTTATAAACATGCTCCAACTAAAGGTTATCCATCAGATGTGGATACTATAGTTAGTGATGAAGGATATGGAGCTAATCCATATATAGAAACAACTAAACCAATAGTAGTAGTAACTGCACCAGGACCAAACAGCGGAAAACTTGGAACATGTTTAAGTCAGTTATATCATGAAAATAAAAGAGGAAATTCTGTTGGATATTCAAAATTTGAAACATTCCCAGTTTGGAACTTACCATTAAATCACCCAGTAAATATAGCTTATGAAGCTGCAACTGTTGATTTAAAAGACGTTAACATGATAGACTCATTCCACTTAGATGCTTATGGAGAAAAATCAGTTAACTACAACAGAGATTTAGAATTATTCCCTGTATTAAAGAAAATAATAGAAAAAATAACAGGAAAAGAATCTATGTTTAAATCACCAACAGATATGGGTGTTAATAGAGTTGGATTCGGTATAATAGATGATGAAGTTGTTAGAGAAGCTTCTATAGAAGAAATAATAAGAAGATACTTCAACACTGCTTGCCAGTATAAAAAAGGTGAAGTAAATAAAGATGCTTACGAAACAATATCTTTAATATTAGAAAAAATTAATGTTAAGCCAGAAGATAGAGCGGTAGTTATGCCAGCTAGAGAATATGCTGAAAAACTAAAGTCACAAAATGATACACAAGATATTTGTCCAGTAGTTGCTATGCAAGTTAATGATGGAACAATGATAACAGGTAAAGGTTCTGATTTAATGTGTGCTTCAGCTGCTGCAGTATTAAATGCAATTAAATATATGGCTAATATTCCAGATGATATGTTCTTAATATCACCTGCAATATTAAATCCAATAATAAAATTAAAAACAGAAACTTTAGGTGGGAAAAATGTAGCACTTAGCTTAGAAGAAGTTTTATCAGCTCTTGCAATATGTGCAGTTACAAATCCATCAGCAGAACATGCTATGGAAAAACTAGCTGATCTTATAAATGTACAAGCTCATTCAACTACAATAATAAGCAAAGATGATGAACAAACATTTAGAAAATTAGGAATGCATGTAACTTGTGATCCTCAATATCCATCTCAAAATTTATACTATAATTAATATAGAGAATAAGGACCATATTGATCATCAATATGGTCTATTTTAAAATTAAGAAAATAAAGGGTGACAGTTATGAAAAATCAAAGAAAAATAATTCATATAGATATGGATGCTTTTTATGCTTCTATTGAGCAAAGGGACAATCCTTCTTTAAAGGGAAAACCTGTAATTGTGGGAGGTGATCCTCAAGGTAGAGGAGTGGTGGCTACGTGTTCTTATGAAGCAAGAAAATATGGAATTCACTCTGCTATGCCATGCAAAATTGCTTATAAAAGATGTCCTTATGCTGTATTTGTTAGACCTAGATTTGAAGTATATAAACAAGTATCTTATGAAATAAGACAGATTTTTTATAAATATACAGATTTAGTTGAACCCTTATCCTTAGATGAAGCTTTTTTAGATGTTACAGAAAATAAAATGAATATAAAATATGCCACACAAGTAGCAAAAATAATAAAAAAAGAAATATATGAAACGACTGGTTTAACAGCATCGGCAGGTGTTTCGTATAATAAATTTTTAGCAAAACTTGCTTCGGATTATAATAAACCTAATGGACTAACAGTAATTACTAAAGATAATACTCAAGAATTTTTAGATAATTTACCCATAAGAAAATTTTTTGGTATAGGAAAAGTTACTCAAAAAACTTTGAAGAGTTTAGGAATAGAAAATGGATATGATTTAAGGCAATTAGACGTGAATCAATTGGAAAATATATTTAAAAATAGAGGTTATTTATTTTATCAGTTAGCTAGAGGTATAGATTATAGACAGGTTGAACCTCACAGAGAAAGAAAATCCATAGGGGCAGAAACTACATTAACGGAAAATCTAGATATAGAAGATGAAAAGCTAATTAATATATTGGATGAATTGTGTGAAGAAGTTGCCAATAGAGCTTCTTATCTTGATAAAAAAGGAAAAACTGTAGTATTGAAAATTAAGTATGGTGACTTTACTCAAATAACAAGAAGTTTAAGTGTGAATAATCCAATCTCATCTCATGATGATATTAGAATTAATATCTATAATTTATTTAAAAATATAGAACATAATCATCAGGATATTAGGCTTATTGGAGTAACTTTATCAAATTTAATAAAAGAAGAAGTCACAAATATATCTTTATTTGAATATATTAACAATATAGAAAATGAAAAAAAATAAATCCATGGATTATATCCGTGGATTTTTTACGTTTATTGAAAGTGATAAGAATTATTATGTATAAGTATATATCAAATTTGGAGGGATATTTGTGAAAAAAGAAAATATAAGTGATAATTGCATGTCAGATAGTTGTCAAAGCATATATAAAAAAGTTAAGCTAATCTTATGGATTATATTGTTGGCAAATGTGGCAGTTGCAATAACAAAAATAATAGTAGGATATTTAATTAATAGTGCTAGCTTAAGTGCAGATGGTATTCATTCCATGTCTGATGGAATGTCAAATATAATAGGAATAATAGGCATAACTATAGCTAGTAAACCAGTGGATAAAAGACATCCATATGGACATAAAAAATCTGAGGTTATTGCCAGCTTATTTATAGGTGCTATGCTTCTTATACTGGGAATAAATACTTTTTCAAAAGGTATAGATAGATTTATAAATCCACAAGAATTAACTATAACAACTATTTCTTTAATTTCTTTAATAATAACTATAGTTATTAATTTTTGTGTAACTATCTATGAGAGGGAAAAAGGAGAGGAGTATGGAAGTTATATTTTGATTTCAGATTCTATTCATACGAGAAGTGATATTTTAATATCTATAGGTGTTTTAATTTCATTATTAGGAATTAAATTTGGATTACCAATTATAATTGATCCAATCATATCTATTATAATTTCATTCTTTATTTTATATGCATCTTATGAAATCTTTAAAGAGTCCATTGGAATATTGCTAGATAGTGCAGTGGTAGAAGAAGAAAAAATAAGAGAAGTTGTTAATAGTTTTGTGGAAGTAAAAGATATGCACAAAATAAGAAGTAGAGGTAGTAACAATGATATGTATATTGATATGCATATTATGTTGGAACCTGACACAACTATAGAAGAGTCCCATGCTTTATCTCATGATATAGAAAAAGAAATAAAAAACAAAATAAATGAAGATTGCCAAGTGATAATTCATATAGAGCCTTACCATAAAAAGGAAAATATATTGTAGAAAGAAAAATTATATTTTATAATTAAAGTGCATACTTTTATGCATTTAACTAGAGAATAAAGGAATTATTCTAGGTGTATAAATACTTAAAAGGGAATGTGGTGAAAATCCGCAACAGCCCCCGCTACTGTGATAATGACGAAAGCTTAGAGCTTTGGAGAGCTTTAACTCCACTGATAAATTGGGAAGGAGAAGCTAGTAGGATGATTTTAAGTCAGGAGACCTGCCACTTAGCTACAGAATCTTTCGGGAGGAGAGAAACACTGTAATAGGGTTATTAAAAAATAGGTATTAACGGAATGCATTATAGATAGAATATTAATTTTTTATAAAAAGAGTGATGAACTTATTCTCTAGTTAAATAATGAAAAAAGGGGATGAATATATGAATCAACGGGGATTTATTATAGAAATAGTTGATAACACAACTGCTAAAATGATAATGCAACGCCACTCAGCCTGTGCATCTTGTGGAAAGTGTAATAAATTATCATCAGAGTGTCAAGACTTGGTAGTAGAAGTAGATAATTCAATAGGTGCCCAAAAAGGAGATCATGTGGAAGTTAGTATGGAAAGTGTGAAAATGATTAAAGCTACCATGCTTGCATATTTCTTACCTTTAGTTTTTTTACTAATTGGTACAGTAGGGACCTACTATATTTTAAATTTAATAAAGTTTACAGATAAAATTGAAGTTATTAGTGGTATAGTTGGTTTATTTTGCACATTTATATCTTATTTAATTTTAAATATAAAAGATAAAAAGTTCAAAGAAAGTAGAGATTATATACCAAAGATAACTAGAATAATAGAGTAATAAAGATAAAAAGAAGCAGATGTCATAAGATAAATGCTTCTTTTTGTTTTAAATATTATTTTATTAATTTTTGTAATTGAATTCTTTTATTGCGTATTTTTGAACAAACTATATGATAAGTTCTAACTAAAGAAGTAATTAATAACACTCCCATTGCAATAGAGGCACTAGTAAAAAGTGTATCTGATCCCGTAGATAATGCACTAGAATAATTTCCTTCAACTAAAAATAGCATAGTATTATATAGTCCAAGCCCTGGTATTAAAGGTAAGATGCCTGGTATGGCAAATACTATAGCTGGATATTTCATTTTTCTTGCTAGAATTTCACTAAGTAGAGAAATTAATGTGGCAGCAAAAAAGTTAGATAATATGGAGCTTTTAGTAAAATCAAGCAATATTATATAAGTGGTCCAGCCAATTCCACCAATTATTCCTACAGGCATTAATGATTTTATAGGTGAATTGAAAAATATAGAAAACCCAACAGTTGCTAAAAATGAAAAAAAGAAATTTATTAATAAATTAGTTATACTCATTTAATTACCCTCCAAATCTAATTCTTAAATCTAGAACGACTCCAACGCTAACAGCAATTGCTATGGCGATAAAACATGCATCCATAATTCTAGAAATACCTGCAATTAAATTTCCTGAAATTAAGTCCCGTAGTCCTTGAATAAAAGCAACACCAGGTAAAAGGGGCATAATAGAACCAACTATTAAAGATGTTGGATTTTCCAAAATATCATATTTTACAAGTAAAGTACCTAATATAGCTATGAAAAAAGAGCTTATTAAGGTAGCGAAAAATGGTATTTGATTAAGTTTAATGGTTTTATTGTAAATGATAACACCGATACTTGCTATTAATAATGTGAGAGCAAAATCTAAAAGTCCTGTACCGCCGATTAAATAAGCAAAAGAAGCTGAAGCTATAGCTGTACCTATGAAATATATAAATTGATTATAGTCCTTTACTTCATCAACTTCTTGAAGTTTATCGATGGCTTCTAGAGGATTAATATCATCATTTTTAACAAATTCCCTGGATATATTATTTAATTTATTTATTTTTGCCAAATTAATAGTTCTTCTAGATATGGTCTTCATGAACGTAAGTCCATCAAATTTTTCGTCGGAGATAATTATACAGGTGGGAGTAGTAAAAACGTTGATATGATTGAAACCTCTCGATTTACATACTCTAAGAACACTATCTTCAACTCTGGAAGTTTCAGCACCATTAATTAGCATTTTTTCCCCTAATATCAAAGCGAATCTTAAAATATCTTTTTTGTAACTTACTTGAAATTCCCTTTTCATAAAGACCTCCCCTGAAAATCTTAAAATAATTATATGATAACAAAAACATTATAGCAAAAAATGGAAGAGAGAAATGCGGTTTAATAATTTATTTTTAATAAAATTAATAATGAATATTCTTTCTTATATTTTTAAGTTATATATTTTTAAATATAGAACAACAATATTTTTTGAAAAAAGTAAATATAAATATTAGTTTATGTAAATAGATGTTGATGTATACAATTAACACTTCATTTTTAAGATCCATATAATATTATTATCTTATCATGGAAAAGGGGATATTTATTATGGTTTTGACAGGAGCGCATTACATCTATATCATTTTCATGGTAATTATTTTAATTACTATGAGTTTGAAAAAGGAAAGTGTAGTACCATGTGTGCTAGGTATATTTTGTCTAGGTTTATTTTTTACAAATAGCTTAGTTGGTGCACTAAATGGAATTTTTAACTCTTTTATTGTAGCCCTTAATGAGCTGGGAGGAGTAATATTAATTATAGGCGTTATGGTAGCATTATCTAAAGCACTAGAAGAAAATCGTGCCATAGATTTTATGGTGAAACCATTTGCAAAAGTAATAAAAAATCCTACAACAGCCTTTTTTGTTTCAGGTATTGCAATGTTAGTAATGTCATGGTTTTTCTGGCCATCACCAGCATGTGCATTAATAGGAGCAATATTCCTACCAATTGCAATTAGGTCAGGACTACCAGCTATGGGGTTAGCTGTAGCCATTAACTTATTCGGTCATGGATTAGCTTTATCAACTGACTTTGTTATACAAGGTGCTCCAAGTATAACAGCAGGGGCAGCAGGTATACCTGTAGAATCAGTAATGACAGAAGGTATGCCACTATTTTGGGTTATGGCAATAGTAACAATATCAGTAGCATTTTATATGTTAAGAAGAGATATGAAAAATGGTCTCTTTGAACAAGAATTGGCAGTTGCAAGAGAAACAGAAATGGAAGTAAAAGAAGTTGGAGCAAAAGCTAAGATATCAGTATTTGTTGTTGCAATAGCATTTATATTAGATATAGTAGGAATGTATATGTTTGATTTAAAAGGTGGAGATGCAACAGCTTTACTTGGAGGAACATCAGTAGTCTTATTAATGTTCGTTGACGCATTAAGTAGTCCAAAGGACTGTTTAGACAAAGTAGCTCAACATATAATTCATGGGTTTGGATTTGCCATAAGTATATTTGCAGTAATAATACCAATAGCTGCCTTCTTCTATTTAGGAGATGCACCTGTGACAGCGGTATTTGGAGATGTTTTAGCAAAAGGTTCTCAAGGATTGTTAGCTGATATAGGAATGGCATTATCAAATGCAGTACCATTTAATAAAGTAGCAGCAGCTGGTATAGAAACAGTTGTTGGTGCAATAACAGGACTTGATGGGTCTGGATTTTCGGGTATGTCTTTGGCAGGGTCACTAGCTTTAGTATTTGGTAATGCAATTCATGTGAATATTGCAGTTCTTACGGCACTAGGTCAAATAGCGGCTATATGGGTAGGGGGCGGATGTTTAGTTCCTTGGTCAGTTGTTGCAGCAGCAGCTATTTGTGGTGTAAGTCCAATAGAATTAGCCAAGAGAAATTTTATACCTATTATTGTAGGATTTGTAGTAACAACTATAGTTGCTATATTCTTATTATAAATAAATGATATAGATAATATATTAGGAGTTTATAATTCTTATATATTATTATTATAGAAATAGGATATTATATTATTTTTATAAATATTTATTTTATGAAAAGCTGTAAGCATGTGAATCTTACAGCTTTTTTA
>CAMBXR010000053.1 GCA_945871955.1 uncultured Clostridium sp. | reverse complement strand
TTACTATTCAATTTTGTTATTTATCTAGAAAATACACAATTATATTTCCAGACTCGAAGAATTATATGATAATTAAAAATATTAAATGTGATACTATCTTATAAATTAATAGGTAGTATCATATTATATTAAGCTAAATTAATTAGGGTATAGTTTTTCTATTCTATATCCTATTTCTTTGTTAGCTAATTTATAGCATTCATCAATCATTTTGTCTTCACTCATATCATTGCCTAATAAAGAATCTATGGTAAGTTGGTTTCTATGGTCAAAATACTTTTCTAATAAAAGTTCTTCTAAATCAGTCTGTGATTTTAAATCGCCTTCATGCATTATATATTTAACGTTAAAACCTTCTTTAATTAACTGTCTACCCACTAAGATAGCCCTAGGACATCTAATAGCATCCTGCATAGCGCCTAATAAAACTATTCTATATCCTTTTTTACATCCTATTTTTAATCGTTCTATTCCCTTTTTAAAACTATCTTCAAATATTACTTTTTCAAAGTCAGCATAACCCTCACTGTTATAACTTTCTCTAGTTTTTCTTTTAGCACCAAATTCATCAGCCATGTATATATATGTATAACCAAGTCTTTTTAAGTTTGATTGAAAAAACTCTTTATTATATTGAGTATTGTACTTTGAATAGGGAATAGCCCTTATATCTACTACACAATTTATACTGTATTTTTTTAATATTTCTATAAATTTATCAAAGGGATAATTTGAATGACCAAGTGCATAGATTTCCATTACATCACTTCCTTAATAAATTATATTACATGGATTATTTTATGATTAATTAACAATTACTATAAATAGTATATATAAATATAAATTTGAAAAAAATAACTTTAAATTAAGGTATTTGATAAAAGGAGTACATTAAAGATTGGAAAAAGGATATTGAAGCTTATGATAAAAATGAAGATCATATGATTATGTTTGCGGATGTTATTGCACAAGGTATAATAAATCAATTTCCTAAAAAATTTATATAATAGATAATTTATTAAAAATAGTATAACAATTAGGCAATTTATCAATAATATATAGTAAGTAAATTTATTGACATTTAAATTAAAAAATAATAATATTAAAATAGAAAATTATATACTAAATCCAATGAGAAGGAAGAGTAATTAGATTTAGGTTCGATATAGAGAGTTGAGGATGGTGGAATCTTAACAAGAAAGAATTTAATGAATGGGCCTTTTAGGAGTAAATTGAAATCTTTATGAGAGTAGACTTTACCGTGAGTTGCACGTTATAGCAATTGAGGTATGATAGTACCAATAATTAAGTGGTGTATTTTTAAATACACAATTTAGGTGGCAACGCGGATATAACACTCCGTCCTATAGTTTTAGGACGGAGTTTTTTTATTATTATAAAATTACTTAAAACGTATAAACATTATAAGGAGATGAAAAAATGAGCAAAAAAAGAATATTAACAGGGGATAGACCTACTGGAAAACTTCATTTAGGTCATTATACAGGTTCTTTAAAAAACAGAGTAGCATTACAAAATACAGGTGAGTATGATATGTATATTATGATAGCTGACCAACAAGCATTAACAGATAATGCAAAAGATCCACAAAAAATAATAAACTCAGTTATGGAAGTAACTATGGATTACTTAGCAGTAGGATTAGATCCAGAGAAAGTTAATATATTTATACAATCACAAATACCAGAATTATCAGAGCTTACAGCTTATTACTTAAACTTAGTTTCAGTAGCAAGACTTCAAAGAAACCCTACTGTAAAAGAAGAAATAAAACAAAAATCATTTGGTGGAGAAGGGGTACCAGCAGGATTCTTCGTTTATCCAGTAAGTCAAGCTGCAGATATAACTGCTTTTAAAGCTGATTTAGTACCGGTTGGTAATGACCAAAAGCCTATGTTAGAGCAAGCTAGAGAAGTTGTAAGAAGTTTCAACAATATATACGGAGAAGTTTTAGTTGAGCCAGAAGGAATGTACCCAGAAGGAATACAAGGAAGAATGCCAGGTATAGATGGTAAAGCTAAAATGAGTAAATCTTTAGGAAATGCTATATACTTAAGTGATGATGCAGAAACAGTTAAAAAGAAAGTTATGAGTATGTACACAGATCCTAATCATATAAGAGTAGAAGATCCAGGTAATGTGGAAAACAATACAGTATTTACTTATTTAGATGCTTTCTACAAAGACAAAGAGCATTTAGAAGAATTAAAAGCTCACTACAGAAGAGGTGGACTTGGAGACGTTAAACTTAAGAGATTATTAATAGATGTGTTAGAAGAAGAATTAGCACCAATAAGAGAAAGAAGAAAAGAATTAGAAAATAATAAAGAATATTTATATGAAGTATTAAGAAAAGGTAGCGAAAATGCAAGAAAAGTAGCAGCTGCTACATTAAAAGAAGTAAGAGAAGCTATGGGAATAGAATACTTCAAAGGTTTATAAGAATAAAATTATAGTTAACTAAAAAAATAAGAGTCTAATTTGGCTCTTATTTTTTGTTTTTGAGGGTATTTATATAAGAGTTATAATGTTGTATAATTTTTATAATAAAAAAAGAAAGGGACGGTAATGTGAGAATACTTAATCAATTAGGAATAATATTTGGAATTTTAGGAGTTGGAGAAATAATTAGCTCATTATTTAGTAATTTTATTACAATTCCAGGAAGTATAGTTGGAATGATAATATTATTTTTATTGCTTCAATTTAAAGTAATAAAAGAAGAAACTATAAAAGATGTGGCTGATTTTCTTCTTAGTAATATGGCAATATTTTTTGTACCAGCAGGTGTATCTCTTATAAATTCTTTTGGATTAATTAAAGATAATATGATGATTTTAATATTAAGTGGAACTATTGCCACAATAATAATAATGTTAGCTACGGGAAAAACTGTGGAATTTATGATTAATAAAAAAGAATTAAAGTCAAATGAAGATGATAAGGATGATAAATTAGCTTAGAGAAAGGAATAAGGGAGATAAATGGAACAAATATTAAATACTCAATTGTTTGGATTAATTACAATTTTAGTTTTTTATAATATATCACTATATATACAGAAGAAGTCAGGAAAAGCAATTTTTAATCCTTTATTAATTTGTATAATATTAGTAATATGCTTTTTGAAGATTACAAATATACCTTATAAAAACTTTAAAATAGGAGCAGATACTGTAAATTTTATGTTAGGTCCTGTTACAGTAGTATTAGCAGTGCCACTTTATAGACAATTTGATTTATTTAAAAAGCATTTAAAAGAAATTTTAGTAGGAATATTAGCTGGTGTAGTAACTTCTTTTATAGTAATTACTATTATAGGTAAATTTACTTTAACAAGTAATGAAATAGTTTACTCAATTTTACCAAAATCTATAACAACACCAATGGGAATATCTCTTACTAGTGCATTAGGAGGAGTAGAATCTATAACTGTTATATGTATAATGATAACAGGTATTTTTGGAAATATATTAGGTGAATTAATCTTGAAAATAGGAAAAATAAAACATCCTGTATCAAAGGGAATTGCTATGGGAACGGCAGCCCATGCTATGGGAACAAGTAAAGCTTTAGAAATGGGAGAAGTTGAGGGGGCTATGTCATCTTTATCTATAGGAATTTGTGGAGTTATGACAGTTATAATAGTTCCTATATTAATGAATTTTGTAAGATAGATTCCAATAAATAATGTTGATATAAAGGGATTTTTATTTTCTTATTGAATATATAATTATATATTTGATAAGGAGGAGTAAAAATGAAATGTACAATTAGTTTAAAAGAACTTTATGGCAAGGAAGTTGAAACATATGAAGTAGAAGGTAAAAATAATGGAGATGTTCTTCAAAATATGGAAGATAAACTTTGTAGTGAAATAGCTTCATATAATACTTATTCACTGAAAAATTGTAGAAACATTGACAAAAAGGCTACTAAAAAGACACTTCATTTTAAAGACGGGGATAATGTATTGAAGTATGTAATAGAAATAAAACATGCAGAATATAATAAAAAATAAGAAACAAATTAAAAGAATTTAGAAGACTGATTTAAATTTGAAATCAGTCTTTTTTAATTGTAAGGAAATTTATTTTCGTAGTAGTGTGCAAGAAGAAAAATTTTGTTATAAAATATGTTTATGTATATCATGTAAATTTATATGCTAAAATAAAATAAAATGTTTTTGATTAAATTATAGATAAATTTATTGATTAAAATGAAATAAAAATATAAAGAATAGATAAGTTTATTAAACTTATGAGAAGATTTTATTAGAAAAGGAGATAAAATGATATATTTAGATAATGCAGCCACAACTATGAAAAAACCTCAATGTGTTATAGATGCAGTAATAAATGCGATGACACGTATGGGAAATGCAGGTCGTGGAGCAAATGAGGCATCTTTAGATGCATCTAGAGTAATTTATGATACAAGAGAAAAAATTTCAAATTTATTTAAATTAAATAATCCAGCAAGAGTTGCTTTTACATGCAACTCTACAGAGAGTTTAAATATAGCTATAAAAGGTGTGTTAAGTGTTTCAGACCATGCTATAACAACATCCCTTGAACATAATTCTGTACTTAGACCATTATATGACTTAGAGAAAGATGGAATGGAGCTTTCTATAGTAGACTGTGATGAAAATGGAAATTTAAATTATGATGATTTTGAAACACTAATTAAAGAAAATACAAAAGCTATAATTTGTACTCATGCATCTAATTTAGTAGGAAATGTATTGGATATAAAAAGAATAGGTGAAATAGCAAAAAAAAATAATTTAATATTTATAGTAGATGCATCTCAAAGTGCAGGAGTATTTCCTATAGATATGCAAGATATGAATATTGATATATTATGTTTCACAGGGCACAAAGGATTACTTGGTCCTCAAGGAACAGGTGGACTTTGTGTAAGGGAAAATATAAATGTAAAACCATTAAAAGTTGGTGGAAGTGGAGTAAATACATTTTCTAAAGAACAACCAAAGGAAATGCCTACTGTACTTGAAGCTGGAACTTTAAATGGACATGCCATAGCTGGACTTAATGCAGCTTTAGATTATTTAGAAAAAGAAGGTATTTCTAATATTCAAAAAAGAGAAGAAGAATTAATGTTTAGATTTTATAATGGTATAAAAGATATAAAAGATATTAAAATTTATGGTAATTTTGAAAACAAAAGAGCTGCTATAGTAGCATTTAATGTGGGAGATATAGATTCATCAGTCTTTTCAGATGAGTTAAGTTTATATTATAATATTTCTACAAGACCAGGAGCTCACTGTGCACCACTTATGCATAAAGCAATGAATACAGTAGAGCAAGGTGCTGTTAGATTTTCTTTTTCACATTACAACACAGAAGAAGAAATAGATACAGCTATAAATGCAGTTAAAGAAATTGCATCAAGTTATAATGAATAAGGGTGATAAAATGAGAGAAAAACAAGTAAGATTAATAGTTACATTTAACACAACAACAGGAGCTATGGCCATGGAAAAAGCTTGTAAAGCAGAAAATATACCAGGTAGATTAATTCCAGTACCTAGACAAATTTCTGCAGGATGTGGACTTTCATGGCTTTGCAATAAAGAAGATAGAGAAAAAATTCAAAGTTTAATAGACAATAATAATTTAGAGTATAATAATATACATGAAATATTAATGTAGACAAAAGGTGCGACAATACTTGTCGTACTTTTTTAGTTATAAGTAATGTAATTTTTTTAAACATTAGGCGGTAATAAAATGCAAAATAAAGACATGTTTACAAAGGCTGTAGAAAATATAGGATCACTAAATTCACTTATAGAAGTTATGCAAAATTATAATGTGAGTTTAAAAAAAGATTCTTCTGGTTATTTTACAAATTGTATGTTTCATAATGACAATACACCAAGTTTAAGACTTAGTGATAAAGGTAAAAAAGCAATTTATAAATGTTTTGGATGTGAAGCACAGGGAGATATTATAAATTTCATATGTAATATGGAAAAGGTGGACAATGTAACAGCTTTAAAAAAGGCCTATGATATATTAGGTTTAGAACTTGAATATAAAGCTAAAGAAAATAATAAAATAGTAAATTTTAAAAATTATATAAAAACAAAAAATTTAAATATAAGAAAAAATAATGAGATTTATACATTAGAAGATATATACATATATTCAGATGAAAATAAAAATCCTTTCTATTGTAAAATTAAATATAAATCAGATGAAAATAAAAAATATTTTATAACAAAAAGTTTAATAGAAATAGATATTGGATATAAATTTGGAACGACTAAAGATTTTGAAGAGTGTAAAAAAGTTCTATATAATTTAGAGCAAATAAAAAAAGCTACTTCAAAGAATGAATGGATTTTCTTTGTTGAAGGTGAAAAGGATGTAAAAACTTTAAAAAAATTAAATAAACCTGCAACTACTATATACACAAGAAAATGGCAAGAATCTTATAGCAAAGATTTAAAAGGAGCTAAAGTAGCTTTTATAGGGGATAGTGGTAAATCTGGAGAAGAATTTAAAAATTTTGTTGTAGAAAAACTGAAAAAATGTTGTGATGGTTTAAAAATAATAGATTTGCCAGGCATTGAAAAAATAGGAAATGGAAGAAATAAGGATATTACAGATTGGCTTGAAAATGGACATACAGAAGATGAACTTTTACAATTATTAAAAAAATCAAGGGATATTTTAGATGAATCATTTTTACAACAAGATGAATATGGAATTTATAAGATAAAAAATACAATAGAAAATAATATACAAAAGAAAGTTAGATATAATCTAACTAATTTTCAAATAGTAGATGGTGTAATTTATAAAAATAAAGAAAATAATTCTCAGAAAATAAAATTAAATATTATATCTGATGAAAATGAAAAATATACTGTTGAATATGATGGAAGAAAATTATTTTCAAGTGTTGAAAACTTTAGGGAGGCTTTGGGAATTAACCATATTTTTTATGGAAATGATGGAGATTTAACAGCTATTCACAAGTATGTATTAATGTATTTTGTAAAAGAAGAAATTTGTGAAGAAAAAAATATAAAGCTTTATATTTATAATAGGGATTTTGACAATATAGAACCCTTAAACAAAGAAGAAATAAAATATTTAAGTTCTTATTTATTTAATTTTGATACAAAAGAAGTGGTATATAATTTTTTAGGATTATTAATGATTAATATGGTTAAAAATTTTACTGATAAAAAAATACCTGTTGTTCAATTTGTAAGTGAAGATAATAAATTTAAAAATAATATATTAAAAATAACTAAATTATTATTTAATATAGATTACAAAGAAGAAAAAAAGGCTGAAAATATTTTAATAGTAAATAATTTTGAAGAAGAAAAGATAATAAATTTTTCTAATATCATATATTACGATAAAAATAATTTAGATGAAAATATGATAAAGTCTCAAGAATTTCTATGTAATACAGAAAAAGGTGAAAATTTACTTATAAGATTTTCAAAAAATATTTATAACTATATATTAGAAAATTTTACAGAAGATTACTTTGAAATAGAATATTTAATATGTAAAAGTAAGTTTAATTTTGAAAGGTCAAATATAGCCACATATACAATGATGGGAATAAAATTTATTTATGATGTTTTTGAGTCTTTTGAAATAGATATGAACAAATTAGAAGATTTAAATGAAGTATCAATAATCATAAAAAATAATTTAGAAGTTAAAACTATATTTAATTCTAAAAGTGAATATGAAATAGTTTTAGAAGATATAGATGAACTTATATTTGAAAATGAAAATATGAAAATACAAAAAGATATACATTATAAAATTTTATCAAAAGATTATATAGCTTTTGACTTTGAATCTATCTATAAAAAGTTAAATAAATACTATAAAACTTATAAAGATAACAAATTACTAAATTATCATATATTTATAAATTTAATATGTAGATCTCCATATATAATGAATTCATTAAAACCATATAGAGATGTTAAAATAATATATGACAATGAAAACTATAAAATAAAGAAGATGTATATTTTAAAAATAAGTGAACTTAAAAAATTAGAAATAAACAATATATTTATAAACGTAAAAAATAGGAGCAATTAAAAATTACTCCTATTTTTATGTTAAAATTATTAATCTAATGCTCTAAGATCTTCCATTACCTTTGTTTTATCAGCAGTTTTTTCATCTTTTTTCTTTATTATTCTAGCTGGAGAACCAGCTACTACTACACCTGGAGGTACATCTTTTGTAACAACAGAACCAGCAGCAACAACAGATCCTCTTCCAACTCTTACACCTTCAAGAATGACAGAATTTGCTCCAATTAAAACGTCATCTTCTACAATGACTGGAGTTGCAGAAGGTGGTTCAAGAACACCAGCAATTACTGAACAAGCACCTAGATGAACATTTTTACCTAATATTCCTCTAGCACCTATAACAGCATTCATATCTACCATAGATCCTTCACCAATGACAGCACCTATATTTATAACAGCACCCATCATTATAACAGCATTTTTTTCTATAGTAACCATATCTCTTATCATTGCGCCAGGCTCAATTCTTGCTTCAGCATGTAAGAAATTATAAAGAGGTATGGCAGAATTTCTTCTATCATATTCTACATGAATATCATCAATAGAAGCTTTTAATGGTTCTATATCATCCATTATAGAATTATAATCTCCAATTAAAGTATAAGAACCATTATTTCCAAATACTTTATATTTATCATTTTTTTCTATTTTTATATCTCCAGAGATATAAACCTTAACTGGGGTTTGCTTCTCAGCATCTTTTATATATTTTGCTATTTCATAAGCGTCATTTAAGTTAACCATTGTTACCCTCCAAATTTTGTCTGATTTTTATTTTAACATATCATTCATATTGTAATATCCAGGTTCTTGTTTAACTAAGAATTTTGCAGCAGCAATAGAACCCTGAGCAAAAATATCCTTAGATTGAGCTGTATGTTTTATTTCAACTATTTCATCATGGCCTGCAAATATGGTAGTGTGTTCCCCAACAATAGTTCCACCTCTTATGGCATGGATGCCGACTTCTGTAGTATTTCTTTTATCTGAACGACCATGTCTACCATATATAAATTCACTGTCAGGGAGAACTTCTTTTACACCATTGGCAATCATAACAGCACTTCCACTTGGTGAATCTAGCTTTTTATTATGGTGTTTTTCTATTATTTCTATATCAAACCCATTAAGCGCTTTAGCAGCTTCTTTTACTAATTTAACTAACACATTTACCCCTAAAGACATATTAGAAGAATGGAATATAGGGATGATTTTAGAAGCATCTTCTATTCTATTTAATTCTTCTTCATTAAATCCAGTAGTAGCTATGACTAACGGAGTTTTTGTTTTAGTAGCATAACCTAAAACATCATCTATAGTAGAATGATGAGAAAAGTCGATTATAACATCAGCATTTTCCTCAACTTCACTCATTTTATTATAAGTTTTAAATGGTACATCTATTTCATCTCTAGATACACCGCAAACTATTTCAAGCTCACTATCTTCATTAACACATTTTGTTAAAACTTTACCCATACTACCACTATATCCACTTATTATTACTCTTAACATGTTGCCTCCTGTATTTTTAATCCCCAATTTTCTAATTCTTGTTTTAATATTTCTAAATTTTTATCTTCCATTTCAGCTAAAGGAAGTCTTAAATCTCCAACATTAAATCCTAATAAATTCATAGCAGTTTTAACTGGAACAGGATTTACTTCTATAAATAAAGCATCTATTAAAGGTTTCATACCAAGTTGTAATTTTCTAGAACCTTCTATATCGCCTTCAAAGAACTTAGCTACTAAATCATGAGTTTCTTTTGGACAAATATTAGCAAGAACTGATATAACACCGCTTCCACCAAGCGAAAGTAGAGGAAGTATAGAGTCGTCATTTCCTGAATATACAGCAAAGTCATCTGGAACTAATCTGCATACTTCAGCAACTTGAGCCAAGTCACCACAAGCTTCCTTAAGTCCAACGATATTTTTCACATTTCTAGCTAAATCAGCAACTAATGCAGGTGGTATATTTACTTTTGTACGAGAAGGAACGTTGTATAAAATTATAGGTATGTTAACACTATTTGCTATTGTAACAAAGTGTTTTCTAAGACCTGATTTGTTAGCTTTGTTGTAATAAGGAGTTATAACTAAAAGTGCATCAGCTCCAAATTTTTCAGCTTCTTGACTCATATAAACAGAGTGAGCAGTATCATTTCCGCCAGTACCAGCTATAACGGGTATTCTTTTATCAACAGCATCAATTATAGCTTTAATAGCTGCTAAATGTTCTTCATCATTCATAGTACTAGCCTCACCAGTAGTACCACAGGCAACTATGGCATCAGTACCATTTTCTATATGATATTCAACTAATTCTTTTATCTTATCAAAATTAACTTTTCCATTTTCATCAAATGGAGTAACTAAAGCAACAGCAGAACCTTTAAAAACCACAAAAATCTCCCCTTTATTTTAAATTTAATTCCCTACTTAAATAATATTTATCACAACAAATTTTTATACTAAATCATACTTTAATAATAATTCAGCTATTTGAACTGCATTTGTGGCAGCACCCTTTCTTATGTTATCAGCAACGACCCATAAATTAATTCCATTATCAACACTGAAATCTCTTCTTATTCTTCCTACATAAACTTCATCATGACCTTCAGCATTAATTGCTAGAGGATATTCATTATTTGTAGGATTATCAACAACAACGACACCTTCAGTATTTTTTAGAGTAGTAAATATATCTTCTAATTCAAATGGTTTATTAAATTCTAAATTTATAGATTCACTATGAGCACCTCTCACTGGAACTCTTACAGTAGTAGCAGTTATTTTTATATCATAGTCATCTAAAATTTTCTTAGTTTCATTTACCATCTTCATTTCTTCTTTTGTATATCCATTTTCCTCAAACACATCTATATGAGGAAGGCAGTTGAAAGCTATAGGATGAGGATAGAATGTATTTGGTTTTCCTTGAATGCCATCTTCCAAATCTTTAACTCCTCTAACACCAGAACCTGATACAGCTTGATAAGTTGAATAAACAACTCTTTTTAAACCATATTTATCGTGTAGAGGTTTTAGTGGTACCATTGCCTGAATAGTTGAACAGTTTGGATTTGCAATTATTCCTTTATGATTTTTTACAGCCTCAGGATTTACTTCAGGAACTACTAAAGGAACTTCAGGGTCCATTCTCCATTGACTTGAGTTGTCTACAACAACTATACCTTTTGAAGCGGCAATTGGTGCATATTTTGCACTTATAGAACCACCAGCAGAGAATAAGGCGATTTGAATATTTTTATCATCAAAAGATTTTTCGTTAAGTTCTTCAACAACTATGTCTTGATCAGCAAATTTTACAACTGTACCAGCTGATTTTGCAGAAGAGAACATATAGACTTTATCTATTGGAAAATTTCTTTCTTCTAAAACCTTTATAAAAGTTCTTCCCACCATACCAGTTGCACCAACTAAAGCAACATTAACTTTTTTCATTTTTTATCACCCCATAATATATTTTGGATTTAATAATTAATAAATAGAGAAAATTTAAGGTAGAGCTTATATTTATTATATTTATACATATTAAAAAACGTACAAAGGAATACTTTGTACGTTTAAAAATGCATATCAAAGTAAACCTTGTAGCTCACCACTTAAAACTAAGTGACAGTGTTATACATATTATGTATAACACCAAATATAATCTTCGCCAAAATTATATTTTCGGCAATAATTCCTTTCTTTGAAGATTACAATCTGCCGACTACTTTCAAATACTATTAATTATTGCACCTCTACCCTAGGTTAAGATATTTCATAAATTAATAGTAATGGTAGTATAAAATATATCAAAAATCAATAAAAATGTAAAAAATTACCAGAGATGATTACTAGATTTTTTTTCGGATTTTAGGTATTATATTTATATAATATTTTTAAATTATAAAAAAAGTTTTTTAGATATATTTTTATAAATACTTGTAAAAAACTATATTATATAGGAGTATATTGTTAATTAGGAATATGTTTTCTTAATCTTAAATAAGAAATATATAAACCCCAAGGAGGAATAAAATGGAATCATTAAAAGAACTTTACAAAGCAGGTAACGGACCATCTAGCTCACATACAATGGGACCTCAAAGAGCTGCTGAACAATTTAAAAACAAATACCCAGAAGCTGCTAGCTTTAAAGCTCACTTATATGGAAGTTTAGCTGCAACAGGAGAAGGACATTTAACAGATTATATAATCAAGAAAACGCTTGAGCCAAAGCATGTAGAAATAATCTGGAGAGAAGATATAGTAAAACCATATCATCCAAATGGAATGATGTTAGAAGCTATAGATGCAGAAGGAAATGTTATAGGAGATTGGACTATCTACTCAGTAGGTGGAGGAACAATAGCTGAAGAAGGAATGAGAAATGCTGGTGGAAATGACACTTATCCTCATTCAACAATGGAAGAAATAATAGCTTGGTGTAAAGAAAACCACAAAAACTTCGTAGATTACGTAAAAACTTACGATGATGAAGATATAATGGACTTCTTAGTAACTATAAAAGATGCTATGAAACAATCAATAATAGATGGATTAAATACTACAGAAGTTATACCAGGAAAATTAAACTTACAAAGAAAAGCTCACTACTTCTACAAACAATATCTTGCTAATAAAGAATTAAATACATTATTATATGCTTACGCTTTAGCGGCTTCAGAACAAAATGCATCTGGAAATGTAATAGTTACTGCTCCAACATGTGGTTCTGCAGGTGTTTTACCAGGAGTATTCTTCGCAATGCAAGACTTCTATGGATATAGTGATGAAATGATATTAGAAGCTTTAGCAGTAGCAGGTTTAGTAGGTGTTCTTGTTAAGAGAAACGGATCTGTTTCAGGTGCTGAAGTTGGATGTCAAGGTGAAGTAGGTGTTGCTTGTGCAATGGCTGCTGCTGCTGTAGCATTCTTAAAAGGTGGATCATTAAGACAAATAGAGTATGCTGCTGAAATCGGTTTAGAGCATCACTTAGGAATGACTTGTGACCCAGCTTACGGATACGTTCAAATACCATGTATAGAAAGAAATGCAATGGGAGCTCAAAGAGCTGTAGATGCTGCTAACTATGCATTATTAACAGATGGAGAACATCACGTTACTTTCGACCAAATCGTTAAAATAATGGACGAAACTGGTAGAGATTTAATGGATAAATATAGAGAAACTTCAAAAGGTGGAATAGCTCAATTATTCTTCACTTGCTAGTTTTATGAAATATATGAGAGAAACAAGAAAAATCTTGTTTCTCTTTTTTTAGTAGATAAATAATATTCTTATATATATAATGTATACAAAGAAGGGGGAATTTTTATGGGGATAAAATACTTAGATGAAAGAGTGAGAAATCATAGACATAATTTACATGAATTAGCTGAATTATCACATGTGGAATTTAAAACATCTAAATATATAAGAGACTATTTAGATAAATTAGGTGTGGAATATGAAATACTAATAGAAACAGCCACAGTTGGAATAATAAAGGGAAAAAATCCTAAAAAAACAATTGCTTTTAGATCAGATATAGATGCACTTCCAAGCCCAAAGGGAGCAGAGCATTTATGTGGCCATGATGGTCACATGAGTATTTTACTTGGTTTAATAGAGTATATTGTTGAAAATAAAGAAAAACTAAATGATAATATAGTATTTATTTTTCAACCAGCTGAAGAAGATACTGGTGGAGCAAAGAGGTTGGTTGATGCAGGTGTATTAAAAAAATATAATGTGGATGAAATTTATGGCTTGCATATTCACCCAGATTTTAAAGAAGGATATGTGGGATGCAAATCAGGATATTTAATGAGTCAAAACTGTGAGATTAATATAGATATAAAAGGTAAGGGTGGACACGGAGCAATACCTCAAAATGCTATAGATGCTGTACTTATAGGAGCTAACTTTGTAACAAGTCTTCAAAGTATAATATCAAGAAATATTGACCCTATGGAAGGTGCAGTTCTTACCATTGGAAAAATTAGTGGAGGAAGTGCTAGAAATATTATAGCGGAAAGTGTGAGATTGGAAGGCACTATGAGATGCTTTAATCCGAATGTTTATGACACAATAATTACTCACATAAAAGAATTCGCAAAAGGTTTTGAAATATCTTATAACTGTCATGTGAATATAGAAATTATAGGTGGATATTTGGCAGTTAATAATGATGAAACATTATTTGAGGAATTTGTAAAAGCTATTGGGAAAGATAAAATAGCAAAAACTAATCCATTAATGATATCAGAAGATTTTTCTTATTATCAAAGAGAGGTTCCGGGACTATTTTTTATGTTAGGTGCTAGAAATGAAGAAAAGGGATATGTAAATGCCCTTCACAATTTGAATTTTAATTTTAATGAAGATATATTAATGAATGGTTTAAAAATATATGAATCTTTATTAAAATACAAAAATTCATTAGAATAGTATATACCCCTTAGTTTTTTGTATAAATTTTAGCTGATATGCCAAAACTACAAAAAAAGAAGGGGTGTTTTTTATGGATAATAATAAAATAACAAAAGAATTTATTTATAAATGTGAAAAGCAAAGAAAGAAAAATGAAAAGAAATTAAAACCATTGACACAAGATGATATAATGAAATATGAGATAGCACAAGAATTAGGGTTACTTGATAAAGTAGATGAAAAGGGATGGGCAGGTCTTACTGCTAAAGAAGCAGGAAGAATTGGTGGAATCCTTACATCACGTAAAAAACAATTAAAAAAGAAAGCTGAAGAAGAGGAAAATAAGGATGAATCAGTATAGTGATTTTGCCTTTGTCTATGATGAACTTATGAATGAAGTTGATTATGACAACTGGGTTAGATATATTGAAGATATAATAAAATCAGAAAATGTAAAAGTACAAAATATATTAGAATTAGCTTGTGGTACTGGAAATTTAACTATACCACTTACTAAGAAGAATTATGATATAGCTGGAATAGATATTTCAGAAGAAATGTTACAAGTTGCAAGAGAAAAAGCAGAAAAAGAAAATATAGAGCTAGTATTATTAGAACAAGATATAACAGAGCTTGATTTTGATGTTACTAACTTAGATTGCATTCTTTGTGGATGCGATGGATTTAACTACATAACTTATGATGAAGACTTGGCAGGAGTTTTTGCTAAATGTCATGAGTTATTAAAAGAAAATGGAATCTTTATATTTGATATAAGCTCTTACTATAAATTATCAACTATACTTGGAAACAACATGTATGGTGAAAATAGAGAAAATGTGGCTTATATGTGGCAAAACTATTTTGATGATTATGAAAACTTAGTTGAGATGGATTTAGCATTTTTCGTAAAAGGTAAAGACGGTAGATTTGATAAATTCGAAGAAAACCACTTACAAAGAGCTTACAAAAATGAAGAAATAATAGAATTATTAAAAAATGCAGGATTTAGTTATATTAAAACTTATGGAGATTTTAAACTGGAATCTCCTAAAGAAGACAGCGAAAGAGTATTTTTTGTTTGTAAAAAATAATAAGACAATGGAGGGATAATTAATGAAGGATTACGTTATAAAAGCAATTAGTGGTAATGGACAAGTTAGAGCATATGTTGCTAATACAAGAAACTTAGTTCAAACAGCAAGAGATAATCATAATACTATAAAAGTTGCAACTGCAGCGCTTGGAAGAACATTAACAGCAACATCTATGATGGGATTAATGATGAAAAATGAAAAAGATGAGTTAAGTGTAATAATAAAAGGTGGAGGACCTATAGGAACTATACTTACAACTGCTGACTCAAAAGGTAACGTTAAAGGTTATGTACAATACCCAGATTTAAATGGTGTAGAAGTACCAAACTATCCAAATGGAAAGTTAAATGTTGCTGGTGCAGTTGGTAAAGATGGATATGTAAAAGTAATAAAAGACTTAGGGTTTAAAGATCCTTATGTAGGTTCATATCCATTAGTAAGTGGAGAAATCGCTCAAGACTTCACTCACTATTTTGCATTATCTGAGCAAACTCCATCAGTAGTTTCTTTAGGAGTTCTTACAAAAGAAACTGAAGTAGAGCAAGCTGGAGGTATAATAGTTCAATTAATGCCAGATGCTACAGAAGAAACTATATCTCAATTAGAGAAAAACGTATCAAACTTAAAATCAGTTACTACAATGCTAAGCGAAGGAATGACTCCAGAGGATATGTTAAATGTAGTACTAGAAGGACTAGATCCAAAAATACTTGATATATGTGAAGTTGGATTCGAATGTAATTGCTCAAAAGATAGAATTAAAAAGGTTTTAATATCTTTAGGTAGAGAAACTTTAACTGAAATAATAGAAGAAGATAAACAAGCTGAAATAAGTTGTCATTTCTGTAATAGTATTTATCATTATAATGAAGATGAACTAAGAACAATATTAGAAGAA
>CAMBXR010000052.1 GCA_945871955.1 uncultured Clostridium sp. | reverse complement strand
ATTTTTTATTAGATGAAGAAATATTTTAGGAGGTTAATGTTATGGGACTATTTAGCAACCAATTTTCCAATGTAGTTGAATGGGAAGAATTTAGAGATGACATGCTATTTTGGAAATGGGACAATAAAGAAATAAAAAAAGGTAGTAGATTAATAGTAAGAATGGGTCAAGATGCCATATTTATGTATAATGGTAAAATAGAAGGAATATTCAAAGATGAAGGAAGTTTTGATATAGAATCAGAAATAATTCCATTTTTATCAACATTAAAAGGATTTAAATTTGGATTTAATAGTGGAATTAGAGCTGAAGTTTTATTTGTTAATACTAAAGAGTTAACAGTAAAATGGGGTACAAAAAATGCCATAAATATACCTTCACCAAATCTTCCAGGAGGAATGCCAATAAAATCTTTTGGAACTTTTTGTTGTAAAGTTTCTGATTATGAAGTACTAATTGATAAAATTGCTGGAATAAAAAAACAATTTACTATAGAGGATGTAAAAGAACGTATTATGTCCATGTTGGATCAGGTTATTATGAAATGGATTGTAAAAGAAGGGAAGGATATATTCAATCTTCAAGAAAATGCTTTTGAAATATCTAAAGGAATTCAAGAAGACTTGGATATGGAAATGGAGAAAATAGGTATTGCAATAACTAACTTCACTATATCTAGTGTATCATATCCTAAAGAAGTTCAAGAAATGGCTACAAAAGCAGCATCACATAGCATGATTGGAGATATGAATAAATATACTCAAGTTGCTATGGCAGATTCTTTATCAAAGGGAAATTCTGGAGGATCTGTTGCAGGAGATATGGCTAGCATACAAATGGGCATGATGATGGGACAACAAATAATAAATAACATGAATAATAAACCACAAAATAATGAAAACCAACAAAGTCAATCTACAATAAAAAGAGCAAACTTTTGTCCGAATTGTGGAACAAAAAATGAAGGATCAAATTTCTGTCCAAATTGTGGTACAAAATTAAACTAAAAAATATATTGAAAAAAGATATAGGTTATATAAATTAACTTATATCTTTTTTAATATATAACTCCTGAAAAATAGTAATATATCTTACTAAGTAACGGAAAATAAAAATTTTATTTAATTATAAATAATTATAAATGTAAAATTTAATAAAAAAGATTATAATATAGATATGCTATTTTATGGAAGTATTAATTATATTTCCTATATACATCAGAGGGGGAGTATTATGAGAAACAAAAGAAAAAGTGTAGAATTAGTTTCACCTATAGGCAAAAACTGTACACTAGTAGATTTAAAAAAACCAAGGGAGGAATATTTTGAAACAAAATTATCACCATTCGCATCTTATAAAGGGGACAATCATAAGATAAATAGGCCTAAAAGAATTACATCAAAATCAGAAGTAGATTTCTTATTAGAAAAAGGTCATATTGGTCAAGTTGAAAAAATGATATTACTTGCCATAAATAATTTAGTTTTCGTAACATCTTTGCAATTAACAACATATTTAAATAAAAAAGGTGTTAAAATAGAAGCTAAATCAGTGGCAAGAAAATTAACAAGATTAAAGGAAAAAAGTTTTGTAAAACAAATTGAATTTGTATCAGAAAATAGTACAAGTTCATATAAAGCTTACTACTTAGGTTATCATGGAATAGGTCTTTTAAGAGCATTAGATCAAAAGACATATTCACAAGGATATGTAAGTGAAATTAAAACATCAAAAATCAAGTGCTTATTAGCATCTAATCAGCTACTAACACAAGTAATGGAAGCAGATACAGATTTTAAAGTATCTAAAATAATACTTAATGAAAGTATAAGAAACTGCATAGTAAGACCGCAGTCAATATTAAATTGCAATGATAGAACTTACCTTATCGAAGTAGTCAGAAAAACAGATACATGGAAAGAAGAATTTTTGAATAAGTTAAATAGATATGAGATTGTTATAGAAAATTATGATAACTTAAATATGAAATTCCATGATAAGCCTAATTTAATTATACAGGGAGAGTCTTATGATCATATGATGGAAATCATGAATATGGTTAAATGTATACAGGAAGAAGTAAACATAGATATTATTTACACATATGATAGGATTTTACTTTATAATTTACAAGATGCATTTTTCTCGCCAGAAGAAAAACAAAGTAAAAAGAATTTATTTTCATTTTTATTTAAAAACTAACAAAATACCACTATGGATAATAACTTATTCATGGTGGTATTTTAGTATTTTATAGTAATAATAAAATTCTATTTTCATTCATAGTAAATTTACATTAAATTCATATTAATAATGTATTATTTAATTATAGAAAGACTAGCTTAATAATTTACTTAAATACCCGTATAGTGATAGATTCCCTCACACTCTTTTATCTATCATTATGAAAATATAAAGCCCTGCATCCTCGTAGCAGGGTTTTATTCTTATATAAATTTATATTTATGTTTTTCTTCATTGTAAAGAATATGTCTAAGTAAATCGTATATATAAATTGCGATAAAGGATAAAAAAAACCAAGCGATTGAACTTCTTAAAGATATTTGGCCTAAGAAATTAAATCTTAAATTGGAATAATCCCAAACATCTAATAATAGTATTTTGTTTATAATAATTCCGGAGATTAGCTCTATAAAATCAATAATAAAAACAGAAATAAACATTTGAAGTAATAAAGGAATTTCTTTATTTGAAAAATTATTAATAGATCCTATTAGAATAAAACAAAGACCTCCCACAATTATCATAGAAAAATGAGAATATCCCCTATATAAAATTTCTATAAAATAATATGTAATGCCTCCAATTAAAAATAGTATAAGGTATTTTGATAAGGTATTTAAATTTTTCATATAGTTTATCCCTTCTAACATTCTGATATTAATAAGTATTTTTTGTATTGTACAAACTAAGATACATGGGAAAAAAAGTAATAAAATATGTTTAATATATAATTTATATGGGTATATCTATATTAGAAAATAGTTAGGAGGAATTTATAATGTCAGATAGAATAATATGTGATTGCATGGGAACTTCATTAGAAGATATAAAAAACGCTGTAGCTAATGGAGCTAAAACAGTTGATGATATAAAAGAAGCTACTGAAGCAGGAACAATCTGCTGTGGATGTGACTGTGAAATAGAAGAAGCTCTTAATGAAGTATTATAATAAATAAATACATATATCAAAAAGGGACTGAAGAGTCCCTTTATTTTTTTGTGTTTTTTTCATAGAATATTGTTGACATTAACCTTACGTTAAACTTTATACTCTAGTTAAACATAAACAATTAACAAATAAATAGAAGGTGATATATTTGGAATATTCTATTAATGAGCTAAGTAAAATTGCAAAAATTAGCACAAGAACTTTAAGATATTATGATGAGATAGATTTACTTAAACCAAAGAGAATAAATTCTTCTGGTTATAGAATATATGGAGAATATGAAGTAGATAAGTTGCAACAAATTCTTTTTTATAAAACTATGGGATTTAAGCTGGAAGATATAAAAAATATAATTAACTCTGAATCATTTGATATAATGACAGCTTTAAATAATCATAAAAAAGAACTTATTAAAAAAAGAAAAGAAATAGATTTGTTAATTGAAAATGTTGAAAAGACTATAAGTTATAAAAAAGGAGAAATTAAAATGTCAAATAAAGAGAAATTTGAGGCTTTTAAAAAAGACTTAGTAGATAAAAATGAAGAAAAGTATGGCAAAGAAATACGTGGGAAATATGGAGATGATCAGATAAATAAATCTAATGCTAAAATGTTAGGATTAAGTGAAGAGGAATATGCTGATTTTGAAGATTTGGCTAAAAAAATAATAGAAAAATTAAAAGAAGCAATGGAAGAAAATAATCCTGCAGGAGAAAAAGCTCAAGAAGCCTGTGAACTTCATAAAAAATGGTTAGGATATTCATGGAATTTTTATTCTAAAGAAGCACATAGAAATTTAGGTGAAATGTATGTATCAGATGAAAGATTTAAAAAATATTATGATGATAATAAAGAAGGAATGTCTGAATTTTTTAGAGATGCTTTAAATATTTATACAAAATAATAAAAATATTAAATTAAAATGGAGAAAATACACTGGTAAATAAAGGATATTTTCTCTCTTTTTATATGATAAAAAAGTAAAATAAATGATGGAAATAATTTCTTGATTCAAGTATTAAAGCCATCTTTAAAAATAATACTAAATTTTCAAAATATAATAAAAAAATAATATAAATAGTTAATACATCTAATATAAAATAAAGTTATTTGATATTTTTAGATTATTATTGTATAATGAATTTGTAGAAATAAATGAAAAGGGGAAAATGTTTTTTAAGTTAGGAAAATGATTTACTAAGATCAAAGACTTTTATATACATATAAAATAGGGGGATGATTGATATGTTAAAAGTTACTCTAAATGATATTAAAAAAGCTCAAGAAACTATAAAAGGTGTAGTAAAAGAAACTCCTGTATTAGAGAGTAAAGCTTTAAGTGAAATGACAGGAGCAAAGGTTTTTTATAAATGTGAAAACTTACAAAAAACAGGTTCTTTTAAAATTAGAGGAGCGGTTAATACAATAGCTAATTTAACTGATGAACAAAAAGCAAACGGTGTCATAGCTTCAAGCGCTGGTAACCATGCTCAAGGTGTTGCACTAGGAGCTCAAATGACTGGGATAAAAGCTACAATAGTAATGCCATCTACAGCACCTCTTGCAAAAGTTTCTGCAACTAGGGGTTATGGTGCTGAGGTTGTATTAAATGGAGAAGTTTATGATGATGCTTATGCAAAAGCAGTAGAAATACAAAAAGAAACTGGTGCTACATTTATACATCCATTTAATAATGAGCATGTAATGGCTGGACAAGGAACTATATCATTAGAAATATTTGAACAGTTAAATAATGAAGTAGATACTATACTTTGTCCAATCGGTGGAGGAGGAATAATATCTGGTATAGCTGTAGCAGCTAAAGCTTTAAATCCAAAGGTAAAAGTTATAGGTGTCCAAACAGCAAATATACCTTCAATGCAAGAATCAGTTAAAAATGGAGAGGTTACTACTGCATTCCATGCAGCCACAATAGCTGATGGTATAGCTGTAAAAACTCCAGGAGATGCTACATTTGAAATAATAAAAGAATTAGTTGATGAAGTAATAACAGTAACGGAGGAAGAAATAGCTCAGGGAATGCTATTCTTATTAGAACATCAAAAAATAGTTTCTGAAGGTGCGGGGGCAGTTTCAACAGCAGCATTAATATCTAAAAAATATAAGCCATCTACAGATGAAAGGGTAGTTTGTATAGTTTCTGGTGGGAATGTAGATGTTAACACATTATATAGAGTAATAGGTGTAGGTCTAGCTAAAGAAGGAAGAAGATATTCATTCTCTACAACTATGACTGATAAACCAGGAGGATTCTTACAATTAATAAGTATTATAAGTGCAAATAATGCAAATATATTAAATGCCAATCAAACAAGATTATCTTCTGGTGGAGCTATAGGAAAACAATCAGCAGAGTTTATACTTGAAACATTTGATCATGATCATATACATAAGATAAGAAAAGAAATAGAAGCAGCAGGGTTTGAAATAGTGGAACTATAAAAAGGGTACATTAGGGAATTTAAAATATATAGAATATAAAAAAGCTATTGTAGTGACAAATTTTAGTTGTCATACGATAGCTTTTTTATTAATTAATTTTAACTATTTTATTATTTCCCAAATATCATATGCACTATCTAATAAGTATTTTCCTTTGTAGTAGTCTAACTTTATATCATCAAAACAAGGTGAGTTTTTAACGACTTGTGGTCGTTCTTGGAAATCACCTAGTATATTAAAATCCTTATCTAACACAAGGATTAAAGGATATTTAGCATCTTCAATATTTAAAATAGGTTGAATATATTTTTTACCTCTTGCCATAGTAATTACAGACATATCAAAGTTTGGATTTAAGTCCATAAATCTTTTTAATACAGCTACGTTTAATTGAAAATCAGGACACCAAATTTCACCTGAAACTAAAAATTTTATTTCTTTATCATAATTTAAAATATTATTAGTTAAAGATTCATCAAAAATTATTCGAGATGAATTCTTTGGTATTCTAGCTCTTTCACTTTTTGTACCTTGACCTACTGATGATTCAAAAGAGCAACCAACTTCATATAATTCTTTTAATGTCATTTGGTTCATATAAACCCTCCATATATTATTTGCTTACATTCCCTGCAATATTTAAAACATCCCATGTAGTGGCGAATGGAGGTGCATAACATAAATCAAGCATACCAAGTTGTTCTGTAGTCATTTTAGCAGTTATGGCTGCTGCTAGAACATTAGCTCTTTGAACAGCGTCTTTATATCCTGCAACTTGACCACCAAGTAATACCTTAGTATCAGCATGATATACTAATTTTACATATACTTTTTCTCTACCTGGATAGTAATGAGTTTGGTTAAAATTGCTTATAAAAGCAGTCTTATAATTTATATTTAATGACTTTGCTTTTTCTTCTGTTAAACCAGTTGCAGCAGCTTCCATATTAAGAACTTTAATACATGATGAAGCCAATGAGCCAGGGAAAGTTGAATTAATTCCAGCTAAATTTTCACCGACTATTCTACCAAGTTTATTAGCACCAGTTGCTAAAGGGGCATATATATCTTCATTAGTTATTATATTTTTTATTGTTGCACAATCTCCAGCTGCATAAACGTCTTTAGCAGATGTTCTACCACATTCATCAACTATTATAGCACCATTAGGAAGCATTTGGATATTTGTATTTTTTAAGAAAGACGTATTAGGTTTAACACCAATGGCTATTATAACTAAATCAGCAGATATTTCATTTTTATTAGTTATAACTTTTTCAATTTTATCTTCTCCTATGTACTTTTGCACGGTTTCGTTAAGGTGTAGATGAATATTATTTTTTATTAATTCTTCTTCTAATAAATCAGTTATTTCTTTATCAAAAACTTTACTTAAAATTCTATCACTTCTACCTATAAGATGGATGTTTTTACCTAATTTTTTAGCAGCTTCAATAGTTTCTATACCAATAAAGCCAGAACCAATAATAACAATATTTCTATTTTCATCTTTAGACATTAATTCTTTTAATTTAATGCCATCACTCATATCTTTTAAAGTTGTTAAATTATTATATGACTTATCTAAAGATGGCATAATACTACTTGCACCTGTGGCAATCATTAATTTGTCATAGGTATCTTCAAATATTTCTCCACTTATGGAATCTTTTATTGTAAGTTTTTTATTATCTATATTAACATCAATAACTTCTTTAAATGTTTTTAAATCTATTCCTGATTCAATAAATTTTGATTTATCTCTGGCAATCATCATATTTGAATCATCGAAGAAACCACCAACAAAGTATGGTAAACCACAAGCTCCAAAAGAAACTATGTCAGTTTTTTCATATACGACAACCTGATAATCAGGTTTTATTCTTTTTAATTTGGCAGCGGCAGACATTCCAGCAGCCACACCACCTATAATTATAACTCTCATACTGTTCTCCTTGAATGTATATTAATTATTATAATAATACCCTAAAATAACATAAATAATCTATACTAAAAAACCAGCTAATTAAAAATTAACTGGTTTTAATATCTATATTAAATTTATAGAAATTTATATTTATCAATAGAGCTTACAAAATGTTGTAATTTAAATTTTGGATAAATAAGTTTTCTCTTTAAGATAGACAAATCTTTTTTGTATTGATTGTATTGTTCTGTACCTTCATCAAAATATTTATTTATACCTATATTAAACATATCTTCTTCATCTTTGTAACTCATATATTCTAGATAATCATCGATTAAGTTAGGATTAGATTGATTTAATTGTATAAACTTATCTTCTATAATTTTTAATTCTTTAATTAAGCTATCTGTAGCATGATGAATCTCATCATTTAAATAGCTTACATCTCTAACAGAATTAGTAAGGTTATTCATAACGCTATATTGAGCTTCTTTTATTTTTCTAGAATAAACCTCAGATAAAAAGAATAATTCTCCTAGCTCTTTTTCTTTTTCAAAGAAGCCAGGTAATAAAAGTCTTATAGATGATAAGTCAGATTTTTTTTGAATAGTTAATTGAGTTCCATAATTAAATACAATTTTTAGTGGAAATTTTAATGTATCTATGTCGGTTTCTTCTTTTAATTTTTTATTCTCAACAATAAATAATTTACTATTTTGATATATAGCAAAGCTATCTCCATAATTGTAGTATAAAGTTTTCGTAGGAACCTCATCTCCAAAATTGAAACTACGAATACCATTATTACACTTCACGACATTTCCATTCTTATCTAAAACAGGATAATAAAAACAATCAAATTTCATAATATATCAACCCACCCTTATAAAATATATATTTAATATGATTATATCATTTCTAATTAAAAATTGTGAAAAATTTACCAATTAATTTATAGAAAAATTATTGCAATATTATACAAAAAATTAAGAATTATATTAAAATATATGTATTTTTATCGTCACATAAATAATGAAGTAATTATATTATATATTAGTACGTTGTACTAAAAATTATAATGGAGGGTACTATATGGCTAGATATAGAGGTATTGATGTAAGTAACTGGTCTGGTAGTATAGATTGGAAAAGAGTTGCAGAATATGGTATTGAAGTAGTTATAATTCAAGCATCTGAAGGAACTTTTTATAGAGATCCATATTTACAAGAGTTTTATGAAGGAGCGAAAGCCAATGGATTAAGAGTAGGATTTTATCATTTCTTTAATCCAGGCTCATCTCCAACTCCAGCAGAGCAAGCTAGATACTTTGTTGACACTATAATAGATTATAAGTCCGATTGTAAATTAGTTTTAGACTTAGAACAAACAGGTGGGCTTGATAATTATGAATTAACACAACAAGCTTTAGAATTTTTAAGAGAAGTAGAAAGATATAGTGGAATTGATGCAGCTGTTTACACTTACACAAACTTTGCACAAAATAATTTATACGAAGGATTAGGTTTATCAGAATATGCTTTATGGATTGCCCAATTGGGAGAAGATGGTCCATCACCAAACCCAATATGGGGAGATAGATATGCAGGATGGCAATATTCAGATACAGGAGAAATTCCGGGTATAAATGCAAATACAGATTTAGATTTTTTCTATGATGAGATGTTCTTAGATAATAAGACTACTGTACCAGGAGATGAAAGACCAGCATCAAGTAATAGTAGAGTTATCTACTATACAGTGCAGTCTGGCAATACATTAAGCGGTATTGCCCAGAGATTTGGAACAACAGTTAGGGAACTACAAAGAGTTAATGGTATAGCGAATCCAAATTTAATATATCCAGGACAAATTATAAAAATATATGAAGATAAAAGAAGTGAGAAAAAAACAGATATAGATTTTTCGGGAACTTATATAGTACGAGCAGGAGATACATTAAGTTCAATAGCTAGAAGATTTGATACAACAGTAGATGAACTAGCTGAGGTTAATAATATATCAGATCCAAACTTAATATATGTAGGAGAAATATTAAAAATTCCAACAATTAATAATAGTAATTCTAAATCTGTATCTTCAAGACAATATAGAAATGTCTATGTTGTACAAAGAGGAGATACATTAAGTTCAATAGCTAGAAGATTTAATACATCAGTAGATAGATTAGTGAAAATTAATAATATAAAAAATCCAAATTTAATATATCCTGGAGAAGTATTAGAAATAGAAGGTTCTATATCATCTTCAGATAATGAAGAATATAGAAGATTGTATGTGGTGCAAAAAGGAGACACATTAAGCTCTATAGCTGAAAAATTTAAAACAACTGAAGAAAATTTAATCAAAAAGAATGATTTAAAAAATAATAATCATGTTTATGAAAATCAAGTAATAAGATTATAAAAAAGAATTAGTCTAAATAAAAGGGATGAGTATATATTTTGTTATATCTCATCCTTTTTACATAAATTTATAATATAAAAAATAATTACTATATTTATATTATAAAGTATTGTAGAAACTAAATATATTAATAAAATTTTAAAATGAGAACTTATTGACAGTGATAATAAAGTTAACTACAATAATATTTGCACATGGAAACTATTTAAAGTGGAAATTAATTATTGCTGTGAGAGGAATGATAAAATGGATGAATCACAAGATAAGTCAAAAGAATTTTTAAACGCCATTGCAAAAATAAAAAAGTTGGTTCATAGAAATAATAAAAAATCTGATAATTTTCATCCTGCAGTGCTTATGACATTAAAAACAATACACTTAAACGCTAAAAATAGTAAACAAGATGAAAATTATTGTGGGATAAAAACATCAGATTTAACTCAAAAGCTATGTATTACAAAACCAGCAACATCAAAAATGCTTAACTTACTTGAAGAAAAAGAGCTTATAGAAAGATCTTCAAATAAGAATGATAGAAGAGTTGTGTATGTTAAGTTAACAGAAAAAGGAGAAGAATTTTTAAAGCTTCAAGATGAAAAACTTGAGAACTTCGTATACAAAATGGTTGAGAAGATGGGAGAAGAAGACACAGATAATTTAATTCGCCTATTAGGAAAGCTTTATGATGTTATAGAAGAGTTACAAGGAGAGTTTTAAAATTACAACAATTAAGAAAGGGAGAAAAGATGTTCAAGATATTTAAACATTTAAAAAATTCAAGCTTTATAATTTTTATAATTATACTTCTTTTAGCAGGTCAAGCGACTTGTGAACTTTCTTTACCAACTTATACATCTAATATAATAAATATTGGTATTCAACAAGGTGGTATAGAAAATCCAGCTCCAGAAGTAATAAGAGCAAAACAGATAAATAAGCTTTTTGTTTTTATGAGTGATAAAAATAAAGATACAGTACTTGATAATTATAAATTATTAAATAAAGATTTACTTAGTAAAGATGAATATGACAAGTATAAAGATAAATATCCAAGTCTAAAAAATGAAGATTTATATTTATTAGATACAAAGGATAAAGAGAAAATAGAAGAGCTAAGTACTATACTTGGAAAACCAGAACTTATGGTTAATGCACTAGAAAGTGATGATAAGTCAAGTGAATTAATAAAAGCTCAATTAGCTCAAAATATGCAACAACTAAATATGCAACAAAATAATGCACCAATAAATTTAGAAAATGTAGATATGTTTACTTTATTGGATTCTATGCCAAAAGAGCAAAAAGATAAAATGATAAAAGAAATGGATAAGAAATTAGTTAATTTACCTGAGGCAATGATAAGTCAAGTTGCTGTTTCTTTTGTTAAATCAGAGTATGAAAAAATAGGTATAGATACAGGCGTTATACAAACAAGATATATTTTAAATACGGGGCTTATTATGATAGGAATTACAATACTTGGTGTAATAGCATCTATATGTGTTGGATTTTTAGCATCTAGAGTAGGGGCCTCATTAGGTCGTGTATTAAGATCAAAAACTTTTGAAAAAGTAATGAGATTCTCTAGTAAAGAAATGACAGAATTCTCAACGGCATCTTTAATTACTCGTAGTACAAATGATATTCAACAAATACAAATGATGACTGTAATGATACTAAGAATTGTATTCTTCGCTCCATTTATGGCAATTGGCGGTATATATAAAGCTTTAAGCACAAATACATCAATGGCTTGGATTATAGGAGTGGCAGTACTTGCAGTTGTCGTTGTAGTTATAATATTATTCTCAACAGTAATGCCTAGATTTAAAAAATTACAAAATTTAGTGGATAGATTAAATTTAGTTACAAGAGAGATTTTAACAGGTCTTCCAGTTATACGTGCTTTCAGTACAGAACAATTTGAAGAGAGAAGATTTGATAAAGCTAATAAAGATTTAACAAAAGTTAATATGTTTGTTAATAGAATGATGTCTGCTATGATGCCACTGATGATGCTTGTTATGAATATTATATCAGTTTTAATAGTTTGGGTTGGTGCTAAGAATATAGATACTGGTGCAATGCAAGTTGGGGATATGATGGCATTTATACAATACACAATGCAAATTGTAATGTCATTCTTAATGATATCTATGATTTCTGTAATGATTCCAAGAGCATCTGTATCTGCTAATCGTATAAATGAAGTATTGGATAAAGAAATAGTAATAAAAGAAGATAAAGTACCAGAACAATTTGATGAAAATCAAAAAGGTGTAGTTGAATTTAAAAATGTTTCATTCCAATATCCTGATGCGGACGAAAAAGTATTACATGATATAAACTTTACTGCAAGACCAGGTGAGACGACTGCTTTTATAGGAAGTACTGGTAGTGGTAAATCTACATTAATCAATTTAATACCTAGATTCCATGATGTAACAGAAGGAAAGATATTAGTTGATGGTAGAGATATTAGACATGTTTCAGTACATGACTTAAGAGAAAAAATAGGATATGTTCCTCAAAAAGGAGTTTTATTCTCTGGAACAATTGATTCTAACTTAAGATATGGTAAAAAAGAAGCAAATGAAAATGAAATCAAAAAAGCAGCTAAAATAGCTCAAGCTTTAGATTTTATAAATGAAAAAGAAAATAAATTTGATTCTGAAATAGCTCAAGGAGGATCAAATGTATCTGGTGGTCAAAAACAAAGATTATCTATTGCTAGAGCAATAGCAAAAGATCCAGAAATATTTATATTTGATGATAGTTTCTCTGCTCTAGACTTTAAAACAGATGCAAAACTTCGTAAAGCATTAAAAACAGAAACAGAAAATAGTACAGTATTAATAGTTGCACAAAGAATAAGTACTATTTTAGATGCAGATCAAATAGTAGTTTTAGATGAAGGTAGAGTAGTTGGAATAGGAACACATAAAGAACTTCTAAAGAATTGTGAAATCTATAATGAAATAGCATTATCACAACTTTCAAAGGAGGAGTTAGATAATGAGTAGAGCAAAAAGAGGTCCAATGGGTGGACATGGAATGAAAGGACCAGCACAAAAATCAAAAGATTTTAAAGGAACTATGAGAAGATTAATCTCATATTTAGCAAAATATAAATTATCAATATTTCTTGTATTAATATTTGCCATAGGTAGTGTTACATTTTCAGTAATAGGACCTAAGATATTAGGTAAAGCTACGACAGAAATATTTAATGGATTAGTAAGTAAAGTTTCTGGAGAGGGAACGGGAATAGATTTTGATGCAATAAAAAGAATATTAATGACTTTAGTTATTCTTTATGTTGTAAGTGCCATATTCTCATTCATACAAGGATTTGTAATGAGCGGTATATCACAAAAAGTTGCCTATAATTTAAGAGATGAACTTTCTAAAAAAGTAAACAGATTACCTATGAAATATTTTGATACTAGAACTCATGGTGAAGTATTATCAAGATTTACAAATGATATAGATACTTTAGCTCAGAGTTTAAATCAAAGTTTAACACAAATAATTACAGCAGTTACCACATTAATAGGTGTATTAATAATGATGTTATCTATAAGTGTGATAATGACTATTAGTGCATTAGTTGTAATACCAATATCTTTATTTATAATATCTTTTATAGTAAAAAGATCTCAAAAATACTTTAAATATCAACAAGAGTATTTAGGCCAAGTAAATGGTAAGGTTGAAGAATTATATGGCGGTCATATGGTAGTTCAAGCTTTTAATGGTGAAGAAGATTCTATAAAAGAATTTAATAAAGTTAATGATAAATTATATGATTCAGCTTGGAAATCTCAGTTTTTATCAGGTATAATGCAACCTCTTATGATGTTTGTAGGAAACTTAAGTTATGTAATAGTTTCTATACTTGGTGGATATTTAGTTGTAAAAAATAGAATTGAAGTTGGTGATATACAATCATTTATACAATATGTAAGAAACTTCAACCAACCAATATCACAAATGGCACAAATATCAAATCAATTACAATCAACAGCAGCTGCAGCAGAGAGAGTATTTGAGTTCTTAAATGAAGATGAAGAAGATATAACGTTGGAGAATCCAGTTAGCATAGAAGGATTAGAAGGAAGAATTGATTTTGAGCATGTTAAATTTGGATATAATGAAGATAAAACTATAATTAAAGATTTTACAGCTCATGTAAAACCAGGACAAAAAGTTGCGTTAGTTGGACCAACAGGTGCAGGAAAATCAACTATGATAAAATTATTAATGAGATTTTATGATGTTAACTCTGGCGCTATATTAGTAGATGGATACAATGTAAAAGACTTTAATAGAAGAGAGTTAAGAGAATTATTTGGTATGGTTCTTCAAGATACTTGGTTATTTAGTGGTTCAATAAAAGATAATATTAGATATGGTAGATTAGATGCTACAGATGAAGAGATAATAGAAGCAGCTAAAGCAGCACATGTTCATCATTTCATAAAAACTCTGCCTGATGGATATAATATGATATTAAATGAAGAGTCTAGCAATATATCACAGGGACAAAAACAATTACTAACAATAGCTCGTGCCATATTAGCAGATCCTAAGATATTAATTCTAGATGAAGCTACAAGTTCCGTTGATACAAGAACAGAACTCTTAATTCAAAAAGCTATGGATAACTTAATGAAAGGTAGAACGAGTTTCGTAATTGCTCATAGATTATCGACTATAAGAGATGCAGATTTAATTTTAGTAATAAATAATGGAGATATAGTTGAGCAAGGAAATCATGAAGAGCTATTAGAAAAAGGTGGATTCTATGCTAATTTATATAATTCACAATTTGCAAATCAATCAGATGAAGAGTTAGATAAAGAAGATAAAATAGATAAAGAAGTAGTATAATATAATTAATAAAAACACCTTAAATATATTATTATATTTAAGGTGTTTTTGGTTATATTAATATAGCTACTGGTTTACAATAAATAATATATTATAAAGATTATGGTAAATTAACATACTATAATGGAGGTTTAAAGATGAAAAAAGGAGTTAGAATATTATCTAATGGGGTAGAAATGCCTATTGTTGGTTTTGGTACATATAAATTACAAAATGAAAATGATGAGGCATGTAATTTAGTTAAAGAAGCTATAAAAGCGGGATATAGAAGTATAGATACAGCATCATTTTATAATAATGAAGAGGGTGTTGGAAAAGGAATTGCACAGTCAAATATTCCACGGGAAGAATTATTTATAACAACTAAAGTATGGATAGATGACGATGGATACGAAAATACATTAAAAGCTTTTGATAAATCATTAGAAAAATTAGGACTAGATTATATAGATTTATATTTAGTTCATTGGCCAACAGAAAAAATAAAGGAAACATGGAGAGCTATTGAAGATTTATACAAGCAAAAAAAAGTTAGAGCAATAGGTGTTTGTAATTTTTCAGCTGAACAGTTAGAAGCTATTATAGATTTTTCTGAAATAAATCCTATGGTAAATCAAATTGAATTACATCCTAATCGTTCAGAAAAAGAGTTATTAAAAATTTGCAAAAGACATAATATTGTGGTTGAAGCATGGAGTCCTATAAAAAGAGGAGCACTTTTTGATAATGATATAATTAAAAATTTATCTAAAAAATATAATAAAAGTGAAGCTCAAATTATATTAAGATGGCACTTACAAAATAATGTTATAGCCATACCAAAAACAAGTACAATAAGTAGAATTAAAGAAAATTTAGAGATTTTTGATTTTGAAATTTCAAAAGAAGATATGGAGAAAATAGATTCCTTAAATACAGGGGAAAGAATGAAACCGCAACAATATGAAAATTTATATAAAATATAATAAAAAAGGGATTTTGTAAATCTCTTTTTTTATTAAAAACTAAAATAGGAGATAATATGAGAATATTAATTGATGGTGATGGATGTCCAGTCATAGATATAGCAATATCTGTAGGGAAAAAGTTTAATATGGAAGTAATTATAATGTGTGATACTTCTCATATATTTAATAAAGAAGGTGCAAAGACTATGGTATTTTCAAAAGGAGCAGATTCAGTTGATTTTGCCCTTATAAATATAGTTCAAAAAGAAGATATTGTTATAACTCAGGACTATGGTCTAGCAGCTATGGCTATAAACAGAGTTTATTATGTATTAAACCAAAATGGATTAATTTATAATAATGATAATATTGACAGATTGCTCTATAGTAGACATGTATCTAAGAAAATTAGACAAAGTGGTGGTAGAATTAAGGGGCCTAAGAAAAGATCTAAGGAAGATGATATTAATTTTGAGAAAAGTTTAATAAAAATTTGTGAAGGTATTATATAAAAAATTTAATTATTATTAGATTAAAAATAATGTAGTCATGATTAATATATAATTATATCTATTTTTTAGCATTAATTTATTTATAATGGAAAAAATAAATTATGTTAGGAGGATGATGACTTGTTATTTGAAAATAAACAATTAATAATTAAATATATTGAAGACGATAATGATGAAATACATAGTTTTTCTGTAGATATAAAAGACTTTGATACACCAGAAATTAAAATAAAATATAATGACAAAAAGGAAAAAATAGTATCAATGTATATAGACTTAGAAGAAGATGAAAATGAACCTAAAAATCATGTGGCATATAAATTAATAAATTTATGTAAATGTGAACTTTATAGCATTTTTAACTTTATGATTAAACATAAATAAAACCTATCTAAAAATAGATAGGTTTTACTATTATTCTTCTAAATTTCTTCTAGGAATTGAGTATTTAATATCACTTTC
>CAMBXR010000051.1 GCA_945871955.1 uncultured Clostridium sp. | reverse complement strand
AAAAAAGTTTACTATGAAAGAGAGAAGTTTATGAAGATTTTTGAAGGACATGTCATAGGTTTAAAATATAGAAAATAGAAATATCTAAGGGGGATAAGGGGAGTATATGCTATGTGAAAGTATAACTTTAAAATATGAAGACATAATAAAAAATATTTGCAATAAGCTTGATAATTTATCTATGGAAATATTAGATATAGATGCTAATTTTACTTATTATAATGAAGATGATTATTACATAATACACAATAAAAATAAATCATATGGTAATAATCGACTAGATTTAAACTTTAGATTATATTTTAATATGTATGAAGACTTTGGAAAAAAAGATTTTTTATATGCTTATATACTATGGTTTTCTGTAAATCCTAAGAAAATAGGAATAGGAACTAAGATAATAAGTAAAATCATAGATATCTTAAAAACTTTAACGGATATTGAGTTTATAATAATACATCCGAAGGATAAAGAAATAAAGAATTTTTGGATAAAAAATAACTTTACAGAATACACTAATAAAATATCTTCAGATAAAAGAGTAATGGTGAATACTAGAAGAATCCTATCATACTACATAAAAGAAAATCAATAAAAGGGATATTTTATACAACAATTTAATATTTTTATAAATAGAATATTAATTAAAAAATAGAAAAAAATAATAAAAATCATAAATTTATAGATTATATTGTCATTAAAATAAATACAGGAGGCATTAGAGTGAAAACAGTAACTTTAGAAGACATTAAAAAAGCACAAGAGACTATTAAAGATATAGTAAAAAAGACTGATATATTGGAAAGTGTTAAACTTAGCTCAATGACAGGAGCAAATATTTATTATAAATGTGAAAATCTTCAAAAAACTGGATCATTTAAGATAAGGGGAGCTTGTAATAAAATAGCAAATTTAACTGAAGAAGAAAAATCAAGTGGAGTTATTGCATCTAGTGCGGGAAATCATGCACAAGGTGTGGCACTGGGAGCTAAAATGAATGGAATTGAAGCTACCATAGTAATGCCTGCAACTGCTCCTTTGGCGAAAGTAAGTGCTACAAAATCTTATGGAGCAAATGTAGTTTTAGAAGGCCTTGTATACGACGATGCTTATGCTAAAGCTTTAGAAATACAAAAAGAAACTGGAGCCACATTTTTACATCCATTTAACGATGAATATGTAATAGCAGGACAGGGAACCATAGGCCTTGAAATTTTTGAACAAATGAATAATAAAGTAGATACTATTCTTTGTCCAATTGGTGGAGGAGGAATAATTTCAGGAATTGCAGTGGCAGCAAAAGCTTTAAATCCTAATGTGAAAATTATAGGCGTGCAAACTGCTAATATACCTTCCATGTATGAATCTATGAAATCAGGAAAAGTAACAACTGCTTTTAAAGCTACATCTGTGGCAGATGGTATTTCTGTTAAAACTGTGGGAGAGTTAACTTTTAATATAGCAAAGGATTTAATAGATGAAGTAGTCCTTGTGGAAGAAGGCGAAATTGCAGAAGGATTATTATTTTTAATGGAAAATCAAAAAGTTGTGGCAGAAGGTTCAGGAGCTGTTACAACAGCAGCTATTTTAAGTGGAAAATATAAACCAACAGAAAATGAAAATGTTGTATGTATTATCTCTGGTGGTAATATAGATGTAAATACTTTAAATAGAATAATAGCTAGAGGTCTTATAAAAAGTGGTAGACGTTTTACTTTCAATACAGATATCAAGGATAAACCAGGTGGTTTAGCAGAGCTTACTAGAATATTAAGTGGTTTAGATGCCAATATTTTCACTGTTAACTTATCTTCAACAGATGAAATAGGTGAGTTAAATGCTCAAATGACATTGGAAACCTTTGATCATAATCATATAGAAAGAATAAAGAAAGCAGTAGTTGAAGCTGGATTTAGAATTAAATAATTCTTTAAAATGCAAATATAAATACTTCTATAATTATATCCTTTATGGTATATTATATTTTGCTGTCTAAAAGAAATAGACAATTTTAAGACGACAGAGAAAGGAAATACTTATGGAGATATTTAGATTTAAATTAGAAGAATTTAACTTAGAAAGTTTTATAAATTATTATAATGATAATATAGAAGAATTACTTTTAGAATTTCCACACTATATCTCAAGAATATGTTTAGTAGATAGAGATTATATGGATGTGGTAGTCTTCGATGAAGATTATGAAAATTTACATGAAGCAAATGATTATGTAGAGTTACTAATGAGTGGTGAATATGCTCTTCATTTTGCTATAGGTAAAACTTATGAAGGCGCAGAAAAAGTAGAGCTTATTGATGGAAATAAATATGCATTAAATCATTATTTAGAAGATATTTATGAAGATGGTAATACAATAAAAGACATTGGAGATTTAAGTTTAAATGTGGATAACCTTATTGGTTTACTGTTTGAACTAGAAGAAGATGATGATGAAATAGTAGTTCATCCAGTGGATTTTGAACATGGAGGAGAAATTTCTCATCCAAGAATAAGAAAAGCAGATGACTGCGGAGATTTAGAAGAAAAATTAAAAAGTATCTTAGAAAGATTTATGGCTTAATATTAAAGACTAAATTTACTTTTGTTAAAGTGAATTTAGTCTTTTTTATGATATAATTCTATTGATAAAAATAATTTATAATATACAACGGGGGAATAATCAATTATGAAATACAAAGTTATATTATTTGATGCTGATGAGACATTATTTGATTTTAAAAAATCTGAAAAAGAGGCATTTAAAAATACTATGATAGAATTTGGATTTGATTATGATGAAGAATATCATTTTGGTACATATAAAGAAATAAATACAGCTATTTGGAAAGAGCTTGAAGAAAATCTTATTACTCAAGCAGAATTAAAAATAGAAAGATTTAAAAGATTAAAAGATAAATTAGGTGTTAATTTTGATGAAAATAAATTTGCAGATTCTTATATTAAACACTTAGGAAATGGTTCATTTTTATTGGATGGAGCAGCTGAACTTGTAGAAGACTTAAGTCATAAATACATACTTTCTATTATTACTAATGGACTTACTTCTGTCCAAGAAAGAAGAATTAAAAAATCTATTATATCAAAATATTTTAAAGATATAGTAATTTCAGAAGAAGTAGGTATATCAAAGCCAAATCCAGAGATTTTTGATCATGCTATAAATAATCTTGGAGATTTTAGTAAAAGTGAAATTCTTATGATTGGAGATAGTTTAAGTTCTGACATAAAAGGCGGTATCAACTACAATATAGATACTTGTTGGTTCAATCCAAATAATATAGAAAATAAAACTAAGTTATGCCCAACTTATGAAATTTCTGATTTTAAAGGTATAAGAGATTTATTATTAAATTAATTTTAATTTTTTATTAAACATATTGTTGGAATAGTCAGCAAAAACTAGCTTAATAATAGCTAGCTTTTTATATGTGAATTTATTAAAGGGTAAACTAAATGTCTACCCCTAATTAACCTATTTTTACTATATTAAATGTTGCAACATTGCCCTCTTTATTACAGGTACATATTGGTTTACTGCTGTTAGGAAAACCATCATTTTTAAGTTGAAGTATTGTATCATCTTGAATATATACAATTATATCACCTATAATAGACATACGTTTTTTATCGCTAGAATCCACAACACCGAAAGCTCTTTGGATATTTTTTTGCAAGATACCATTAATATATAAACTTAAACTTTGTTCAATTGGCTCTTTTTTATTTTCTATAGTTACTGGTATTTTATAAATAATATGATATACACCAGATTTTTTTACTTGAATATCAGTAGAACTTAAAAGAGTTATATCATCCTTATTTGAATCTATTGTATTAAATGGGAAAAACTCATTTAAATCTACAACTACAGATTCTGTTTGAAAAAAAGTTGCATAAGAACTTTCTTTATTTTTTCGTTCTTTTAATATATTACAGAGGCTTTTTAATAAATAACTGTAATTGTTGTTACTACAATTTTTTATGTCTTCTTTTATCATAGAGTCACCTCCTAATATAATTTATGCTTAATAATAAGAAATAGTTACATATTTTAAATATTAAAGACGATAATTACGAGTATAAGAATCAAAATTCCATTTTTCTAAAAATTTTTTTGTAGAATTATAGCCTGAGTTATATAAAGCAACTATTTCTTCATTAGTAATATCAAAATTTATAGTATTAATGCCTAAGGTTGGAATATTTACAATTCTTATAGAATCAGAATCTTTAAAATAAACTTCTTCACTGGTAGCAAGCATAGTTTCCATAACATCAATTAAATAAGGTATTAAACCATGAGAATCACTGGTAGCACATGGAGTATCATTATAAAGATTTAATCCAAATGTAGGCCATCTAGGTTTATGGTTAACGTCAAAGATCCAAATTGGAAAATTACTTAAAAGTCCTCCATCAACAATATAACTAGGATTATTTTTCTTATTTAAAATAATGGGATTAAAGAAAAAAGGAATGGAAATGCTCATTCTTACAGCTTTTGCAATTTCAAATGTTAAAGGATTTATATTATATTCAACTAAATCATCGGGAAGTACTATCAATTTATGTCTTGTAACATCTGTTGCAATGACTTTTAATTTACTTTCACCATTTTCATATATATCTTTAAAATATTTTTTACCCTTTAATTCAAATTTTTCTGTTAAAAAATTTTCTATATAATTTCCAGAATGTAATCCCTTAGAGTAAAATAAAGAGGCAATAGGACCCACTATAGGAATAGATTGAAGTTTATTACTATCAGCAAATTTTTTATAATCAATTTTATACATTATTTGTCTAATTTCATCAGCTTTATATCCTACAGCTATTAGTGAAGCAACTATTGCGCCTGCAGAGGTTCCAGCAGTTTTTTTCCATGTATAGCCATATTCTTCAAAACATGATAAAGCGCCAACAAGGGCTATTCCTTTTATGCCACCACCTTTACACACTAAATCTGCATACATTGAATCTCACCCCCAATATTAAATCTCATATCATAAAAATTTAGTACAATATATAATATGATAAACAGTAAAATATTATAAATTTACTAATAGAGAAAATATAAAAAAGAAATAGTGGAATACATAAATCACTATTTCTTTTAGATTATATTATAAAGAAAGAAGCTGCGATTATTAAATATACGGCTAGAAGCTGAACACCTTCTAGCCAATTTGATTCACCATCATGAGAAACTCTATTGGCAATTATTACAGATGCTATTAATGCTACCAATTCAAATTCATTGAAAACTATGCTCATAGGCTTAAAAAATAAACTTAAGAAAATAAGTATTGGTGCCACAAATAAAGTAATCTGTAGAGATGATCCTATGGCGATTTCTAAAGCTACATCCATTTTATCTTTTCTTGCCATAATTACGGCAGTTGAATGCTCTGCAGCATTACCTATAATAGGGATTAATATTATACCAACAAAGAATTCACTCCAGCCTAGAGATTTAGTTAAGGGTTCAATACCATTTACAAGAAACTCACTTTCTATAGCTATTAAAATAGTTGCTATTACTAAAATTATAATTGACTTGTTGAGAGACCAACTAGCACTTCCTTCATTATCCATATCTGTATTATAAATATCCTTATGTGTGCTAAATGAAAAAATAAGGCTAAATATATAAATAATAAACATAACTACTGCCACAAAAATACTAAGTCCTTCATAACGTGTATTTAATAAAGCAGGGTTTACTGTATGAGTAAATATGGCGGGAATACATAAACCTAAAACAGCAAATAAAAGCATGGAAGAAGATACCTCACTTACTTTAACATTAAATTTTTGCGTTTTATATTTTAACCCACCAGCAAGCATACTAGCTCCAACAACTAAAAGTATATTCCCAATTACAGCTCCTGCAATAGATGATTTTACTACATCAAATAAACCTTCTTTAAGTGCAAAGATAGATATAATAAGTTCAGTTGCATTACCAAATGTACCATTTAAAAATCCACCGATTTTAGGTCCAGCATAAAAAGATATTTCTTCAGTACCTTCACCCATAAGCCCTGCAAGTGGTATTATAGATAAACAGGATAAGATAAACATAATAGTACCAGATGCATTCATAAATTTCGCAATAAAACTTATTGGAATAAATATAAGCATATATTTTAAAAACTTCATAAATTACCTCCTAATTAAAACTTATAATTAGGTTATCCTGACATAAATAAAATATTCTTATACTAATTCTTAATTCTTTATAATAAAAATAGGCCCATAAACTATGGACCTATTTACGAAATATAATAATACAAGGAGAAATAATTTAAAAAGTTTTTAGATTTATCAAGGAAGATAATTAAATTACTTACTAATAATTGTAGTTCAATTTATATTAATTAACAATATGATTGTTTAATTATACATATTATGTTGATTCATATAGTTATAAATTTTTTCTCCATGCTCTTGTTCTTCTTTTTGGATATGATTTAATACTTGTCTTATATTTTTATCCCTAAATTCAAAGATAGCTGTGTTGTATGTAGAAGATACATATTTTTCAGTAGCTAAAGAATCTTGACATAATTTTTTATCATTTTCATCATAAGATAATACAGGTGTATTATTTTGCATAGTAGGAGCTGAAGATGACCCACCCATTTGCTGGTTTTGAGATTGGCCTCCTCCAGCATTTGTATTAGGAATAGTACCATTTAAAAGTTGGTTAATTGAATCTAAATGTTCTTGTTCTTTTTGAGCAAGAGAAGAAAATAAATTCTTTAATTCATTACAATTAGCTCTAGAAGCATATTCATTGTATTTAGAGACACAAAGCTCTTCTTGAGATTTTTCATCCTCTAATAAATATCTTTCTTTAGTATTTAAATTTATCATAAAAAACACCTCCATTTTTAGTTTATATTATTTATAAAAAGTTATTCATTTTAGATCTTTGTATTATTAATTAATTTTATGGTATGAAAATTTTAGGTTAGGATATAATTACAAGTGTAAAACCTTTATTTTTTATTCTTGATTTTATTTATATTCTCGGTTTCTTAATTAAGAGTTTGTTTAAAAAAGGCTAAGTATCTAAGCTTAGTCTTTTTTAGTTGAAAAATATAAGTATTAAGATTTTTCATCATATTTATTCTAAGAATTGAAGACAATAGTAAATATATGTTAAAATATAAAAAATATTAGTAAGGAGAAACAACTATGGAAGAGATGACTATACTTATTACAAATGAAGCAAAAAGAGAATTAGATAAACTTTTAGAAAATAGTGATAAAAAATGTATAAGAATACTTACAAGATGTATAACTATGACGAGTCAAGCAAAACTAGATTTTGAGTTAGACAACCCAAAGGAAGATGATAATTTATATGATGTGGATGGATATAAAGTAATAATAAATAAAGTATTAGATTCACAAATGAATTATATTACTATATCTTATGGTGGACTGCTTAGCCGTGGAGAATTTTGCGTAGAAGCTGACTTCAATTTTTATTATTAAAAAAGTGAAAGCTAGTTGTGTGGATTTAAAAGAAAGTTTGTCCACTAAATTATCAATTTATAGAATTATTTATTGATAACATATGTCAATTGATAATTTAAAGGCATATAAATATACAAGTAAATATAGTTTAATTTTATCCAGCTTAAGATATTTTATTCAAGCAAAAGTATATATTATAACTATATGAAGATGGTAGACTATAAAAAATTTAGAATAGACTAGTATGTTAGATTATTTAGCGTACTAGTCTATTTATCGAAAGAGGGTTAAAACAGTCTTAAACAATAAAAAACTAGCTACTACTTCGTAGTAACTAGTTACGGTTGTGGGAAAATGAGTAGTTGAAGGATAATTACCTTCCCGAAAATTACTGGCTCAACCAAGACTTACTTCGGTAAGAGCGAATTATTTATAAAACTATTGATTATCACTAGGATTTTATATAAAATCAATAGGTTTCAATAGATTTATAGAACAGGTTAAAAAATGATGATGATTGGGAAAATCTTACGAACACTTTATTTAAATATCAGTGGACTAACAAAAAATTTAATCTAACAGAAGAATACTCGAATATTTTATATGAAAAAAGCTTAGCATTAAAATTATATGTGGATGCTCAGAAAATGGCGATTGTAAATGACTTAGATGCTATTACTCCAAATTTAATAGAGTATGTTGCAAAAGAACACTTTAAGTTAGTTCAAGCAAAAATTAAAGATGTAAAATCACCTCATAAAGAAAAAATAGTTAAACAAAAAGATATTTTAACAGAGGATCCTGATGAATTAGTTAAATTAAATATAGAAAGAAATATATCGAAAAAGAGTAAGGATGACTTAGATTGCAGTGATTCAAGAAAAATTATAGATACAGATGACCCAAATTATAATGCTTTAGAATCATCAGGATATATAAAATCAAATATATAGAAATATTAAAATATATAAATATTATAAAAAATCTGTTGATAAATATTATTAATAGATTTTTTTATAGGAAAAGTGTATCAACTTTTTTACTACTACATAATATAAAAAGTTTCAATTAATTATACAAGCGTTACTAAATCATTTATAAAAAGCAATAATATTTAACTTAATAGAATAAAATATATCAGTAAATTCATTATATAAACCTTATAAAACTTATTTTTCTTAATTGTAGATTCACTAAATATAAATTATATTTTAACTATATATGATCTATCATAGTATGTAGAAAAATAAATTTCATACAAGTGTAATTTACTTGTATATTTATATATTAGTAAATAAATTTTAAAATAGAGTTATAAGAAATATCAAAACATGGGGAATATTATACTCATATAACAAAAAGGATAGAAGCATAGTTAAAGAAATATTTAAGATAATTGATGAAATAGTAAATCGATATTAATATTAAAATATAAAAGAATATATTTATGCTTATACACTTTAAATAAATTAGTATGAAAATAAACTAAACACATAGGAGATAAAAATGAGTAAATTTTCAAATTTGCTTAAATTAATAACGTTATTAAAAAGCAATAAAAGAATAAAGAGAAAAGAAATAGCAGATGCATTAGGTGTAAGTGAAAGAATGGTAAGAAAATATATAAGCGATTTGCAAGAAGCAAATATAACGATAGAGTCAATACCTGGACCTAGTGGAGGATATGAATTAAAAGGACATAATTATTTATTAAATTTAAATACAGATAATCAAGAAGTAAAATCTCTAGAGAAGGCATTGGAAAAACTAAAGCAACAAGATTTTGAATATATAACTGATTTAGAGTCACTTACTGAAAAAGTTAAAAGTAATAATGAATTAAGTAAATATGTAGCATATGATAGCATAAATGAATCCAGTGGAACTTATTTAGATAAAGAAGAAGACTATGAATTAGAACTTCAATCAGCATGTTTAACAAGAAAGAAATTAAAAATAAGTTACCATTCCATATCATCAGGAGATAGTGTAAGGGTAATAAGGCCATATGCACTAATTACTAGAAAAGATACAAAATATCTTATTGCATATTGTGAAAGTAGAAAGGAGATAAGAACCTTTAAAATTATAAGAATTAACTGGATTGAAGTATTAGAAGATAAATTTGATATAGATAGCTCTTTTGATATTAAAGAGTATATGAAAAATACTATTGGTATATTTAATAACGATGAGATTAAATTAAAATTATTACTAAAAAAGCCATTTTCGTATTCAGTAAGTGAACGTGCATATGTTGAAAATCAACATATTACATGGAATGACGATGAAACTATAATATTTGAAGCAACTATGAAAGGTAAACAAGATATTGTTAGATGGATATTATCAATGGGAGAAAGTGTTACAATATTAGAACCATTATATTTGAAAGAAGAATTAAAAAATATATTAAAAAATATGATAGATATAATATAAATAGCAATTTTAAAATTGCTATTTTTTATTTCAATTTAATAAATGACTTGAATAGTTCACCAATATAATATATTATATTCTTAAAAATGACATAAATAATTCAATGATTAAGGGAGATAAAATGAATGCAGAGCAAATAGAACTAGTTTATGCAATGAAAAATTGTATTAGTAAAGAAAAGAATATATTAGAAAAAATAGATATATCTAATAAAGTTATAGATTTATTAACAAATCGAATGATATATAAACATAAATATAATTTTCCTAAAAACATAAGTGAATTAATAAAATTTATGAAGACAGAAAATATGGATACATACTTAGGAGATAACTTACCAAGTGAACCTTTTATAAATAGTAGCTTAGAAGTTAATAGCTATATATTAGAACAAACGAATGAAAAAGATGTTAAAGAAAAAGTTCAAAAGATAATGAAGAAATTATTAGACCATTGTAGAAATAAATATAAAGAGCAAGGGGATAAATATTGGGATGATGAGTATAGAATGGCAAGAACTTTCATATCAAATACATATTTAATCGAAAAGTCTCTATTAGATAAAGAATTATATAAAAATTTTTCAAATGAAACGATAAAAATTATCCAAGATATGTATAAACCAACAAGTTTTAGTGATGAAAAACTTATTATATGTCCAGTTTGCGGCAGACCATTAAATTTTACAAATGAAAAAGGTAGCTGTACTGAAGTCTGCAAATATTATAGAGTTAAAGAGAATTTAGAATATATAACTAAAATGATAAATCCTAAAAGTAAGTTTGCTATATTGAGCGAGGGAATTTATAAATATGTATTACTTCCTAATATAGCAGAATTTAAAATATATAAAATGTTAAGTGATGAATTTAAAGATTTAGAAATAACATTGTATCCTAATATAGATGAGTTTGACATAAGTATCTATAATGGAGATATTTGTTTAAATCTAGATGTAAAAGACCATAAAGATCCAAATACTTTATTAGAAAATTTTAAAAAAAATTCAAATTTATCTAAATTTAGTCAAAGTAAGTATTGTTTCTTGGTGATACCAGACCACAGAGTTGATATATATAAAAATAATAAAAGTAAAAATTATATGCATGATTTAAGTAAGTTACTTCAAAATGAAGAAATTTATATTAATCTAATTCAGCAAAAAAATCTTGTAAAGAAAATAAAACAAATATTGGAGGTATCCAGTGAATAGATACAAAGTAAGATTATCCAAGCTTTTTAAAAAAGATAATATAAATTTTAAGACTAAAGATTTTATAGACTTAGAAATTAGACTTTATACAATATTTAATTTATGCAATGAAGTTCCAGTAAGCTTAGGTTGGAGTGTATATACTAAATATTTTGATATTTATAAATCAGAAGCAGAAAATGAAAAAAATAAAGAAAATATATTTAACTTAATAAAAGATGAATATTCATTTAGCACTCCTACAAAATGGAAAACATCACTAAATCAGTACTTAGATGTTGATAAAAAATATAGGATATTTGATATAGACCATAATGATAATTTAATTAAAATAGTAGCTAAGTATGAAAGTGATAGAGAAGATATATATGATACACATATTAAAAAACTAAGTGAATCAAAGAGTAGAACTAAATGCTTTGCAGAAAATACAGTTGAATATAAAAGTAGAACTAAAAAAGATGATCCTAATAAAAATAAAATTTATAAACATGACATAGTCGAAATAGGAGGAGAATATCAAAAAACTATATCTTTATACCAAAAGAAAAAATACATAAAACTATATGATAATAAAAATTGGTCAGAGGTATTAGAAAAAATGGGACCTAGTTTTATAAAAAGACCAAATATACATATGGATATATTAAACAAAGAAAGAGAGATAGAATTAAAAGGACCAATTCATATTGTAGGTGCATTGGGTGCAGGAAAATCCACATATAAATTTGCTCAAGTATATGAAGGAGTTAAAGAATATAAGTTAAAAATAGGAATAATTGAGGATACAGTACCAAATGTAATTAATACTGTTAAAGTTTTAAGAAGCTTAGGTATAAATGCTGTGCCAATAATAGGAACAACAAATGAAAAAAATCATCTTAAAAACTATTTAAGTAATAAAAAAACACTTGAAGAGTTAGAAGGTGATATTATAGTGAGCTGGTTATCTGGTAATTGTATATTAAAAGCATTGTGTGAAGATAAAGAAGATGAGTTATCATTTCCTTGTAACAGATTATATGAAAATAAAGATAGAGTATTATGTCCATATTCTTGTAAATGTGGTCATATGGAAAAAATACGATGCCTTCCAGAAGCTGAAGTCATAGTAACTACTCCTCACAATTTAGTAAAGGGAAATATACCTGAATTTATGGATAGTTACAATAGAAGCGTATATGAGATATTCTATGATATTTTAGATATGATAATTGTAGATGAAGCTGATAGTGTTCAAAGTATTTTAGATGATCAATTAATACCAAGCATAAAAGTAAATCATGGAGAAGATAGTTTATTTAGTAAATTTAATGAATTGAAAAATCATATATCAAAAAATAATAAATCAAGAGAAAAAATGGATTATTTTAAATTTATTAGTAATGTAAATAAACTTGAGAAGATTTTATTTAATATTGAACGTATATTACCTAAACTGGAAAAAGTAAAAAAATACACTATGAATAAGATGTGGACTCCTATAGAAGTTTTTAAGGATATTACCTTCGTATTAAGAAAAGAATCAAATCCTAATAATGAAAAATTTATAAAGTTTTTAAAAGAATATGTAGATCTTACAGATACATTTAAAATATCAGAAGAAAAACTTAATCATAAAATAAATGAAATTTTCAATTTCGTAGCAGATATACATCAAGCTGATCAATTTCAAGAAGAAAAATTAATAGAAGAAGTTGAGTTAATAATTAAAAAATATAATATAAAAACGCCTAGTAAAATTAACATGCAGTTATTTATACAAAAAATTGCATTCTTAATTATGTTAGTTCAAATGGATTATATATTAAAAATTATTAGTAATGAATACCCATATATAAGTCATGACGCATATGGATCAATAGAAAATGTATCTGGATTTACTAATGTAAATAAAAAATTAAAACATTTAGTAAAAGAGCCATGTATAGGTACTATATACGGCTATAAAATATCATATAATAATGGTCTTAGAATTGACATGATTAGGTACGATGGCGTAGGACGAAGTTTATTAGAATCATGGTCCAATGTTAAAGAAGATATAAATTTAGAAGGTCCATGCGTTATATATTTATCTGGTACAAGTTATTCACCAGGCTCTGCTCATTATAACTTAAAGAAAAAACCAGATATTTTATTAAGAGGAAAAAAAGAAGGTAAAATTAATATGAAATTTTTACCTAAAGTATATAATGATGAATTCATAAGAATATCAGGAATATACAATAAAGATAGAAGAACTTATAATTTAAAAAATCTTACAAAATCAATAATTCAAGATATAAAAATAGAGTTAGATTTATGGAAATTATCAGGAAGAAAAGTATTGCTAGTTGTAAATAGTTATGATGATTGCAAATCTATAGGTGAAGTATTAAGGTTTGAAAATATTAATTATAAGTTAGTGCTTAATGAAAAACAAGATGATAGTATAACAAAAGACTATATAGAAACTTTAGCAGGTACTAATGTAGATGTATGTGTAGTTCCTTTATCAATAATATCAAGAGGATATAATATTTTAGATGATGAAGGAAATTCATACTTTGGAAGTATGTTTTTTATGATTAGACCATATATGGTACCTGGAGATTTTTCTTCATACATACAAATACTACATCATTATCTAAATGAAATTTGTGAAGAAATTAAAAATAAAAATTTAATATATTCAGATAAAGTTGATAAATTTAGAAAACTTTGTTATATGAAATTTAATGATATATTAGAAATGTCATATTGGAAACAATTAGATTCTAAAGAAAAAGAGATAATGAGTTGGTTTATGATTGTTCCAATAAAACAAGCTATTGGAAGAATGCAACGTAACGGAAATGACTGTAACGTATTTTTCTGTGACTTAGCATTTTCACAATCTGTAATTGAAAATAATAAAGTAGATAGAAATAACAGTATATTATATAGCTGGTATGAAATATTATCAGAATGTATAAATGATGAAGTAATTAGTAATTTATACGGCAAGTTTTATAAAGCATTAGAACTTATGCTAGATGAAATTAATGAAGAAATAGAAGAATACATGGATGAGGAGTGGGATTAGTGGCACAACTACAGTTATATTCGTTTAATATAAATGAAGAAAATATAGATGATGTCTATCTGAAGATATTTAAATTACCTTTACAAGTTAGAAAAATAATAGATGAACTTAAGGAAATTAAAAGTAAATATGATAATATAGCCGGAAGTACAATATTTAAAATAGCTTCATCTCTTTTTGATGAAGTTATTTATGCTAATAAAAAAATCAATGATATAGATAAGGATTCTGGCATATGGTTTTATTCAGTGGGTGAGTTTGATTTAGATATACTTAAAATTAAAGTAATTGAATGGTTAAGAGAAGAATATAAAAAAAGAACTGGAAAAGAACTTAATGAAAGATTTATTGAAGAGTGGAATTTTGATGGTGAAATATCTTTAAAAGAAATAATAAATAGAGAAAATGGAATTAAGTTTACTCTTATTCCAAATTATTATGTATATAAATTATCAAAGAATACATTTAGGTTTGATTCTATACACAGAAATTTAAAGTTTTATAGAACTACAGAAGATAATAATACAATTTTACTTACTAAGCCTATACAATTAGAGGATAAGTTATATACTCCATTTTCATATTATATAATTTGTAGTATGAAAGATCCTATAGATACAGATGATTATGTAATGAATTTCTATTTAAAAATAAGAGTTTGGACTGATTATAATTTGCTATCTGAAAAAGGTAAAAATTATTTAGATAGTAAAGAATCCACTTCAATATTTATATATAAAGAAAATCAATACTATAGCGGCGAAGATATATTATTTAATAGAGTTCAAATTAATAGAGATAATAAAGATTTATTCACAATAAAAGATACTTGTGATAGAAATTATATAAGTTTACTAGGGATTAATATAGAAGATATATTGAGAAATACAAGTAAATACTGTGAAGAAAACAAGGGATTTATAGCTTTAATTACAAATAAAAATAAGAAAAATGTATGTACTCAAAATGGAGCAGGATTACCTGAAAGAAATGAAATGCTAAAAAACTTGGTACAAATGCTACCTCAACTAGAGTTAAGAAAAAGAATTGAATCAATAAGTTTAAAAGGTTATTTAAAAACTAATAAAGTAGGAGAAGAACTTAGAAAATATTACAATTTAGAAGATGAAATTAGTAAAACCGTAGAAATAAATAAAGAAAGATATATAATAAATAAAAATATAGATAAAGTTATACTAAATGTATATACGAATGATAATGATTTATATAGTGTAGTAAAGAAGTTATTTTCAATGTATTTAAGACTAGAAAATAATTTAATACTTGATAGTATATCACCAGATGGATACAATGTTGAAATAAATATGGTGAACAATGATTTTGTAAGAGAGTTCTCAGAATCAGAAGACAGACAAGAAAGAAGATTAGAAATTGAAAATTTGATTGATAATTACGATAAAAAAATATTGAAATTAGCTTTAATTGATATACCACCATATCATACAAAAAAAGAAACTAAAGATAGAGATCCTAAAAACTTAATAAGAACAGTATTTAAAGATAATAAAGTATTAACTCAGTTTATAAATTATGACAAAAAAACGAACATACATGTAATAATGAATTCAATAAAAGATTTAATATCAGCAGCTGGATTTGTAGAGTATTCATTATATAAAGATATAGGTGTAGAAAAAAATGATATATTACTTGGAATAGGTAAAGTATCAGGTGGAAATAACGAGAAAATACTAGCAATGAGCAAAATTGATAAGGGAAAAATATATATAAATCTATACGGAATAAATCAATGGATGGAATTAAATGATTGTATATTTACAATAAATAAAACCTTTATTGATAAGATAAATATAAGTAAATATAAAAACGCTACTGCAAAGGGTATAGAACAATGGATATTAGAAAATATATCTAAAACATTAGAAAGTAATAGGAAAGTATATGCCTTTATAGATACAAATATTAGAAATGGGCTATGGAGTAAAGTAAAAAATCAAAGCTTCAATGAATTAATGTTAAGTAAACTAAGATTACTAAATAAAGATTTATTAAGAATGATAAGAATAAATTATACAGATGAAGTTCCTGAATACTTTATATATTGTAATAACAACAATATAAACAAAAAAAGTGGTGTATTTAAAGGTGATAAAAGTACTTATTATTTAGTTGGAAAAAGACAAAATTCAGATCATAGTGGGGCTAATTATACTAAATGTTCAAACCCAAATGAGCCTTTAAAAAGACCAAGTATTTATGAAGTTAATATAATAGGATGTAATGATGAAGATGAAAAAGATAGTATAGCAATTATGACTCAAGAACTAAGAAGAATGAACATTTCATATGACAATCATACATCACTTCCATTACCATTGTATACAATTAAAAGATTAAGTGAATATATAATAGCGGAGAAAAAGTCTTAAAATGTAAGAACTAGATTTAGAAAATAATTAAAGATTATATTATTATAAATTTATAAAACTTTTAAAAATAAAACTAGAGATATGTATTTATAAAAAATGGACAAACTTTTTTATCATTACAGAGTCAACTGACAATCAAAAACCTAATAAATTTTTTTATATGAATTCTATTCTAGTTGGAAAATTATAAAGTATAGATATATAATGAAGCTTATTTTATAGAAAAGTAAAAAGAGACTGAAACCTTATATAATATATAGTTTTAGTCTCTTTTTATAATTTGTTTTGTTAGTTAACTTTTAACTTTATGATTTAGATATGACTAGAGTTTACAATAGTTATATAATGCGAATTAATGACACTTTTATATTATATAGATAAATTAGAATTTAGGAAGTTAATGTCATGCATTCATTTACAGAACAACAGATTAACGACACCTTAAAAATAATTGAATCAACAATAGTTAATTGCGAAAAGGTACAACCTAAATTAAAGGAAGGTTCACCTTCATTATCACTATCTAAAAATAGGATTAAGGCTTTATACATTTCTAAAGCCTTATTGATGAATAAAGAAAATCAATATTCAAAAGAGGAATTAGAAAAAGCAGTTGTACAAATTACTTCAATCAAAAATAAAAGTACAACAGGGATTAACAATGCTAAAGAAGGTAGTTCAACATATACACGTTTTTCAAAACTTATAACTGCGATGAATATAGTTTTAGTATATTTACAGAAGGCTATTGAAAAATAGCATTATAAATTTTGGTTTATTGAGTAGGTCTGATGGACAATTTTAATTAAACTTAACATCAAATGAATAATATATTTATATAAACATAATAAAAGAGCCATTTTAGGCTTCTAGTGTTGCATCTAGTTAATATTTGCAACTTGATTTTTACAAAATTTATA